>JAQWOV010000002.1 GCA_029245675.1 Acidimicrobiales bacterium | reverse complement strand
CTTCTTCTTTTTCTTCTTTGTTTTCAAGAGAGTCTTCGAATCCTTCTTCTAGTTCTGAATCTGACTCCTCAAAGCCTTCGTCATCGCCTTCTTCAAGATCCATTTCAACCTCTTCTTCAATTTCTTCTTTACTCATAGATTCCTCAAATAACTATCTTGACGCCGGATCATAGGCCATTTAGGTGTATTGCCAACACAATTTTTCATATTTTTACACTAATTTTCCCAATTTAGAAGTAATTAAACAAGTATTTTCAATCACTTGAACGTTTATTCCGTCGTTGCTCTGCACGTCGCTCAGACTCTAGACGCTCTAAATCATGTTCAGACGAATGGTCAACAAACTTCATCATTTCAGCTATAGCTCGATGTCCCGCCACATCAGAAATGAGATGATGCATTTGCTGTCCTACTTCTCGATATGCGGGGTGCCCTTGCGGAGTGGTACGTAGTTCCAAAAGATGCATTGCTTCACGAGCATTCATATGCATCATGTATCGCACTCGGTACGCTAGCGAAACTGCATAAGAGGACTGTTCGGGGAATACCGCATTCATCACTCGATATAGACCGTCTGAACGTTCCATAACTGAATCGAATTCGCTTGAATAGCCTGCTGTATCCACATCTGGAGGACGAACATATCCATGGGTTGTACTCAATTTTTGCCAATCTATAGTCAGCATTCGATGACGTTGCAAGTCCCTAAAAGCCCCATAATCAGAAAGCACATCAAACCGGTAAGCAGGCCGCTCTAAGGCTCTGCCAGGTCTTTGCCGGCGATTACCTCTCTCTCCTGTCATGGCTTGAAGTACTCGGATGCGCTCTTCAACAGTCATTTGACGAACACGGTCTTCGATAGCTCTGTCGGAATGATGGGTATGCGGATAAAGAGCAGACGCAACTAGCTTCACTTCGGCATCTGGATCAAAATCTGTCAAATCAACTAATGGAGCATTCTCAATGGGAAGATTGTCGGGAAAGAAATGTTCTCCTAATTCCTCAAGACGTTCTCTGCTATCCGATTGATACGCCCCTATTTCTTCTCCACGATCCGGAAGATCTACTCGAGTCAAGAAAGACGGGATGACTTTACGCAACTCTCTAAGTATTAAGTCTGCATAGTCTCTGGCTTCTGGTAGTGGATGCGCTCTCATACGAATCAGCATTGCTTCGTAGGCTTGTCCGGTCCCATATATTCCTACATTTGACAATGACGCAGAAGGAAGAACTCCGCGAACTGAGTCATACGCTTTCGCTGAGATAGCTTGGCGATATATGAAATCAGAGTCGCCAGATCCTTGAGGGATCGCTTCTCGATAAAAGTCTTTCATCTTGACAACCAAGTCTGAATAAACTTCAAATTGGCGGTCAAGGTCAGATATGTAGCGTGCGCCAAGTGCTGAAGATAGAACTTCGGGATCTCGGTAATACCTGAAGCGACCTCCCGGGCGGTCGTCGTAAGCGATATAGCGAGTTGACTGTTCCAAATAAGCCATTAACCGCCCCCACTCAAGAATTTTGGTCAGCACGTTTGACGACTGCTCACAAGCTAAATGCACTCCACCTAATTGAGCCACACTGTCATCTCCATACTCGAAGAAGATGCGGTCATACAATTCTTCTGCCCGGCGTAAACCAACCGTTGCATCAATAGTCTCATCGCCAGAAATGTCAAGCTCTCCAACAAACTCATCTAAAAACAATCTCCGAAGACTTAGTGGAGACCTTGAGTAACGGGCAAAAAGAGCACCTTTTACAACCTCCGGCAGATTCACTAACGCAAAGACGGGCTGATCTAAATTTGTAAAATACCGCCGAAGAATCTCTTCTTCGAACGGGGTAAATTCTTCAGCAATATAAGTGCTCACAAACGCTGAGACTAGGTGCTATTTAGGCGCCTCGCGCGGACTCAATCAATTTCTTCAAATTCTGCAATAGCTTCAGGTAATAATGTTGCAGAGGTCCAGCAATCTATAACGGTCATTGCCAGTGCTTTTGCTCCATCAAGCACGCCTTTGTCTCCCATGGAGCCTCTGGCATAATCAGCAAAATCCGGTGTGTGAATTGCAACCTCTTCAGGTGCAATTTTTATCATGGGGTGTATTGCGGGAACCTCATAGCTGACATTTCCCATATCCGTGCTTCCAACTATTGCAGTTTCTGTTTCTGGGCGAGGATCACGTCCCAATTTTTTAGCATTTTCTATATATGCATTCAAAAGTGTGCGACTGTCTACGACGTCGTCATAGGGCAGATCTGACCAACTTACAGTCATCTCGCACCCCGCGGCTTTTGCTCCCGCTTCTAGACAATCCATTACCCGTAACTTCAGATCAGCAAGTCCTGCTCGGGTTGGAGATCTCACATACCATTCTGCCGCAGCGTGCTGCGGGACTATGTTTGCTTTGGGGGGGCCTTCAGTAAATATTCCATGTATTCGTTCGTTTGGGGCAATGTGTTGACGCAGGGATGCGATATTCATGTAGCCAAGTACTGCAGCGTCTAGCGCGTTTAGTCCTTTCTCTGGCGCGGCGGCTGCATGTGCTGGTTTTCCTTTGTAAAAAACCTTTACTTGCTGTATAGCTAAGCTTGTAATCCGTTCTACTTCCGATCCGGCAGGATGGATCATTAGCGCTGCGTCTACTCCTTCAAATGCCCCCTTTCTTAGCATTTGAACTTTTCCACCCCCTCCCTCTTCTGCTGGGGTGCCGAGAACACGTAATTGACCTTTTAAAGGTTCCGCTAATTCGCTTAAGGCTAAGCCAGCTCCGATACCAGCAGCCGCTATAACGTTATGTCCGCAAGCATGTCCTATTTCTGGCAGGGCATCATATTCGCAGAGAACAGCAATGGTTGGCCCAGTGGTACCAACTTTGGCTTCGAACGCTGTGTCTATTCCGTAAGCCGCCTGTTCTGTTTTTAATCCATGATTTATTAAAGCAGTGGTAAGTATTTCATGAGCCCGATGTTCTTCGTAACCTAATTCAGGCTCATCATGTATTGCGTGGGATATTTCTAGCAGTTTGCTCTCTAAACTATCTATGATCTCGCAAACTCTAGTTTTTGCACCCTCATAATTTTCAAAATTAGAATCCATATTTCAGACTGTACCTTCTACAGCATCACTCGGAGAGCGTCGGGCTCTATTCGGACAGAAATTTGACTTGCCTTCATTATTCTCTTTCCGTCAATCCAAACATCTGTTTCCTTTTTTAGTTCAATTTGTGCAGTGGAACGCCTCTGATAATGAATATCAGGGTGAGGAACATGACTTCCGGCCTGCACGCGAGATCTGGCTTTTAAACGATCAGAAAACCCAAGATTTGAATCGAGGATGTCTAGAAGACCATCACCCGGATGAGCACGTGGCGCTATGTTCCAATTTCCGTAATGAGAAGCATTAGCGACTATCCAAGTGCGTCCCATCCAGATTCTTGTGCGAGCAATCAAATGGGAAGCGAACCAATAAATATGCCCATCAACAAGGGCAGACCCAAGGTCCACTGAAAAGAGTTGGGCATCCCCCTTCATTAATCGTTCGTGATGACTTTTGCCCCCCAATGTTCTCCAAAGGTCACCTCCCGTTAAACCTATGGTCGGTATTTCGTTATTAGACCTACGACAACTCTCTATTATTTCTTGGAGTTCTTCATTTCCATTTACTATTAGCCCACCTGGAGGCATGACTCCAGGTTCTCCCCATTCCTCTCTTGGAGTTATACCCATTTCGCCGCCTCTAAGTCCTCTTCGACGTCTTCGAAAGCTGCAGTCACCACCACCACTCCCCTTTCAAGGGCCTTAATAGATTCTGCCGCGACTTTCTGCAACTCAACATTGCCTATGGTTCTTATCTGCCGTAATAGGTCACTTACTAAGCGAACGTTTCTTACAAATTCACCACCATTAGTTGCCGAATCTAATACTGCGCCTAGATCTTGTCCAGATGCCCATGAATAAATTTTCTCGGCATACCTTGAGTCAAGAACAGCTTTTGAATCCATTCCGAGTTCCCACTCAAGATCAGTTATTGTTTTAGCAATTTTCTCAATTGCTAGGATCCTTTCTCCAACTCTCTTGTTTTTAAGTGGCGTGAAATCGTCTGGTCGACCTCGGTGGCTATAAACAAATACTGAGACAACTGCAGCCAGTTCTGCCGCATTCAGGCCTTCAAATATCTCATCTTTTAAAGCTTCAACGATGACTAAATCACACTCACTGTAGATGCGTGTTAGTAATTGGCCTGCCTCTGTGAGCCTCCACCCCTCTGATAAACCTCTCAACTCAAGAATTCTTCCTGTAACTGCTAGTTGATCAACAAGATTAATTTTTGGGATATCAAGTTCTGAATCATGAATTTGTTTTTTAAGTTTGAATATCTTCCTCCGAATTTGACCAATTTTTTTGATTTCCAAAGTAAATAGTTCCCTTAAGAAGGCAACCATCTCACGATGCGTTTCAGAGTCCCTTAGATGCGCATGATCCAGAGTTTCTACTTTCGATAAACGCAAAGGGGCATTCAATATTCCTTCGCTTGCGAAACGAGAGAATTTACCCACTTGATTTATTGTCTTTATTCTTCTCCGGTTCCCACTTCGATCGGCAATGGTAAGGATTGCATGAATTTGCCCGTCTTCGAGTAAGACAATGTCTCCAGGTTGAAGAGCAGAGACTTTGGACCTTTCAAAATTTTCCCTTGTGAGATCTGCTAAATCGTCCTCTAAAAGGGTGACTTGAACCATGGTGTCTTGGAATTTTTTTTCATGACTATTTCTTTTATTGTCAAGTTGAAACTGGCCAAAAGATCGTTTCAATAATTCTTCAGCTTCTAGTTGTGACCTAGTATTCATGAGGTTTGCCACCATGTTGTAGGTCGGATGAAATGCAGATTTCAAATAGAAACTTTTATTTAGAGCCAGTTCAGCTACTTCTCTAAATTCGACGAATGGTGACCACAGAATGATTCCGTGACCTTCCTTGTCTAATCCACGGCGTCCAGCCCTTCCAGTTATCTGAGTGAACTGACTAGAGGTCAAAAACTCATGGTTCTCTCCAGTGAACTTGGTCATCTTGTCTAGAACCACTGATCTCGCAGGCAAATTCACTCCAAGAGCAAGAGTCTCGGTTGCATACACAACCTTTAGTAGACCTTTAACGAAAAGTTCTTCGGTGATTTCTTTAAAAATAGGTATAAGTCCTGCGTGATGTGAAGCTATCCCTCTGCGTAAACCAGTGGCCCACTCATCCACTTTAAGGACTTTCATGTCTTCTGGATCTTTGAATTTCAAGCGCTCTAAAACGATCTGATCGACTGCCTTCTGTTCGTTGGAATTATTAAGAGAAATTCCGGTTTTAAGTACACGATCCCGAGCAGCATCGCATCCTGCTCTGCTAAATATGAAATGAATCGTTGGCAAAAGTTCTTGCCTTTTAAGGGATTCAACCACCTCAATGTAATGTGGAGAGCTAAATCTCTTCTGATAATGTGCATCTCTCCGCTTCCGCCCGCCATATGAGAATTTTTTTCCAGCCGGATTACTCTTTCCCTCTATTAGAAGTGGAATCTGCTCTAATCGTCTCTTGTGATTTGATCTACTTGCTGCGCAATAATGAAGTTTCAAAGGAACTGGCCGTTTTTCATGGACGACAATTTCCGTTTTCTCTTTGATCCTTGATAACCACTCTCCTAGCTCTTTTACGTTAGAAACCGTTGCGGAAAGGGCTATAACTTGAGTTGTTTCCGGTAGTCCAAGAATTACTTCTTCCCACACCGGGCCTCTATATGGGTCCTCTAAATAGTGGACTTCGTCTAATACCACCCACGCCAGTCCATCTAATGTCTCAGAATTCGTATAAAGCATGTTTCTCAGAACTTCTGTTGTCATGACAAGCACTGGCGCCGTCGGGTTTATCGTTAGGTCCCCGGTCAGGAGCCCTACTCGTTCCGCTCCAACTCTCTTCTTGAGTTCTGAAAATTTTTGATTCGAAAGAGCTTTTATTGGCGTTGTGTAAAAGACTCGAAACCCACCTTCCAGAGCCACATCAATGGCATGTTCTGCTACGACCGTTTTTCCACTGGAGGTAGGAGCAGCCACAAGTACGGAATGCCCAGCGTTTACCGCGGAGATAGCCTCAGCCTGAAACCGGTCTAACTGGAATCCCCAACTACTTTCAGTCACTGTCAGGACTAACTCGGTTACGTCTTCGCTCTATTAGTCGTCCGAAAAGAATAGACAATTCATAGAACAGAATCATTGGAACAGAAAGAATCATTAGTGTCAATGGGTCTCCACTTGGAGTGAGTATTGCCACTAGAGCAACTATGCCTACAATCGCATATCTTCTCCCACGCCGCAGGGTGTTATGGGATACCATTCCGGCAAGTTGAAGCATTACTAGGATTAGCGGAAATTCAAATCCAATCCCAAAAGCTACGGTCATTTTGACAATAAAACCTAGGTATTTGGTTGGAGAAAAGACGCTAACTAAATCCGGACCACCAATTGATACTAGAAAATCAAGAGCTCGCGGGATGCTCCAATAGGCTAATCCTGCACCTGCCAGAAATAGGAATACTCCGAGTAAAACAAGCGGCACCGCCCAGCGACGTTCTTTTGGATAGAGACCTGGAGCTATAAATCTCCAGACCTGCCATAAAATCACTGGAATCGCAAGAACGAGTCCTCCATATCCAGCCACCATCATTCGAACACTGAAAGGTTCAAGCGGATCTGTGACAAGTAGATCACAATTTTGCCCAAAAAGAGCACCTTCGGAAGATGCCCCCTTACGGATCTCACAGTAAGGACGTAGAAGTTCTTCGAGGATTTGCGGATACAAGATCCAACAAACTATCGCCCCTATCAATACCGCTATGACAGAAATTAGTAGCCGCTTACGAAGTTCTTCAAGGTGAGAGAGTAACGGCATCCGATCTTTACTCATGGCCAATGTCTTCGTCTTTTACTACCTCTGACTCAATGTGCAAATCCTCCGATGAATTTGCGTCATCACTATAGGAATTTTTCTTCTTTTCGTTTTCAAGCATTTCCCTCCCTTTTTGTCTTGCAGCCTCTTCAATGGAAGGGTCTTCTATAGCTGCTTCAAGTTCAGCTTGGAAATTACGTGAAGTTTGTCGTACTTGCCTTATTGTTTTTCCTACTTGTTTACTTGCTTCTGGAAGCCTTTTGGGACCCAAGATTATTAGCCCAATAAGAAGTATTACGAGGATTTCTCCTCCGCCTAGGTTACCCATATTGAAATTCTACAGTGGTAAATGCTGCTCTTCGGAGGTATTTACGTAATGATGGTGAAATGACTGATCTCAACGAAGAAAAAAAGTTTGATCAATCCAAGCCAATTCTTTTTGCTCATAGAGGTGGGCGAGGTGAAGCCCCTGAGAACACCCTCGATGCCTTTTCTCTTGCGATTTCCAAAGGAATAGGTGGAATAGAGAGTGATGTCTGGTTGAGTTCCGATGGTGCCCCTATTTTGAGCCATAATAATGCAGTCGGGATTTTTGGCCGAAGAAAAAAAATATCAAAGACCCTCGTTTCTCAACTTCCTGAAGGAGTACCATCCTTCGAAAACTTTTATGAAAATTTCGGATCTGACCTTGAAGTATCTCTAGACATAAAAGATCCGGAGGCTATCGATGCAACAATTTCTGTAGCTATTAAATACGAAGCAATCAGTAAACTATGGATTTGCTATCCAGATTGGAAAATTTCTAAACAGTGGCGAAAGATTAATCCGGACTTTAAGCTCGTTGATTCACCCGGGGAAAAGGGGTTTCCAGAAGGTGGAGAAAGGCGAGCTTTCTCTCTTTCACAAAATGGATTCGACGCCATAAATCTCAGAGAGTCTGATTGGACTGCCGGCTACGTTGAATTGTTTCACAAATACGGATTGAAATGCTTCGCTTGGGATGCGCACCTCCCTAGACAAATAGACCGCGCTTTATCTCTTGGAGTTGATGGAATTTATAGTGACTACACCGACCGCATGCTCTCCGCAGCCCAAAACCATTGATTTAGAGGCGCTGGAAATCTCCTAGCGGCCAGACTCGGACAAAAGCACGGCCGACAATCGTCTCTATATCAACTGGGCCGAAAATTCTACTATCTCTAGAATTGTCGCGATTATCACCCATGACGAATACATGCCCGTCTGGCACTACACATTTATTCAACACTCCCTTTGCGCCAATGCAACCTTCCGGTGCACTGAAGTTAAAAGTGTTATCAGAAGCCTCAAGATACGGCTCTATCATCAAATTTCCGTCAATATAAACTTTTCCATCTAGCACTTCTAGTGTCTCGCCTGGGAGAGCTACGACTCTTTTTATGAGATCAGATATCTCTCCATTTGACGTTGATGGGTTTTCAAAGACGATCAAATCTCCACGATTTACATCATGGAGATCGTAGCTTAATTTATTGACAATTACCCGGTCTCCAATTCCAAGAGTTGGTTCCATTGATGGAGATGGTATGTAATAAGCCTGAAATAGAAAGGCTTTAATAACGAATGCAACTATGAATGCAGTTCCTATTACTGCCACCCATTCAAATATTTTTCTTAGATTAGAACGAAATGGACCCGGTAACTTAAAATCAAAATCTTCCTCAATTGCAACATCAGTTGTTTCTAATTGAGTTTCTTCCGGGTAGATCTTCTCGTTTTCCTCATTTAGTGCTCCCTCTGCTTCGCTGCTGTCTGGAGAATCACTTTTTTCTTCTGGATTTTCTACTCTCTCTTGTGCCCGTTCGAAGATCTCTTTAGACCAATCAGAAGCTTCGCCCTCTGAAGAAAGTGGATCATTCTCTTGATTGTTCACATCAAGAACTTACTCCGGATTGACCCATTTGAGGTGTCGCCTCTTCATAACCTTTGAGAATAGATTGAGCGACTTCTCTGCGAAAGGTTTCACCAAGACTCTCTGGAGCTTTCACTAACTGAACATTTGGCCCCAAGCGAAGAAGCAAGCGTGCTAACCATGCTGGGGAAGCAACTGGGAATTCAACTTTCCAATCTCCACTTTCTTCTTGCACTGCTGCATAATGCGGGTATTCGTCGATAACCCATTTCTCTTCTTCGGGTAAAAGCAAAACCACTGATGGCACTGTGCCCTCTTTTGGTGAGAAAATTTCTTTTATGGATCCAAAACTTTCGAGAAGTTCATCGTTGGGAATGTAGAACTCATCAGTGTTCTCCACTTGACGAACCCGATCTAAACGGAAAATACGAAGCCCTTCTGCTTTATGACAATAGGCTTCTGCGTACCAGTGTCCCTTATCTGCGAAGAGTCGATAAATGTCAATTTCTCTTGAATTTTCTTCGTTCTTGCCGTAAGAGTAATACTTAATCGTTAACCGTCTGTTTTCCCTTTGAGCTTCTTTGAAAATTTCTAGAGCCCCCCTGTCTTGAATTCCAAGGTTTACCTCAACTGCATCTTCAACAGCAGACCCAGAGGCAGCCGCAAGTTTCATCAGTCCTCTCTCTAGTGAACCTAGTTCGTCTGTTCCTAAATATTCTGAGACTGATTTACCTGCAACTATTAGTCGAAACATTTCCTCTGGGGATAAGTGCAGAGGCTTACGGAACCAATCCGCATAAGAGATTTCCACAAAACCGTCAGAGATAAATACGTCTACTAGACAATCAGGAGTAAATGGATGAACTCCAACCATGAATAAAACTTCTTCTAAATCGGTCACTAGTTGTTCGGCGGGGTAATCAAAGTACGAAGAGATCTCCGATAGTGATGCTCCTCCCCTATCTACCACCCATGGAATGACGGCGAGTAGCCGCCTAAGCCGGTCAGTTGCGTTTAATGAGTTCATAGGAAACCCCTAAGCCACGCCTGCATATCTTCCTTGCATTTTTGTGGAGCCAAGATTTTTACTCCATCAAGAAAAGTGAGGGCGAAAGAGCGGAAACTTTTCCAATCATTTACTTCTTCTTCAATAACCACGGAGCCATCGGTGTTTATTTCCTTTACAGAATTTTCACCAAGGTAATTAACTATCCACGGGGCATGTAGAGCCTCAACATGCATAGTTACTTTGAAATTACTTTCTTCTCCGTAGCGCCAAGGAAACACGTTTAACTGTAAATCTTCTTGATTTAGCGAATCAACCGAATTTATTTCACCTAATTCAACTTTTCCTTCTATTCGATCAACGCGAAAATTTCGTATGGCTTTTTTGTCAAGGTCATATCCAACCAGATACCAACGGCCACGGTTAAAAACCACACGAAGCGGGTTGATCTCTCTTTTTTCACCTTTATAGGCGAATGTGACCATTCTCTTTTCAGTTGTTGCGGTTAGTGCGGTATTCAAGGATGGGTCCAAGGGGATTTCCGTTAAAGGTTGGATGCCTTTACTTATTTCAGAAGAGGGGCCGAGCTTCAAGAAGGGATCTTCTTGTCCGGTTGATTCAATCCGAACAAGGTTGAAGGCAATATGCAATGCGGCTAGCTCATCAGGTTCTAAATACGAGCCACTTTCCTTTAATTCATTTGATTCAACGAAATATCCTTGAGTTGCTTCATCAAAAATTACCGGAATGCCAATGTTTTTGAGTTCTTCTTTATCGCGTTCAAAAGTGCGTCGAAAGCTCTCTTTGTTGTCCGAATAGGTTCCTTCCGGAAGTTTTTCTTTGATTCCATCTCGGGTGATCGGACGACTTGTCTCAGTTAAAGCCGCTATTAGGTTTAAAAGGCGCTCTAATTTAGACATTGAAAATCAAACCCCGCCTTTCATAAAGATTCGATTAGTTTTTCTACACGGTCATCTATGAATTTAAAAGGGTCTTTGCAGAGAACGCTCCGTTGTTGTGGATGGTCATTCAATTTCAAGTGCACCCAATCAACTGTGTAATCGCGGTTTTGTTCTCGTGCTCGTTTTATGAATTCACCACGAAGTCGTGCTCGCGTGGTTTGGGGTGCTGTAGAGATGGCTTCATCAATCTCAGATTCTGCAAGAGTTCTTTCCATCAAATCGCGATTCTGTAAAAGGTAGAAGAGGCTCGTTTCTTTCCGAATTTCATGATATTGAAGATCCATAAGAGCTAACCGGGGATCAGCTAAGGGTAAATTATGATGTTCCCGGTATTCCTCTATGAGTAGATACTTTGCTACCCAATCACACTCTCTTCTTAGGGTTAATGGATCTTTCTCTATACCTGTCAGACAGTGTTCCCACATCTCTAGAGCCATCTTTTCTTCAACAGACATTTCATGGTGGTCAGAAAAACGTATGGCTCTGTCAAGAAATTCTCGCTGCATGTCTAATGCACGAAGCTCCCTACCGTTAGCCAGGCGAACTGTTCTCTGGCAGGTCACATCGTGACTTATTTCCCTGATCGCCCGTATTGGATTCTCTAAAGTCATGTCACGAAGAATCGTTCCGGATTCTTCTACCATTCTCAGAACTAGACCGCATGCGGCTACTTTAAGAAAACTGGCATATTCGCTCATATTTGAATCACCAACGATCACATGAAGGCGTCTATAGAGGTTCGCGTCAGAATGTGGTTCGTCTCTTGAGTTAATGATGGGTCGTGAACGTGTCGTAGCGCTGGAAAAATCTTCCCACACGTGATCTGCTCTTTGACTGATGCTATACATAGCACCACGAGCATTTTGAAGCACTTTGCCGGCCCCAGCCCATATTTGTCTACTAACTAGAAATGGGATGAGGGTTTCACCAATCATGGAAGTGTCATCATCTCTTGTTGTCAGATAGTTCTCGTGACTTCCATAAGAGTTTCCGGCGGAATCAGTGTTGTTTTTATAGATATGTATTTCGCCATCGATTCCTTCTTCATGGAGTTTCTCTTGCGCTCCTATCATCAACTCTTCAACTATTCTCTCGCCCGCCTTGTCATGAGAGATCACTCCTGAAACTGAATCACATTCTGGGGTTGCATATTCAGGGTGAGAACCTACGTCCAAGTAGAGTCGAGCCCCGTTTGGGAGAAACACATTTGAACTTCGACCCCAATTCTGTATTCGGCGAAACAAGTATCTAGCTACTTCATCGGGGCTAAGTCGACGCTGGCCGCCTTGTGTGCAAGTAATTCCGTATTCTGTTTCTATGCCGTAAATTCGGCGCTGCATGTCGTCTAATTTTCGCTTAGATGTCCGTCAAGTGTCTCGTTTTCAATACGATGAAACGCTCGACGCCCATTTCCACGCCCAAGTACTGCGACTTCTAGATCATCGGCTTTAAGAGTTCGGTCTGGACCCGCTAGTGCATTGACTGCTTGGTTTAAGACGACTGTAAGAGGTTGGTTTGATTTCCATGATTCTTCTAGACGAGTCTTTACGGTTTCAGTTTCGCCACCAATGACGACGAAAGTTTCCGTGTCCATAACGGTTCCGTCATAGAGAAGATGGAAAATCTGATCAGAGCCAGATTCTTCTCCTATTTCTGCTATTGCTATCTCTACTTCTAAGGGTTTCATTTCATGAGTGAAGTATTGTCCAAGAGTTTGTGCGTATTGATTCGCCAACCAACGGGCATCTACATCTTCTCGACTAAACGAATACCCTTTTAGGTCAGCATGACGAACCCCTGCTACGCGTAGTTGATCAAATTCGTTGTATTTTCCTACTCCAATAAATCCTATTCGATCATATATTTCCCCAATTTTCCGAAGAGTGTTGGATGGGTTTTCGGCGCACAAGAGCACACCGTCTGAAAAGACTGAAACTATTGCGGCGCGGCCACGAGTTATTCCTTTTCGCGCGTAATCAGCCCGGTCTTTCATTACTTGTTCAGGAGAGACATACATAGGCATGTTCATGATCGTTCTCCTGTTACTTTCTCAACCAATCTGTTCGTACGAGTAGCTAACTCGGAATCTTCAATTCTGGTGAAACCACTTGAATTAATAACTGCAACCACTGGATAGATCCCACGTATTGGGTCAGGCCCACCGGTAGCGCTATCCTCGTCTGCGGCATGAAATAGAGCTTCTATTGATAGATCTATTGCTTCGTCAGTTGATAGTTTTCCGTTGTGTCGAAGTTTAAGCACTGTACTTGCATGAAGACTTCCGGATCCAGAAGTCGCAAAGTCCTTTTCTTCATACCGACCTCCCGTAATATCAAATTCAAATAGTCGGCCCTTTTGAAGTTTTTCATCAAATCCAGCAAAAATTGGTACAACTCCCAAGCCTTGAAGTGCAGCAGGAAGGTTGCTTCGAAGCATTTGACTCAGTTGGTTAGCCTTTCCATCAAGGCTCAAAGGTCGTCCTTCAACTTTTTCGTAATGTTCTATTTGTAATTGGAATAGGCGAACCATTTCCATTGCAGGACCTGCAGCCCCTGCAATCGCTACTCCAGAATGTTGATCAGCAGGAAAAACCTTTTCAATTGTGCGGTGGCTAATTAGATGACCAGAAGTGGCACGACGATCACCGGACATAACAACCCCATCTAAAGTCTGTATTGCTACCACTGTTGTCCCGTGGGTTATTTGATTAGCATCTACTTGAACGCCATTCCAACTAGGAGAGCGATCAAGACGCTGTAAAAGGCCAAGGAAGTCTGGCCCGGGATCTGAGTCTGGGGAAAAACGTGGAAGTGTCACGACTTGGAGGATACCTCTTGAAACGGCATTGCTACTCCCCGCCTTTCTGAATATAACTTTTCACAAAGTCTTCAGCATTTGCTTCTAGTACTTCATCGATCTCGTCTAAAAGGCCGTCAAGATCACCTTTTATCCTTTCACTATTTTTTAATGCATCGGATGAAACCTCAGCATCTTCTTCTAGTTCAGGTTCCGATGAGAAACCTCTGTTTCGTTTTTCTTGTTCAGCCATTTTGTTTCCTTCTAAAAATAGTTAATCATCTCTTTTGTTGTCTTCTAGTCTTTCTAGCAAGTCTGAAACCGTATTTGAAGAATTTAGAAGATTTTCCGTTTGTTCTCGTGTACCGCGTGAAGGTTCGAGCATCGGTACTCTCTGTAAGTTTTCCTCTCCTGAATCGAACACTAGTGAATCCCAATTTGCACTAACAATATTTTCGGGCCATTTTTCTAAACATTTGCCTCGAAAATATGCACGTGTGTCTTCTGGAGGGTTTTTTACAGCGAAATTTGATTCTTCTTCTGATATTAAGATTTCTTGTTTTATTTTCTTAAATAAGGATTTCTCGGGACGTAGGTCATGGTATTGAAGATCTATTGCAGCTAAATGCACGTCAGAAGAGGAAATCTTTTTTCTTTCCTGAAATCCATCTAATATATGTTTTTTAGAGACCCAATCTAAAACTCCCACCAATGGTTCGAGATTGTCTGGAGATTCAAGCCCTTCTAGTACTTTTCTCCACCACTCAAGCACCAGAGGTACAGAGTCACCGCCAAGATGCTCTGTTCCGAAATTTTCTACATACTTCTCTGCTTGTTCGTAGAACCACCATTGAACTTCCGTAGCCGTGATGGTTGTTCCGTTAGTTAGTTCAAGCGGTTCTTTTAGTCCTAAATCAAAAGACACTTGTTGGAGCGAACGAACGGGATCTTCAAATCTTATTTTCCGGTCCAAAACTCCGGATTCAACCATGCTCAAAATAATCCCTGTTGTTCCTACTTTCAAGAAAGTTGCGACTTGGCAAAGATTAGCGTCCCCCACGATTACATGCAGTCGTCGATATTTAGTTGGGTCCGCATGAGGTTCATCTCGTGTATTGATTATTGGCCTCTTTAAAGTCGTTTCAAGTCCGATTTTTTCTTCAAAGAAATCGGAGCGTTGCGTTATTTGAAACGGCACATCACTGCGACTGTAACCAGGAATTTCACAGCCAACTTTTCCCGCTCCAGTGAATATTTGTCTAGTTATAAAATGAGCGGTCGCATGATCTGCTATCAAGTCAAACGAGGTCTCTCGATCAACAAGGTAATTTTCATGACAGCCATAACTATTACCCTTTCCATCTGAGTTGTTCTTGTAGACAACTATTTCTTGGCCGGGGGGCATCACTTCCTTAGCGGCTTTCATGGAGGAAATCAGTATCTGATCAGAAGCTACGTCATATTGAACAACTGATAATGGATTTGAGCACTCCGGAGCACTTAGCTCAGGGTGTGCATGATCTACGTAATATCTTGAGCCATTGGTTAATACGGCATTTACTAAATGGGCTTCAATTTCAGGAGCGATTGATTCTGGGGCGACAAACCCGCGTATATCTTTATCGGGTGTTTCATGAACGAAATCCCATCCGGGGCGAGGAGCACTCGGTCCACTAGCTGCCGGGGAATACGCATACAAATAGGCATTAATTAATAGAGATGAAGCAAGGATCGGATTTGGATCAGAAACTCCACGGTGAATAACTCCGTATTCGGTCTCTATGCCAAATGTTTTCTTGATAGTCATAAATCTGACCTTAACCCCAGTGTTGTCTTGTGTGGGGTCAGAGGTACTGTCCGGTCGCTACTCCATCAATTGATCTTCCACCAGTTTCATCTTCGTCACCACTAACAAGAGTTCGAACATAAATTATTCGTTCCCCTTTCTTCCCGGAGACTTTTGCCCAGTCATCAGGGTTTGTTGTATTCGGAAGATCTTCGTGTTCGCGGAATTCTTGGCGGACTGAACGGATCAGGTCGTCGGTATGAATTCCTTCTCTGCCACCGGCCAATTTTCTTTTGATCGCTAGTGTCTTAGCTCGCCTGACAATATTTTCTACCATCGCCCCTGAAGCGAAGTCTCTGAAATAAAGAACTTCTTTGTCACCGTTTTGATAAGTGACCTCAAGAAAACGATTTGTTTCCTTATCGCTATACATCGCGTCTACTGTTTCATCAATCATTCCAAGGACTGCTTTATTTCGGTCCCCTCCTCCAAGCTTCTTGATTGATTCGGAATCAATTGGAAGCTCAGGAACTAAGTACCTTGAGAATATTTTCGCTGCAGCAGTGGCATCTGGTCTGTCTATTCGGATCTTCACATCGAGTCTTCCGGGGCGCAAGATAGCAGGGTCGATTAAATCTTCTCGATTTGAGGCACCGATCACAATCACGTTATTGAGCGCTTCAACTCCGTCAATTTCTGCTAGTAGCTGTGGAACAATCGTTGATTCAATATCTGAACTTATGCCTGTGCCGCGTGTTCGGAATAAGGATTCCATTTCATCAAAGAAGACTATAACGGGCCATCCTTGTTCGGATTTTTCACGCGCTCTTTCAAATATAAGTCTTATTTGTCTTTCAGTTTCTCCGACATACATGTTCAATAATTCGGGACCTTTTATATTCAGAAAGTAACTTGGTGCTTCTTTTTCTCCGGATATATCTGCAACTTTGCGAGCCAGAGAGTTTGCAACCGCCTTTGCGATCAAGGTCTTTCCGCATCCGGGCGGCCCATAAAGAAGGATTCCTTTAGGAGCAGGAAGAGAGTATTCATTGAACAGTTGCTTATGTAAGAAAGGTAGTTCAACAGCATCAACAATCTTTTCTATTTGAAGATCTAATCCCCCGACATCTTCGTAAGTCACATCTGGTACATCTTCAAGTAACAATGTCTCAACTTCTGGACGGGGTAATCTTTCGAGTAGTAGTCCGGATCGGGAATCCAGCATGACAGAATCGCCACTTCGCAGTCGGAGAGTCTTTTGTTTGATGAGTTCTCCTGCCAATTCGACTACTCGTTCTTCTCCATTATTTCCAACCACTACTGCACGCGCTCCGTCAGGAAGAACTTCCTTGACGGTCGCAACTTCACCAAGCAGGTGTGGCCGTCTAGCCATGATTACATTCATGGCTTCGTTTAAAACAACTTCTTGACCAATCCCTAGAGAACTGATGAGTTCAGGAGCCGCATGTACTCTCATTTTTTTACTCGCTGAAAGTATGTCTACGCTTCCATCATCATTGATTCCAACTACCGTTCCATATGGAGAGGGCGGTTTTGATAGTTGATCTATTTCTTCTCGTAGATCAGCGACACGTTGGCGAGTTACTTCAAGAGCTTTATCTAACTTTTCGTTTCGATCAATTGCTTTACGAATTTCTTTTTTAGTTTCCCGAAGTTCAATTTCAAGGTCTTGCTTTTGGAGCGGGGCATCAACCAGACGGCGTCGTAGATCAGTAACTTCGGATTGAAGCCTTTCAATTTCTACACTTTCTCCATTTATATCTTTGGAAGTCAACGTTCCTCCAGGGAAACAATTCTATTTCGCCGCGACCTTACCTCAGTTAGTGACAAAAGTAACGATTAAGGTGCACAACTTTCAGTAAGAATTATGTATCATTAGTGAGACAAAGTTGTGAATTTTTACTGACTTTAGAGATGGAGGGATCCTAAAGATGTTAAAGGTATGGATAGATCAAGATCTTTGCACCGGAGACGGACTTTGCGAAGAAATAGCTCCGAGCGTATTTGCCATGCTTGATGATGGTTTAGCCTATGTAAAAGATGGCGACAAGATTCTCAGCGAACCAGGCGGAGCCGACGCTGTTGCTCCCATTCCTGAGGATCAGATAGAAGCAACCATTGAATCAGCTGAAGAATGTCCCGGTGAATGTATTTTCATCGAAGCTGATTGATTTCCGATTTTCCTTATCGGCACTGACTTACAACAGTTGTTGCTTCATCAGGTAAGTTTTCAATAAACGAATTTAGTTCATTAACTTGAACCGCGTATGCCGTGGAACTTCCACCCTTCACGGAAGAAAATACAACCCCTACGACCTGACCTAGTGAATTAACTAACGGTGATCCAGAATGCCCAGGGTCAACATCCATAGATAGAACTAGTGCGTCTCGACCCGGTCCTGAGTCTCCGTAGATATCTAAACCTGTAGCTCTTATATGTTGGGAAATTTGACCGGGACGCCAGTCTGGTTCCCCATCTCGGTTGTATCCAATTAAAGCCACATTTTCTCCATTTACCGCTTGTGCGATGTCAAATCCTCTCATTTCGTGCTCACCTATATCTAGGGCTGCTAAATCTATGACAGCATCAAATCCAATTACTCTTGCCTGAGTTTCTATTACGGTTCCTTCAGGACTAACTAATTTCACCAATGGGCTGTCTATTCCTGCCACGACGTGAGCGTTAGTGACTATCAGTCCATTGGTCAGCGAGAATCCTGAACCGAATTGGAATCGCGGGCAATTGCTTCCTCTGATTGAAACCGTGGAAGTTCTCGCTGTGTTTATGAGACCTGTATCAAACTCTTCGCTAAGTGGAACAGAAGTTTCCGGCAGGGTTAACAAATTTAGATCTTGATTATGGTCTTCGCCCTTATCCGATTCAGGAGCTACCAGAGTGACAACTGTTAAAACTATTAGTACCGCAGCGGCAGATAACCAATCCTTCACGTGCTCAATAATCTTGCATGCGTTAGAAATGCTGTGTGCGCAACCATGCGATGATCGGGGCGAACTGCCTGGCCTTCAATGTGCCAAGTCCTGTTCATGACTTCCATAGTTTCAATCAGCGCAAATCCGTTTCCTTCTAACGCTTCTTTGAATTTTGCTGCTTGGAGGATGCTTGGGGTGTAAGCAAGAATGATCCCTCCGCTACGTAAAGCGGTCTTTGCATGTGGCACTACATTCCAAGGTTCAGGGAGATCTAAAACCATGCGGTCAAAGTCTTTTTCTTCTATTCCCTCGTAAGCGTCTCTTATTAGAACGTCGTATTGGTCAAGTGCTTTTTCTCCTAAAGCGGCTTTGACATTTTTTTTAGCTCGTTCGGCAAAATCTTCTCGGATTTCATACCCAGTTATGTTTACCCCTGCTCTTAGCATCGTCATTGATAGTGCTCCAGAACCGACTCCCGATTCGAATACTTGGGCTCCTGGGAACAGATCCGCCAGCATAAGAATTGGACCGAGGTCTTTTGGGTATATTACTTGCGCCCCTCGTGGCATTTTTAGAACAAAATCAGACATTGTGGGTCTAACTGTTGAGAAAACCCCTCCCCGGTTTGACTTCAGGCTTGACCCATCAGCCAAACCGATTAGGTCGTCATGTAAAACAGCGCCAACATGTGTGTGGAATTCTCCTCCTGCTTTTAACTCAATGAGGTATCTTCTTTTCTTTGAATCTATTAGAAGAATCTGTTCACCTTCAATGTAATTTTTTTCACTCATCTTCTGACAAATTCTCTTCTGCGTTTCTTAGGTGTCGTACCTCAAGTCCTTCACCAACAGGGATTTTTTGGCTATGCGTTACAACTCCGGATCCCTTTTTGACGGCTTTACGTAATAATTGCCCGACGACAATTATGAATAGGCCAACTTGCCATCCACGGTGTCCGCCTAGAACTCCTTTTAGTGCGCCTTTTCTTAACAATTTGGTATAGGAGAAAGGCATTTTATATCCGGCGAATTTCAACTGTTGTAGATTTGAGTCGGCCAATTCTGCGTCCAAGAAAATAAGCAATAGTTAGAGCTGATAAACCAAGGAGTGCTGCCCCGGCAAGGAGAGAGTTCTTCCCTCCAGGTATACGAGTTTCTGTTTCGCCGAGGATTTCTCCTAGGTTTTTTGCGAGGTCCTCTTTAGTTATTTGATTAGCCATATGATTTCTATTTTTCTTTGATTTGACGCAGGGTCAGAACTGAGGCTGCTGTTAAAGCCAGTGCAGAAATAATATATGGAACCCAAGACCACCAATTTTCGAATACCTCGGCGGTTTGAAACCCGCGTAGTGTTCCTACCGCAAGAAGAACCAAACCTGTTCCTATCAAGAGTGAACCTACGACTCCGTAGGCTAAAAACCGTCCTAGGGAGCGCAAAGGGTCAACTAGTTCTTGTTGTAAGTACTGTTGAAACAGTCCGACGGTATCTTCTGCAGTGTTTTTCTTACTCATGGGATATCCACGTTATCTGGAACGATTGCTGGCACCTAGTAGCAAGCCGGCCTTACGGAGTGAGCCGTTCTCTCGTTACATGCAGGCGCAAGACATCTGGTCGGCTGTAATGACCTGTTGGGTCAAAGTTTTGTCGCTGCCGACTTACTTCACTTACGTCTAGATCAGCCCAAATAATGCCTTTTTCGCCATGATTGGGTTCCACTACCCATTTGCCGTCCGGGCCAGCTATACAGGTTCCGCCGTTGTGATACTTGTCGTCTACGCCGAGTTGGTTTCTAAGTGGAAAATCATCAGGAATCATTGTTGCGTCATAAATCGCTCCGACGCTTATAACAAACAAGCGGCCTTCTTTAGCTATGAAACGCGTGATGTCTTCGGTTAGGCCCACCGATCCCGGCCAGGCTGCGATATGAATTTGTGCACCGGTCTCGTACATCGCCGTACGCGCTAAAGGCATCCAATTCTCCCAGCAATTAAGTCCAGTTAATCGAACACCTTTGTGTTCATGAGCCACTAGACCTGCGCCATCTCCGTCGGCCCAAACTAGTCGTTCTCCGTAGGTTGGTTTTAGTTTCCGATGAACACTAACTATTCCTTCTAGTGGGTCTATCGCTACTAAGGAGCAATAGACGGAGCCACCTGAAGCGGCTCTCTCAACTACACCTAAATAGGTGAAAGCACCAGAGGTTTTAACTGTTTCAACGACTTCAAGAAATTCTGAGCTGCCTAATTCAACCGATTGTTCTAGGTAACGGGCAAATGCTTCTTGCTGATCATGCTTTTCCCAAGCAGAGGCATCCGTGACGTCGATCCAAACTGGATAACCAGACACGAAAACTTCTGGAAACGCTATTAAATCTGCGTTTCCTTCTCCTGCTTCAGTGATTCTTTCTTTAACGAGGTCTAAGGTTGCCGTCCGATTTAGATAAACCGGCGAATCTTGAACTGCTGCTACTCGCATAAGTTGACCTTTCTCCTACTTATTAATCTCAGCCTACTTACTCATAGCCTCGAACTGAAAGCCGCTTTGTATAGCGTTCCCGTATAGAGGCGAGTCATTATTTTCTTAAATACCCGCCACACATGAGAACCCTTGTTCTAGATCGTCAATTATGTCGTCAATTGTCTCCAAGCCGACTGATAGACGCACCAATCCAGGTTCAACCCCGGTTGACTTCTGCTCTTCTTCTGTCAGTTGCGAATGCGTTGTTGACGCTGGGTGTATCACCAAACTTCGTACGTCACCTATGTTTGCTACATGACTATGTAATTGAAGTGAGTTGACAAACTTTTCGCCCGCTTCTAAACCTCCCTTTATGATAAAAGCTGGTACGGACCCGTATCCTTTCCCATTTCCATATGATTTAGCTCTTTCGTGCCATGGACTATCAGGAAGTCCTGCGAATTGAACTCGTTCAACTCGATCATGATTTGAAAGAAATTCCGCAACTTTTATCGCATTTTCAAAATGTCTCTCCATTCTCAAACTTAAAGTTTCAAGACCTTGCAAGAAGTTGAAAGAGTTCTGTGGAGTTACCGAAGAACCAAGATCTCTTAGTAACTGAACTCTCGCTTTGACTATGTAAGAGCCATGCCCAAGAGCTTGCCAGTATTGAAGTCCGTGGTAACTAGGATCGGGTTCTGTGAAATTTCGAAAACGGGTACTCTCGCTATAGTCAAATTTTCCTCCGTCAATAATTATTCCTCCAATTGAGTTCCCATGCCCGCCGATGAATTTAGTCATAGAGTGAACCACCACATCCGCTCCTAAAGAGATGGGGTTAATCAAATAAGGAGTCGCTACCGTATTATCGACGATAAGTGGAATCCCGTGGCTATGCGCAATTTCTGCTATCCCTGAGATATCTAAAAAATCGTTCTTTGGGTTTCCAATGGATTCGCCGTATAGCACTTTTGTTTCAGGTCGTATAGCTGACTCCCACTCAGAAAGGTCATCCGGGTCTTTCACAAAGGTTGTCGTAATCCCCATTTTTCGGAACGTGTAGTTCAATAAGTTGTAGGTCCCTCCATATAAGGATGACGAAGCCACGATATGGTCACCTGATTCAGCCAAATTCAAAATTGCGAGTGTTTCGGCTGCTTGCCCAGAAGACGTTGCTAGTGCTCCAGGTATGCCGATTGCGGTTTCTGTTCCTTTTTCAAGTGCTTGTAATCGTGATTCAAGAACCATTTGAGTTGGATTCATAATTCTCGTATAGATGTTTCCAACCTCTGAGAGCGCAAACAGATTGGCCGCGTGTTCAGTATCCCTAAAAACATAGGAAGTCGTTTGATAAATCGGTGTAGCTCTACTTCCAGTATCACTGTCAGGTTGCTGTCCTGCATGTATTTGAAGTGTTTCAAAACCTTCATAGGTATTCATATTTCTCCTTATGTGGGAGAAACCGTCACCTATGAGTCAAAGACTCAGACACTTAGTTGTTCCGTTGGAACCGCATCCTTGCTAAGCAAGTAGGCACCTTGAGTGTCCTCCCAGGTTGCCGGGCGCAAAAGCGCCGCTCTTAATGTTGGAGTTAGTATAACTACAGACAGGAACCATTGCAAGACTTTCCAAAATCTAACTCAATAACACCCTGTTTTAGTTGGTCACTACTACAGGAAATGGAATCAGGAGACTAATCGGAGGTCCTGTTGGATAGGCCACCAGATCGAGAACGAACTGATCATGCAAATCCATAATGTCTGACGGCATCGGGTCAGCATTTGAAATCAAAGCGAAAATTAACGTTCTGTCTTCTAGAGTGTGTACAACCCCGGCCAAACTCTTTGAGTCGTTCAACGTGCCGGTCTTTGCTAGTAGCCGCCCTTCTGCAGAAGAACCAGTAAAACGGTTTCTTAAAGTTCCTGATTCTCCCGCTACTGCCAGACCGTCGTATAGGTCAGCCGAGAAGCTTTCTATCTCAAGTAAGTCGACCAAAACAGAGCAAGTGGTTCTATTGCCTGGATCCAAACCGGAACCATCATAAACAATTGTTGAGCCAGTCCTACCGGTCAGAGTTTCAACTACCTGTTGGATGATCTGATTTCCAGAACTAGTTGATCCGGTGACTCCTGAGCCAGCACCGATGGCTTTCACAAGGATCTCTGCAGTGGTGTTGTCGCTTGTCTGAAGCATTTGTTTCACTATTTCTGAAATAGTAGGAGATTCAATGACACCTAGTTGGATAACAGCATCCACTGGTTTTGTTTCGGCGTAAGCACTCTGGAAAATTCGAACAGATCTCTCTTCGAGTAAGTCATCAAATAACGCTGCTGCAAACTGAGCAGGCGCTGTAGCCGGAGTGTTTAAAGAATTAGCTGTGTTTTCTGCATCCCAATTTTCGAATCCGTCATTTACTGAAAGGGCACTCAAAGGACCTGTTTGATTTTGAGCACCTGCGCGAAATCTTTCAGGCCAAGACTCAACCCAGCGAATTTCGTCAAAATAACTTTCATCTCCGACGACTGCTCCAGTGATGGTGGTTACTCCTGCATTAATAATTTGATCAGCAAGAATTCCGAGGTCCGTATAAGCAAGATTGTCTAAATATCGTTGCGCATACTCTGAGGTCATCACTAGAGGGTCTCCCCCACCTACTAACCAGACGTTTCCATCAATGACCCCATCGCTCGGTGCGTTTTGAGCAAAAATTTGAGTTGTGAATCTGTAATCCCGACCTAATTCATTCAATGCAACAATAGCTGTTATCAGTTTTTCAGTGCTTGCAGGTATCAATTGAGATTCAGGTCGATGGTCGTAGCGAATCTCCCCCCCTTCAGAAACCACGAAACAACTTTGTTCTGGCAAGAGGTCAATATTTTCATTCAAGCTGGTGACCAGCCGTCTATTAGCCTCTGGGGTTTGTAAATGTTCTGGCAGGCGACGCGCTGAAAGAAGAGGGGTCGATAAACGCGGAGGTGTAGGTTCTGATGCCACCAACGAAGGGCGATTAGCATCTTCGTCAGCAGCATTGGATTGGAGAAATAGTCCAATTGCTAGCGCTGCAAGAACGAACGGAAAGATAAGTCTGCGTATCACTTCTTACATATTAGATGACCAGTAGGGTCTTTGTGATGCAGTTCGAAATGAAAACCCACTACAAGCGTTCTCTCCGGTATTGTGACCCTCAGTACATTAATTTTGAACAGAATATTTTATGACTACAAACGAACTTGAAAATCTTGGAATAAATGTAATAAAGGGGCTGAGCATGGATGCCCCGCATACTGCTCAATCGGGACATCAAGGGACGGCGATGGCTCTTGCCCCATTAGCTCATGTCTTATGGACTCGCATATTAACTTATGACTCTGCTGAGCCTTTGTGGCCTGATCGTGATCGTTTTATTCTTTCTGCAGGACACGCGTCAATTCTTCTGTATTCCATGCTCTACCTCACCGGGCATGGATTAACTATTGAGGATGTGCAAGATTTCCGCCAATGGGGGTCTTCGACTCCTGGTCACCCTGAAGCTGGTCACACTGCAGGGGTTGAAGTAACAACGGGTCCACTTGGTCAAGGGGTTGCTAATGCAGTAGGTATGGCGCTCGCCGAACGTAACCTCCGGGCAAGATTCGGCGAAGAATCCTGTAATCATTACACGTACTTCTTCTGTGGGGATGGCGATCTAGCAGAGGGAATCAGCCATGAAGCCGCTTCCTTTGCTGGCCATCAGGAACTCGGAAGGCTAATCGGGGTTTATGACGACAATCATATTTCAATTGATGGACCGACCGAATTGGCTCTTTCAGATAATGCGGTCCAACGATTTGAATCATATGGATGGCACGTGATTGACCTCGGCGAATCAAGCGAAGATTTGGATGCTATGGAAGAAGCATTTCTTGCAGCTAAATCAATAGAAGATAAGCCCTCTCTCATCGTTCTCCGAACCCACATAGGATCTCCTTCTCCTGATGTTGACACAGCGGACGTTCACGGTTATTCCCTTAAGGATGAAAAGATCGCTGAAACAAAAAAACGGATGGGCATCCCTGAAGGCGAATCTTTTTATTGTCCTCAGGAAGTTCTTGATTTCTATCGATCCGCGGGCAGTAGAAGTTCTGCAGTTCGAAATCAATGGGAGAAACGTAATTCAGAGAACTCTGAGACCTGGGATGCCTGTCTTTCTAGTACCGGTGTTAAAGGTTGGCGTGATCAATTACCAAGTTGGAATGTTGGGGATTCTGTTGCTACAAGAAAAGCTTCGAATTCATGCTTTCAGACTTTGTCAGAGTTTGTACCTGGTCTTTTAGGCGGTGGCGCAGACCTTACAGGAAATACCGGTACAACTCTGAAAGGACTTGGTGTAAATAGTTCTAAATGCCCTGAGGGTCGTCAAATCTATTTTGGTGTTCGTGAGCATGCGATGGGGGCAATTTGTAACGGGTTGGCACTTCATGGTGGCTGTATTCCGGTTAATGGAACCTTCTTTGTATTCAGCGACTACATGCGTGGCGCTGTTCGCCTTGCTGCTTTGAGTAACGCAAAAAATATTTTTGTTTGGAGTCATGACTCAGTTGGTGTTGGTGAAGACGGCCCCACTCATCAACCAGTAGAGCATCTCTCTTCTTTACGTTCAATGCCGAACCTTGAATTATTCCGACCAGCAGATGCGAACGAAACCGCCGCTGCTTGGGTGTTTGCCATTGATAATCCAGGACCTACTGGTTTAGTGCTTACACGCCAAGATGTTCCTGTATTAGATGGAACCAATGACCTTGAAAAAGTTTCAAAAGGCGCCTACATCCTCTCCGACTCAGGGCAGGCTCCTGATGTTGTACTCATCGGAACTGGTAGCGAAGTATGCCTTGCTGTTGAAGCCGCCCATGAACTTAGAGATCAAGGGATAAATACTCGAGTGGTTTCAATGCCTTCTATGGGTTTATTCGCTCAACAAGATGAGAAGTATCAGTCAAGTGTTCTTCCAGAAGGAGTGCCTACTGTCTCTATTGAGGCTGGAAGCACCTTTGGTTGGCATCAATGGTCTGATACACAGATTGGTATTGACAGATTTGGTGCTTCAGCTCCTGGAGAGGTGGTCATGGAAAACCTTGGTATCAATGCAGCAGCAGTAGTAGTTGCCGCACAAGAGTTGCTACAAAGGTGACTTAAAGTTGACTCGTCTAAATGACCTTTTTGAAAAGGAAGGGCAAAGTCCGTGGTTGGATAACTTACGGCGTGATTGGCTTGATTCAGGTGAGTTAGCAGATTGGGTAGTTAAGGGAGTGCGTGGTGTTACTTCAAATCCTTCTATTTTTGAAAAAGCGATGGCCGATACCGACGACTATGACCATGAATTCAGAGAACTCATCGCTCTGGGTAAAGGTATAACCCAGTGTTATTGGGATCTTGTTGTGTCCGACATTCTTGGTGCTCTGGAAGTTCTCAAACCTGTTTATGATTCCTCGGAAGGAACAGATGGATTTGTTTCAGTGGAAGTCGATCCCAGGCTTGCTCGCGATACTTCCGGCACTCTTGACTCTGCTCGCTCTCTTCATGAGCGAATCAATAAGCCAAATGTTTTGATAAAAATTCCCGCCACTAGGGAAAGCATCCCTGCAGTTCAAACTATGATTTCAGAGGGAAGAAGTGTGAATGTAACTCTCATATTTTCATTATCTCGTTATGTCGAGGTGATGGAGGCTTACATTTCAGGTCTAGAGAGTTTCTCCGGTGATCTTTCAAAAGTTTCTTCTGTTGCTTCCTTCTTTATTAGTCGCACCGATACTGAAGTTGATAAGAGGCTTGATGGTATAGGGAGTCAAAGAGCTGCGGACCTTAAAGGACGAGCCGCTGTGGCCCTAGGTCAAGCTGCCTATTCTCTATTTAAAGAAACTTTTTCTGGTCCTCGATGGGAAGCGCTTGAATCACGCGGCGCTCGTGTACAACGTCCACTTTGGGCTTCCACTTCAACCAAAAATCCGTCCTATGTAGACACCCTCTACGTTGACACTCTGATCGGCCCTCACACCGTGAACACACTTCCAAATAACACCATTGAGGCTTTCGAGGACCGCGGCACTGTTGCCCGCACTGTTGATGCCAATAGTAGTGAAGCAGAAAGAATTCTCAGTGAAATTAGTTCTCTTGGCATTGATCTTGAAGAAGTGGGCGATGTGCTTGAAACGGAAGGAATAGATTCATTCATAGTTTCTTTCGAAAATTTAATTGAGAGCCTGAGCGGCAAATCTTCCTCATTTCAATGATATTCGTCTGAGTAAGTTTTATTTTGCTACTGACTGATAAAGTGGCAAAATGCAAAACACAGTTCAACCCGACCAAGAAAAGTTTGATTGCTCAATCGCCGCAACACTTGACACTATTGGTGACCGGTGGACTCTCTTGATTTTAAGAGACCTCTTTAAAGGTGTTCGACGCTTTGAAGATTTACAAAAGAATCTAGGAATAGCGAGAAACCTCCTTAGTGACAGACTCAATAAACTAGTTAGTCACGAAATAGTTGTACGTGTCCCCTATCAACACCGACCTGTTCGTCACGAATACCGTCTGACGTCCAAAGGATTAGACCTTTCCCCTTCTCTTGTAGCTTTGATGCACTGGGGAGACACTTGGTGCGCAACTGAAGGCCCTCCAACTGTTCTCGTTCATGGAGATTGCGACACCCCTCTACAACATGCTGTGAGTTGCCCGACTTGTTCACTGACTGTTCCCCCTAAAAAGATTCGCAGTAAGTCCGGGCCTGGAAGAAGGCAATAACAATGAATACTTTCCCTCAAGGCGATGAACTCTTTTCAGAGGCAAGTAACCGACGATTTGAAAGTTTTGGAAATTTAATCACTTACAGCCCCAAAGTTTTTATACCTCTAACGATGCTCTGTCGAGACAAATGCGGATACTGCACATTTGCCCAGCCACCAGCTCGTTTAGACGCCCCATTTCTTTCTCCGGAACAAGTAATAGACATTGCCCACAAAGGGGCGACTGTTGGCTGTCATGAAGCGCTCTTTACCCTTGGAGAAAAACCCGAGTTGAGATATCCAGCAGCGGCCGAATGGCTTGAGAAGAATGGCTACGAATCAACTGTTGACTACCTCGCAAAAATGGCTGAATTAGTGCTAGAGGAAACTGGCTTACTTCCTCACGCTAATGCAGGAGCACTTGATTACTCAGATCTGAAGAAACTGCGCCCTTTCTCACCTTCTCAAGGGATGATGATTGAGTCTTTGGCTGAACTTGACTGTCACCGGGGAGCACCTGATAAGGAACCTGATCGACGATTAGCAACTCTTGAAGCAGCCGGGGAACTTTCGATACCTTTTACAACCGGAATTCTTGTCGGCATTGGAGAGTCCAGAGAAGATCGAATCGAGGCACTTCAGGCCATCGGAGAGTCTCATCAGCGTCATGGACACATACAGGAGGTAATTGTTCAAAACTTTCTTCCAAAACCCGGAACTGCCATGCACAAAGCTCCTGCTTGTCCCACCGATACTTATCTCGACGCAATTGCCTTAGCTCGAGTTATTCTTCCTTCCGACATACACATCCAAGCCCCGCCTAATCTCTCCGATGACTTCCAGCAACTCATAGCAGCAGGAGTAGATGACTGGGGCGGAGTTTCTCCCGTTACTTCTGACTATGTGAATCCTGAAAGGCCTTGGCCCTCTCTTGAAAAGTTGCGTCAACTCACAGAAGAGCGTGGATTTGAACTTGCTCCTCGCTTAACTGCGCATCCTGAGTTTGTTACTGCACCAGAACGATGGTTTGACGAGAATCTTCATTTTCCAATTATGGATAGGTCAGATAGTCATGGGCTAGCAAGAAACGATCCTGGGCCTTTCTTTGCGCCACTGTCTAAAGAAGATCTAAAGGATGATTTGAGTGCTCAAACACCACTTTCATCCACTTGGTATTCTGGGGCCCCCCACTCCCCTCCTCTCTTAGTTCCAAATGTTCCAAGAGTTACTGGTCACTTAAGAGAAGTTCTCGATGGAGTTCAAAATGGTGAGGAAGTAGGTAAAGAAGAAATACTTTCCCTCTTTGCCGCTCGTGGTCGTGAGGTAGTTGCCGTTGCTGAAGTCGCAGATGAGCTACGTCGTTCGTCGGTAGGAGATGCAGTTACATGGGTTGCTAACAGAAATATTAACTACACAAATGTTTGCACTTATAAATGCAAATTCTGCGGATTTTCAAAGGGGCCTCTTTCATTAAATCTAAGGGGAAATCCGTATTTACTTGAAATGGATGAAATAGCACAGCGAACTGCAGATGCGGCAAGGATGGGGGCTACCGAAGTCTGTTTACAGGGCGGAATACACCCGGATTTTGATGGAAATTATTACATAGAAGTAACCAAGGCTGTCAAAGAGGCCGTTCCCGATATACATATTCACGGATTTACTGCATTAGAAGTAACAGAAGGAGCTGCAAGGCTTAACGAACCACTAGAGAGTTATCTTGAACGCATTCGTGAGGCAGGCCTCAAAACTTTGCCAGGAACGGCAGCAGAAATCCTTTCTGACGAAGTACGTGAAGAACTATGTTCTGACAAAATCAACACAGAGGAATGGTTAGAAGCGCATCGTACTGCCCACAAAGTAGGCCTTCGTTCAAACATAACGATCATGTTTGGTTCAATCGAAAGGCCCGAGCATTGGGCCGATCATCTTCTAGTTTGTCGAGATCTGCAAAAAGAAACAGGGGGCTTCACTGAGTTTGTCGGACTGCCATTTGTGCACATGGCCTCACCAATTTATTTACAACGCAAGTCGCGCCGAGGGCCAACATTTAGAGAGACGTTACTTATGCACGCAGTAGCTCGTATCACCTATCACGGCCTGATTGACAACATACAAGCCTCTTGGGTAAAGATCGGCCTTAAAGGAGTAGAGCAACTACTTCAAGCAGGAGTCAACGATCTTGGTGGAACCCTCATTGATGAAAATATTTCTCGTGCCGCAGGTGCTGACCATGGACAACTTGTTTCAGAATCTGATCTAGCGGAACTGGTGCAACCCCTTGGTAGAACATTGGTGCAAAGAACCACCCTTTATAAGCACCTTGATAAAAACATCAAGTTAGACGTCACTCGAGAAGACGATGGCCGCATTTTGATCCCGGTTACAAATGGTTAACCCGCCCGGCTCCAGAGTGCTCTAATCTTTCTTTATGGCATTAAGTAACTACCGAACCGGAGTCCAGTCGATTGATAACCAAATAGCTGACCTTCTAAAGGAAGTTCCTTCGGAAGACTTAGACCTCATCGCTGAACTTCTTGTCTCGGGAATTCGACTCGGTCTGGAAGACGTAAACCGGGGTGAGCTTAAGCTCACTAATAGCGCTTTGAAAGAGCTGCGTCATTCTTTTAGCGTTTTTGCTCCGTACCGCTCTGAAAGAAAAGCAACTCTCTTCGGCTCAGCCAGAATTTCTACTGGAGACCCCGCTTACGCCAGTGCCCGCGAGTTCGGCGCTGCTATGGCTGAAAGAGGATGGATGGTGATGACCGGGGCGGGACCCGGAATTATGGCTGCGGGATTAGAGGGTGCCGGCAAAGAACGCTCTTTTGGCATAAACATCAAACTTCCTTTTGAATCATCAGCTAACGAATTCATAGCTGATGACCCAAAACTGATCAACTTCAAATACTTCTTCACCCGAAAAGTGATCTTCATGAAAGAAACACATGGTTACGCCCTACTTCCGGGCGGATTTGGCACTATGGATGAAGCATTTGAACTACTTACTCTTATGCAGACCGGAAAATCTCCCCTTAATCCAGTCGTTTTACTTGACCCCCCTGGAAGCACCTACTGGGATCGATGGATAGATTTTGTGCGATTAGAACTCCTAGATGGCGGATTAATTAGCGAAAATGATTTAGCTCTTGTTCATGTTTGCAAAGACCCAGAAGTTGCAGCAGACCACTTGTGCCACTTTTATTCCTCCTACCACTCAATGCGGTATGTTCAGGATCGCCTCATTATCCGTTTGAACAGGCCAGTCAGTGACGAAGAATTGATTTCACTCAATCATTCTTTCAGTGATCTCCTAGCTTCTGGCGCTATAGAAAAGACCGAGCCACATCCATCAGAGATTGAAGACTCTGACTTTTTGAACCTCAATAGAATCGCCTTTCAATACAACCAGTCTTCGCAATCCAGACTGCGCCTCTTAATTGACGCGCTAAATGACCACGACATCAAATGAAATCAGTGTCTTCCGCCTCTAGGAGGTGAATGGCCTTCTCTATTGCACGGCGTGCACGCGTAAGTCTCTTTTCAATATCTGATGTCTTGTTATTACCCTCTTCGATTGAAGTGCGAATATCGCTCATCGCTAAATCCGCTATTTCATCTGATATCGCTCTGAGTTTCTCTTGAATTGATTCGTATGAGTTACTCATGATCGTCTCTGCCGCCTATATATTCTGCAACCACTTGAATTGGGTGCAATATTTCTACCCCTGCGGATTCTAGATGAATCATGCATCCCGGATTAGCACTTACTACTAGGTGCCCTCCGGCTCGTTGTATTGACTTCAACTTTTCATCTCTTATTTCCTTAGCGAGTTCTGGTTGATCCACTGAAAATGCCCCTCCGGCTCCACAGCAAAGCCCTTCATCGTCCAACTCAAGACAATCAACAAAAGGGGTTAGTAGTTCTCGAACAGATCCATGTGCCTTTTGTACATGGCGAAGGTGACATGGATCTTGCACAATGACCTTCCTACTACCGAGTCGCCTAGGCGGCAGAGATTCTTGCCACTTCGAGTCGTTTATTAGCCATTCATGTATGTCATAGACACGTGAAGAGAAAAATTTTGCTTCTTGTGTCCCTAAGAGACTTCCATATTCTTTTAAAACTGCCCCACAACCAGCTGAATCTACAAGAATTGGTAAATCCGTAGGCAATGCGGAAATCACTTGAAGCGCTTGATTTTTCGCCGTTGAACGAAAACCAGCATGACTATGAAGCGCTCCGCAGCATCCAGACTGATTTCCTGAAATCATGTATCTGATACCAATTGAGTCAAGAACCGAAAGAGCGGCTTCATGGACTTGTGATAGCCATACGTCCATCACACATCCAGTAAAAAGGATTACTTCAGGATCGTCATGCTCAACATACCTGCCTCCACGAAGTGGAATTCTCGAAGGAACCGGCAGAGCCTTAGTCGGCACCAATCTCAAACGTTGAAGAACCGCCAATACTCGACTTCCAACTAACAAAACTCTCATATGTAAAAGAATCCATAATCCCACCCTCAATCGAAAACTCACTTTTCGATGATCACTTAAGACCTCACGGGTCTGTGCGATAAGTTCCCCGTATTGGACACCAGACGGACATGCCGTCTCACAGCCCAAGCATTGGACGCAGGTATCCATCGATTCAACCACCTCTTTACTCAATGGCATCAACCCATTCTCTACACCTCTCATGAGGCTGATACGTCCACGCGGAGAACGACTCTCGTCTTGAGTTACTTGATACGTCGGACAATGAGGTAAACAAAGCCCGCAAGAAATGCATGCAGTTAAATGATCTTTGTCTAAGTTAAGCGAAGTGTTCATGGTCCAGCCCTATAAGGATCGCGACCTGGATTCAGGCGACCTGAAGGATCAAACATTGTGCGAACCTTGTTCCCAAGACGTACCACTTCATTCGAATGCTGAGGCTCCGCTGCTTCTGTAGACTTATAAAGGATTGAGCTATATACGTCTACAATCCCGCCATCTAAGCACATTCCGTTAACAAATTTATGGCGAAACCTTGGTATTGAAATAGGGCATTTCGTACCCATCTCTTCATACCCTAAGTTCTTTAACTTAAGCACCTCTGAATCGACGTCTATTCCGTAACCCTCTAGTTGAATAAACGTCTCTTTTCCATTCCACAACAACGAGGAGGGTTGAAAACAAACGTGACGAGCTTCTTCGGGTTGTAACCCACCCTGAAGCCAGACGCTCTTCTCAGATTGTGGGCGTGTCCGTAAAATTACTCTACCGACTAAGCCGAGCGTGCCTAAAGACCCAACGAGTAAGCGGCAAAGATCATAACCAGTCACGTTCTTTACAGTAGGGCCACCCGCTTTTATTAGTTTCCCTTTCGCATCGACGTATTCTGCTTGCAGTAACGTTTCTCGAACTGAACCTATTAAATTGCGCCTAATTCCATCAGTGCCGATCATCAACGCTCCACCAACTGTCGTTTCCGAAGAACCTTCCAGACACACTTCTTGCCTATACCGAGATAGTTCCTCATTTAAATCTTTGAGCGTTGTTCCCGCTTTAACACTTACAGTCATTTCAGACGGATCAAAGGAATCTATTCCAACTGGAGCGGAAACCAGTCTCGTGTCATCAGTTGGATTTCCACCAACAGTCCAGTGGGTTCTACCACCGACAACTGCTACTGGACCGCTTTCCCCTACGCTCTCCCTGAAATCCTCTAAATCATTCATACCCATGCCCCATCTGGTAATTGATTTAGGTGGTTAACTTCGCCACAACTGGCACCGCTAGGCAAGACTTTGAATGGATTAGCTCGCCCATCTGGATCAAAAGCATCTTTAAGTAATTTCTGGGCGGCTAAGTCCTCTTCAGAAAAGAGTTTTTCCATAAATCTCTTTTTCTCTAGGCCTATTCCATGCTCTCCGGAAAGAACTCCGCCAGCATCCAGCGAAACCTGGACGATTTCTTCGCCGGCTGCAAGCACCCTCTCCATAATCCCAGGCACTTGCGGATCAAAGACAAGAAGAGGGTGAAGATTTCCGTCACCAGCGTGAAAAACATTCATAACAATCAATTCATATCTATTAGCTATTTCATAAACAGCCTCTAAAACTTCTACGAGCTTTGTTCTAGGGATCACAGTGTCATGCAAGTAGTAGCCTGGTTGGATCTGAGCTACTGCACCAAAAGCACTTTTACGCCCTTTCCATATTTGTTCCCGTTCTTCATCTGAAGACGCTACTCTCACCGAGCGAGCACCATGTTCGAGGCTGATGCTTTGAATTCGTTCAACTTCAATTTTTACACCTTTAGGCAAACCATCTACCTCAATTATCAATACAGCGGCTGCGTCTGTTGGATATCCAACCTTGACGAATTCTTCAACAACATTAACGATGCGCTTATCCATCATTTCTATTGCCGCAGGTACTATCCCAGAAGCAATAATGGCACTAACCGTTTTAGCGGCATCTGCTACATCCATAAAATCCAGAAGTAACGTACAGATCTCTGGAGGATCAGGTGTCAGCTTTACAGCGATTCGTGTTGCTATTCCCAGAGTCCCTTCTCCCCCAACAAAAACTCCACGTAAGTCATACCCAGATGCATGACCGTCGACATCACCTAACTCAACGAGTGTTCCGTCAGGAAGCACCACCTCAATAGCTAAAATATGGGCATTAGTAACCCCATATGCAAGACAATGCGGGCCCCCAGAGTTATTTGCTACATTTCCACCGATCGTGCATGACTGCTGACTTGATGGATCAGGAGCGAAATGAAACCCAGTTCCAGTCAAGCTCTTCGTGAGATCTAAATTGACCACCCCTGGCTCGACCCAGGCAAATCGTTTTTCATAGTTCACTTCAAGAATAGAATTCATCTTTGTCGTAGAAATCACCAATGGGGCGTCACAGGGAACAGCGCCACCAGCTAACCCTGTTCCCGCACCACGTGGAACAAAAGATCGATCATGCCTATTAGCGGCCTTAATGCAATCAACAACATGCTGTGTGGTTTCAGGAAAACAGACAACCCCTGGAATGCCACCAGGGAATGCTGAGCCATCCCGACTGTATAAAAGTTGAGAAGCTCCATCACGATGAACTCGATCAGCCCCGATATCACGGCAAAGTTCTCGAAATAATTGATCGCCCTGTCTTGAACGATTCATGTTTTTAAAGAAGTTAATTCCCACTCAATCATCTTAGTTCTATGTTGCAGATGCCTCCTCGTGTATGCCTTCTTATTCAGCAAAGAAACAGCTTCGAATTAGTTTCCAAAAGAAAGAGCATTAGTTCACCAAAAGCGGTAGGAATGATAAGTGAACCGTTTCAAAGCCATCGCCACTAGGGGTGACACTCCTGTATTAGCTCTTGCCGTAGTGACAGGATTCTTAGTTGCGCTGTTAATTGCCGGATTTGAAACTCTCGCTGATTCTGTAGTTCTTGAACACGTAAAAGGATTATCAAGATGGCAAATTATCTTCGCTCCTGGAATTGGACTCATTCTTGCCCATTTGATTCTCAAGTATCTTGGCAACAAAACTTCCCCTGCGACTTCCGATGAGTTTGTCCGTGCATTTCATGAAAGAACTCCTCGTCTTTCCATAAGAGATCTCCCTGCCAAACTTTTAGCCGGTGTAACCACAATTGGGTTCGGGGGCTCTCTTGGTTTAGAAGGACCTTCTATTTATGCAGGTTCCGTTACAGGACTAGCAGTTAGAGATCGTTTCAAGAATTGGTTACGAAAAGAAGATATAAAGATCCTCCTCACCGCGGGAGCCGCAGCTGGTGTAGCAGCAGTGTTTCAAGCCCCTGCTACTGGTGTCTTATTTGCCTTGGAAGCCCCCTATCGAGATGATGTGAATCGTAAAGCTTTACTTCCATCCCTTCTCGCTGCAGCAACAAGTTACGTTACCTACATTAATCTCATCGGTCATGGCGCTGTCATTCCTTTCTTAGATGACCCTCACTTCCGTCTAGGAGCCGACAGTGATCAAATGTGGTTCACCGCTAATGACCTGACCGCCATGTTCGGCGGTGTTGAAGCAGGCGACATGCTGGGGGCTTTCATTATTGGAATTGGAGCGGGAGTTGGTGGACGATCAATGGCGTGGTTGGTTCGCTGGGCTAAGTCTCAATCTAAATCTGAAAACTTCCTCCCAAGAATTTTGGCGGGGGGATGCATTCTTGCCTTACTCGCCCTTTGGGCTGACCTAGTTTTTGATGCCCCGTTGACTATAGGCCCCGGACAAGAAGCAATGTCTTGGGTGGTTAGCCCTAATCATGGACTTGGGTTAATCGCTCTTCTATTTGGAATGCGTCTCGCAGCTACTGTTGTGACATTAGGTGCTGGCGGAGTAGGAGGGCTCTTCATCCCTCTTGCAGTTCAAGGCGTGATACTTGGACAATTCACCGGACAACTTTTACAGGCAGACCGCCCAGGCTTATACCCGACACTCGGTTTGGCGGCTTTCCTTGGAGCAGGATACAAAGCTCCGATAGCTGCAGTGATGTTCGTTGCGGAATCTACCGGAGCATCTTTCGTGGTTCCCGCCCTGATAGCTGCTGCCGTAAGCCAAGTAGTGGGTGGAAAATCTTCAGTGGCAGAACATCAACAAAGTATGCGACTTGGCCACCTTGAACGTCGCTTTACTTTGCCGATTACTTCCGCCTTAACCACAGATGTTTTAACCGTCCCCCCTGATGCCACGACCTCAGAATTTGTCTACTTACATGTTTTAGGCCGCCGACAACGCTCCGTACCGGTAGTAGATAAAGACAACTATCTCGGGATGATTAGCCTCTCTGATCTTTCTGGAACCGACCGAGCACTATGGGAAGAAACGCCTGTTTCAGACCTAGTAAGAAGCGATATGCCTGTAGCCCGTCCTTCTTGGTCCTTGCGTGACACAATAGCTGCCATGGAAAGTTCGCAAATTGATGTTCTCGCCGTAACAGACAACGATGGCGGATTCATTGGAGTTGTATATGAAGAAGACATCTTGAAATTAGATGAAATTCTTGATGAAACGGGCAGCTAAATAAAACCCTAAGAAGCTTCTTCTTCTGCTTCTTCCACTTCTTCAAACTCGTCAGCCCAAGCCGCGTGCGCAGGAGAGACATTCTCCTCTTCTTCTGACGCCAGACTGTCAAAAATTGAGTCAAGATCTAAATCGTCGCTACGCTTCAGTGCGCGTGCTTCTTCAAATCTGCGATGCCGTCCTTTTTTCACCACGTTACTCCTGATATTTTCTTACTGTTTCTACTACTTTAACTATCAAATTTTAAAGTCAGAGGGACTCTAAGTTTATCTTTTTTTACGGCTCTCAAGAACTAACCCTGCTTCACCATCAAATGCTAAAGCGGCTTCGCCTTTCAGCAATTCCTTCACCGACTCTCCTACTATTTCGTTCCGCCATCCCATACTCATTCGTGCATCACTGTCGCCACGCACTAGTGCTTCTACATCTGACCGTGTGCCCAAAATAGCGGGATCGAGATCGAGCTGACGTGCTGCTTGTGTTATCCAAGCAGAGACAAGAGCTACCCCAGCTCTCAAATCTTTACTTTTGTCCTGATCTTGTTTCACTTTTTTAGGGAGAGGTTCCAGTTCTTTAGCTAACTTAAGTTCAGCAAAGATTTCTTTCGGAAAAGAGTTCTTTAGATGTCTCGTTTCAACGCCGCGAATAGCTTCGAGAGAATTCAAATTCTTTGGTTCCTGTTGAGCGATCGCCACTAGTGCTATATCTGGGAACACGTAACGTACAGGGATATTCAATTTTGCAGCTTTCGTTTCTCTCCATGCCGCAAGTGCTCTTATATTGTTTTGTGCATTCCCGCGAAGATTCTTTCCTTCTTTAATTTTTTTCCAAGCCTCCTCAGGAATACGGCGTCTCTTTTCTTTTTCTAGAAGGATTGAGCATTCTGCTTCAACCCATGTAACCCTCCCACGGTCTTCTAAATCTGTGCTTATCTGGTCATACACCTGCAAAAGGTACCGAACATCGTTTGCCGCATACTCAAGTTGCGAAGCACTCAGCGGCCGAGCCATCCAGTCAGTAAGCCGGCTCTCTTTCTTTATCAGAATTCCCAACTGCTTTTCATATAAAGCAGATAACGATGGAGTTGACATTCCCAAAAACCCGGCAGCCACTTGGGTGTCAAATAGGCGTTTAGGGACAACCCCACAAGCATGCTGGAAGACTTCAAGATCTTGACTTGCAGCATGCATGACGATCAAAACCTGACTGTTGAGAAGCTTTGAAAGACCTCTCAAATCAACTTTTAGCGGATCAATAAGAGAGATTCCTTTTGTATGCGCTATTTGAACGAGTGCCACACTTGGGAAATAAGTGCGTTCTCTATGGAATTCAGTATCTATTCCTACTCGTTCGTCCAATAAAAGTTCATCTACAAAGTCCTCAAAGACTTTTTGATCGTCAATGTAGGAAAAGTCTTGAAAAAATTCAGCACCATCAACTATTTCTGATTTCTTTCTCTTCATCGCATTTTTACCTTTTCGAAATCTTCCGGAGTGTCTACATCGAAATAGGCCGACTCTTTCTTCCGGTCTAAAACTACTATCTCATGACCACTAACTGCTCTATGTGGAGCACGTTCACCATTTAAGAAGGACTTACGTATATGTTCTTCAGCGCTAATAGGCCAACATGCATGCATCCATTGGTTTATTTCTCCAACGCGAGGAACGATTATGGAGTCTTTATTTAAGTGAGCATGTTTTACTAGATTCCTTATTTCTTCCGTGTCTAATTCGGGAAAGTCGCATGCAACAATCACCACAGGTAAATCAGTCCCTTGTAGAAATTGAAGTGCTGTCAAAATGCCACCAAGTGGTCCTTCGTTAGGCCATCGATCTTTTATAACCGTTGCCTCTATTTCAAATTCTTCTATTAATGCATTACCGACAATTAAAATTGAAGACGCAGATGCCTCTTTAAGTTTTAACGCAGATAACTCAAGAAGTGTCTTTCCGTCCAGCAAGAGATTTGCTTTGTTTGTACCCATCCGCTCACTACGGCCCCCATTAAGAACTACGCCGACGAATGGGAGGTTCCTAGTCATGCCAGCAGTCTAGTTCTTGACGTATATCCCACAAGACACGCTCAGCAATCTATTATGTGGAAATGCTTCTAAATTTTATTGACCTCTCTGTTATACCCGAGATAGGAGAATTGCCTTCTTGGGCGAATCCAGATCTTCTAAAAGGATTAAGCGTCGCAGCAATAGCTTTGGTTGTTGTCGGGACCTGGCTTATCTTTCGAGTTGTACGAAAAGTCGTCTTTAGGTCTTTGCTGCTCGTTCTCGCTGTGGGATTAAGTTTTTCTTTATGGCAACAACGAGGTCAACTGACAGATTGTGTAGAAACTTGTTCTTGTGATCTTTTTGGACAAACAGTTCAAATTCCTGTCGACAAAAACCCTAACTGCGAATGAACCATTAAGAATGTGCTGAAAGTTAAGTAGGAACTTGCTCTATTCGTAAAACGTTTGTTGATCTAGACGAGTCGCTAGTTCCGGCGAGCACAGCAACCATCTGCCCGGCTTCAAGATCGCCACTATCTCTAGCCAACTGTAACGCTGCAACAACTCGATCATCAATAGTTCCTTCAACTGACAAATACCGTGGTTCGGTTCCCCAGCTAAGACACAATTGTCCAACTGTTCTCTCATCACTACTTAAGCCAAGTATTCGAGCTGCCGGCCTAAATCGAGCCATAGAACGAACGGTGAAACCCGAACCAGATATACAAACAATAGTTTTGATACCTAACTCAACAACTGCGCGCGAAGTAGCCAATGTCATCGCATCAGTTATTGAAGTCTCTGCTGCATCTCTATTTGTTAATCGGATTTCAGCGAGGTCACTAGCCCAACCACGGTGGTCAAATTCCTGATCGGCACGAGCAACAATTCGACTCATTGTAGATATTACGTTTACTGGATCTGATCCAATAGCGGTTTCACCGGAAAGCATCACTGCGCTTGAACCATCCCATACCGCATTCGCGACATCAGAGACTTCTGCGCGTGTTGGCTCAGGAGAATCAACCATGCTTTCTAGCATCTGAGTTGCAGTAATCGCAGGACGGCCAGATGCGATGCATTCTTTTATGATGTTTTTCTGAAGCATAGGTAGGCCCTCTATCCCGTACTCTTGGCCAAGATCACCTCGAGCAACCATGACTGCTCCTGCTGAATCTATTATTCCTGGCAAATCATCTAAGGCTGCTTGAGTTTCAATCTTCGCTACTACTAAAGGCCCTTCAGGATGTGGAGCCAAGTTCAACCGTTCTATATCATTTGCTGTCCGAACAAAAGATAAAGCCAAAATGTCAATACCTAAAGGGATAAACCGTTCAACTGCTTCGAGGTCTTCCGCAGTTGGCGCAGTTAAAGAAAGTTGGTCTGACGGTATGTGAACTCCGGGTCGGCCAGAGAGCGTCCCCCCATGCACCACAACAGATTTCAGTCGATCCTCTAGGACTTCATCGACTCTCAGGACTGCTCTTCCATCGCCGATATTTAACTCTGATCCTTCTTTTACATGATCTAAAAGATCGTCATAGTCAACTTCGATCCTTCTTTCCGTGCTTTTATGAGCTCCTACAACTAGATCAACTTGACTTCCTTCTTCAAGCTGCAATTGTTCCTGACCGAAATCCCCTACCCGTATCTTGGGTCCGGGCAGATCTATCAAAATTCCTACTGCCTTGCCTTCTTCTGCTGCGATCTTCCTAATTCTGTGTATTCGTTCTTCAGCTAATTCGTAGGTGCCATGAGCTAATCCGATTCGAGCTATATCCATACCTGCTTGAATCATCTCCCTCAAAACCTCTTCAGACTCTGAAGCAGGGCCTATAGTTGCAATGATTTTTGTTCTACGAGTCACGGCTTCCACGCTACCGCAACAAAATCTATTGAACTGCGATTAACTGACCGCTTTTTCTCTAATTCGCGTAAGGTATTGTCCCGTGAGTGATAAACATTCTTTTTTCGGATCTGATCCGTTCCTAGCATTTGCCCACCGCGGTGGGACTGGGAACTGGCCAGAAAACACACTTCGAGCTTTTCAGCATGCGGTTGACATGGGTTACAAATACATTGAAACCGATGTTCATCTCACAGCAGATGGAATAGTCATAGCTTTCCATGACACAAAACTTGACCGTGTGACTGATTCAACTGGATTAATATCCGAACTTACTTGGAAGCAAGTGGAAGAAGCCCGTGTTGGCGGAAGCGATCCAATACCTTTGTTTGAAGAAATTCTTGAACAGTTTCCACAATTGAACATAAACATTGATCCGAAACACGATGCTGTGGTCGAGCCGCTTGCAAATTTGTTACTGAAACACAACGCAATACATAGAGTCTGCATCGGCTCTTTTTCTGATCGTAGAATAAAGCATTTCCAAACCCTCATGGACGGAAAAGCTTGTATTTCTGCTGGGCCTCAAGGCGTGGCACGATTCAAAGCTTCAAACTTTGGTATAGGTAAGCCAAAATTCTATTTCGATTGCCTTCAAGTTCCTGTTAAACAAAGTGGAATCACTTTGGTTGATAAAAGATTCGTCAATAATGCTCACGAACAAAATCTTCAAGTTCATGTTTGGACCATCGATGATCCAACAGAAATGAACAGACTTATAGATCTTGGAGTCGACGGCATCATGACAGACAAACCAGTCCTGCTGAAAGAAATATTAACAGAGAGAAAATTATGGAGTTGAGTGGCAAATGAACACAGTCCGTATCTTTTTGCACATCATTTCAATTTGTGGTTGGGTCGGCGGACAACTCTTGATGGTAAGTCTCGTACCAGTCCTCCGTAAAATAAGTCCCGATGCTCCTCGCCTAGCTGCTGAGAGATTCGGGCGTTTTGCTTGGACTTTTCTATTCCTGGCTTTGATTACCGGAGTTTGGGGTATTTTTGACATTGAATTGTCGAGCAAAGACTCTGCATACCAAATAACGCTGTTCATCAAATTACTCTTAGTGGCTGCTTCGGGCATCTCTGCTCTCATACACAGTCGAACAAAGTCTGTTCCTGTTCGTGCGGCTACGGGTGCTCTCGGGCTTTTAACAGCTCTTGGTGCACTTTTGAGTGGAGTCCTACTAACCAATTAACGTTAAATAACCCTTAAAATTCATCCCTTTCTGTGGACAGGATGTGGAAAGAGAGAAAATCTTTGGGGAAATTGACGAAAGTTCTGTGGAATACCTAAAAATGGGTTGACTCGCAAGAAAAGATCAGGCAAGATGCTTTCACGCCAAACGTAGCGTGGTTATCGGAACCAACGAGACCGACACCACCCCTGGAAAAAGCGAAAGCTGGTTTCAGCGGAGGACCGTCACACTCTTGGGAAAGTTTCCATTAAATGTTTGGGGAGGACCGTGACACACTGGTTCCTTCGGGAATTAGTAAGTCAGCCGTAGGCACTGAGGTGTCGAGTTGGTCGGAACGTTAAAGTCTTCGGACTTTAATCTCTAACCAATAAGCACCTCAGTCGATCCAGGATCTGCATTTAATTGCAGCACGAAGCTGTGAAGTTGTTGACGGACAACAAAAACAGTTAAGTGGATCTTGTTTCGATGTGTCGAACGAATCTGGTTCTTGAGATGCTTCGGTATCAAAAGAATCCGGTTAGTTAGCTCTCTCGAGAGTTTACGGTTTACCAGACATAAGTTCTTCTCCTGTCGAGAAGTTGAATTTATGTTCGGATAATAAACTCTTCGGAGTTTTTTATTCAGGAATGGTACTTCTTAGGAAGTTCTCATTCGGTGGCACGCAACGCTAGGAGCGACTCCAAGGAGTTAACCGGTTCGCCGGAAGGCTACTTGGGGTCGTTTCCGCGTTATAGCCACCTTTTATTATGGTACATATCTACCCGTAGCTGAAGCGACTGTACAAGCAACTAAGCAAACCGCTGACAGTGGATATGCCACCTTCTGGATCTTCTTCTTATCGATAAAGATCGCTAGTGCAATGACATACGGAAACGATGCCATTACATAACGCTCCAAACTGTTCAAATTCTCAGCAGACACAGCTACTAGTAGAGAAACTAAAGCGTAAAAGAAATAGTGTCGAGGAAGATTCTTCCAAACAACTATTAAGAGAAGAAAAAAACTAAACGCAAATAGTACATGTAACCCATCTGGGTCTAAAGTAAAAATTTCTCTAACACCTGACATCAGTCTTCGAACCGGATCTACAAAGCCGCCGCGAAATTCTTCCTGGACAGTAAAGGGAACCCATTTTTTTCCACTTTGAGCATTCGACCACAAAAGAAAAGCCAACACGCCCAAGGGTCCGCCCATCAAAGCTGTTAAACGTTCAATACGGCCTTTAAAGTTGCTTGCCGTGTTCCAAAACCCTGGTGCAGTTGCTACAGCAACTGCGATTAGCGCTCCTGTAGGTCTAGTGAGACCAGCTAAGCAGGCAAAAAGAGCCACCACTTTCCAATTTTGTTTCTTTAGAGCCAAGAAAACGATCAACGTCAGAGTTATAAACAAACTTTCGGCGTAACCCCAAACCAAAACAAATGCTGAGGGAAACAACGCCAAAATCCAAACTGCCATTTTCGCTCTAGTGGCATTACCTGTCTCAACTACAACTAGTCGATAGAGAACAGCAAACATGCAAAGAGAGAAGAGATTCGCTATCAACACCGAAGCCAATACTTCATCTCCCCCAAGAAGAGGTTTTACCAACCGCCCGAGAAGAACAAAGCCTGGAAAGAAACGGAAAGCTTCTTCGCCTAACTCCGTATAAGTACCCGAAATCAGTTGTTGGTACCAGCCGGCATCCCATAACCGAAATCCTTGAGAACTGAACTCACGTGTCTCACTTGATCCAAATAAATCAGTGATCCACATCGTTAACACAACCACTATTCTTGAAATGAACCAAGCAAAGAAAACTGAAATGAGATCTCTATCAAATCTTCTAGTTTTGGTAAATTTCATTTCGTGAATCTCGTCAGATTCGCAGAGTTATAAAAATCATCACCATTTGCGCCAACAAAGACTTTGCTACTCGAAGAGAAAGCCGCCAGCACTCTTTCTAGCTCTCCACACTGCGAACCGAAGGTTTTATATCCGTCTACCCATACAAGCCAAAGAGATTGTTCCGAAATATGAAGAGAGAGAATTCTTTCAGCTACTTCGCTTGGATCAGAATTAGTATTACGAAGTTCGTAGTCGTACCAGTCAACAGTGTCGCCACTATCCAAAGTGGGGTAAGCATAAAGATTGAACTCATTACCTAAAACTCGGTGTGCTGCCGGAGCTAGTTGATCTGGGCAGAAAACTACCGAATCTCCAGCAACTCCATTCTTCTCTATACTCGCTGCTATTTCTCCAATCTGACTTCTATCTCTTGATAACTCTCGCGCTACGGAAACCACCGATATTAGGGAGAGTACAACTAATAAAACTATGCCGGTTCGGTGCGGAAGCTGACTGAGGCCCACTCCGACCGCTAGAACTAAAGGTATAAATGCAAAGACCCCATACCTCCCCTGAAAAGCTGAATCAAAAATAAGGCTTACTAATACACCAAGAATTATTGCTAAAACTCCGATCGCTGCAGAAATCTTGAGGAATTCGTGGTGCGTCTGGCCTAAGACAACTACGGATTCTTCTTCCAATCTTTGTTTCCGTGAGAAAAGTCCCAATGTGGCTAATGCGACTACTGCTATCGCTACCAACAAGGCCTCGGATCCTCTTCCCCCTCCATAAGATTCCAAGGCTAAAGCCAGCACCACCGTTGGTCGTGGTGCGTCTGACCACGGCGTTCCAGTATGAGCTAGTTGTTCCATAAAAACAGGAAGCCACGGAAGAAAAGAGGCTGCCCCGACAATCACGGCAACAAGTAACTTCTTAGATTTTTGAACAATTACGTCTTTACCGCGAAGCACCCCAATGAGTAGTACCAAACATAAAGAAAGAACCAAGAATAACGACCAATAGTGCGTGTACAGCAAGGCTGAAGTCACGCAACTAACAGCAAAAAGCCTCCGAGGTGTTGACTCTCTCCATGCCTTGTCAATAAGAAGGTGAGCGATCAATATAAGTAAAACCAGTAACGAGTACATTCGAACTTCAGTTGCATATCGAATTGCAAAAGGGCTACTTGCTAAGACACCTACTACAAGCAACCTTGACCATTTATCCGTAAATCTCTTAGTAAACCAGTAAATAAGGAACAAAGAAGAGACTGAGAAGACCCCCGACATAGCTCTTAGTGCAAAATCAGAATCGCCAACGATTATGGACCACCAATGAAGAAGTAAATAATACAAAGGCGGGTGACCATCATGGCGAAGAGCATCCACTAAACCACCTGGGCCTTTTTCCGCTATTGACGAAGAAATTGCTTCATCTAACCAGAAGGGAGAGCCAGCAAAGAATCGGAGGAAAACGTTTAAAAGTACGATTCCAGCAGTAACAGAAACCGCAACATAATAAAGAGAGTCTCTTGATTTTTTCGTGGCTTCTGAATTCATACTTTTATGGTACTTCATTTGCCTCATTGACATCATTGAAAACCTCTAGGATAGAGATATGGAAACTCCAGTCGAAAACACAAGAAGCACCTCAAAATCAATAATTGTGGGAGCTGGACCTGCGGGTTTGACTGCCGCTTATCAGATAGGTAAAGCCGGCGGGACGGCAACTATTCTGGAGGAGGACACTGTCGTAGGAGGTATAAGCCGAACCGCTCAGAGAGAAGGTTGGCGTTTTGATATCGGCGGGCATCGTTTTTTCACAAAAGTTACCGCGGTTTCCGATCTTTGGCATGAGATACTCGACGAAGACGATTTTCTTCTTCGTCCACGAATGAGTCGCATTTATTATGGTGGCAAGTTTTACGATTATCCGCTAAAAGCTACTAATGCGCTTAGAAATCTCGGAATCTGGGAATCAATCCTTTGCGTACTTTCTTATGTATGGGTTCGCATCAATCCCCCCAAAGATCAAACACACTTTGAAGGGTGGACAGCTAGTCGATTTGGTTGGCGTTTGTACAAGAAATTCTTTAAAACATACACTGAAAAAGTTTGGGGGGTTCCAGCCGACGAGCTTCAAGCAGACTGGGCAGCTCAAAGAATAAAAAATCTATCTCTTTTTAAGGCAATTCTTAATGCTGTTCTTCCTAGGAGAAACCAAAAAGAAATCACTAGCTTGATCGAAGAGTTCGAGTACCCAAAATTTGGTCCAGGAATGATGTGGGAAAAATGCCATGACCTCGTCAGCGAACAAGGAAGTCAAGTGCTCTTTGAGCACAAAGTAAATCATTTTTCCCACAAAGACGGAAAAGTTGTTTCTGTCAAAGTTGCCACGCCTAACGGACCTGTTGAATTTGACGCTGACTCTGTCATTTCTTCTATGCCGCTCCCTCATCTTTTGCAGGCAATGAACCCTCCGGCCTCTGAAGAAGCTTTACGAGCCGCTGCTTCTCTTACTTTCCGAGATTTTCTAACTGTTGCTCTAATCGTTCCAGAAGCGAGTGGGTTTCCGGATAACTGGATATACATACATTCTGAAGAGGTACGAGTAGGTCGAGTTCAGAACTTCGGTCAATGGTCTCCCTATTTGGTAAAAGAAGGACGAACCTGTTTAGGGCTTGAATATTTCGTGAATATAGGAGATGACCTTTGGAACTCCAACGACGAAGATCTCGTAGCTAAAGCCACCAAAGAACTTGGTGTTCTTGGGTTAGTTGAACCTGGATTAGTAGAAGGCGGATATGTAGTACGTATGCCTCGGGCTTATCCGATGTACGACAACGAGTACCAAGAGAATGTTGAAATAATTCGATCGTGGCTCAACCAGTACGCAAAGAACGTTTACCCCGTAGGCCGTAATGGTATGCATCGATACAACAACCAAGACCATTCGATGCTCACCGCCATGCTTTCTGTTGAAAACATTTATGGAGCAACACATGACATCTGGCAAGTGAACGTTGAAGAGGACTACCACGAGGAAATTTCTAAGTGAGGCAAACGAAGATGGAAGACTCCGAAAAATGGCTGTTCACTTAGAGTGATCATATGACTACGTCTTATCAAATGGTCACTACCTAAAGCTACAACTAACATAGCGTTTTGTTGTCAGAGATATCGAGTCAAACCGGCTCGAAGACAACAAACCATAAAGGGGATGCATCATTATGATGTCAACCATTCTTACCTTGATGATCACAGCGATGATCTTTCAAGGTGTCATGGCAGTAATCGACAGTGTTTTAGACATGGTCGGTGTTAATTCAATGATTAAAGGAATTCCAGTAATTGGCGGACATATGCAGCTGATCTGGGCTTACCTTTTCGTAATGATTTCCGACGGTGCAATTCATGTTGGATACGGAGCAAATATGGAAGTATTGGGAATGGGTGATTTCGGTGTAGATATCGCAGTCGCCATTTCAATGTTGGCTTTCATTTCTGTAAAAGATGCCGCTGTTAAGGCTCTTGGACAGGGATTTGCTAGATAATTAAACGTTTCAAAACCCCCATTGCCTTAGGCGATGGGGGTTTTGTCGTTTTCAAGCATCTTTCTCTAATGCCTTCAGGCCCGCTACCCTAAGTCAATGCTTTCAGATACTTTGATACTTGGTGTAGACCTTGATGGAGTTTGCGCAGACTACACAACCGCTTTCCGTCCTTTAGTAGCACAGGAATTAAATATCCCGCTTTCTTCCCTTCCAGAGGAGCGAAGTTGGGATTTCTCCGAATGGGGCCTATCTCCAAAGCAGTTTCAGGATCTTCATCATAAAGCCGTTGAAGATCACCGCATGTTTCGCTCTATGCCTGTTTTCGAAAATGCGTCAGAAGTGCTTTGGCGCTTATCTGACGCCGGGGTATGGATACGAATAATAACTCATCGTCTGTACGTGAATTGGGGCCATGCTGTTGCTGTAACCGACACTGTTGAGTGGCTTGACCAGGCTCGTATCCCGTATAGAGATATTTGTTTTCTCGGAGATAAACCAGAGGTCGAAGCAGACATTTACCTTGAAGATGCCCCACATAATATTACGTCTCTGCGAAATTCAGGAAACTCTGTCATTGTTTTTGATGCACCATATAATCAGGAGATAGACGGCCCTCGTGCTACAAGTTGGCTCAACTGCGAGCAAATGATTCTTGATCTAGCCGCAGAGAAGGGGTTTGAAATTCAGCCAGAGTTACCTGGTTTAGAAGTAACCGATGCTCGTTTAATTGAAGATTAGATTACTGATCTTTAAAAAGCTCTTGGGCTAACACTAGGTCTTCCCTGTTTGTGATTCCGATCCATTTTTCCGCTGACTTTACGACTTTTATATTTAGAAGACCTTCAGAGCGTTGATGATCCAGAGCTTCTGGTAAGAGGAATTCAGAGGAAGGGTCATCAGAATTCTGAGAGTGAAACGAAGCCCATTGTCCGGCTAAACGACTGACTGCTTCACGTGGCAGAGCCCAAAGATTCATGGATACAGGGGCTTCCTCTTCAAGTCGTCCTGACGGATCATCTGCCAAGATACCCACTTCGTCTCTTCGTATTCCATGAGTCTCTACCAATTCGACTAAAGACCCGTCTGCTTCCGATAGTCTGCAAACCCCTCGCGTAACCGAACCAGTATCTGAGAGAGTTTGCTTGAGCTCAAACGCGACCAATACTGCTGACTCCCCGTCTGTTTCCTCTAAAGCTTCTACTGCTAGTCGGATTCCACTCATTCCATAGTGGTCGTCTGCATTAACAACAATGATTGGTCCGTGCACTTCAGGAGAAGCACTCAAAATGGCGTGACCTGTCCCCCACGGCTTTGCACGTGAAGGACCAAAAGCATCTTGATGAACAACAACTATTGATGACTCATCGAGATGTTGACTATTTAAGTGTTTGTGTAATTCATTATTTATGTCAGTTCGTGCCACGATGATTACTTGACCTAAGCCAAGTTCTCCTGCATCACGTATGGCGTAGTCTAAAAATGCTTCACCATTTGGCCCAACGGAAACTAATTGTTTATTTCCGCCGAATCGAGATCCCAAACCACCAGCCATCACGACTAACGAAATTTCTGAACGATTAAATGACACTACAACTCTTCCCGGACTGTCTCAGCTATTAAAACCCTACCGTCCTTAACGGCCTTACCGATAACAAAGTTCAGATAACAAATGAAGAAAAGCCGATGACGTGAAGAGTTCGTTCGGCGATTAATATCAACAAAATGAATAGTGAAGTTAAACACTCAGAGAACTCAACAGATGACGTATTTCGTTTAGAGGTGGAAGATTTTTTCTCCAAAGCGGGTTCTGAAATAGATGCGATCGCTGAGGGAATTGGTGATGCCGACACTACCGCACTCGATCGAGCAAAATCATTCCAACTTGCCCTCTCTAAAGTTGGTCTCGCAGGAATCACCTATTCGAAAGAATACGGCGGAGCAGGTTTAACAGGCAAGCATCAAGAAATTTTTAGTGGAGTTGCTTCCGGCTGGGATTCCCCTACTTCACCTTTTTCAATTTCACATGGAATGTGTTTGCCGATGCTAAATCAATTTGGAACGCACGAACAAAAACTGCGATTTATGCCGGACAATATCAGTGGAAAAACTATTTGGTGTCAGCTCTTTTCGGAACCTGGTGCTGGCTCTGACGTAGCTAGTTTGTCCACTCGTGCTGTACTTGATGGTGATGAGTGGATCATAAATGGACAAAAAGTTTGGACTTCCGGTGCACATTATTGTGATTACGGGATTGTTGTAGCCCGCACCGATCCTTCGCTTCCTAAGCATCGTGGTTTAACAATGTTCATCATCGATATGGCTGATTCAGCTATTGATGTTCGTCCACTCAAGCAAATTTCTGGCGGTAAAGGTTTCAACGAAATTTTCTTTACTGATTTACGAATCCCGGTGGACTATCAACTTGGGGAACTAAACCAAGGGTGGAATTTAGCCGTTTCTATGCTGATGTTTGAGCGTGTTTCAATCGGGGCAAGCGCTGGGGGCCTGAATGCCGATAGAAGTTCAGAGCTGATTAAATTGGCTCAGAATAATGGGTGCTCTAAAGATCCTTTGATGCGACAAAAACTGGCTGACTTATGGATTCGAGAAAAAATAAAAAGTTTTATTGGTCAAAGAATTCGTGATGCAGTTTCCGCAGGGCAAGTACCAGGACCTGAAGGTTCAATCGCTAAATTGAACGGTGCCTTGTTAGCTCGGACCATTCGTGACACAAGTATTGATCTTGTCAAAACACCGGTGCAGGCATGGGAGAAAGACAATTCTGATGGAAATCAGTGGGCTATTGGATGTTTAGCAGCTGCTGGAATCAGTATTGCTGGTGGAACTGATGAGGTTCAAAGAAACATAATTGGTGAACGAGTTCTAGGTCTACCTAAGGAGCCTGATCCGTTCAAGGGTGCGGCCTGGGAAGACGTCCCCAGAAGTTAGTCTATTTATTTTCCAGAATGGAGAAATGTGCCGCATTACGATCTTCTTATAATTGGTGCTGGTTCTGGTAATTCCATTATTGACGAGCGTCATGATGATTGGAATATCGCGATCATCGAACCAAGTGACTTTGGAGGAACTTGTCTTAACCGAGGTTGCGTTCCGTCTAAAATGTTTATTCATACTGCTGACCGTGCTTATATGGCTCAACAAAACGCCCCTTTTGGAATTGAAACGAACTTCATAAGCGCCAATTGGGAGAAGATCAGAGATCGGGTATTCAACCGAATTGATCCAATAACAGAATCTGGTTTGAATTATCGCATTTCATTACCAAATGTGACTGTCTATAGGTCTCCGGGACGTTTTATAGATGAAAAGACAATTCTGGTTGATGATGAAGTCATTACTGCAGATCAAATCGTTGTAGCTGCAGGAGCCCGGCCGAGTGTTCCTGATATACCCGGTATAAGTGAAGTTCCATATCTTACGTCAGATGAAATGATGCGCGTAGATGAACTGCCCTCTCACCTAGTCGTTATTGGTGGCGGTTTTATTGCTGTGGAAATGGCTCATATCTTTTCCGCCTTTGGTTCTGAAGTAACCATTATCCATAGAGGGGATCGACTTCTTCGAGAGATGGATTCTGACATCAGTGAACGGATAACTGAAATTTATGGGAACCGGATGAACCTTTTTCTAGAAACCGAAGTTTCTCAAATTGCACATAATGAAGCGTTTGAAATAAGTCTTTCTTCTGGAGACTTAATAGTTTGCGATCAACTCCTTCTCGCCACCGGACGAAGACCTAATACCGATTCACTCGACACCGTCGCTGGGAATATAGCTACTTTACCTTCCGGGCATATAGAAACTGATGCCTATCTGCAAACCAGCTCCGAGGGGGTCTGGGCTATCGGAGATATAACTAATCCGATTCAGTTGAAACATCTCGCCAACGCTGACGCAAAAATAGTGGGACATAATTTATGCAATCCAGACAACTTGCTTCCCGTTGACCGCACCTTGTCGCCTTCAGCAGTGTTTGGTTATCCTCCTATAGCTTCTGTTGGTTTAACAGAGAAGCAAGCAAACGAGCAGGGGGTTCCGTTCGCAGTAGCGGTCAGACCTTTTGCAGATACTGCCTATGGATGGGCAATGGAGGACCAAAAAAGTTTCATAAAGGTCTTAATTGACCCTTCAACCCGACTCCTTCTAGGAGTTCATTTGATTGGGCCGCAGTCCCCCACCTTGATACAGCAGTTGATACAAGGCATGTCTTTGGGTCAAACTGTTGATGAAATGGCCAGATCTCAGTTGTACATCCATCCCGCCTTGCCGGAAGTAATTGAGCAAGTACTTCTAGAATTTTAAATCATTCAAAACTAAAGGAAAGAACAATGAAAGACTTAAGTGGAAAAGTTGCTGTCATCACCGGTGGAGCATCTGGATTAGGTAAAGCTTTCGCGGAGAAATTTGGTTCCGCAGGAATGAAACTTGCTTTAGCCGACGTTGAAGTTCCGGTTCTTGAAGAAACCGTCGCTAACTTGCGTTCTGCTGGAATAGATGTGATTGGCATACCTTGTGATGTTTCCAACGCCGATTCAGTAAAGAATTTCTCCGATTCTGTCTTTTCTGAATTTGGTGGAGCTCATCTGCTTTGCCTTAATGCTGGCGTAGCGGCGACTGGGCCAATTGTTGAAAGTTCTCTTGAAGAGTGGAAATGGGTACTAGGAGTGAACCTCTACGGAATCATTCATGGTCTTGATGCATTTTTGCCGCAATTGGTTCAACAAGATGAAGGGCATGTAGTAATGACTGCCTCAATAGCAGGCCATACCTCTTTTGCGAATATGGCGTCTTACAATGCATCAAAGCATGCGACTGTGACTATTGCAGAAACACTCTTTGCCGAGATGAAAGAAGCAAAATCAGATGTGGGCGTTTCCTGCCTATGTCCAGGTTTTGTCTCTACGAACATTTTTACTTCTGACAGAAACAAGCCGGAAGAAGTACAAACCGCACTGGTTGAACCGCCTTCCGAGGAAGAAGTCATTCAAAGAGAGGCCGCATTAGAGTGGCTACGAGCTAACGCTCTGCAACCCGGTTTCGTAGCCGATCTCGTACATGAAGCGGTAGTTGGGAAGAAATTCTGGATCTTCACCGAAGAAAGTCACACCCACGCGATCAAAGCGCGGCACAGTGAAATTCAAGAACGTAGAAACCCTACTGCTGAAAGAATTATTGAAGAGCTCTAGCGTTATCCAGCTAAGAAGTCTTCGGCGGTTTCTTTAGCCCACCTATAGTCTGTTTTGCCGTTTGGACTGCGTTGAATTTTTGGGACGATAACTATGTCTTTTGGTACTTTGTAACCAGCAAGACTCTTTCGTACATCGGCCTGTAATTCTGCGACCGTTTTTTCCTTAAGTGGAACATTGTCTTCTAGTTCCACTACCGCTGTTACCGCTTGGCCCCAGCGATCGTCTTCGATTCCTACTACATTGCAGTCGCGAACACTTTCAAGCTCTTTAAGGGCTTCCTCAACTTCCTCAGGGTAAACCTTTTCTCCACCCGTATTGATGCAGACTGAACCGCGGCCAAGCAGAGTTATCGTCCCATCTTCCTCGACGACTGCATAGTCTCCCGCCATTGACCAACGACGTCCATCGATTTCTGGAAAAGTTTGAGCTGTTTTTTCTGGGTCCTTGAAATACCCCAAAGGAAGCGGATAGTCAGTTGCGAGGCGTCCTCTTTCTTGTGATCCAGGTGCGACTTCTTTTCCTTCATCAGTGAAAACACGAGTATGTGGTCCAAGTACAAATCGGGCTGTGCCAGCCTTTCCGCTTGAACGTGAAGATATCTGATTCCCTATGCCGGTTCCTTCGCTGGAACCCAAAGCATCCACTATTGAAACATCACAATATTTTAGTAATCGTTCTTTTACTGGATCACTGAACATTACACCGGAAGAAAAGATCATTCTCAGAGAAGAGATGTCTCTTATTTCCTTCTTCGTGGACGCTTTATCCAATGCATCTGTCATAGGTTTAGCAAACGCATCGCCAACGATAGAAACCATTGTGATTTTCTCTAGTTCTACTACGTCCCAAAGTTCGTCTGCGTTGAAAGATCTCGAAGTTAAAGTTGTCACTAATCCTCCGTGTGAATGAGTGATCATTCCAGTTATGCCAGAAGTTCCATGCATAAGCGGAGCTGCGCATAGTTGGCGCATCTCAGATCCGGAATCAATAACCCTGCGAGCGATCTCAGCTGATTCTTTAGGTGTTTCTGGAAGACTTGCACCAAGAGAGCGAAAAGTAGATTGCATCATCCCGAAAATATTGTGGTGGTTCCACATAACTGCTTTCGGCATTCCAGTTGTTCCGCCCGTATATAAGAACCAGAGATCATCTCCGGATCTATTTATCCGATCCATCGGCTCTTCTGAAAGAGCGTCGTTGTATGAGATTGCCCAATCAGGAGTTTCCTCTCCACCTACCTGAATAGCTACTTTTAGCTGCGGACACTGCGAATACGCTACTTCTACTCTTTCAGCAAGAGTGTGGTCAAAAAATATTGCTTCAGCATCAGCATTGTTTAAAATGTATGCGAGTTCGTCGCCCAAGTATCTGTAGTTCGCATTAGCGGGCACACCTCTAATTTTGAATGTTGCGTACTGGGCTTCCGAATATTCTGACCCGTTGTAGAGATAAAGAACTACTTTCGAATCGTGTTTAAGACCATTTTTTCCAAGAGTTGCCGCTAAGCGTGCTGCTCGATCATCGAAATCAAACCAGGAAGTATGGCGACCAGCAAGAGACAATGCGGGCTTATCCCCTATTTCGTCAGCGATTGCTTCCCATGCAGTAGCTAGATTCAGTGTCATTTCAGCCATCAGAAAAACCTATCATTCCTCTTATTAAATTAAAGTGTTCGGCTATCGCCTCTTTCGCCATCTATGATTACTGAAGTGAGTAGTTATTTTGGACATACGTTTCGTATTGCAACTTGGGGAGAAAGCCACGGAGGAGGGATCGGCGTGGTTATTGATGGCTGTCCTCCACGTCTTGAGCTTTCTGCGGGCCTAATACAAAATGATTTAGATCGACGCCGACCTGGGCAAAGCCGCCTTACCACACAGCGCAAAGAAGCCGACGAAGCAGAAATACTTTCAGGAGTATTTGAGGGCAAAACCCTTGGAACACCTATCGCAATTCTTGTTAGGAACTCTGATGCTAAACCTGAAGCATATGACCACCTAAAAGACCTCTATCGACCCTCACATGCTGATTTCACTTACCAAGAGAAGTATGGGATACGAAATTGGGAGGGCGGAGGACGGTCCAGTGCCCGTGAAACTGTTGGTCGAGTTGCTGCTGGTGCTGTTGCTCGTGCGCTATTACAAGAAGCCTGTGGAATAGAAGTTCTCGCATGGGTTTCTCAAGTGCACACAATTCACTCTGAGGTGGATTTCTCCACCGTTTCACTTGACGACGTCGAAAGCGATCCAACTCGGTGCCCGGATCCGGATGCAGCTGCAAAAATGACTTTCGCTATTGAAGAAGCACGAAAAAATGGAGACTCCCTCGGAGGTATTGTTACCTGTGTTGCTCGCGGGGTTCCTGCTGGCCTTGGAGAACCGGTCTTTGACCGCATGGAAGCAGATTTAGCAAAAGGAATGCTTTCATTGCCTGCTGTTAAAGGTTTTGATATCGGTAGTGGTTTTGAAGCGGTCAAGATGACTGGGAAAGACCATAACGATCCATTTATTGCAGGAGATGACGGCCCGACTACTGCAACAAATAATTCCGGAGGTGTTCAAGGAGGAATTACTAACGGCGCGGATGTTATTTTTAGAGTTGCATTCAAACCGACTGCAACAATTTCCTCTAAGCAGGAAACAGTAGATACTGAAAATAACCCTGTTGAACTTTCTGCCACCGGGAGACATGATCCCTGTGTTCTGCCTCGCGCTGTTCCGTTGGTTGAATCAATGGCTCTTCTAGTGTTAGCTGATCACTGGCTACGTCAAAAGACAATCAATGTCCTCTAGATATGGACTTTGTCTTTAGAGGTATGCCTGTATGTCCACTGAAAAGAATTCGCTTACAATTGATTACTGAAATACGAGGAGTTTGATATGGCTGTTCCACCCCCAACGGGAAGTAAGCCCATTTATTATGAAGTACCTTCTTTTGACTCCATTGAAGAAGAAAGAAAGCACAGAAAAGAACGTTTGGCTGCAGGTTTTCGCATTTTTGGAAAATTTGGTTTCAGCGAAGGTGTAGCGGGCCATATTACGGTTCGCGACCCTGAGCAGACTGATGCTTTCTGGGTAAATGCGCTTGGTCAACCATTTAGTGATATTTCAGTATCAGATCTACTTCTAGTGTCTCACACTGGAGAAATACTGGAAGGCGACTATGCGGTCAACCAAGCGGCGTTCGCTATACATTCTGGAATACATATGACGCATTCTGAGATCGATGCAGCAGCACATTCTCACTCACTTTATGGGAAAGCTTGGTCTTCTCTTGGACGTGAACTTGATCCGATAACTCAAGATTCATGCATCTTTTACGAGAACCACGTTCTCTTCGATGATTACACCGGAGTAGTAAATGACCCCGAAGAAGGATTACGGATAGCTGAATCTCTTGGAAGTTGTCGTGCGGCCATATTAAGGAATCATGGACTATTAACCGTTGGTGATTCGGTTGATGAAGCAGTCTGGCTTTTTGTAACAATGGAACGTTCTTGCCAAGCGCAACTTTTAGCTGAAGCGGCCGGATCACCAGTTCTACTTGATCATGAAACTGCTGCTCACACACACAAATACGTTGGAAACCCATTTTCCAGTTGGCTTAGCGCCCAACCGTTATTTGATCGGATTCTTCAAGAGCAGCCGGATTTGCTTGAATAAGTTTCTACTTCTTGATCAAGCGGCGTGAGTTACAAATAATCTTTCGACATCGCGCTGGTAGAGAATCCGAACTTTTACTTCTGGATATCTTTCGCCCATCTGTCTAATTTTTTTATTCTTATGGGTTACTAGAGATTGACGGAGTGTGGTTACCTCTAAATAGACGTCATAGTCTGGCAAATAAAAATCTGGTGTGAATGCAGAAAGAGGATTTCCGTCTTCGTCTTCATTAAGGATGAAGGTTTTTGGTTCGTACTCCCAAGACACCCCGTAGAAGTCAAATAAATCGGCTATTCGCCTCTCAGATTCATGAGCGAATTCTTCGCTTACTTTCGCATTAGGTATTTGATATAACTCAGCCATGGGTATAACTGAGCGTAATCTATTGCCCTACTGCCAGTGGGGATCCTCGTCCGTCCACTCCTCTTGAGAAGATATTTAGATCTACTATCTTTGCATCAACTTCTTCTTTAACACCTGCCAATGGAAGAATGTTTAATACTCCTTGGCCATTTTGCAGCAGATCAACAATTTCTTCACCGCTTCTCACGAGAACAGATTTATTTCCGCTGATTACAAGATTTACTTGTGTTACGTCTTCATCCAGTTCACTTGAGAGGTATGAGAAAACTTCACGAACCATCTCTAAACGTATTCCAGCATCGAGGAGTGTCTTAATCGCTTTTAACTCCAAGAGGTCTCTATATGAATAAAAGCGTCTGCTGCCTGATCCGGAAGCATCAGCCATAGATGGGCGAACTAGATCTGTTCGTGCCCAATAATCAAGCTGACGGTAAGTGATTCCAACTATTTCAGCTGTCTTTTTGCCGCTGTAGCCTTTTTCTGTCTCTTTGATGGTCATGGAAAGTATTAGCCTTTGCCTAGATGAAGTTCATCAGTGAACTACATGCGTGTACTTTCTAAGATTAGAGTTTTTTAGTCAAAAATTCAACTATTTCGCGCGCTTGGCGCGAATTTAATCACTAAAAGTAAGAATATTAAGCAAAATCATCCGGATTTACTGAATCAAGAAAATCACGAAAGTCATCAATTTGAGTCTCAGAAAGAGAATCATCTTCTTCAGCCAAATAACTGGCCTGGTCCATTACCCCTTCATCGACATAAATGGTAGCTCCAGTACGAACTGCAACTGCTAAGGCATCCGATGGGCGAGAAGATACGACCTCCACTCCCTTAGGGCCACGAAAGTAAATATCAGCAAAGAAGGTTTTCTCACGTAGTTCTGTGATCTCTATCCGTTCAACTTGGAATCCTAGTAGTTCTACAATAGTGACCAGAAGATCATGAGTCATTGGGCGTGGAGGGTCCTGATTTGCTAGTGAAAGACCAATCGCTGTTGCTTCTGGCCTTCCAATAAAAATAGGAAGCAGCCGACTTCCAGATTCTTCTTGAAGTATCACCACAGGAACATTGGTAGGTAGTACTTCCTGCACATTCATTATTTTCATTTCAATCATCATTGCTCTCCCACTAACTTGCTTCCATAGAAGATACTTGATCTCTTTGACCTAAGGCGTAGATCTTTTCACACAAACCGTCCGGATCTTTTTCCAAGTCTCCTAATTCTACTGAGACCAGTTCTGGGAGGTTTCTAAACTGACCTCCATAGTCCAATCCGTAGCCAACAACGAAAGAGGAATCAAGTTCAAATCCAACGTGCTCCAAGTTGATAGGTAGCACTCGACGCTCAACGCGATCAAACATTGTGCAAACCCTGACTTCTGATGGTGACCGATCTCTGAGATGTTTCAACAGAAAATTCAGCCGTAGTCCGGTGTCTACTAAATCTTCCACTAAAACAACTTGTCGACCAGTTATATCTGTGTCTAAGTCTCGAGTTAGCCTAACTCTCCCGCTGTCTGGAGCAAAAGTACTTAAAGCTAGAAAATCAATCTCTACAGGTACATCTATTTTTCTGACAAGGTCAGCCATGAAAGGTAAGCAGCCTTTAAGTACTCCGACAATTACCGCTCCTTCTTCTAGATTGGCAGTCAGTTCAGTGCCTAATTCATCAACCCGCTTCATAATTTGATCGCGCGTGTAAAGAAGTTGAGGAGACTCCATCTTTTACTTACCTAGGCGTCCAAGTGAGCGGCGTAAGACTATTTGACGTAGGCGAGAACCGGCCTCGATTAATTCATCTAGTTGTTTATTGACTTGAGAGCGTGCCACAGCGTCTTCGCGCATAAGTGGAAGTAGAACTTGTTCCAATGTTCCGGCTTCACGTTGAGCTGAGACTAAGTACATTCGTAGATGGCGAATGTCGAAGCCGAGATCCAAGAATGTGGAAGCAAGATGAGCAACCAAAAGGGAGTCATCGTCATAAACAGTAACGCTTCCTGCTTCATGGCCGAATAAGAGACCCATCTTTTCTAATTCTTGCACAGTGGACATTTCTAACCCGGAAGCTTTTGCCAGCTCCTCAAGGCTGACACTCACTGAACCGGCGAAAGTGTGACTGTTGCCTCTTTCTCGGAAAGGTTGAACATCCCCTGTTGCTTCTTCTCCACTAACTTCCTCTGGTATCTGACCACCTGACTCATCCAACAACTGCCTAATCACTTTTAGGGGTAAAAAATGCTCGCGCTGTTGCCGAAGTATCCATCTTAAGACGGTCATATCCTGAACTGAAAATTTTCGATACCCAGAAGCAGTTCTCTGCGGATCCAGTAATCCCTGAGATTCAAGGAATCTAATTTTTGAAATTGTGATATCTGGAAACTCCGGCTCTAAGCCCGAAAGAACTTCACCTATTGACATCGTCCTATCAGAAGCGCTGGTCACCTCTTCAGTATTTCCTCCGACCATGACTGATTCAGTTTCCTATTCCATGGAAAAAGACGAATCGAAATTTCCCGATTTGAATTTCATCTTCGTCGTGAAGTTCGAGATTATCTATCCGCTCGCGATTCACATAGGTTCCGTTAAGCGAACCCGCATCGCTTACACGATAGTGATCATTTATCTGTTCAATCCGGGCATGACGACGAGAAACTGTTATGTCGTCAAGGAATACATCGGCTTCGCTATGTCGCCCAATAGTGACTACCTCTGCTTCAAGACCGTAACGTGCTCCAGCCTTAGGACCAGACTCAACAACAAGTAGTCCGCAATTTTGAGGAAACTGGGCTCGATCAAATTCGTGAGGAATTGACTCTATGATTTCAAAAACATCTGTACTTTCTTCATTCTCATGTACAAGCCTATTTCCGCAAGAAGGGCAAAATCTGGACGAGCGTTTATCTGAATGCCCACAGTTTTGGCAAGTTATAGAAATCATCGGCCCTCCCTTTCTTCAGATCGTCATGCCGTGAAATTAAGAATTGATGCTCCTCACATTCCTCTTCTATTACAGTCTACTGCTTTAGTTATCACACAAAAGTACGGCGCGTATTTTAACTTTCTAAAGATCGTCCCTCTTTATAAGCCTGTTTAGCTAAGGGAATGTACTGAGCCGCAGAGAACCAAGCAATAACCAGGCCCGGAAGCCCAGATAACCATGCAAAAATAGAGAAAAATTCACTCCCAAATATCTCCGATTCGCCAAGCAGAAAACATGGGAAAGCCCACATCATTGCAAACGTGGAAGTTTTACCCCACCAAGTCACGTCTATACGTCGTGCCCCTAAAGTAGCTAGGAGTATCGCTGCTCCACCGACCAAAACCTCCCTAACTAGCGCCGCAATGGCAAACCACGCTGGAACTGAACCATCAATAATTAGTACTGGAACTGCGACTATAAGGAGTAACCGGTCGGCAGTTGGATCAAGAACCTTTCCGAGTTCACTTATTTGATTGAATTTTCTCGCTATCCAGCCATCCACCCAGTCAGTAGCTCCGAGAATCCCTAAAAGTAAGCCGGCATAAACTCTGTCTTCGCTCGTAAGGAGAAGCCAAGCAAACCACGGTATGCATCCCAAGCGAGCAAGGCTGATCAAATTCGGGAGAGTCAGAATCTCTTCCCTATTCAAGTACTTTGAAAATACGCCTTCTTTCACAATTTGCAGCCTACGATCAGAGAACAGAACTGCCGCAATCTGAGTCAAGGATTCGAATGACTTCAATATTTACGAAAATCATCAACAAAGAGATCCCTGGCCGTATTATTTGGGAAGACTCCATCTGTATCGCAATGGTTGATATACGTCCTTTGAACCGTGGACACGTGCTCGTTGTGCCCCGAGAAGAAGTTGATAAATGGCATGAACTTGACACTGAATCTATAAGCCACTTGATGACTATTGCCCACATGGTTGCGAAAGCTCAGCAACTTATCTTCAAACCAGCCAGAATAGGTTTGATGATTGCTGGATTTGAAGTTCCTCACACCCACATTCATTGTGTTCCCATAGAAGATATGTCGCATCTTGACTTTACTCAGGCAGAGATGGGCGACCCTGAAGACTTAGATGAAGTGGCGGATCTTTTACGCGACAAACTAAATGAAAACGTTTAAGGGTGTCTTGAATAAACTTGAATGCCGGCTCTATCAAATTCCTCTTTGAAACCTAACGTTTGGAGTCCTCGACCAAATGTCTCAATGCCATTCTGCTCCCATTCAAGATCATTTGAATCAAAAATCACTATGTCTATTCCTGCGACAAGACTCAAACTTGGAAGATAGAGATCGTCATCTGGTAGCAATTTTATAGTTTCACGTTCTGCTACAAGATTGAAAACACTTGGATGCGCTAGAACACGATCATAAATTTCAATACTTTCAACCGCGTCTAAACGAGCAACATCGCTAACATCTCTTTTTCCCCATTCCCATGGTTCTTCGTAGGGAGAAGAAGCTGCATCCCTCACGAAGAAAACTATTGCTGTGAGAGCTAATACAGCTAATACTCGTTTATCTACAAGTATCCGCTTAACACCTGCTTGACCTATTCGCGCCAATGCATAAAGGGCGCCAATAAATACGAATGTCAAGAGCGCCACATCTTGTTGGGGGTTATACAAGTTATCTGTTGCCGCTTCCGCTATTAGATAGAAACCTAAGAGAGGGAGTACGGGCGACAAATACCGCATTCGCACTAGCGGTAAAAAAAGCACTGGAGCTACAAGCAGGAGGACTTTCTCGAAGCTCTCTCTTTCAAATAAATCACCCAGAACAGAGAAAGGGTCGGAAATCAATCCAAATAGGACTCCAAAAGATCCAGCCCCATATGAAGCGAAAGACTTAAGGTGTGGGTACTCTCCATTGCCGATAGCCGGTTGAACAACAAATGCCATTACTAAGAACCAAGAGATGCCTAGGGCAGCGATCAGAACGCCCTTTCGTTTTTTCTCTTCCAACATGAAAACAACTCCCAGAGCTGCAACTGCTAGTCCAAGATCTGAGCGCGAAGAGAGGACTATCAAAAGGAAAGCGGTCACTGCCCACCAGCGCTCCTTTTGTCCTTGAAGATAGGCGGCTAATAGCGCTGGTAAAGCAAACACTTCGGGATGAAATCCTGCCAGATTAAGATTTTGCACCGATGGATGGAGAGCGTATGCAAGGGTGATGGCGCTACAAGCACCTACTCGGAGGTTTGCTGACTCTCTACCTATTCTCCAAAGAGGTACTACAGCTATTGCAATGGCAAAGGACTGGACAACTAAAAGCGTTTCAGTAGGAGGGAAAATTTTCGTCAATAGCGCTATTGGAAAGAAAATAAAAGCAGCGTGTTGAGCGAAAATATTTATACCTAGTTCGCTTACATCAGGAGCAACCCCAGATTCCATTAAGTGCAGAGCCTGTAAGTGGAAACCCAATGTACTACTCAAGCCTAAATCTTTACTTCGAGCCACAGCTAATAAAGCCAAAACAAGCCATAGAAAAAGTGCTGCGGCCCACGGGAAAATACGATCTACTTGTGGGCTTTCTAATCTTGCTTGGAATCTAAGCAGTGCCATATCGTATCTTCGCCGCGCAGTATGAACAGTTGTAACTACTTGCTCTCCGGTCCAATCAAGCGCTCTAGAAGCCCGGTCTTTCGATATATTTGCCACGGCTATAACCGTAGCCGGAATAAGTGCATACGGCTGCACACCGCTTTATTGCATCAAAGTGCAACTTCCAGTATTGAGTTCATCAAAGCTGATGGTTAGTTCGTCGCCGATTTTTCCGCTAAAGAGAGGTATCTCTGTCTCTCCTTCTCGAGCGCCCACTGCGATTGTTCCTCTTAAAGCAAGTGTCTCCCACCCAGGAGCACTCATTTCATACCCGATACGTATCATTTCTGCCCATCCGCTTCTCCCTTCGGGGTGAATTACTTCCCCTTGAGGTATGTACACAGGAATAATTAGTAGATTTTCACCCAAGCAAGTTGGAGAAACTTTACGTCCAGACAACTCTTCAGAGCATAAACTCTGAGTCAATTCAAAGACAACGACATCAAAAGGTCGAAATTCATCATCAGTAACTGAGACACGAACACATGCATCACTCAACCAGCCATCAGGGCCTATCAAGGCAACTTGTCCTCCGCTTTTATAACCAAAAACGGTTGCGATGATTTCACCAGGTTTAACTTTTAGTGTGTTTTCTGGGACGACTTGCCGAACACGATCTTCGGGAGAGCCCTCGCCTTCCTGCAGAGCTACAAGCAGATCGGCAAATGTGACGAGATTGGGTTCCACAATTGGAGGACCAAAATCTAATATTTCTCCTTCGAGAACAGATTCACTTTCTTGAGAAGCGAAACGAAGAGCCTGACTAGAATCATCGACAATTCCTTCATCTGCCAAGCGTCTAAAGAACAAAATTGCAAAAATAACTAGGCCAACCAGCACCAAGAAGGTGATAGCTCTTCTCCTAAATGCTTTCTTTATCGATAATGCAATCGCCTTCTCATCTTGTCGTTCGGCTCGCGAGCGTGGTCCGAAAGAGTCCGAAGAGTCCCCTCCGCCAAGCAGTTCTGCCCATACCCGTAGAGTTTCCGGTGGAAAACGGACCGCCAATTTAGCAAATAATTCTTCTTCTTCCGGGCCAAACAAAAGAAGTAAATCGTTCTTGCGAGCAAATTCAACAGGACTTGATTCATGAACTAACTCACGATCACCGGCTAAGCGTATAAGGAACTCTCTTATCCGTTTATCTGCTTCCTTCTCTGTCCATTGGCTACCTGTATCTAACTTGAAAGAATCAAAAGCCCCACTCTGATCAATGGAGAACTTGAAAAAAGTTGAGCGGCGACGCCGGTGTCCTTCTGATACCTCAGTACCGAAGGTTTGAGAACTTTCTGTGGATTCGCTTTCTCCGCCAGAAAGCTCAGAGGGCGAAATTTCTTTCCCGGGATCGTCTGTTTCATTCATGTGTTGAAATGTTAGGGACGTACTTCGTAATAAAGATTTGTTGGGTCGTGGAAATCATGCATATCGAACCGTGTAAACCCGGCTTCCCTAACCATCTCTTCTGCAACCTCTGGGTTGAGACCCAGCGTCCCTAGTCCAAATGCTTCTGGCTCCGACATAGCAGACTGCAGACACGAGCCGACAGAAGTCGCATACATAAACGCCAACATTGGGTTCTTCAAATTATCTTCCCATTTAGCGCTTGACTTTATGTCTTTTATGAGCCACGTACCATCCGTCGCTATAGCACCTCTAATCGCTTTTATAGTGAGATCAGGGCGCGGCATATCATGTAAGCAATCAAAGGTTATTACAAAATCCACATTTCCTGAATTGGGAAGATCCTCTCCACCCGCCAGAAGAAGTTCAACATTTTCTTTACCCTCTAAACGTTTGGTAGCCAATTCTATGGCTCTTTCTGAAGGGTCATAACCAACATAGGTTGAGGCTGGAAACGCTTCAGCGAGCATGTCAATCACCATTCCGCCTCCACAACCAATATCTACAACTCGAGCTCCGGACTCTAATTTTTCTGCAACTCCGGGAAGACTAGGAATGATCTTAGGTAGCAGAAGTGCTTTTGTCATCGGGCCAAGCATCCCTTCAACATGTTGCGCAGATTCGGCACCTAGTCCGTCATAATCTAAACCTAAACCAGTCTTGAAGGAGTTGATTATCCCATCTATAACTTCTTTTGGCCGTACGACAGCAAATGCTCCAGCGGCAAATTTAGACGAGTCTTCTCGTGCGAGGAGAAGCGCTGCCTCAGGCTCTAACAAAAAAACTTCCCCATCTGTAGATTTAAGTAACTGTGCTGCGGCTTGGCTCCTTAGCCACTCCCGTAACCATCTTTCGTGAAGTCCTGTGATGTTCGCTAAATCAGTTGAGGTGACTTCTCCAGCGCCATCCATAGCTTTATAGAGTCCCAGCCTGTGCCCCAAATGAATCATTAACGAAACCATTTCGCCTTGCTTATAGCCCCATGCAGCCATGGTGTATTTTCCGATTAGTTTTTGATCAAATTCTTTTTGTTCACTCATCTTTTCTCCTTTGAATCCATATCTGATTTGATTCTTCTTTACACGGCAAGACCATAATGTCGCCTTTACGGTCACGACGACCAGTCATTCCAGCTTTCCACCCCTCACCATTTCTTGAAAATCTCCAACAATGCGTTAGACATACTATTTCCTCTCCTTCAACAACTCCTTCTGCACCTAGGTGCGACCATTGATGCGGACATCGAGCTTCCATGACACAAGGAAAGCCTTCCAGCGTTCGCCAAACAACTAATTCTTCAGAGTCAAGATTCGTTTCAACTATTACACCGGGAGCTAGGTCTGCAGATGCAATAGGCACCCACTCTTCTTCCCCGGAACTTTCTGGGTCGCTCATGGCTACACATCCAAATAACGAGTTACTGCTATTGCTGATCCAATCATCCCCACTGCTCCTCCTATCAAGAGAAGCCAGATGCTGGTGTCCCAAACGAATCCATCTGGAACAGCGAATCCTCTAAAGAGTGGAACTGCATCTGATTCTTGGAAGAAAGCGAGAACTTTATTATCTACAACAAAGAGTGCAGGAATAGCTAAAGCTGCCCCAATCAATCCATGAATGGTTCCTTCGAGCATGAAGGGAATGCGGATGAACCAGTTCGTAGCACCTACTAATTTCATAACTTCAATTTCCTGGCGACGAGCGCCGATGGCAGTAAATACGGTGTTTAGGATCAAGAGCGCAGAAACTACTACCAAGACAACTGCGGCTATCAGTAGAGCCTGGCTTACACGCGTGGAAAAATCATCTATTTGCCTAATGGCTTCTGTTGCCGTAGCTACTTCTTTTACCCCGGGCTGATTAGCAAACTGGCGAGCGAGTTCTGTGACATTTGCGGCTGAAGGATCAGTTGGAACAATCCGATACGAAGGGGGCATTACTGCAGGTGAAACGCTATTAACTAAATCCGGTTTATCTGAGAATAGAGTGCTGAACTCTTCATATGCTTGCTCTTGGTTCACATAGGCGTAGTCTTCTATTGCTGGGCTGTTTTCTAATACGTCTCTAATGGCGTCATCTTGTTCGATTGTTGCATCAGCATTCATGAAGACGATGAACTCAACTCCTTCTTGAAATTGCGCTGTCGCCCTCTCTGCGCCTTCTCTTACGAGTAGAGAGCTTCCTACAAGGGCCAAAGAAATCGCAACAGTAAATATTGCAGCAAGAGTTAGGCTCAAATTTCTCCATATGCTGGCAAAAGCTTCTCGAAAGTAATACCAAATGCGATACATCTTTAGTGACCCATCATTCGTATACGCCGTTTGGTTCGTCGTAGATTCCATGAGAATCATCTCTTACGACAACTCCCCTGTCCAGCTCTATGACTCTTCGTTGCATTGAGTTAACGATGCTCCGGTCATGTGTGGCCATGACCACTGTGGTTCCACGTCGGTTAATCAGATCAAGTAGTTTCATTATTCCAACCGAGGTCGATGGATCAAGGTTTCCAGTTGGTTCATCAGCGAGCATAACCGTAGGCCTGTTTGCAAAAGCACGAGCTATTGAGACGCGCTGCTGCTCTCCTCCTGAAAGTTCATCAGGGAACCGGTCAGCTTTTTGAGTCAGTCCTACGAGATCTAAAATCGCGGGAACATTTTTTCTAATTACTGGGCGAGGTTGTCCTATCACCTCAAGAGCGAAGGCAACATTCTCTTGAACAGTTTTTTTCTCTAAAAGTTTGTAATCCTGAAAGATGCAACCAATGTTTCTTCGCAGTGCAGGAACACTCCAAGAACGCAACGAACCAAGATCTTTTCCTGCAAGTAATATCTTCCCAGAATCTGCGACTTCTTCTCGGTTTAATAGCCTGATGAAAGTAGATTTCCCTGAACCAGATTGTCCGACTAGAAAAACAAATTCTCCTCTTTGTATTTCTAAGTTCACTCCCCTGAGCGCGGTAACGTCCCCTTTGTATACTTTCGTTACATTCTCTAATCGAATCATCTTTGATTTCCCGGTTCGTTAGATATCTCCTTCACGTAGGGCAGAGTACCAGAGAGTAGACCTGCGAGTGTGGCGCGATGCCTTAGAATCATGATTCTTTTTCTTTATTCCAGCGTAGATAAGTCTCCATAAACCCATCTATGTCTCCGTCTAGGACTGAATCTACATTGCCTACCTCATATTCTGTTCGAAGATCTTTCACCATTTGGTAGGGCTGGAGAACATATGAACGGATTTGACTTCCGAAATCAACTTTTCTTTGCTCTCCACCAAGTTTCGCTAGCTCTTCTCCCCGTTTTTGGTGCTCTAAGTCCAAGAGTTTGGCTGCAAGGATTTGCATTGCTCGGTCTTTGTTTTGATGCTGACTTCTTTCATTTTGGCAAGATGTCACTGTCCCAGTAGGCAAATGCGTTATTCGGACTGCCGAGTCCGTGACATTTATATGTTGACCACCAGCGCCTGAAGCCCGATAGGTATCTATGCGTAGATCATTTTCATCTATAGCGACTTCATCTACCACTTTGTCGAAAAAAGGTACGACATAAAGAGAAGCAAAAGCTGTGTGTCGCTTAGCTTCCTTATTGAATGGAGAAATACGTACAAGCCGATGAACACCTCTTTCTCCTTGTAAGAGTCCGAAGGCATGCCGCCCGCGGATTATGAATTCGGCTGACGAGAACCCGGCTTCAGTTCCTTCAGATATGGAATCTATCTCTATGCTGAAACCACGTCGTTCTGCCCAGCGGGAATACATGCGGACAAGCATTTCAGCCCAGTCTTGTGCATCGGTTCCCCCTGCCCCAGACTGGATATGACAAACAGCATCACTTTCATCGTATTTTCCGGAGAAGAGTGATCTGATTTCAAGTTCATCAAATTTTGTTTGGATTTTCTGAAGACCAGTTCGTATCTCTTCGTCTAAAGATTGGTCGTCTTCTTCTACCGCTAGCTCAAATAGCGTTTCTAAATCCTCCACTTCACTTTCTAATGCCTTATGGAGATCTATATCTTCTACCGCTTCGGATAAGTTCTTTTGAACTTCACGACCACGATTTTGGTCATCCCAAAGATCGGGGTCTGCCATTTCTTCTTCTAAATGTTCGCGGCGTTTAAGTAATTCAGGTATTCGAAGATAACGAGAAGATTCATCAAGTCGAATTCGTAAATTTTTTATATCTTCGTTTATATCTTCCATCATTCAATAGCTTCTAACGGCCATGGCAATGTTTAAATTTACGTCCCGAGTCGCATGGACAAGGAGCATTTCGTGGTGTTGATTCCCATTCATCATTGATTTTTTGGACTTTTGGCGTTGGTGCGGATTCTTTAACTTGAGTGGGTGCGCCCGCTGCAGCCGCCACTGCTGCTGCACCTACTACAGGGCCTTCTGGACCACTAGCGACTACGTCAGAAGGTGTTGGAGAGTCGCCTGTTACGGACACTTGGATTCGCATTACGTACCGCAAGAAATCTTCACCTATTAGTTCGGTGAGATGCCCAAAAAGTTCAAATCCTTCTCGTTGCCATTCAGTCGCTGGGTCGCGTTGCCCCATCGCTCGTAGATGAATTCCTTCTCTCAAATGATCCATTTCGTAAAGATGTTCTCGCCAACGCTGATCAATGATTCTGAGCATCACTTGTCGTTCAACTTCTCGGAATGTCTCTATTCCAAGTTCAGACTCTCTCTCCCCTAACCAATTAGAGGCGTCGTCTATGAGTAGATCCGTCAACTCCAATGTTGTTTCGGCTTTAGATATCTTTTCTTTGTCTAATGTGAGTGGCCAGAAACTCTCAATTGAAGTAATGAGGCTGTCTACCTCCCATTCTTCTGGATGTTCAGACGCACAGTGTTTTAGAACTTCTCGACTTGAAACTTGTTCTATCTGTTCGCAAACCTCTTCTCTGAGGTTTGAACCGTTTAGAATTCGGTCTCGTTTGTAATAAATGACTTTTCGTTGTTCATTCATTACTTCGTCATATTTAAGAATATTTTTTCGAGCTTCAGCGTTTTTTTGTTCAACAGTTGTCTGTGCTCTTTCGATCGCTTTTGAGACCATGTTTGATTCAATTGGGACGTCTTCGGGCAATGCTCTATCCATCACTCCGCGCATTCCTCCCCCAGCAAATAAACGCATTAGGTCGTCATCTAAAGAAAGGTAAAAGCGACTTGCTCCTGGGTCTCCTTGACGCCCGCTTCTTCCTCGTAACTGATTGTCTATTCTGCGAGATTCATGTCGCTCTGTTCCTAACACATAAAGGCCACCTGCTTGTCTGACTTTCTCTCCCTCAGTGACACATTCTGTTTCAAACGTTTTAGCTAATTTTACGATTTTTTGTTGACCAGAAGCGGAGTTTGGATCAATCCCTTCAGACATCACTTTTCGTTTAGCAAGGTTTTCAGGATTGCCGCCGAGAAGGATGTCGACCCCTCGACCTGCCATGTTTGTTGCAACGGTGACTGCTCCTGGTCTACCTGCTTGTGCGATTACCTCTGCTTCGCGAAAGTGTTGTTTAGCATTTAAAACTTCATGACTTATACCGCGTTTTTCCAGCTCACGGGAAAGTTTTTCTGACTTTTCAACTGAAACTGTTCCCACTAGAACCGGTTGGCCATTTGTTTGACGATTAGAAATATCTTCAATTAGTGCAGAGAACTTTCCTTCTTCCGTTTTATATATCAGGTCGCTTGAATCTACGCGTCCAATAGGTCTATTTGTTGGTATTGATACCACTTGCAAACCATATATTCCTGCTAATTCAGCAGCTTCCGTTTCTGCAGTTCCAGTCATTCCCGCGAGTTTTTCATATAAACGGAAATAGTTTTGAAGAGTAATAGTGGCAAGGGTTTGATTTTCTTCTTTTATCGCTACACCCTCTTTAGCTTCGACGGCTTGATGAATGCCTTCGGACCACCGACGACCTTCAAGCACTCGACCGGTGAACTCATCTACGATTCTGACTTCACCGTCAACAATGATGTAGTCGCGGTCACGCTGATAAATCTCTTTAGCACGCAAAGCTGCTTGAAGTTGGTGCACCAAGTTTGACGAGACTTCGTCATAAAGATTCGCGACACCAAGTGCTTGTTCCACCGAATGCACACCTTCCTCAGTAGGTGCCACAATCTTTTTCTCTTCATCAAAGTCATAATGGACATCACGTTTCAGTCCTTTTACGACAGTTGCGAATCGTTTATAAAGCGATGCAGCTTCACTGAGTCGACCACTAATTATTAACGGTGTTCGAGCCTCATCAATTAAAATTGAGTCAACTTCGTCAACTATGCAAAAGGCATGACCTCGTTGTGCTTTCGAATCAAGCGACATAGCCATATTGTCACGAAGATAATCAAATCCTAATTCGTTGTTGGTTCCGTAGGTAATGTCTGCGGCGTAGGCTTTTCGTTTCTCTACGGGGTCTCGTGTATCTGGAACTACTAGTCCAACTTCTAGTCCTAACCAACGATGAATTTGCCCCATCCACTCAGCGTCTCTTGTTGCTAAATAATCATTTACGGTACAAAGGTGAACGCCTCTTCCTGTAAGTCCATTTAGATAGGCAGGGAGAGTTGACACTAAGGTTTTTCCCTCACCAGTTCTCATTTCCGCTACCCAGCCGAGATGAAGAGCTAATCCTCCCATAAGTTGGACGTCATAATGTCTCTGCCCGATAACCCTCCACGCTGCTTCTCTAACTACTGCAAAGGACTCCACTAATTGATCATCAAGATCTTCGCCTTGATCGAGGCGTTGGCGGAACTCTCCAGTTTTTGATTGAAGTTCGTAGTCAGAAAGATTTGATATCTCTGATTCGAGCGCGTTGATGTCAGGAACTAAAGATTCAAGTGCTTTGATTTTCTTTCCTTCTCCGCTACGAAGAACACGCGACAAGATTCCCATATCAGTGAAAGAATATCAGATGTCAGGACTGGCTTTAAGCAGCGTCCGGTCGGTACAGCAATCCCAATTCCTCTAACCGTGGTGCGGCTGCATCCACATCTGTTCCGAGTATTGCTGCCAAGGCTTGTAAATCATCTCCGCGAATCGTCAGAACTCGTCCATTGAAGTCTTGACGTTTGACTTGAATAATCGTTAAATATCTTTCAATCATTTCTGATTCTGGGCCTTCAACTTGATCTAGTTTGGTTAAGTCAATAACGATCTTCTGCCCGGACGACCATTCTAAATCTTTTTGTGTTGTCCCTCCAGATTCTCCTTCACCTTCAGATGGGAGCAACTGATCAACCGGCACTCCATAGAACCGGGCTAACCGTTGTAGACGAGGTACCGATATTGAGCGTTCTCCTCTTTCATATGCTCCAAGTACTGAAGCTTTGAATTCAGATTCGGAACGATCTTCAACATCATGAAGTGAGAGGCGTTGCTGACGTCGTATGACTCTTATTCGTTCGCCTACTCGACGGCGGTATAAGGCGTCAAGTTCTTCATCCATGAATTCAAATCTCCTGAGCAGATTTTGCTAATTGACAATCAATTTACTGACGACACACATAGTGGTCATTCCGGTGATGATACCGGATTTAACGGATTCTAACAATCTGAATAAATCAATGCAAAAGCTGCAGTTCACAGCATGTTTTTTTGAGAAACGTGAAATCAATTCCTGATACGAATTGATCACGCTGAGCGTTTATTTCAGATCTATCGGCGTCGGCTACGCATCTTTTTCTTATTCGAGCTGACTTCTTCATTACGCTGAGATGCATATTCGCGCAGAGTCTCTTCTTCTTCGCTCGTTAAATCAGTCGGCGTATCTACAATCACTTCAATAACGAAATCTCCCCGGTTTCTACCGTTCAAGTGTGGAACACCTTTTCCGTTGAGTTTCAAAATGCGTCCCGACTGTGTTCCAGGTGCTATCGAAAGAACTTCCTCACCATCAAGAGTTTCGTAATTCAGATCTACCCCAAAGATGGCCTGGGTCATTGGAATATGAAGACGGTGCCTTAAGTCGTGGCCCTGACGCTCCAACTCAGGGTGACTGCTTACTCTGAGATGAACATAAAGGTCTCCCGGAGGGCCTCCCCTTCTACCTGTCGCCCCTCTCCCAGAAAGCCTCAAGGTGTTGCCGTGGTCTACTCCTTGCTGAATGTCAATTGGAAATTCGATTTCTGTTACTTTGCGTCCTTCGCCATTACAGTCTTTACATGGGTTTGAGATTCTAGATCCTGAGCCTTTGCAGTCTGGGCAGATCGTTTGTGTCAGCATCTGCCCAAGTATTGATCGTCGCATTTCTTGGATCTGACCGATTCCATTACACCTTGTGCATTCAATTGGCTCTGTTCCCGCTGTTGCTCCTGTAGAACCACATGGTTCACAGGGCACAGCGGTGCGCACTTTGATTTCTTTTTGAGTACCGAATATGGCTTCTTCGAAACCTATCTCTAAATCAGTTTCTAAATCTTCTCCATATTCAATTCGAGGTCCTGAAGGTGAGGAGCTCTGACCACCAAAGAAGGAAGAGAAAATGTCAGAAAAATCACCGAATGGGCTTGAATGGCTAGAAGAAGTTCCTGTTTCTCCAAACTGATCATAACGAGATCTTCGGTTTGGATCGGAAAGAATTTCATAGGCTGAAGCTATCTCTTTGAAGCGTTCACCTGCTTCTGGATTATCTGGGTTTGCATCCGGATGATATTTTCTCGCGAGTGCACGATAAGCACTTTTAATTTCACTGGCACTCGCTGTGGATTTCACTTCAAGTATCTGATAGAGGTCTCTAGACATTCAGGCATCAACCTTTTATTAGACGATTTCCTAGTTGTCTTCCCACGACAGCAACTGTCGCTAAGGCCCGAGAGTAATTCATTCGTGTAGGCCCAAGAACAGCTATAGATCCTGCACTTTCTCCATCTGCTCCATATGGAGCTACCACTAAGGAACAATCCGATAACGGTTCGACGCCTGTTTCAGATCCGATTGCTACGGAGAGGCCGCGATTAATTACATCTCGCATAAGACTCACAACTACGAATTGTCTTTCCAATACAGATAAAACCTGTTGAACGCGCTCTACCTCTTCGAAAGCTGCAGCAACTTGTGAAGTTCCTCCGACATAAGCTCGCTCTAAATTTTCATTTTCTTTAGAAAGCACGGACATCGCAGAAGAAATAACTTCATCAACTTCTGTATCTCCTGTCGGTGAAGGGTCGAATACATTTGATGCGCGTTTACCTATTAAGTAAGCCGCAAGGTGGGCGTTGGCTATTGCAAGAACTGAGTCTGGCATTTCATTACGTAACTCAATGATGTGTTTTTCTACCTGACCATTTGCAGTAACTAAAACCAACATTGCTACTTTTACTCCAAGGCCAACTAGTTGAACAGAGCGGATTTCTCGATGATCTCGATCAGGAGCGACCACCACAGACGCACTTCCAGTCAAGTTCGCTAATAATGTGCTCGTGTCACGTAGCATTTCTTCAATTTCACTATATGAGCGAGCAAAAAATTCAGATATTTTTGACCCTTCTACTGGACTCAACGAATCCGGAGTTTCGAGTTGGTCAACAAAAAATCGGTACGCCTTGTCAGTTGGAATACGCCCTGCTGAAGTATGTGGCTGGAAAAGATATCCCTGTTCTTCTAATAGAACAAGTTCGTTACGTACTGTTGCTGAAGAGACATCGACTCCTGGAACATTTGCTATGTGTGAAGACCCAACTGGGGTCTCTGTTTCTATATATTCTTCTACAACAGCGCTTAAGATTGCTGCTTTACGTTCTTCAAGCATGAGAAGAAGGTTATCTCGTACTTTCTTAGCCTGTGATGGAAATGGAGTAGGAGTTCTTGCTAATCATCAAGACGTAGAGCGGAAACAAACGCTTCCTGAGGTATATCTACTCGCCCTATTGATTTCATTCGGCGTTTTCCGGCTTTCTGTTTTTCAAGAAGTTTTCGTTTTCTTGTGATATCTCCGCCGTAGAGTTTCGCTGTTACGTCTTTTCTGAAAGCCCGAACTGTTTCACGTGCAATAATTCTTCCACCTATTGCTGCCTGAATTGGAATTTCAAACTGTTGTCTCGGAATGAGTTCTTTCAATTTTGCTGTCATTCTTCGACCGTACGCCTCTGAGGTTCCGCGGTGGACAACAGTAGAAAAGGCATCTACCGGTTCACCATGTAAGAGAATATCTACACGCACTAAATCAGATGTCCGGTATCCATTGGGCTCATAATCCAAACTTGCGTAACCTTGGGTACGACTTTTCATCTGATCAAAAAAATCAATCACCACTTCTGCTAGCGGTAAAAAATAGCTCAGCTCTACTCGCTCTGGAGAAAGATAGGTCATTGAATCCAACTCACCTCTACGCTCTTGACATAACTCCATAAGCGCTCCTGTGTAATCAGCGGGAGTAATAATTTTTGCTGACAACCAAGGCTCTTTTATTGTGCTTATTTCAGTTGCTGCTGGTAAGTCACAAGGGTTGTCCACCTCTATGACCTCTCCGTTTGTTTTCTCTATTTCGTATTCAACCGATGGTGCGGTTGTAATTAGACTCAGATTAAATTCCCTCTCTAGCCGTTCTCTAACAATTTCCATATGGAGAAGGCCTAAGAATCCACATCGGAATCCAAAACCTAACGCACCTGAAGTTTCTGGCTGATAGGTAAAACTTGAGTCATTAAGCCGTAGCTTTTCAAGAGCATCACGTAAATCGTTATATTCATCCCCTTCAATGGGGTACAAACCGCTGTAGACCATTGGCTGAGGTTCCCGGTAACCCGACAATGCTTCGTCGGCTCCGTTTTTATGAGTTGTAATTGTTTCACCAGATCGAGCTTCTCCAACATTTTTCACTCCAGCTAGGAGGTACCCGACTTCCCCTGGTCCTAATTTTCCTATCGGAGTCAAATTTGGTCGTCGAACACCGATCTCATCAACATCATGAGATGTGTTTGCTTGCATAAAATGAATGCGATCATCTTTCGTCAATGTTCCATTTACTACACGAATTGATGAAACCACACCGCGGTATTGATCAAAATGACTGTCGTAAACTAAGGCTTGAAGAGGTGAGTTTGGGTCACCAACAGGTGGTGGCGTCTTCTCAACCACGGCATCTAAAAGTTCAACTACGCCTTCTCCAGTTTTTGCGCTTATGAGAAACACTTCTTCAGCAGGTATTCCAAGAACTGATTCGATTTCCTCGGCGTACCGCTCTGGTTCTGCCGCTGGAAGGTCTATTTTGTTTAGTGCCGCAACAATTTCTAAATCATTTTCGAGAGCGAGATAACAGTTGGCGAGTGTCTGTGCTTCTATGCCTTGCGCTGCATCGACCACAAGAATGACGCCTTCGCAAGCTGCCAATGACCGGCTTACTTCATATCCAAAGTCCACATGTCCTGGCGTATCTATCAAATTGATAATTTCGTCTTTCCAGTCCAGACGCACACTTTGTAACTTGATGGTGATTCCTCGTTCACGTTCAAGATCCATAGAGTCCAGATATTGAGCCCTCATCTCTCTAGGATCCACCGCTCCACATAGTTCCAGCATCCGGTCAGCAAGCGTTGACTTTCCATGATCTATATGGGCGATAATTGAAGTGTTTCGAATTCTTGATAAATCCATCTGTGTTGACCGTAGTTGAGCACTATGTCGAATCGGCGTTCTTTAAGGTTGAAACTCACGATATACCGGATTTCCTCAGTTAGACGCTAGTATTGCTCTCTGTCCGTTTCGACTTTGAAGCGTACATTTATTTCTCAATTCTATTCTTTAAGGGTGTGCCTCGTGGCCAATATAAAGAGTCAAATTAAACGTAATCGACAAACAGAAAAACAGCGTCAACGTAATCGTACGGTGCGTTCCGAGTTGCGTACTCGCACAAAAGCCGTTTTGGAATCTGATGGATCAAGCGAAGAAGCTATGGCTGCTTTATCTGAAGCTATGAAACGCATTGATAATGCTGCTGCTAAGCGTGTTATCCATCCCAACAGTGCTTCTCGCAAAAAGTCTCGACTTCAAAAACGATTTAACGAACTAGCTCAATAAATCCTGCGTCATCTTTTTGGTAAAGCAGATAAACGAGCTACCAAGACCTCAGTAACTAGTTCTGGAGGCCAAGCGGTTTTTCCTTTAAGGTCTAAGTCTGCTGCAGCAAGAAGAGATATCGCTTTTTTTATACTCTCTGTAGGCGTTTTCCTACTTAATTGAAATATTTTCTTTGCGGGGAATCCTTTTACTCCGAGCACGTCACTGACTTGCTGTTCGCTTACTACTTCTAAACCATCTAATCTAAGCAGTTGACTGTAATGATTGTGCAACATGCTCAGTATCGCTAATGGATGTCGTCCTCCTGCGCCTTGTAAACGATGAAGATTCTCTAACGCTTTAGCAGTGTTTCCTTTATCTATGGCGTCAGTTAAATCCCATGGTGCTACGTCTCCTGCTTCGCCAAGATATGGATTTACTTGCTCTAAATTAACTCTTGCTCCTGATCCGTAGACAGCCTCAAGTGTTGTTAGTAAGGAAACCACGCGGGTTCGGTCCTGTCCGAGTCGCTCTATTATCACCGTCTGAGCTTTCCTATCTATTTCAATGTCTGCCGATTTCAATCGGTCTTCCAGCCACTGATTAGCTTCTCTGCCTTTCCCGACAGTGGAAGAAATTATTTTCCCGCCAATTTTTTCAATTGCCTCAGGAAGCGATTTAGGGATCGCAGAGAGACGCTGTTGAGCCGGTTCTGTGCCCTTTTCCCAAACAAGAATGAGTTTTGTTGTGGGTGAGGGAGCGTTCAAATATTCCACTAAAGGTTCTAGTTGATCCTTGTTTCCGAACCTTCCGATATGTCTACCCACGACTACGCGGCTTTCTGTTAAGAAGGGTGGAGTCTGTGCTGCGTCTATGAGAGGGGCGATAGAAAATCCAGAGTTTTGTTCGCTTCGATAGTTGTTTTCATCCATTTCTTCTAAAACAAGTGAGCGGTCTTGATTACCGACAGCGTTTTCAATATGAATGCTGAGTGTTTCCGCTATTAAGGTCGGATCATCGCCCGCAATCAAAATGACCTGTTCGGAACTCACTTATTCTCCAATGATTGATATTCAAGCACGGCTTCCATAACATCAGAGATCTTACGTGAACCACGAACATCATGAGCACGTAGAATCCTGCACCCTAAAAGTATTCCCAAAGCATGGGCAGCCCAAGAAGACTCGCGCCGGTTATTAATGTCGGCACCACTTAAATCACCAAGGAACCCTTTATTGGATGCTGAAAGAAAAACTGGATGACCAATCGTTAATAAGTCATCTGAATTACGGAGCAGTTCTGCTGACATAGCGGGAGTTTTGCCCAGATCTAACCCTGCGTCAACCATGATGCGTTGTTTGGGAATCCCGGCTTCAAGCGCCCAACGTGCTCGTTCTGAAAGAAAACCTTTCACGTCTTTCTTCAAGTCTCTGTAAAGAGGTTTTGGATCTGGAATCCTTGGGCCGATTCGGACATGCGTAGCTACTACAGACGCCTCATGTTGCTTGCATGCTAGTAAAAAGGTTGGATCAGAGAATCCACTAATGTCGTTGCCAATACAAGCTCCGGCCTCAAACGCCGCCGATGCGACTGAACCTCTCCAAGTGTCGATTGATATTGGTAGATCGAATCGTTTGGCAAGCGCCTCCACGCCCGGTACTGTGCGCTCCATTTCTTCTGCTTCAGTTACTTCAGGACCTGGGCCAGCTTTTACTCCGCCTACGTCAAGGAAATCTGCACCATTTTTCACGTGCTCTTCTGCTAATCGCAAGAAGTTGTCAAATGACCAGTATTTTCCGCGGTCATAGAATGAGTCAGGTGTCCTGTTAAGTATTCCCATCACCAATGCGCGGTGCGTTATATCGAACTTATGTTGGGTGCCTAATTCAAGAATCATTAATGTTTACTTAGTAGAGAGCTGACGCTAACTTTCGCCGCCATTCGGTTGCCTTTGGATTGTCTGATCCAAGAACCTCTAACAGGTCTATAAAAGCTTGTCTGGCTTCATCATCCTCTTTTGCCTGCGCAAGTAATTCGTTTAACCGGCTATCAATGTCTTCTACTGCTTCAGCTCGCGCCAATGCCGCAAGGTGTCGCACGTCAGGATTTTGTGGAACACGTTCAAGTAGCGCCAACGCTTCCGCTTTATCTCCTTCATCATCGCGCTCTATTAAAAGTGCGGCCAAAGCCAAAACACCTTCAAGATGATCTACTTCTTCATCTAATAAAGATCTCAGCGAAGCTTCGTCTCCTGCTGCTATGCGCGAATCTATAGGATCTTCAACCGCCCCAGCCGCTAATTTGCTAACAAATTGACGTACCGTTTCTTCTCCTTGAGCTCCAAGAAAAGAATCGACTGGCTTGCCATCAACGATGGCATGAACCGCAGGAATTGACTGAGCCTGGAAGGCTTGTGCGATTCCCGGATTTTCATCAACATTTACCTTCGCCAACACCACTTTCCCGTTGGTTTCTCCGATTACTTTTTCAAGTATTGGACCGAGTTGCTTGCATGGGCCACACCATGGAGCCCAAAGGTCTACTACGACTGGAGTTTGTCCAGATCGGATAATGACTTCAGCTTCAAAAGTTGCATCTGTGACGTCCATTGTTTTCCTTTAACAGAGTTTCTTGTAAACAGGGTAAGGAGTTACTTGCCTCTCTACACTACCTTTTACTCTATGTCTGATATTTCTGGTATTAATGCTTCAAATCTTCAGCGCTGGTTTAATGAACACGCTGAAGGCGTGATAGGTGATCTTTCCTTTGCGCCGGTGGCCGGTGGTCATTCAAATCTTACTTATATTGTGACCGACGAATCTTCACAAAAATGGGTTCTGAGACGCCCTCCCCTAGGCCATGTCTTGGCAACAGCCCACGACATGTCGCGGGAACATAAAATTATTAGTGCTCTTTCAGACAGCGGCGTTCCTGTTCCAGGAGTTATCGGTTTGTGCGAAGATCTTGAAATAAACGACGCACCTTTTTATGTAATGGATTTTGTTCCGGGAGTTATTTTGCGCACTCGCCCAGAAGCAGAGAATCTTTCTGTTGAAGTACGAAAGAAAATGGGGCATTCATTGGTTCAAACATTGGCCGGCATTCACGCTGTTGATGTTGATGCTGTTGGTCTCGGAGATCTCGCTAGACGAGAGGGTTACATTGAACGTCAGTTGAAGCGTTGGCGGCAACAATTTGTTGATGGCACCACCCGAGAAATACCGCAAATCTTAGAGGTACACGAACTGCTAGCCGCTCATGTCCCTGAACAGCAAGGGGTAAGCATTGTTCATGGCGACTACCGTCTTGATAACTGCATGATGAGCACAGAAGGCCCGGTTGCTGCTGTTTTAGATTGGGAACTTTGCACGCTTGGTGATGCATTAGCTGATCTCGCGGGAATGATCTCTTCGATTTCTTCACATGTTGATGGATCCGGAGAGTTAGCAAGCACAACTGAGGGCTTTCCAACCGCTGAAGAAATTCGTCAAATCTACAGTGAATACAGCGACCGTGACTTAGAGCACTTAGATTTTTATGTGGCTTTCAATTTTTGGCGTATGGCATGCATAGTTGAAGGCGTATATACCCGTTACGCCGCAGGAGTAATGGGTGAAATCGACAAAGCGTCAATAAACGCTTTTGGTAATAGAGTGATAATTCTTGCCGATTTAGCTGCAGAAACAATGAATGGAATCAAATGACTAATCCCGAATCAGAATTATTCGAGATGGTTGCCAATCCTGACTTAGAGTCTCCGGTTCTGGTACTCGCTCTTGAAGGTTGGGTGGAAGCAGCCGGAGCTACCCGTGCGGCCTACCAGCAAATCAAAAGATCTTCTGAGATGAAATTAATTACCAGATTCAACACTGATCGTCTTCTAGATCACAGAGCGCGCCGCCCAACAATGAAACTCGTCGATGGGGTAATTCAGCGTCTCGACTGGCCTTCAATAGAGATCAATCTCTTAGAACAAGAGGGACAACGACCTTTACTTCTTTTACATGGGCCTGAACCAGATCATGAATGGAAATCTTTTGCTCAATCCGTAGTAAAGGTGGCTATTGAATTAAATGTTGGGCTTGTGGTCGGGCTCGGCTCTTATCCAGCAGCAGTTCCCCACACTCGCCCAACAAGGATTGCTTGCACCGCCAGCACTCCTGAACTTGTAACAAAATTAGAATTTGTTACCGCAACATTAGAAATACCGGCAGGGATTCAAGCGAGTATCGAAGTTGCTGCAGCCGCTGCGGGAATTCCTTCGCTTGGCATTTGGGCACAAGTTCCTCATTATCTTTCCGCTACAGGCTTCCCGCCAGCGACAATGGCTCTTCTTGAAGGATTCACAGAACTAACAGGAATTGCAATAGAGCTCGGCTCTTTAGTTGAAAAATCCTTAGCAACAAGATCTCGCCTTGACGATCTGATTGTTCAAAATCCGGAACATGTGACAATGCTTGAAAAATTAGAAGAAGCGTATGACAACTTGCATGACAGCCGGATTCAATTGCCCTCAGGTGAAGACTTAGCCGCTGAGTTAGAACGTTTTCTAAGAGATCAATAGGTTTCAGATAACCAGATTTACGAGTTTTGGTGCTCGAACTATGACTTTCTTTGGTTGAGCACCGTCTAGTTGTTCCGCAACCTTAGGGGTTTGCATGGCAAGAGATTCGGCTTCTTCATCGCTTATATCTGAAGGAACTTCCAGTCTTTCCTTAACTTTTCCATTGACTTGAATAATCATGGTTGCAGTATCTTCTACAAGTTTTTCAGGGTCTGGTACCGGCCATTGTTTGAGATGTATGTGGTCGCCATTTCGTCTTTCCCATAACTCTGCGCAAACATGTGGCGCTGCTGGTGCCATGACCAATAAGAGTGTGTCTACTGCTTCTTCCAGTGTTGGCCCATGTGCTCCTTCCGGGGATTGGATCCATTTATAAATCGTATTAGTGAATTCCATAAAGCCAGCGATGGCGGTGTTGTATGACCAGCGATCATATTCGTTAGTGATGCGGTCCATTAAACGGTGTGTAGCTCTTTCTATTTCTAAATCGGCTGCAGAAGGTTCGCCCTCTCGTCGTTCTCCTGGCAGGTCTTTTGTTGATAAAGCGAGTCGCCAAACTCGGCCAATAAATTTTGAACAGCCGTCTATGCCGAGATCTTCCCAGTCAACATCTTCTTGTGGTGGTTTGACTTGCAAGTGTGCGAGCCGTAGGGCGTCTGCTCCTTGGTGGTCAAGGATTTCTTCGGGTGCGACAAGATTTCCTTTGGATTTAGACATTTTTGTTCCACCGAGGCGAATCATTCCTTGAGTGAATAAGCGACTGAATGGTTCTCGTAGATTTTTAGGTGCCACTCCGAGGTCAGCTAACGCTTTGGTGAAGAAGCGGGCATACATGAGATGCAAGATTGCATGTTCTACTCCGCCGATGTACTGGTCGACTGGAAGCCATCGCTCTATTGCGTCCAAACTGAATGGGTTTTCTTGATTTGTGGGATCTGCAAAACGTAGGAAATACCAGGACGAGTCAACGAAAGTGTCCATGGTGTCTGTTTCACGACGAGCTACTCCCCCGCAACTCGGGCAGGTTGCGGTAAGGAACTCTTCGTGGGTGGTTAACGGTGAGCGACCTGTTGGCATGAACTCAACGTCATCGGGAAGATTTACTGGAAGTTCTTCTACTGATACAGGTTGTTCACCGCAGTCATCACAGTAGACGATCGGTATTGGACATCCCCAGTAGCGTTGTCGAGATAAGAGCCAGTCGCGAAGCCGGTAATTTATTTTCGCGTGGCCAAGTTTTTGGTCTTCGATCCATCGGGCCGCTTTTTCTTTTGCTTCTTTGACATGCAGGCCATTGAGGAACTCGCTGTTGATCGCTGGTCCATCTTCAACGAAGGCTTCTCCGTCGAAGTCTTCTGGCGGTTCTACGGTGCGGAGGATTTCACAGTTGTGGGCTTTGGCGAAGTCCCAGTCTCTTTGGTCTTGTCCAGGTACCGCCATGATGGCGCCTGTTCCGTAGGTCATGAGTACATAGTCTGCCAGGAACACGGGGATTGATTTTTCGGTGAATGGGTTGATTACGTGTCCGCCGGTTGCGATGCCTCTTTTATCTAATGTTCCCTCCGTGGAGAGACGGTCTATGTCTGAGAGTTCAGCTACTGACTTGCAGAATGTTTGTACGGATTCTTTGTTTTCTTCTGTGGTGAATTCGTCAACTCTGGGGTGTTCTGGTGAGAGTACAGCGAATGTCATTCCGAAACCTGTGTCAGGGCGTGTCGTAAACACTGCTAATGGTTCAACATCGGTTCGCGGTTCTCCATTGGCATCTGCGATTGGAAGTCCGAATTCGACTCCTTCGGAGCGTCCGATCCAGTTGTTTTGCATTACTTTGACTTTGTTTGGCCAGTCAACGGTTTCCATGTCGTCAAGTAGTTCTTGCGCGTACGCAGTAATTCGGTAAAACCACTGTTCCATGTTGCGTTGTTCCACAAGGTCGCCGGAACGTTCGCAAGTTCCATCAGGGAGTACTTGTTCGTTCGCTAAAACTGTTTGACATCCTGAGCACCAATTAACCGGGGCTTCTCCTCGGTAAACGAGTCCTGCTTCGTAAAACTTGAGGAAAATCCATTGCGTCCATTTCATGTATTCCGGATCGTGGCTGCGGACAACTCGTCGCCAGTCATATGCGGCTCCGATACGGCGAAGCGAAGCTGATAATGCTTCAATATTTTTATCTGTGTGTTCTCTGGGGTGTGTACCTGTTTTTATCGCCGCGTTTTCTGCTGGTAACCCGAAGGAGTCGAAACCAATTGGTGTTAAAACACCGTCTCCTCTCATTGTTCGGTAACGGACTAGAAGATCACCCATGGTGTAGTTACGGACATGACCCATGTGTGCAGGGCCGCTGGGATATGGGTACATGGAAAGCACATAGTAGGGAGGGCGCGGGTCATCGTTTTCGACCTCGTACGTTCCTTCTTCAAGCCAGCGTTGTTGCCAACGCGACTCTATTTCTTGTGGGTCATACACATTAGACATCAACAAGAGGCTAGCGAACTAGGTCGAGTTACACGGGTACTTCGGCACTTAATTATTGCTAACTTTGCTGAACTCATGTTTAGACCTGATTAAGCGCTGATACCATTTGTGGTTCTCGGGGCTATAGCTCAGTTGGCAGAGCGCTTCCATGGCATGGAAGAGGTCGGGAGTTCAATTCTCCCTAGCTCCACTCGCAAGCAAGTTAGAGGGTGCAACTAGCTTCTTCAATATGAGCTTGAAGTTTTCTTTTACCTTTTAGTGAGACAACTAGTTTTTCGCCGAGTTGTACAACTTTTGTTGCTACATAAACATTGACACCTGAGTTCAATTCGACCTCTTGATAGGCATCAAGGTTTCTTCTTGATGTGCTCGTGCTCACGGCAAGAGTAGGACGGCGTCCGCTTCAATTGTCGCCAGAAATGTAGTCAACTACCACTTCGCCACCTTTTTTGATGACATAGTTCGTTACTTCGTCGGAGATATCTAGTTTTTGTTGTTCAGTTTCCATAGGGTTTGCACCAAACTGTAAGCCTAAAAAGTTTTGATCTGTTCAGACTTTACTTCTTCTGTTCTGAAGCGTACTCTGAATCGAACTATCTGACATAATAAAAAAATGCGGAAACTCTCTTTGATTTTAGTTATCTGTTTCTTGATAGTCGCCTGTGGTAGCAGTGCTGACTCAGTTGCAACCACTTCAACTGCCGCACCAACCACAACCGCCGCACCAACCACAACCGCCGCACCAACCACAACCACCGCAGAAACCACAACCGCCGCACCAATCACAACTGCCGCAGAAACAGAAACATCCACAGAAACAGAAACATCCACTGCTCCGGCAGAAACAACCATCACCGCTCCAGTGGAAACAACGGTTGTCCCAACTACTTCTTCTGTCACCCAAGAGCAAGAAAATAACTGGTCAGAAGAATGGGAAGTAGTGTTTGAAAACCAAATTAATTCACTCGTTGTGAACGATTCAGGCGAAGCTCCTGTTTCTTATGATCGTGATGACTGGGGCTCGAGGTGGGGAGACGAAGATGAAGACTGTATTAATACTCGACATGAAGTATTAATACTTGAATCACTTGAACCCGTTACGTTCAATTCAAGCGGATGTTCCGTCTCATCAGGTTATTGGTATGGGGCTTTTGCGGGAACGTACACTTCCTTTCCGGGTTCATTTGATATCGATCATTTTGTTCCGCTTGCTAATGCTCATCATTCTGGAGGTTGGGCCTGGAGTTCTGAGAGGAAGAATGCTTTCTATAACGATCTTTCAGATCCGCAACATTTGATTGCGGTGTCGGCTTCCCAAAATCGCTCTAAGGGTGCACGCGGACCTGATGAGTGGAAACCCGCTAATACGAGTTATTGGTGTCAGTATGCTTTTTCTTGGATAAATATAAAATCACGCTGGGGACTTTCAGTCACTTCAGCGGAGCTAGAGGCTCTTTTCTTTATGGTTGAATCTTGTGATAATCCACCAAACGTGAGTGGAGCTCCTTCTTTACCACCAGCAACAACAGCCCCACCAACAACAGCCCCACCAGCAACCACATCCCCACCAGCAACCACATCCCCGCCAACAACCACATCCCCGCCAACAACTACCACGTCGGCAGCCCCTTCTAATCCGGGCGATACTGTAAACTGTGGAGACTTTTCTACTTGGGATGAAGCTAAAGCTTGGTTTGACACCTATTATCCGTACTACGGTGATGTAGCGCGACTTGACCAAGATGGTGATCTAAATCCTTGCGAATCTTTACCTGGTGCCCCATAGAAAGCAAGTGCGAGCATGTCCAACATTAAAGACGTAAAAAAATTCCTATCTAGTGAGACAGGTCTCGCTACCGTAAGTACTGTGCAGAAAAATGGTCGTGTTCTTTCAAGCATTGTGAACTGCGGAGTTATTGACCATCCCGGCAATAGTTCTCCTTGTGTGGCTTTTGTATCTGCAGCGCACGCAGCTCGGCTGAATCACATTCGCCGCGGGTCTGAAATGACGGTCGCTATTCGACGCGGCTGGTCTTGGCGTTCGGTAACCGGGCCAACAGATTTACTTGGCCCAGAAAACCTCTCGGAAGAATTCAATTCTGAAGATTTGAGACTTCTGTTGCGTGAAGTCTTTGAGTCTGCTGGCGGAACTCACGAGGACTGGGAAGAATACGATCGCATCATGTCCGAAGAGAAACGCGTGGTCGTGCTCGTCACTCCTGAACGGATTCTTGGCAACTACTAAAAGCAGTAAAACCCACTCCCCCATCCTCTAAGAGGTATAGTCGTCTTTGGAAACAAAGGATTAATGATTAGCTAAATGTAAATGAATCGTTCAAAACCATCGCCGCCGCCAAGGAGATCATCTACTTCTGTGGGCGCTGCTGTCGGTCACGTTAGATCTAACAGCGGAAACATCGGCCCGCCTTGGATACCTTTTTCGTTCAGTGTTCTCACCTTTTTGACTACTTTAATTTTCTTCTTCATTGGCGGAAAGTGGTTTAACGGATTTGGTTTTCTGGTTGGTTCTTTTCTTGGGCCGGCCACTTTGGCTTGGTTTTCCATTGAATACAACAAGCGATTATCAAGTCGTAGGCTGATCGAGAGGCTTAACAGTCGTGTTGTAGTTCGAAGTATGACTTTGGTTGCTTGGTTTTTAGGGTCTGTGAATATTTATTACTGGGCAGAAGCATGCACGCAAGGGGGATGTTGGTGAGAATTAGGCGTCTTTTTCCCCGCTTCTTTCTACCTCTTTTCTTGTCGTCGCTTTTTTTTGCTGGACTTCTGACTTTGCCTGCGAACGCTGAGAAAGAATATCAGCCTTGTCCTAATCAGGATGCTCATGACTTTATTTTCTTGATGGACAAGTCAGGATCCTTGAGAAAAACCGATCCAGGAATGAATCCGGATTGGGGCTATGAAGGTACCCAAAGATTAGAAGCTTTACAAAAAATATCAACACAGCTCTTAGATATGCCTGATGCTCGAGTGGGCCTTATTGAATTCGCTAACGAAGCTCAAATAACTAGAGAGCTCCTGCCCGGTGAACTATCTGATTCACACATGAGAGGGGCCGCAGAACTTTATACAGACAATCTGGGTGCCGACACCAACTATAAGGATGCTCTTGGTTTAGCGAAGGACATGTTTAGAGATGCCAAAGCTGAGAATCCGGAGAGGTGTCGTGTGCTCCTCTTCTTTACCGATGGCGTCAACGACCCCGTAGGTGATTCTGAAGACAAATTTATACTCTCCATTGCTGCAGCTAACAGGTGGGTGGATTCTGGAGAGCTTCAGGAGCTCACTGAAGATCTCCATAATTTAGAAGTTCAAACTATTGCTGTGATTCTTCTAGATGACACAAACAATCATGGTTTAACCGCAATAGTTATTGATGGTGATGATGACCTAGGTGAAGATGAACTGTTGGAAATTTCTTTAGAGGCTCTTGGCTCTATCACCGGTCATTGTGAATCAGAAATATTCACTAAAACTGATTTAACGAAGTCGGTTAACTGTGAAAGTTCGGAGCGAAATGGTTCAATCGTCGCAGTTAACAATGTAGACAATTTAGTGAATGGCCTTCTCCGGGAAGTTAATAGGAGCGCCAAGACTGTGTATGGTTGCCCGGTTGACGCTGCGGAGGCCGGCGACACAATCTACGATCCTATGCCTGCGGGATATTTCATACAAAGTATTGATCTTTACGCTTACGACGGAAATATTAGAAAAGTAGAAGTTGCCGGCTATGAACTATTCAGTGGAAGAGAAGGACATGTATCTCTTGATGCTGAAGTTCTCGAGAACCTACCGAGTGGGTGGGTTCTTGAAATTAAGGTAGATAATGGATCTCGGGTTGTATGTGATGCTGAACCAGTCAAACTTTTAAAAGGTTTCAATGACGCTTTCCTTTTTACTGAAGATGAAGACACTGGTGAAAATGTAGACACTAGAGGGTCCGTATCTGCTCGCCAAGAGGGTGACCTAATCATTGAAAACGGCATCTACCTCTGTGATGGAATTGACGATGTCTGGTTAGAAGAGTTTGACAATGTTGGGTTAGAAGATATTCCGTGGGTTGACGACTCAGTGTTAAGTAGCTTCTCCGAGTATGCCGACTGCGGGAGCAATGGAGTTGTCAATGGAGTTGCCTTTACCTGGAATTCTCTGCCCGCTTTAGAGGAAGACTCCCTGATTACTTCGGTGTCCGGATACGTGACTCCTAAGAACAATCCATCGAACTGGCCAGATTTGCCATTTGAAGCCAATTTTGATCCTGAACTTAAAGTCTTTTCAATAGCTACCGAGCCGGTATTGCGCTGCTCTGGTGACAAAATTTCAGAAGACTCTGTTGATGTAGTTGGAACCGACTTTTCGCTTAAGTCGCCGGTGTGCACAGCCCAACTAGACGAAGGAGTTAATGGAAAGATCCGAGTCCTTCTAGATGTAATAGATGTAGAAGAACTAGATTCCTCTGAAGCTGACTGGGGCTTCGAAGTCTTAGAAAGTAGCGCAAGCATTTGTGTAGCAAGTAGTAATGCCCAAGAGATAGTGAGCATAGATTCAGGATTTTGTAATTTTTTATTAAAGACAACACCCAAAGCACTTAACGAACCTCCTAAAGAATTAAATCAGAAAGCAACAATCACTCTTGAGTGGGATGAGACAGAAGCCGGGGTCTGGAATTACCAAGATGAGCATGAGTATGGAATATCTTTAGACCGAGAGGGCAACTATCGAAAGTCCACACCCATTGTGGTGTGTAATGGCTTAAGCGACAAACCAGGTCCCAACGGTAAGGCCGTCCCCGAAGAAGCTATAGAAAGTAACATTTCCTGCGAAGTTACACCGCCAGAGTATGGATTGTTAGAACTATGTGCAATATGGGAGTCAGAATCTGATTTAACTTGGCTGCCAAAATGGAATGAAGCCGACGAGAATGAAAATGGATGCCTTGTCGTCCCTCCAGGCGATAAACCCGAATTCACATTCTGGTCAAAAGAACCGTTAGAGGATAAAGACTGGGTTGAAATCACAGGTGTGATCAAATTCGTGCCTACTTGGGAAGGTGGAGAACCACTAAATGCTCCAGAACTGGAGTTCACGTTTGACTTCAAAATTCGTCCAGATAAAGGACTGGCTGCTTGGATAGCTGTGCTAATAAGTATTTTGGGTGTGTTAACTACTTACACCCTTCTATACCTTGCTATGCGCATACAAGACAGATTCCCTAGTTCAGAAGATTTCTATTTTCTAGAACATGAATTTGAAGTTGAAATTCCAGAAGATAAAGAAAGTTTCCTCAAAGCACCTGAAATCTTGAAAGAATACGAACCGAAAGTTGCTGACCTCAGGATGCTTAGTTCAAATTCTTCAAATAGGCGTCGTCTGAATGTTGGTTCCTTTGAACTTAAAGCCCGTTCACCAGCTTTTTGGAATGTCCTTAAACTTCTTACCGGTGGATGGGGTGAAGTTAAGAAAGAAGGCTGGGTTACTGAGATTCTCCCAGTAAGTTCACAAAAATCATCGGCAACGGAGTTGAACTTGACAAATGCGACTCTTCTATCGATCAAACCGTCTAATCCTGGCTTCACCACTACAGCTGTAGTGGCTTACTTGGTTCCAAAAACAGCAGCTGAAAATCCAATATTTGGTTTAGACGCTGTAAAAAATCAAAAAGACTCTGATCTTCCTACTCTTATTGAACGTATCTCCCCTAATGTTCATACGGATTCAACGGATGAACCTCCTCACACACCTTCATCTATGCCGGGACCCGGTTCCCCGCCGCCTAGACCCGATAATAGCTCTTCTCCTGAGCCGAGCTCATCGCCACCACCTCGAACTACCAACCCGCCACCGCGGCCTAAACCCGATAATAGCTCTTCTCCTGAGCCGAGGTCATCGCCACCACCTCGAACTACCAACCCGCCGCCGCGGCCTAAACCTGAATGAAAGACGAATTGGACTTCTCTGACGGCTGCACTATGAGAAAGTAAAAAATTGTATTACCCTTAATAACCCATTAATTTTCGATGAAGTTAGGACACAGCCATGAGTTACAACAGATTTCTTTTTATAGGCCTCGGAGGGTCCGGTGGATCAACTCTGGGTCACATCAAGTTAAGTCTCAAAGGTTGGTTACAAGAAAACGAGAAGCAATGGCGAGATGAGTCAGAATGGGGCAAACCAGTTGAACTCCCTCAGGGCTGGCAATTCCTTCATTTTGATACACCTAATGACTGCGATGCTACTCCCCCAGTAGATGAGAACGAGTACGTAGGTTTAGTTAATCCTGGAGTGAGTTTTGGAGCCGTTATGGCGGGATTAGATAGCAACTCCGTCTTGCATACCGAAATGGCAAGCTGGCGAGTTGATCCGGCTTCTTTTCCTTTCTCTCTCGTAAATGGTGCTGGTCAATTTCGTGCTATCGGCAACACCGTCGGTTTGCAATATCGGCAAGTCATAAAAGATAAAATTTCAGCAGCATACGACACTCTTGAGGACATAAACTCAACCACATACTTGAGTACCCTATATTCACAGGTCACAGAAAAAGATTCAGATCAAACTAGTCCTCTCCGCGTGGTTATTGTCTCTTCTCTAGCGGGTGGAACTGGTGCTGGTTTACTGCTAACTGTTTCAGACATTATTCGCGCTATGGGTAAAGAGGCTTACGATGACGTTTTCGGCATCCTTTATACACCTGATGTATTTGGATCACATGGAAACTATGCCGGGACTTCGCCAAATAGCCTCGCCGCTATTTCCGAACTACTAAATGGCAACTGGTACACCGGACGGGCTTCCAGCGCTCCAGATGATGAACGAGATGACTTTGGTACTAAGAGTAAGCAGCCAGAATCGCTCAATTCCATAGGACTCCCCTCTCCTATTTCTATGACAGGACCACGCATGCCCTTCTTGGTTGGATTAACCAACAGCGAAGGAATAAACCACGGAAGCAAAGACGCTCTTTTTGAAATAGTAGGTCGAGCTCTAATGACGTGGGCAGCGGACGAAACCGTACAAAGGAACTTTATTGCCTACACCATTGGCAACTGGAGACAATCCCAACTAGAGAACTCCCAAAAAGATGCAGCCCTGTTGGCGGCTAGCAGTATAGAAACAGAAATAGGCCTCCCATGTCTTTCTTCTCTCGGATTTGCGCGACTTTCCATGGGAACTGACTACTTCAGAGAATATGCGGCAAGACGGCTAGTGAGGGAATGCGTGGAACATCTTGTTTCCTTCCATACAAACAGCGGAGAAGCTAGAGCCGCCGCTACACGTATAGGCATTCAAGATGGAGAAATGCTTGCAAAAGAGATCGCAAAAGATCATTGGAGGACCCTGCTTCTACGCTCTGGTTTAAATGAACGGGGACCAGATAATAACCAAATTCAAGATGCTTTAATTCCAGATAATGACGATGAAATTAGAAGAGTATTTCGCAACGAAACAATGAGGCTCGCAGGTATTGGAGGCGCTACTAAAGGGAAGAAATCTGCAGCGGAGTGGATGAATACAATAGAGGCTGCGGTAGCACAAACGGCTGCTAGTTTTGAAGAAGAGTACACTGCTGCTGTTAATCAAAAAGTAGCGCAGTGGATAAAGAACTTTCAAAAAACCCTACTTGAAGAAACCAACCTATCCATCGCTGACCGGGGACTAAAAGTCACTGAAGAAATGATCAACACCATCATTTCTGAAGTAAGAGATATAACTATTGAGTTGGGTGATACTGATATACCGAACTTTGCAGCCTGGGCCGCCGACTGGAAACAGTATGTACAAGCTATTTTTGATGGACTAGGAAAAGGCGATATACCTGCGGCAAACGAGACACTATCTGAAGCTGTTGACGAAGCTGTTTATTACCTAGGTTTTCTCTCCAACAAGGTATGTGCTGAACGAGCCGAAGAGTTAACTAGGGATATGCTCAATAAAGCGTTAGAGCCGCTAAGAGTAGCGATCTCTTACTCTTTCGAAGAAGCGCTCACAAGTTGGGAAGATACCGTTCAATCGTGGCCAAGTTGGGAAGATGTGGAACCCCAAGCCGAACTCTCCCCTATGGACAGCGAATTTGTCATGATTGATCAAGACTCATGGCACGGGAAATTCAAAAACCTTCTTGGCGAATCAATCGACGAAGACACCGATGCCGAGAAGCGCAAACAAATAAGAAGTATCATCACCATGGGCAATTTCTCTCCTGCTCCCGAAGGAAATCATCAGACTGTGGAGTCCCAGATTGAATGGATGCCATATTTACCTCATTTCACCGAAGTAATTGAAACCCCCGAAATGCTCCAAGTATCAGTCAACGCTGATCATGACGCCCTGTATAACCGTGCAATTTTATGGTTAAACAGACCTGGGTCCCCATTTGACCTCTTTCTCTCACAGTCATTACGAAGCTACCTAGACGATGAAGGACAGTTCAGTACAGGCATATCACAAACAGAGATGAACAGACGACAAAGAGATTTCCTAAGTAAATTAAATTCCGCAATTCGGGCTTCAGAGCCTCTCATCGATATTGACGACGCAATACATGACCTTGTTTTCGATAAACCCAGAAAACCCTCATCAAAATACGTAAGCGGAATTCCGTTAGAGGCACACACCCTGCAAGAGAAAGTTAAAGATGCGCTGGGTCGTGGCGGCATTAGCGAAAAAGCGCAAGATGGAGCCCTGAACTCAGATGCAACAATCTCAAAAATAGATATCACTACCACTTTAACCAACCCTCAGAATCTTTTGGCCATTCGGTCGCTACTGAACCCTGCAGCAGGAAGATGGTCTCAGGCTGTTGCAGCTGGAGACACAGCTAGTTTCTGGTCAAAGCGTAGATCGCGCCCGCTAAACGAATTTATAGCTGCCCCACAGGCTCTGATTCACTGCATGGTTCGTGGTTGGTTCACTGGGCTTCTATTAGGAAAGATAGACTCAAAACCTGGGGAGCAAGTCCTCATCGCAAACCCAGATAATCCAAGATCTGCTGCAAGATTCCCTAAACACAACTTAAGCTCTTGGATGGACAGTAGTCCTGATCAAGGACTTGCCCATTGTTTAGAGAATCTCCTTTTAGCCTATGTTGACTGCACTAACTACCGCTCCCTTGAACCTCTAAGTGCTTACGTAGAACTAAGGAATTTGGGTATGAGTGATCGAAAAGGATCAATATTTATGTATGAATCACTGCATCCTGACCTCCAATTACTGGTAGATGAAGGAAAAGTGAAAGGAAATATTGTTAATCCTCCTGTACTTTCAAACCCACATTTCGCTTCTGCAGAACCAACCCCTCAGGGTCGCAAAGAAGCTTTAATTACGATGTTGAAAGAAGTGCAGGATCGCTTCCAAGAGCAAAAAGATCAAATGGATACCCAAACCAGGAGAGATCCAAGTTACCTCACCTATACAAAACTATGGAGAGGGATCCACGTCATCATAAGCCAAGAACTAACAGAGATGACTAACACAATAAGAGAGGCTGGAACAAGTGACAGTTCTGGCCTGTTCTAAAAAGAAAGGGCTTTATTATGTCTGACCAGAGCGCAGGCTCTTCGTCTTTCATACTTGTCTATTCATCTGAAGAAGACTCAGGGATACTAAGTGCTCTAGAAGTCATCAGTAAACTATCTGAAGCTGGACAAACAAAAGAAATAATTTGGGTTAATCCATCTGAAAAAAATACTTCAAATAACCCACAGACCAACGCTTTTCGCATACAAGCCGGTATCAAATACCCCATTGATCTGTATGCAGAAATAGCCTCTGCAGGAGCCCTGCGCCGAGTTGATCTATTCACCACCTGCAGTTTTTGGGCAAGTCCCAACAGCCAAGAATATCTAGGTGCGAGAGTTAGGGAACTTATTACCTACCTCCAAGGTCTTGTACCAGGAAATACAACAGTTAATGATAAGAGAATCTTCTTTCCAAAATTTGGTTCATTGAAACCAGACGGAAATTTCTTTCCTTCTGTGGGTAGCACCAACCTGATAGTCATTCCTGAAGATAGAGAATTTCCAAGTTCTGTTGCTTTCCCATTTGACAGTCTCGGATCTCTAGACCTCAATAATCGCTTCTCCTGGCACATGGCAAGTGAGCTTCTCTCATTAACAGGACTTTGGATCACCATGCAAGACCACCTACTTGCGGATTCAAAGATAACTACAGGCGGCAACGTCACTGCTCAACTCAGTAGGTCTTTTGTCCGAAGCGCTGTATCAACTACAGAAACGCCTGACAATCTTCTAGACCTTGAAAATAATTTACCTACTCCAAAAGGCCATGACCTTACACCCAACTACCTGCATGCCATTCGCTCTGTTGCTGACGATGCTTACCCTGAGGTGTTCGCCACCGAAGATCTCGAACCTTTTGACCCAATAACTCGAGTTGCGGGCTGGAAGATCATCTTTCATGTTCTTCGTCGAGTATTTAAAGATCTGGGAGAATTACCAACAACGTTGAAGAACGGATTTCAAAGCCAGCTTGATCGAATAGTTACCCAAACTGCTGCAGAATTAGTAGGAGAGTATTCTTGGGTACGGCCGTTGTGGGAAGAGACCGACAGTACGACCTCCACTGCAGATACCAATCCTCTGGACATTGAAAATTTACTCGCTGATCTAAATGCGGGAACAGAACTCAACTCTCCTTCTGTAGACCCCGAAGCGTGGAACAGGATGCTCAATAGAACTCTTGCTTCTGTAGATGGATCTCCTGAAAATTATTTTGATGGGAACAAAACTGTAATTGTTAAACGCTCTGCTCTAACTCCAGAAACAGTTGAAAATGAATTACCTTCTGTCCTCTTGGCATTAGGAGTTGAACCACAAGAGCTCGACCCAGAGAACAAATCCGCAAGTCAAGACCCAGAAAACAACGAACCAGAGTCTGCTTTACCGCAAGAAAACCTCTTGAGTTTAATCATCAATAAATTTGATTCAGAAAGACAACGTATTTATAACCGTATAGAAACTTGTCTTGACAGACTGAAAAACATCGAAAAGCCAACTAGTCAAGACCGCAGTGAAACCTCACGTTATATCAGATGGTTTTTCATTGGTTCAATAATCGTGGCTTTCCTCGCCATAACCACACTTATTGATGAAGTGCGTGAAAGTTTAGATTTTGGACACGCTGCTGATCTTCGGACAATACTATTCCTCGTTGCAAGTGCTTTAATTTCTATTCCCTTAATTCTTCTTTTTGCACCGAATGACAAAAAGAAAACGGGAACATACCTTATTTCCTCATTTACCGGGCTTTCGGTTCTAACCACTGTTCTATTGATATTCCATTCCACAGTTGGATCAATTGGTTCTAGTGGTGGGATTATCAACAGCATCATAGAAACACTTACTGCATGGGGAGCAGCGGGCATTTCTCTTCTTGTGGTTGCTTTCCTCTGCAGGGCACTGTGGAAAAGAAGGAAACGATCTGAATCAAATTCGCTCGCGAAGCTCGGCAAAAGAATTCTTTACATCATGGGACCCACTTATCTCATAGTGATCTACATTTTCACTTTCGCTCGCGGAACAAAAGCCGTTAACGATATAGCGGGCAGGGTGGACTGGATTATTAGCCACGACAATACATTGCTAACTATTTCACTGGTCGCTGCTGGAGTAGCTTTCCTAACGAGTGCCTTCATGCTCTCCATTTACAAAATGCAAGATGAAAACTATTTGAATATTTATCGTGAAGAATCCACCTGGCTTATAAACAGCATTGAGGATGCTTCTAAGCATTACCGAGAAATTTCCATGCTTCGCATTCATTGGCTTGGAACTTCAGTAGTTCTTCACCGTCTACTAAACCATCCTTTCGGTGACTTACAGCATCTTGAACTCCGAACAGCTTTCAGACCTATAGGTTCAGATGAACTTTTAAAGACTAAAACTCTTGATTTGAATCTTACTGAGGACGGTAAAACTGCTTTCCTGAATGAAGCCATTCCAAACCTCACTCCCCCTGGATGGATAACCCAGCAATATCGCAGAGTCAGTAAAGCTTTTATTGAAGATTCAGATTCAAACTTCGCAGGGAAAATTCCACCTGAACTCTGCTCATTTCCTTTCTCTGTAATAGAACAAGCCACCGATGCTAAAGAGATTCAGGGTAAAGGCACAAGATGGCCATTTGCCCACCGTTTCTTTGGTTCAGGCCCACTAAGTCTTGACTCTGTACTACGTGACTCTGCGAATGAATCGCTCACCGACACTCTGCTAGCAACCTATATGGAAGTTGATGACTCTTGGATAGCTGAAGACGGCAGTGGTAACACTTTGCGACTACAAGAACTCTTTTCTCAGATAGCTCCACGGCCAGAGAATCCGGCACACTTCTCGATGGGAATGTTTGGAACAGCAGCAGGACTTTTCACTGCTTCTAGCGAAATGTCTCCACTGTTTGTTTGGCCAGAAGAAGAAATTGTTACTCTTCCTTCAGGATCCTTGGAGCCGACAGCAAAAGCCCCTCATCAACGAGTTGGCAACTCAATAATCTTTCAAGCCGTCCGTGTTGATGTATCTGACCCCATTAATCTTGATGAAATGCGTTCCCTCCCAGGTACTAGAGATGGCGATGCTGGTAACGACGATGACGAAGGCGCCGACGGATCAGCACTTTTCGGCGGAAATTAGTCATGCTGAGTTTCTCCAGAGATACGTAAGGTACTCTTTTGAACATAAATCGACGATTCGAAAAGCCTTTAAGTAAAGGCAGCTTGCAACGCAAAGGAGCGAGCCCTCCACCGCCACCACGGCCCACTCTTCCTGACCCATTTACTAAAGATCTCCCTGCAGTCTCCTCTGATGCTAAAAAAGGGCCCCCTCCACGTCCGGGTACTAAAGCCATAAAAGATCGGACTAAAAAACAAGAACTTCTAGTTCGTTCGCTGAAAGTTTTTTTCTTTTTTGTCTCACCTCTCGGTATTCTTGCTGGAGTTTGGGCTTTTATATCAAATGGAGGTGATGACAAACCCGCTGCTTCTCCACCAGCCGCTGTTGAGACTACTATCGCACCTGAATCCTCTTCAGTAGCAACCACCACTCAATCCCCGCCACTTGAACCTGCAACCGAATCCATAGAAGCGGATTGGGAACGAATCGCCCGATCTGTTGTTCTCATCTATCTTCCAGATTGTGGTGGAGAATCTTGGATGGGATCTGGAACCATTGTTCTTGACGGTGGATATGTACTAACAAACCATCACGTAAGTGGAGGGATTCCTTGCGTTATGGAAATCTACGCAATTGACTCCATCAAAGACAGCCCCGTCTTTATCTCTTATGCCGAACTTATCCCAAATGCCTTTGACCAAGGATTGGATCTTTCCGTCATCCGGCTTGTTGACGCGGCTGGGAGTCCGACGATAGCCGTGGGGCGAACACCAATAGAGATTACGGAAGGAGAAATAGATCTCGGAACATCAATGAAGGTTCTCGGTTTCCCCGCGATGGGTGGTGTAACTATCTCTATGACTACCGGAGAGCATTCGGGCTGGTGGGAAGACACAGAAAATGTTTTCTGGACGGACGAGTTCTATAAGACCTCAGCCAAGATGGGGCCTGGAGTTAGCGGTGGCGCTGCCTTTGAAGCAGAAAGCGGTCAATTCATCGGGATTCCAACTGGCACACCAAACGCTGAAAGCGAAGGAGACATTTTAGGTCTTGTTCGCCCAAGTCGTTACGCTTTGCCGCTCCTCGAGGTCGCAGAGAGAGCAAACTGAACTAGAGCTCTAATCAAGATCCTCTATTACTTAGATGAGTGACTTCCAGCTAATACGGGGACAATCATTCCATAATCGCTCTAAGTCATAGATTGCTCTTGTTTCTTCGTCGAATACGTGGACGATGAAACCGCCGTAATCTAAAAGAACCCAAATTGATCCTTCTTGATATTCTTGTCCTTCGATAGTCTCTGCTTTAGGTCCATCAAGTAAGAGCATTTGTTCTTCAATTTCTTCCACTATCGCTCGAACTTGTCGATAGTTGCTGCCACTAGTGATGACGAAAATATCTGTGATCCCAACCAGATCTCCGACGTCCAGAAGGACAGTGTCTTTCCCTAGCTTTTCATCTGCTGCAAGCGCCGCCTGTCGCGACCAGCGCTTAATGTCTTCTGTAACTAAATTATTTCTCAAATGAACCAACTTGGAGAATGTCTACCACTAACTATGCCTTCTAACTAAGAGCGGGAACAAAGTCAGCGCCTATTACGACCGTAACTTCAGTTACTGGACTTATTAATTCGTTGAACTCGACAGGGAACCCTAGCTGTGCGCCAAGCACTTCTGCTTCTTCTGCAACCATAGGGTCGCGATAAACGACTTTTGACTCTTGAACATCAAACGATTCACTGTTCCCCACGACAATTATTTCTGCTCCTGCAGAAACGATTTGCTTACGGGCTATTGAATCAAGGGTAAAATCGCCAGTCCCGTTGATTAAACGCACAGTCAAACGCTCTCCTGGAACAGCTGCTATTGGAAATGGGAATAAATCAACCACTAAAGTTTGAAGTCTTTCTTCATCTGGGAAAAAAGAACTTTCAGAGTCTGCTATCGGGAAAGTAACCAAACCGATCTCCCCAGAAGTAACAACTGCTAAGAAGTCCACAATATTTAAGCCCAAATCAGGAAGTTTCTCTAATGGATTTTCAGCTTCTCCTAATTCTTGCAACCACGAATCCCAAAAACTCTTACCTCGATCTACTTGGTTTCCATCTCCGGAGAACGAGAAGAATTCAATCACTTCATCTCCAGCAATACTTATCTGTCCTTCAGGGAAATGCGTGATTTCTGTTCCTGCATCCGTAACTTCAATAAGAGCTTCTTCCAAGTCGACTTCAACCCCGGTTACCGGCGAAATCAAACCAGCCCAACGCGAGGAAGTAAGGAGGACTTCTTCGCTGAATGACACTCCAAATAAATCTATTAAAACCAAAGTAAGAGCGTTCAAGCCGCCCTCCTTGTATACAGATCTGAGATCGCAAGGTGATTGTTGGCAATCTCTGTCTAAATTCAAAGCTGGTGGAACGATTAGTACTGAGCCTCCTCCGAGTTCTCGATCGGCGACAGCACCAATAATTAAGTTCACTAAATTTCCTTCGTTATCTTCGGTGGCTACAGCCATGGACCAAGTTTGTTCAACAAAAGCTTCAAATCCTGGGGCGGTTGGATCAGTAACTGCATCTAACGTCTCGCCGTTTTGACTATCAAGGAGTTGGTCGCCGCTTTCAAATATCAGAACAGCAGACCAAGTAACAGCAGCTGCGATAAATAGCGGGAAAATCCATCGCCAACCGAAAGAAGGCTTCGGCGCTTTCTCTTTTCGTTTAAAACGAGCGGCCGTCGCTTCAGATTCCTTTTCTTCCACTAGAAATTACCCTCTTCATACAATTCGTTTTCATCTATATATGACTTCACTGATTCAGAAACCATTGTTTTTACCTCTACACCTTTACGGCTTCTAAAACGAATTTCTGTTCCAGCTATATCCGGAGTCTCTGCAAT
>JAQWOV010000026.1 GCA_029245675.1 Acidimicrobiales bacterium | reverse complement strand
AAACAGCCACGCAGACAGCCACGCACGTGACACACGTGGACACACCCAGACACAATCATGTGGTAAACAAGTAAGTAAATACATATAAAAACCTTGACTGGAGATCCTATGAAGATACTTACGGATCAGAAGGTTGGGGGTTCGATTCCCTCCACCCGGGCGGATCATGTATAACCGATTCATAAGCTGCAGCCAAAAAATCATTCATCTCATCAGCTTCAGGTCCAGTGTTGTAGCCGTCAACTTCCACAGTTTGAACCCAACATTCTGCTTCGTTAATTTTCATCACGTTTTCCAGGTGGACGACCAATAGCGACCATAGATGTCCAAAAAGTTCGCGAAATCGGATCAAGAAACACTGGTGCTATAACCCCGACTGCTACTGAAGGAATAAGAACGGGTTGCCATTGCGGATCAGGTAAAGCAAGTAGAAATGAGACAACGACAGTAGCAAGAAGTAAAAATGCACTCATCATTGTGTTAACGGCAACCGCACCTATCCAGTAACCGTCTGATCGGTCAAAGACCAAAGCGCATTTTGGACAGGATTCCCGCATTTTCCACCAGTGATGAAACAACCCGCGGCTGCCACAAGCGGCGCAGGCCATGAATAAGCCGCGAAGAATAACTCTCGTCTTACTTACTCCATCCATACCGGTGGTTCTGAGCATGTGGAGTCGTTCAGCTTTTCTTTTTTCTTGCATAAATTAAGACAGTACCGCCAATACGCAGGAAAGTGTTTAGGCGTGAGAATATAAATACATGACCGAAATCGCTCATCCTTACCTATTTGAACAGCCAGCCGCTGCTAAATATGAACCAGGTTCTGGCCCGAGGAACGCGATCGTTGTTCTTCTTGACAGCCTTAACCGACGCATGCTGGGCTGCTATGGAGGCGACGAGTTTGAGACACCCAACCTTGACCGGCTTGCTGCCCGTGGTTTGAGATTTGATCGCCACTATTCGGCGTCGCTTCCGTGCATGCCTGCCCGTCACGACATTCTCTGTGGAGCGTGGGATTTTCTTTGGAAACCTTGGGGATCTATTGAACTATGGGAATCAAATATTGCTCATTCGATGAAAATGAAGGGAGTAGCGACCGGTCTGATATCTGATCACCCGCATCTTTTTGAAACCGGTGGAGAAAATTATCACACTGATTTCGGCATGTGGGATTACATGCGCGGACATGAAGGAGACCCTTGGCGACTTCGCGACGACCCGAGTTGGGTTGGGACACCTGCGTTACCTTCAACTGAAGGATGGTTCCGCCGTCCTTACGACACGTCCCGCACCTACTTTAAAGACGAAACAGATTTTCCTGGTCCACGAACCATGCAAGCAACTGCGGATTGGTTAGATCGCAACGCCAACCAGCATGAAAGGTTTTTTCTTTTCGTTGACGAGTTTGATCCCCATGAACCATTTGACACTCCAGAGCCGTGGGCTTATAAATATCATGATCAGCGCGACGAAGACCTCATTATTTGGCCTCCTTATATGCAAAAAGCAATTGAAAAAGGGGTGCTAACCGAAGAGCAAGCATTTCAGGTACGAGCTAATTACGGTGCGAAACTCTCAATGATTGATCACTGGTTCGGAAAAATTTTAGATGCTATGGATCGCAATAACTTATGGGATGACACTGCTCTTTTTATTGTCACTGATCATGGCCATTACTTGGGTGAACGAGACGAAACCTTCGGTAAACCAATGTCTCCAATATTTAACTTGCTTGGTCATATCCCGATGCTGGTGCATTGGCCAGGGGTTGAAGCCGGCAGTCGTCAAGCGTTAACTACAAGTGTTGATGTTCATGCAACTCTTGTGGACTTATTTGGCTTAGATGTAGAGCATCGCACTCATGGCGTTTCTTTACGTTCTGTTATTGAAGGGCAAAAGCAAAGTGCGAGAGATTACATGCTTCAGGGATATTTCGGACTGGAAGTAAATGTGATTGATTCCGCGGGTAAATATATTCGAGGAGCGGAAGGGCCTGTTGGCGATATCAGTATCTGGTCAAATCGTTGGTCAACGATGCCGATGCATATATTCCCAAATGCTGGTTTGCCACGGCCTGATGGCCGCGCTTGGTTGGATCGGATGCCTGGTAGCGACATTCCAGTTATTCGCCAGCCACTCTCTGGGCAAGAGTTATCGAATCGGGCGGTGCTTCTGGCCGGCAGAGGAGCAGGCGACAAATCGTATTTGTTTGATTATGAAGACGAACAGGAAACCGAAAATCTTGCTGACTCTGAGCGAGCCCGTCATTATGAAGAGTTGTTGCATCATGCTCTGGAGGAAGTTGAAGCTCCGAATGAACAGTTTGTGCGACTTGGCCTTAGTTAACTTCTAAGGAACCGCCTGCGATAACAAGTTCACCGATTCTGCTTTGAGGGTTGATGATCGCTGCTATTTCAACCCATGGGATGATTACGGTTGGTGTTCCAGCAACCCCAGCTGCGACTTGATACTGGTCAAAGACGATAAGGAGTCCTGGTTGAGCGACAAGGATGTTGTTGAAATTTTCTCCAGTTGGGAGCAGTCCTTCATCCCAAACCATTTCGGAACCTAAACGTTCTATAAGTAAGTCATAAGATTTTTCTGCTACTACTTCTTTCCAGTCTGTAGAAATTTCGAATTGGAACAAATTTTCTGAAGTTAATACTTGACCGTTTGAAAGGTCAATCATTATTGAGTCTGTCCAGAGTTGTTGACTTGCAGCTCCTCCCCAATCGGTGGATCCCTCGAATAGAACACTTAGTAAGTATCCGTTGTTGAAAATGATTCTTCCTTCGCCCATAAGGTCGCTTGATCCCATAGGTGAGCCTTCGTTTACCATTTCGGCGAGTTCTGTTGCGAAATTAAGATAAATTTTGTCAGCAACGGACTGTATTGCTCCATTGATAGCAAAATCAGATGGAGTGTCAGAAATTTGTGGAAAGGTAAGTTCATAAGAACCAATTTCTCCAATTGTGCCGGAAAGGGTTTCTGAATTTACGTCTGAGTCTCCGCCTATTCCTTGAAATGGATCAAGGTCTAAATTCGGTTCTCCTTTCTCTTCAGTGAGTTGGCTTGAAAGGCCGTCTAGTTGTGTAGTTGAGGATTTAGAAGAAGTGTTTTCCTGATTTTCAGACTCATCATCTATGACGACAAGAACATCGAGAGTGTCAGTTGGGTTCTCCCCTTTCATTGACCGCCCGTCATAACTGGCGCATGAAACTAAACCGAGGAGTGAAACAAATAGAACTAAGCGAATCTTTGATCCGCGTAGTTTGGATGGTTTCTTCATATCCCCATCGTACCTATCTTCTTTTGGCCTGTTATCGCGGGCTGGTCCCGTTCACTATCTCTGGAGTACTACCATCGTTATATGGCCAATAAATTAGGTAAGGGAAAAAAGAAACGGGATAGCCGAATGGGAACGAGTTCTTCTGCTATTCAATCCTCGGAAGGGGAACCGATCGCTGATCAAATTTTGTTGGATTTAGCCAATGGTTTAAGAGACTTAGACGAAAGAATCAGCCTTTTAGAGCATAAGTTTGATGCTTTTGGATCCGGAGCCGATGAGGGTGACGAGGAAACTCTCATGGATTTACGTGTACATACTGCTCGGCTTTCTGGAGAAATTACACGTGTCAGTGTTGAGTTAAAAGGTCAAATCGCAGAGTTAGCTAGTCGTTTTGAACCCATTGATGTAACACACATATCGCCGGATTTAGCCAGCGATGAGAGCTTCAAAGACTTAAGTGCTGATTCTCCAGTTAGGGCTGAAGATTCTTCTCCAACTGGGCGTCGTCTCGATGGCTGGCAGCCTGCTGACTGAACTAATTTTCTGATGCAGTGGTTAACGCAGTAAGTAAGTCTTGTATTTGGCTTTGAATTTCACCGAACTTCAGCCAATCTGGAGGATTTTCAGCTAACGCCTGAGCAGCGGCGACTTGAAGTTGTTCTATTTCTTGAACAACAGCATGTACGTCTTGGGAAATAGGTTCAGATGGTTCTTCGGTATTGGTATCGGTGTCTTCGGGTGTTGTTTCTGGTTGGACAACGGGTGTGCTTATCGACCCCTGAACAGGGAACAAGGTGCTAAGGCTTTGTCCGGCAAGTTCTTCAAGTGCTTTTTGAAGAGAATCTTCCATAATGACCTTTTCTCCAGCAACTACAATGACACGCTCTAATTCAGGAACAGTTGAGTCACCGTCGGCTTGTACGTAAAGCGGACGAACATAAAGTATTGAATTCTCTATTGGGACAAGAAGTAGTTCACCAAATAGTACGTCTGATCCGCGCTGGCTGAGCAAGGTTTGGAGGCTGGCGACTTCTTCGTCATTGCGGATTCGTTCTTCGGCGAGCGCTGGACCATCAAAGTTTGAAGTAGGCGGTCGATACACCACGAGTTCTCCAGCGTGTTCACCGTCGCTACGACCTACTACATAGGCAGCAAGTTCTTTACGGGCGTCTTCTTCATCAAGGGGTACAAAGGCTCGTAAAATAACGAATTCTGCTTCTTCGGAGTCAGATAAGGTGACGATTGTTCTATATGGCGACATGCGGACATCTCGTGTACCGATTCGCACTCCTTGACTATCAACGAGTGCGAGGTTGGCTGCTCCTTCACCGCTTCGCCCGGGATCTTGAGAGATCGCCCATTCAGAAGATCGTTGGTAGAAATTTTCTGTTTCTTCTACGTGGTATGAGCCCCAAAGTTCTGATTGAACACGGAACATATCTTCTGGATATCGAAGATGGTCATTGAGTAATTGTGGCATTTCTGAAGCTGGAGAAAAAAGACCGCTAAAGGCTGATTGGTAAGCTTGAATGATGGGGTCTTCTGGATCGACGACATAAAATTTGACGTCTCCATCGAATGCGTCAACGACTGCTTTAACTGAGTTGCGCACATAGTTGAATCTGTCGCGTAACCCGCTGTCGGAATCTAAATCAGATACCGGTGCTCGTTGCGCATAGGGGTAACGATCTGTTGTGGTGTAGCCGTCAACTACGTAAACCAGTCTTCCGTCAAGAATTACGGGGTAAGGGTCGGCATCAAATTTGAGAAATGGTGCCAGTTTCTCAACTCTATCTCGTACGTCTCTAACATAAATTATTCGTGATTCATCGGTTAAGAAATTAGAGATTAATGGCTCGATTTGGCCAAATCGTAATGCGAATGCGGCTTTGCGTAAGAAGGAGTCGATTTCTACTCCACCTTGGCCATCAATTTCGTCATATCGAACATCTTGAGTTTCCTGATTTTCGTCTGTGAAATCGACTTCGTCTCGGCTTGCCCCTATTACGGCATATCCGCCAAGGCCTTCTCCTATATAGATTTGAGGTTTATCTAGTGTTACTTCCAAAGAATCATCGATCGCGACAGGAAGATCCCCTATTACAAAATCAGGATCTCCGGATCCTCTTACTCGACTTACTGGTGCCATCGCTAGGCCGTATCCATGGGTGAAAGCGACATGTTGACTTTCCCACGATCGGGTTTCATTTAGATCAAGTTCGCGTGCTCCAAGAAGTACTTGGGTTGTTTCTCCGTCTATTTGGTATCGATCAGAGTCAAGAACGTCAGAGAATCGGTAAAATTCGCGTTCGCCTTGAAGTCGATCAAAGGTTCCTTGTACAACAACGGGATCAAGTACTCGTATGTTGCGGACAGTGGCGGGATTTGAGAGAAGGTCGACTGCGCTTATTTCGGTATCAAAATCATCGATTTGAACTTCCACGACTTGGTCTAAGCCGAAAGCTTGTCGCGTCGCGTCAATATTGCGTTCAATATAAAGGGCTTCTTTTTCTGATTCCGCGGGCTGAACTCTTAGATTTTGTATTACTGCTGGATAAATGCTTCCCATTACTAGCGCTACGAACGCCCAAAGGCCGACAGCTAATGTTGGCAGCACCCATCCTTTGCGTCGAATGTTTACAAGCAAAAGAAGCACTGCAAAGAGAGAGATTAGGATCAAAAGGTTGGTAGCTGGCAACTGTGCTTTGACATCTGTATAGCTTGCGCCGTCAACATGTCCTCGGGTTGAGGTCGTAAGTTCAAATCGAGCAAACCAGTAGTCAACGGCTTTAACTAAGGCGAGAAAAGCGAGAATAACTGAGAGGTGGGCTTTGACTTTTGGTTTTACTCTGTCACCGGAAGTCTGTAGACGGATACCGCCATTTACATAATGGGCGATTGCTGTTATGAAAAAAACAATGAGGAGACTGCGGAAAAGCCAGTTAACTACGAAGGTCAGGAAGGGGAGTTGGAAAACGTAAAAGCTAATATCTTTTCCGAATTGTGCGTCCGTGGCGGAAAAGTCAACACCGTTTGTGAAGAGTAACCATTCCTGCCATCGACCTGATACTCCGATTCCTACCAGTACAGCAAGCAACAGAGACGAAATCAGTTGTATCCGGAATGTTCGGTTTCCAACGAGTTCGTGGAAACGCCCCAAAATATCTTCTTCAGGTCCAGCGGGTCTTACCGATGGTGCTATGCGATCGGCGACTCTTAGGTTGCTAAAAAGTAGAGCAAAGAAGAGGAATGTGAAGATTAAAACAAGTACTATTTGAGCGCCAAATACTGAGGTGAAAACATCTCCGTGGCCTAGTTGATCAAACCAAAGAAAGTCAGTATAAAAACTTGCAAGTCCGCGGAAGAACATTAAACCGAAAGTAACTAAAGCAAAAATGCCAACAGCTATTGTCCTAAATCTTCTAGGGCTCTTCCCCGTATTTCTTCCTCTGCCGCCATCTCTACCGATAAAACCACCGAATGCGGAGCGCGCTTTGGATCCTGAGGCAGCTGGTCGCTTTGGCGACGGAGGGGGTTGAGGTGGTTCGGGACTCATATCTGGGATTCTACCGTCGTCTTAAGCAGCCCTTGCACTAGGCGATTTAGTTATTTGACAGAGATAGATTGAGGGCATTTCCTCCGGCTTCAGCAAGAGCATCCAGAGCTTGGTTTAAGTTGTCTACACCTACAACATTGAGGTCTTTGGCGTGTTTGATTGCTTCTGGATATTCGCTGGTTGGAACGATAAATAAGTCAACACCAGATCGTCGTGCCGTGATTGTTTTTTGTACAATTCCGCCAATAGGTCCGACGTCCCCATTTAAAGAAATAGTGCCGGTAGTTGCAACCTGTAAACCTCCAGTTAGTTCACCAGGGGTAACTAAATCCAGCACAGACAAGGTAAGAGCGAGACCCGCAGAATTACCGCCCACTGCGCCCGTGTTGACATGAACTGCGAAAGGCATATTTGGGGCATCTTCAATTCTTGTTTGAGCTGAAATGCCAAGAAAGGCTGTGTCGGGGTTATCGGGTCGAGATCCAAGGACAACAGATATTTGACGTTTATTTGTTCCGTCTACTGATTCGATTTCGAAAACGACAGTGTCGCCAGGGGAATAGGTTTGTAATTTTGAAATCAGATCTTCTGACCTATTGAGTTCTATCCAATCCGTTGAATTTGGTGTGTCATCAGCAGCAATTGAAATAATGACATCGTTTGTCGTGAGTAGCCCTTCCGCCGGGCCTTGTACCTCGACCATTCCAACTCCGGTCGCTAGATAAGGTTCATGCCCTAAGTGTTGAAGAGCGACGGCGACTGCAGTCATTTTTGATGACCTCATCAATTCAAGATTAAATGCTCGAACTTCGCTGCGATCACGTTCTCCAAGAATCACATCTTCGTCTATTAACAAAATTGACTCATCGAATGTTCCTTGTAAAAATTCCCATCCATTAACTTCTGAGTCTTGAGAAACAGTAGTGAAGAGAATTTCTCCTTCCGGCTCGAAGGCTTCTGTTCCAGAAATAACCACACGTTCGGTTAACGCATTTACTGATCCTGGGGCGTAGGCGTAGTAAGGGAATTGAACAAATGACATGACCAGCACAATGACGAGGCCCAATAGGAAAAGAATTTGAGGCCATTTTCTTTCATTTGATTCTTCTAAACCTGCAGATCCGAGTGGTGTTTCTTTTAGTGTGACATGCTCTCCTGTACTCTTGTTATTAATGTTTTCTTCCATGTCTTTATTTACCTTCGGAGTTTGTTCTCTGATTTTATTTTTATGGACCCAGTTTTGTTTTACTTCCATTAAGCCTGCCATGATTCGTTTTGTTTTCCCTGTCACTAAACCAATCTCGAATAAAGAAACTTTTAATTTATTAAGTGGGGCTTCTATCCATGCCATGAGGAAAAATCTGTTACCGCCAGATGGTGATATTGAAAAAGGTGTAGACCAAAAATGGAGTATTGGTGCTCTATCTGGAATTTGGTTTCAACCTCCTCGAAAAGTTTCCACAGGAGAAAAAGCCAAAATTCAATGGTGGCATCGTCTAAGGTCGCTCATTTTGATTGTTTCCATTGTGGTTGGTGGAGGTATTGCTATAGCTGCTGTCTTAGGTGCAGGATTTTTTGCAGCAGGGTTTTTACTTGAGCAATTTATAGGGTGACGGTTTTGAAAAAACATGTACACGAAGGAGATCCACCTTCTGAAGAGGTCGCTAAGCGTCGCCGTCAAGCCATCCTGGCTAGGCATGTCAATAGCGAACTTGATGTAAAAGAAATCACTGGGTTTTTGAATGACACAGCTGCTGTGATTAGAGAAGCCGCATTAACCACGGTTGTTAAGCTAGATCTTGATGCTGGAAAGCACATCGTAAACGCACTTGACGATGATGATCATGGGGTAAGGAAGCGTGCTGTGGAGCTAGTTATTGAGCTTTCTGACAACCAAGAGTACGTAAGCAAAGTTTTGGTTTTACTAGATGATTCGTCAACATTTGTTGTCGAAACGGTTTGTTGGGTTATTGGAGAAATTGGAAACAACTACGAAAACGTTGCTGAAGTAGTTAGCAAGGTAAGTCAAGTTGCCTTAACGCATGACGATTCTCTTTGCCGAGAGGCAGCAGTTGCTTGTCTCGGCTCTCTAGGCCATATTGACGGTTTAGCAACGCTTCTAAAAGTGCTTGATGATAAACCTAATGTGCGGCGTCGAGCCACACTAGCGCTTGCCCCTTTCGAAGGTCCTGAAGTAGAAGAAGCGTTGAAAAGAAAACTAAAGGATCGAGACTTACAGACACGACAAGCCGCAGAAGATCTCCTTGCTTAATTTAAGCACCTCATGATTTAATCAATCGCTGACTACGGGTTCGAAGAAAGTTCTTGTAGTTAATTGAAGTAATTCAATAACGTCGGATACAACGAAACCGACTGTACTATCGGCCAACTTTTCGTGGTCGTGAATCCATAAACATTGCCCGCATGGCTTCAAAGCTTTCAATACATTGTCCAGCACCTAAAACTACACATTCAAGAGGTTCTGCTACTTGACGGACTGGAACACCGGTTTCTTCAGCCAGACGCAAGTCAAATCCGTTAAGAAGACCGCCGCCGCCTACCAAATGAATACCTTGAGCGATGAGGTCTTGGCCAAGTTCCGGTGGTGCTTGTGTCAAACATGTAACCGCAGATTCAATCATGGCAGTGACGGGTTCGTTGATTGCTTTCCGAATTTCTGATGCTGTCAGAATTACTTTCTTTGGTAGTCCGGTCATAACTTCTCTACCCGTTACTTCCGCTCTCAGATCTGCGGGCAGAGGAGCTGCTGATCCAATTTGTATTTTTATCTCTTCAGCGGTGTGTTCCCCAATGGCCATTCCATATTCGCTTCGGAGATAATCCTGAATTGCTGCGTCAATATCAAAAGAACCAACTCGAACTGCTTCTAAAGCCACCACCCCACCTAGAGATAACATCGCTGATTCTGAAGTTCCCCCACCTATATCAACCACCATGTTTCCTACTGGTTCACTTATTGGAAGATTCGCTCCGATTGCTGCCGCTAAAGGCTGTTCAATGAGTTGAGCGTCGGTTGCTCCTGCTCTCCTAGCTGCTTCAGTTACCGCTCTTCTTTCAACGGCAGTAATTGCTGAAGGAACACAAATCAGTACTTTGGGTCGGTTAAATCTACTAACACCAACTCTTTCGAATAAAACACGAACCATACGTTGAGTAATATCAAAATCTTTGATTGCCCCTTTACGAAGTGGCCTTTCAGCAACAATATGTCCAGGAGTTCTCCCAATCATTTTCCATGCTTCGTTACCCATGGCAAGAACTTCACCATTTCGTTTATTTAAAGCGATAACAGATGGCTCAGCGAAAACTAGCCCTTCGCCACGTGCATAAACCAGAGTGTTAGCAGTTCCTAAATCAATAGCGAGGTCTCGTGCCATTCCGTTTACCTGCTATCCGGCGCGGAATAATTGTCTGAGGATTGTTCCGACTGAGATCTTTTCTGTTGATATGAGCCGCTGATTGGACGGGTTACTGGCCCAGAACGACTTGTTTTAACACCATTTTGATGTAAATCTCTCAAAGTATTTCTTAACTCATTCGGGTCTTGTGGTCGTGAACGCGGACGGCTCGTAATCCATACAACAAGCGAGCCGAAAAAAGCAGCAGCTACCCCGCCAGCAAGAAATAGTACAGAAGAGTTCATATTGAATTAGTTACATTTCCGCTAGATGGGAGATCAGAAACGGTGCCAATATTTTGGGTGTCAACACCCCAACTTTCATTACCGTCCCATTTTTCGTATTTCCAAATTGGAACCGTTGCTTTCAAAACATCAATGCAAAACCGTGCCGCTTCAAATGCGGCTGGTCGATGCGGAGAAGAAGCAACAACAACAACTGCAGTTCCGCCAATTTCTACTTTCCCTGTTCGATGTAAAAGCGCTAACCGTTTTACTTCTGGCCACTTAAAGCGTGCCTGATTTATAATTTCTTGCATTCTAGGGAGTGCTTGTTCTTCATAAGCTTCAAAAGCAAGTTCACTTACATTAGGACGTTCAGGAGCATGATCTCGAGCATTTCCTGTGAAGAGAACCACTGCCCCGCAGTTTGGTTGGTTAGCCCATTGGAGAACTTCGTCGACTGGGAGATCTGAAGCATGCAGCGCACACCAGTCATCTTCAGTTGAAGATGCGATATACGAAGATTCTTCCAACGTTTCTGACATGTGTTTCATCGTACGACCCGTTCGAAGAGCCTCCACGTATTTTTAGTCTTCGTTTGAACCACGAAATACTCTTACCACGCCATAAATGAGAAGAGCGAGAGCTACTGTTGCTGCGATAAATGCCAATCGTTGACGACTTCCAGCAGTAAGTTGATCGCTCAATTTTGGTTCGTACCCAGCAACATAGGCTTCTTCGTTTGTGTGTTTAGCTTCCCACCCTAATTCTTTGAGTTTGTCGTTAGCGATAATCCACGGATAAATGGTGTAGGGAACTATTGATGCTGGGGCGTCTGTTAAACCGATTTGCCATCTTATTGATGCGACTAGACGTGCGATAAACGCTGGTAGTCGTAACCGGGGAACTGGTCCGCTTAATTCTGCTAGAAGGGCTGATGACATCCATCCATCTGGTGCTACGTTCACTGGACCGTTGAAAGTGTTTTTCACCACACATACCACTGCTTCTGCTAGGTCATCGGCGTGGAGAAACTGGCCCATTGGGTCGCCTTCTTCTGTGCGAATGTTTTTTGCTGATTCTAAAACTCTGGCAAGACCGCCTGGTCGTTCTTCAGCGACGGTGACTGCGGTCCGAAGAATCGAAACGGAACGTCTTTTATCTTTTTCAACCCATTTTTGTGCTAGGTGTTCAAGGGCTGCTCGATGTTCAGCAAATCGAAAACCTGGGCAGGGTCGAACTTCTGCTTCTTCAGTGAGCGGTACCGGGTTATCTTCCCATGCGCCGTAGACCATTGCGGAGGAACGAATTACTAGATGAGAAACTCCGGCGGCATCTGCTGCAGCTAATAATCGTTCAGCAACAGCAAGCATGTTGTGTCCCGGGTCTTCATCGACGTCATGGGCTTGAACTCCTGAGGCAAGGTGAATTACTACTTCGACTCCGTTTAGGAGAGAGCGTAGATCTGCTACTGCTAGGTCAACTGTTTCTAATGCGACTTCCGGGTTCAAAGAAATGCCTGATCGTTTATCTAGCCCGAGTACTTGGTAACCCTCTTCAGCTAGGCGAACACATGCTTGTCGTCCGACGGCTCCAGTGGATCCTGTGACCACAACGCGAGGCTTCTGGGTGTTCATTGCTCTACGATGCCTTTGTGGACAAAAATGAAACACCAGATGATGGGTTCAGCGAAGACCCTTCTGATCCATTTGAACAGTTGAGTGATTTTTTTAAAGTCATGGGGTCAAGTGAGTTTAGTGGGATTTCAAAAATTAACCCTAGTGACTATGCAAGGCAATTGGCTATGTCTATCGCCTCTGAAGGTAAGCCTGAGACAAACGTTGATCCGATTGTTCGTATGGAATACGAGCCATTAGCTCGAGTAGCGCAGCTACAGGTAGAAAATCACACTGGTCTTCTGATTAATCACGGGCGTCCTCTCATAATTGAGCCTCTTAATCGTTCTTTATGGGCAGAAAAAAGTATTAGTTCTCTTGAACCATTGCTGTCTCAAATGACTGACTCTTTACAAGAAGGAATGCCTGATCCAGAGACGCTTAAGGAAAATCTTCCAAGTGAGGATTTGCTTGGTTTGCCGGAAGGAGCAATGGAAGCATTTATTGAGATTTTTTCGGCGCTTGCTCCGCAGATGTCTAGTATCACTACCGGAACAATGGTCGGAAGACTCGCTGCTCGAAATTTAGGTAGTTATGATCTTCCAATTCCACGCTCTGAAGAAAATCTTCTTTTAATTGATCCAAATATTGTTGGCTTTGGGAAAGATTGGACTTTACCGATTGAAGGTTTACGGCTTTGGATGTGCCTTCATGAGTCTCTTCATCACGCATTATTTGGGGTTACTCATGTCAGTGAAGCTATAAGTGAACTATTGACACGTCATGCCAGCAGTTTTGAAAGTGACTCCGCTGCGCTTGAGCAGCAATTAAATGAAATGGGTGTTTCGCCTAATATTGAAGACCTTTTAAGCATTGGTGAGAATCTTGATCCAAGTTTTATTTTAGGTGCGGTGAGATCAGCAGATCAGGAAGAATTATTGCCTTATCTTGAAGCCCTTATTGCGGTAGTCATCGGCTACGTTGACTACTTTATGGATGAGATCGGTGCGGGACTTGTTCCAAATTATTCGATGATCACTGAGGCTTTACGGCGGAGACGGGTTGAAACAAGTGAATCGGACAGATTTGTTGAAAAAGTTCTTGGCCTTAACCTCACGCAAGAACAAGTGGACCATGGTGCTGCTTTCGTCAGTGGGGTAATCCAATGGGGTGGGGCAAATGATCTTTCTCGATTATGGGAGGATCAGAGATTTCTTCCTACACCGAATGAGGTGGAGAACTCGCGTCTTTGGTTAGCTAGAACTGAGCTTCTTAATACGTGAGTTTTTAGTCATCTGGATCAATTTTTTCTCTTTCCCAGATCGGAAGTTGACCATCTGGTCGGTCAGGTTTTGTAGGAGTGGCTCGTCTACGTGATTCTTGAGTTGCGATGTGATACCAGAGAAGAGCGGCAATAGAGAGTCCTGCCAGTGCGGAGTAACCGCCATAAACCGGTATTGGCGCAAGAGCAGCAACGAGGGCTCCAATTGCCCAGCTCATTTGGAACCTTCCCTCGAATTTTGCGAAAAATCTTCCATGGTTTGCATCAGGGGCGTCGCGTTGTACTAATGAATCGAAGGCGAGCTTGGCTGTTCCAGCTGAAACTGTAGTCATAAATGAAATAAGAACGGCAGCAAGAACCCCAATCCCACGAGCGAAAGCAGCGATTATTGCTCCAGTAAAGAGCAGTAACAGTGAGAAGAAAATTATTTGTTCTTCAAGGAGTCTTTTCCGTAACCGAGGTGCCAGATTCGCTCCAATAAGCATTCCAAGCCCTGCGGCTGCCATGACAACTCCGAAATGCCAGGCGGGAGCGCCCGGGGTTCCGAAAACGTTTTGGTCGCGTAAATGGCCTGTTGCTACTCCTACTCCTTCACCGATTCCGCTTATCGAAAGCCCTTCGTCTCCTCCTCGAAATTCGAAAGCGAGTAGAAAAGTGACGAATCCTACAGAGGCGCGCAGGAACGCCATGGTGGCAGCGGTATAAACAATGCTTTCTGTGCGGAGTTCTGTTATTTCGTTAACTGTTGCTGGTTTTTTGGCTACAACAATTTTTGGTATCTGAAGCGCATATAAAGTTGTTAACCCAAATCCGAATACGGCTGCCCATGCTGGCCAAGCATCTCCTCCGAGTAAAGCTAGGCCTCCAATTGCTGCACCAGTCATTGAACTCAATGCACCTACGACACTGAGTTTGGCGTTGCTTTCTACGAGACCGAGGTCGGATCGTACTAATTCAGGTAGTACCGCACTTTTAGCTATGGAATAGCTTTTCCCTAAGATAAGAAAGCCAAAAGCCTCTGGGAATAAAAGCAAACTGTTTATATGGCGTGTCATTAGCCATGCTAAGACACCGCGTCCGATGATTGTGAAGAGGATCATTCGGCGTCGTCCTCCGCGAATCCTGTCGATTAAAGGTCCGATGAGTGGGGTGACGATCGCGAAGGGAGCAATAGTGAGAACTAAATAAAGCGCGACTCGCCAACGGGCATCGCTTGGATCTACTGAAAAGAAGACTGAACCGGCGAGAGCAACTGCGATCATGGCATCTGACATGGTTCCAAATGCGTGGGTTCGTCCGAGTCGAGCGAACGGTGTTAACCAAAGACCAGATGGTGTTTTTTGTTTTTTAGGTCCCGAGGAGGGTTCATCATCTAAGTCCACAATCTAAGACTATGCCTTACTTTCTTTAGGTGTTGTTGTATTTGTATCCCACACCGCGGACAGTGATAATTTTTTTTGGATCTTTATGGTTAGCTTCGATTTTGTTGCGAAGACGCTTTATGTGGACATCAAGGGTTTTGGTATCGCCGACATAATCAAATCCCCAAATTCGATCGATTATGGTGTCACGAGTTAGAACGCGGTTTGGGTTTTCCATAAGTAAAACGAGGAGATCGAATTCTTTGAGGGGCATCATGACCTGTTGATCGTCTACTAAGACTTCGTGCCGACTTAAATTAACGGAAACATTGCCTACCTCAAGTAAGGAGTCATTATCTGTTTGGTTTCCTAATTTTGGTTTTGTTTTTTTAGTGTCTTCAGTTCGACGAAGCACTGATCTGATTCGTGCTACCAATTCCCGTAGCCGGTAAGGCTTTGTTACGTAGTCATCTGCACCGATTTCTAAACCGAGAACAGTGTCAATTTCTTCTCCTTTGGCCGTAACCATGATGATCGGAACATCTGATTTAGTACGGATTTCTCTGCAGACATCTATTCCGGATATTTCTGGGAGCATGATGTCAAGAAGAATTAAATCAGGTTTGATTTCTTCAAATATTTTTAGGGCTTCGGTCCCATTTATCGCGACCTTGACTATAAATCCCTCGCGTTCTAAACCTACTGTTAATGCGTCAACAAACGAATCTTCATCTTCGACTACAAGTATTTGTGTCTTATCCATGTTCCGCTCTTTCTTTTTCTTTCAAAGTTTGAGCCGGAATATGAACAGTGACTGTTGTTCCTTCGTGTTCAACGGAATGAACCTCTACCGTCCCTCCATGTTGTATGGCGACGTTTCGGACGATTGATAAACCAAGTCCTGTTCCGCCACTTTGACGGCTTCTAGCTCGGTCAACTCTATAAAACCGTTCAAATACTCTTTCTTGTTCACGTTCTGGAATCCCTATACCAGTATCTTGCACCTGCAATTTCACTAGTGGTTTTTCATCATTAATGTATTGAAGAGTAACTTTCACTTCACCGTTGTCTTCGGAATATTTGACTGCGTTTTCAATTAAATTATGCACAAGGCTTATGAATTGGAGGCGATCTCCACTAATAAAAGTTGAAGTAGTTTGTGTTTGTATTCTAACTCTCCTGATATCTGTCACTGTTGAGAGACGGTCAACCACTTCTGCGACTATTTCTTCAAGATCTATTGCGGTTCTATCGTCTAATAATTGTCCTTCTATCCTGCTTAAATCAAGAATGTCGTTAACTATTCTTCCTAATCGTTGAGATTCATCCTCTAATCGCTTTGATAAACGTGCTATTACTTCAGGGTCAGATTCTTGTGTAAGGGTTTCAGCTAATAAACTGACTGCTCCGATGGGTGTTTTTAGTTCGTGACTCACATTTGCTACGAAATCACTACGCACTGTTTCGATTCGATTTTGTTCTGTGACATCTGATAGCACCGCTATTGATCCAATTACATCTTCAAGCTCGTTCAATTGACGGGTTGTTATCTCAATTGTTCTTTGTGGGGGGCCGGGAGTTCGAACTTGCTCAGAGTTTTGGTTTTCCTTAATTGCAGCATGTAAACATTCTCTGACCTTATGTCCTATGACTCCGTTCTCCCAAGAATCAATCAAGGCATCAGCAGTATTGTTTCTAAAAACTATTTCTCCTTTTTTATCTGCAATAACCACTCCCATTGGGACAGTATCTAACGCTCTTTCAGCAATCTGATAACCAGGTGTATCTACAGAGTGATCTTCAAGAGGCTTATTCTTAATTCTCTTACCAAGTAAGTAACCGAAAATTAGAGATAATAAACAACCGGCGACTAAAGCAACTAACACATCTTTAGCCTTCCTGACCTATTTCCTCATACCAACCTTGAAATGGAAGACTCATCTCCACGGCTGCTGTTGGTACCAAAGCAGTAACGGTTGCATAACCTTCGCGCAACTTTGCAGAGTCTGTTCCTTCCGGTATCTGTCCATCTGTGGGTAAAAGGTCTATGTGTATTCCTGTTTCATCTTTTCCAACAATGCTGGTTCGTACTCCGCCTAAAGGCGCTAAGTCGCATTGGGATAGACCTTTTACTTCCACCAATTTCAAATTTGGGACATTTAGGTTCAGTACTGTTCTTGGTGGCGCGCTTGTTAACCACCGTAATAACGGAGTAGCAATCGCCGCTGCAGTGGGCCATTCCCATTGATCAAATTCTTCTTCTGTGCCATCGCCAAGACTGACCGCTAAACCTGGACAATCAAATTTGGACGCTACAAGTGCAGTAGCGACTGTTGCAGAGTACATCGTTGATCTACCGGTGTTAGGGCCTTTGTTTATTCCTGAGATTAAATAATCTGGTGGGTCCCCGAATCCTCCTAGCATTGCAAGCATCACGATGAGAGCAGGAGGCGCGTCAACGGAAAACGTTTCTATCTCTTCAATTCCGTCAAGATTAATTGAAGAAACAGATACATGATCTGGATTAGTTAAGGGCCCTAAGGCAGCAGATGCCCCGCTCCAGTTAATTGAAGGAGCGGCAATAACTGGGGTGAAACCTAATTCTTTAGGTACTCGAGCTAATTCTTTGAGTCCCGGTGAGTAAATTCCGTCGTCATTGGTAACCAATACTCTTTTTGCCTTAGTCACTTTTTGTCCTCTCAGAGACGTGTGTCCTCTGATTCGTCAAAGTAATCAAGTTGATCTACTGGCATAACTACTGCAGATACGACGTTAGAGGAGTGTGCAGTGACCCTTTTCAAAAATCGGTAAAGCAAAGCTTTTGGCACAGAAGTGACTGCAGGCTCTGTTGAATGAAGGAGTTCGCTTATACGGCTATCAAAGTCTCGACGGAGCTCATCCCCTCGTTCAATATAAATTCGAGCTCGTTCTTCGTCTCGAGAACTAAGTATTTCTCCCATCAATGCGATTCGAGAAGATATTTCATCTCGTAGACCAAGAATGGATTCAAGATCTGGTGAGTCTATGAAAGATGCGCCTTCTTCAGCTAAATCGAAAATATTTTTGTTGTAATCACCGATACGTTCTAGGTCTTTTACCATATTCATGAATACAAGCATCTCTGCGGTATCTGCGCCTCCATGAACTGAAGCGTGGACTACAAGTGCTCGTCGAATCTCTACTTCGGTTGAATTAATTCCACGATCTGTTCGTCGAACCTCTTCTGCCACGGTGTCAACGGGCCCACCAGTGATTGCACTAAGTGCTAGATCGAAAGTGTGGCGAGCATCGTTCACCATCCGCTGTACTTGGGACTCAATACTCTCCAACCCGCCTTCTTCGGGTTTGCGAAAGAAACTCATTACCATTTTGTGTCTCCTCTATTAGTTTCAATCATACTTTGCTATTTCAGTGTTTTCTGCAAGAGAACTACCTAAGAATCAATACCCCTAATAACGGTATGACCACGAACATAGTCAAGGCGTACATAAGTGCTAGCGATCTTCGTTCTGCCGTAATGTCAGAAAGTTTGTTAGCCATTCTTATTGGCAGTTTCCGAAGATTAGATATCGGATAGAAGGCAAGGATTCCGCTGATATTAAAAAGAGTGTGAACTAGTGCGACAGTAACTGCAGCTGGGCTTCCGGTTGCTAGGGAGGCCAAAAGAGCAGTAACTGTAGTTCCAACATTTGCTCCGAGAGTAACAGGATAAATATTTTCAAGAGTTAAAACTCCTGAGGCGGCTAATGGAACAAGAACTGATGTTGTGATTGATGATGACTGCACTGAAATAGTGATCAATGTGCCGATGAGGATCGCTACTATTCCGGATCCAGCACTTAAGGCACGGTTGATAGCTACTTCTACTCTGTCTGCGACAAGTAGCCGCATGTTTTTTGTGATGTAAGCCAGAGCTAAGAAAATCAAGATCAAACCAATAACGATCATTAGTCCACCCTTGACATCCCCTTGTGCGCCAGTGCTTGAAAGTAATTCTTTTATCCAGGTTGCCGGTAATTTGACTGCTGCTTTTAATGGGCTTTTAAATTCTGCACCTGATGACCCAATTATTTTGTCGGTTAACCATGATGCGCTTTCAGATAAATAGCCGGTTGCGAGTTCTATAGGCAAAAAAACTATTACTGCCAGAATATTGAAAAAATCATGGACGGTTGCTGCAGCAAAGGCTCTTCGGAATTCAACATCGTGACGGACGTGTCCAAGAGATGCCAATGTGTTAGTAACTGTTGTGCCTAGATTGGCGCCCATAATCATGGGTACTGCGTCGCCGGTACCTACGACACCGCTAGCTACTAGACCAACAATGACTGAAGTTGAAACTGATGAGGATTGAACAAGGACTGTTGCGAGAAGACCTACAAAAAGTCCTCCTAGTGGATTTGAAACACCTTTAAATAATCCATCAACTAAATCTTTACCGAGACTTTTAAATCCGCCTCCAAGTAACTCGACCCCGGTGAGGAATAAATAGAGAAGAGCAAGAACCAGAATTGCCCGAACAAGTGTTGGAATTTCACGATTGTTTGGGGAATTTGGTGATAGTGCAGGCGAAGAATTTTCCACAAAAGTCCTAAATCTAAGTTGGACTCAAAGTAGTTCACCTATCTTTCAATATCGGAAACAAAAGGTAAACAAAAGGTAAACATTTGGTTTAACTCTTTTAGATTAAATTTTTTATAAGAAATATTTCATACAAAAATTCATGATTTTTTGGTCTTTTTATATAAATTTTCGGTTTTCTTTACACCAATTTTCGGTCCGACATGGCATAAATAAGCCATTAGTTAACTAAAACCGAAATACAGAAAGAAAAAAAATGAACACCACATGGATGAAACAAAGTTCTTGCGCAAATTCGCCGGCAGACACTTTCTTCCCGAGCGACGGAATGGGAGTCATTGTTGCTAAAGATATTTGCAATAGTTGCTCCGTAACTGAACCGTGTCTTGAATATGCGCTCCATAACCGTATTGATCATGGCGTATGGGGCGGATGCTCCGAACGCCAACGCCGACGCATCTTAAAAGCACGACGTGTCTCTCATCAGCCACTTTCAGTTAGCGCAGCTTAAAAATGTTAGAGCGCTTCGTCTCCTATCTTCTGAAATGGGGGCATTTCGGTTACCAAATATCGAACCCTCATAAACAGGACTTATCTCCGAGGATGTTTCCCCTCTCAGACTCGGTGTAAAACAAAAACACCCCTGGCTTTGAGCCAGGGGTGTTTTTAAATTATTGACTAGATCTTTATCCGAGGTTTTCGTCTGCCTCTTCGAAACCAAGATCCCAACTAATTAAAACATTTTCTCTTTCTGCATCCCTATTGATTCGTTCTCGGTTTCTTCGAAACTGTGGATCATGGGGTGGAAGAAGCAGCAATCGTGATGAAATTCGATCCCGAAATGAATCAATTAAGTCGCGTTCTCCGAATGTTGAATGCACTTCCCAGTGGGGTGCAATAGGTCCGAGATATACAACCTTTACATCACCTTGTGGGGGTTGTGGTTCAAGATCTTCTGTAGTGTCAGTCATGACAGGGCTCCTCAAGCAATTCGAATTTCAAACTAGTTTCTGATTCTTATTTAGATCAAGCTTCAGTTTCGGTTTCGGCTTCAGCGGCGCCTTCAGCCATGCCTTCGCGTAGCTCTTTTTGAGCTCTACCAAGATTGCGCGCCAACTTTGGAAGTTGACTACCCCCAAAAAGAACAACAGCGACAACCGCCACAATGATCAATTCGTTACTTGAAAGAAATCCAACAATATTCATAATCTCAGACTACCTGTACTTAGACGGTTGTGGGTACCAGAAAAGACAATCCGTCTTTGTTATATAAAAATATTTAAGCTGATTCAGCGGCGGCAGCAGCGGCAGCAGCTCGTTCAAGTGCCCGGTGACGACGAATACGGCGGCGTTCACGTTCACTCATGCCGCCCCAAATCCCAAATTTTTCACCATTTTGTAAAGCAAATTCGAGACAATCTTCTCTTACCACACAGCCTCGACATACATCTTTTGCTTCACGCGTGCTCGCTCCACGCTCAGGGAAAAAGAGATCGGGATCTACTCCTAGACAATTCGAAGACTCTTGCCAAGAGGTGTCTAAACCTGGTTTAGCGAAGATACCCATTTACTTTTTCGCCTCCTTCTTGCATCAGATTTTGACTTCATCAAAATTGATGATTGGCGTATGTATAAGTTTTACCTTACAAAGCCTATACATGTAATTACACCATTGTTATTTAATAAATTGCAAATGGTGCGACAAAAATTTCCCTATTTTTTATGTATTTTGGCCCCGATTCGCCAGAAAGACACCCGCTCTCCTAGCGTGAAGGCATCAAAAAGGAGTGTGAAACTGTGCCTATTAATCCCGATGCTGCAGGTTCTGTAGGTGAACCAAAAGAATTCTCTTGGACGTCTGACGACAGCCTTCTCTATTCCTTAGGAGTAGGCGCTGGTGTCACTGACCCAACAGGCTTTGAACTGAACTTTACTACTGAAAATTCTAATGAAATAAAGCAAAGATCTCTACCCACTCAAGTTGTTGTAATGGGTGGCGGACAAACCCCTAGTTTCGGTGATTTCAATCCTGTTTTTCTTCTTCATGCTGAACAACACATCACTTTGCACCAAACTTTGCCTGCCTCGGGCACAGGAATCGCTACTGCACGAGTTGGAGAAATCTACGACAAAGGAAAAGCTGCACTTGTCTATTTAGAAAACGACGTTACTGATCTTGATGGAAACCCGATGTGGTCTACAAAATCTGGACTTTTCTTAGGAGGAGAAGGAGGTTGGGGCGGAGATCGCGGGCCATCTAATCCTTGGGAACTACCTGAACGTCCAGCCGATGACGTTGTCTCCTACACCACGAGAACGGACCAAGCTCTTCTTTATCGACTAAACGGCGATAGAAACCCTTTGCACTCTGACCCGACGTTCGCTTCAGCCGCTGGATTTGAAAAACCAATCTTGCACGGTCTTTGCACCTATGGATTTACCGGAAGAGCCTTACTCCACGCAGTTTGCAACTCAGACACTGACCGGTTCGGAGGCATGGGAGGACGATTCAAGTCTCCGGTTGTGCCAGGAGAAGAACTTTCCGTTCATATCTGGAAAAATGAAGACTCAATTCTTTTCCAAACCCGTGTCAACGACCGTGTAGTTTTTGACAACGGGGTAATGACTCTTCGTTAAACCCAATTATCCGACTAGCGTCTTAACTAATGAAATTTTCTGGTTTATGGCGTGCACATCACGCCGATGACAATTTAAGAAGAGACTTTCCATTAACTGACCTAGATGACAGCAAATGGGCGGAAATTCAAGTCCCAGGCCACTGGGGCCTAGTTGAAGACTTTAAGGACGCTGACGGCCCACTCTTCTATCGAACTCAATTTGAGTTAGAACCCCCGAAATCAAATCAACGTTTTTGGCTTGATTTAGATGGGATTTTCTCACAAGGAGACGTTTGGGTTGATGGGACTTTTCTGGGGGTAACAGAAGGGTATTTTTTCCCGCACAGTCTTGAACTAACTGACGTACTTAAGAAACAGAAAGAACATCTTCTCGCTATTGAAGTAACTTCTCCTCCCAATGACGGGGAAAACGAGAAACGTTCGTTAACTGGATTTAATAATCAAAATTTTAATCTTGGCGGCATCTGGCAACCAGTACATTTGCGTGCAACCGGTCCAATTGCTTTCCGTCATTTACGTGCAGTTTGTGTTGATGCTAATCCGACTGTCGCAACGTTGGCAGTGCGAGCTGTTGTTGAAGCAACTCATCCGTGTCTGACAATTTTTAAAACAAAAATTCTTGGTATTGACCATCGCCATCGACAACCTTTAGCAGCAGGAGAGAACCGAGTCGAATGGATAATTCGGGTTCCTCGACCAGAACTTTGGTGGCCTCATGAACTCGGAGAGCAGCCATTAATTAATGCTGAATTCACTTTGTCAACTGAAACCGGTGAAATAAGCGACCGGCGAGAAAAACAAATCGGATTTCGATCTGTACGAATGAAGGGCCAACATTGGCTGATTAATGGTGAAAAAATCTTTTTACGCGGAGCAAACGTTGCAGCTCTTAGTCAAGATCTCGCAGGGATAACCACCGAGTCTGCTAATTCCTGCATTGAACAGGCCCTTAAAGCCAACCTGAACCTCATCAGAGTTAAAGGACACGTAACTCATCCTTCTTTTTATGATGCAGCTGATCAAGCGGGAATGCTTGTATGGCAAGACATGCCACTAACAGGCGTTTACCACCGTTCTGTTCGAGAGCAAGCCATGCGGCAAGCCAGAGAGCTTGTAGACAATTTTGGTCATCACCCGTCAATTATCGTTTGGTGTGGACACGATAGCCCTGATCCAATTGATACGACTCGAAGCGCCCCGAGTTTAATTGAACAACAAAAACCAACATGGGCTCGTTCAGTACTTGATGAGTCGATAAGGCGATCTCTTCGCCGGCAAGATCCTTCACGTCCTGCAATAGCAAGTTCAGGAACACTCCCAAGTTTGCCAAGACCGCAAGAATCCAATAGCCATCTGTGGTTTGGTTGGCATCAAGGGAGAACGCAAGACCTCGCAACTTACTTGGATCAACAACCGTGGGCTGGAAAATTTGTTTCCGCTTTTGGTAGCTACTCGGTTCCTGAAGATCTAAAAATCAATTCTAAACAATGGCCCATCTTTGACTTCTCTAAATTAGATATTGAAGATGAAAACGTTCTTGACACTCTTCTTAGAGTCTTTCCGCCAGAAATGTTTGCTGATTTTGAAAGTTGGTCCGCTGCCACAAGAAGCCAGCAGGCTTACTTGCTGAAAACCCAAATTGAGATTCTTCGTCGCCGTAAATACCGTCCTGGGGGAGGTTTTACCTTTGACTCACTGTTTGACCCTCGGCATGAAACCACAAGCGGAGTGATTGACCAAAGAGGGGATTTTAAACCTGCTTATAACGCTGTTTCTGCAGCATGCGCTGAAACGATAATTGTTGCTGACCCATTTTTTGACTTAATTGCAAATGAACAAAGAGTGGCTACCAATGTGACTGCTATCCATGATGGTCGCGAACCTATTCAGCAGGCATTAGTGACTTCTCGTTTAACTATTGGAGATGAAACTCACATCAACAAATGGGAAGGAAATATAGAAGCGGATGCTGCCAAACATATTGGACGAATTGAATATGCGGTACCTCATGATGTTGAGACAGTTAACCTCATTCTTGAACTTGAGTCAGAAGAAGCAGCAGCATATAACCAATACACTTATACGAAATAAACTCGTGCTTTGACCCTAAAGACGTGACCCTAGTCACTTATGATGGAGGAAAGACAGTGTGGCGATACCGTCACAAGTAAGTTCCTACTAGAAAATAAGGCTTTTTATGGTCCAGACCACAAACGAGCGTTACCGTGTGACTCCATTACGTTCTAAGAAGCGTTCTTGGCCTTTCCCACTGAATATTTACCAAACAGCAGTAGGACGCAAATGGGTTATGGCCCTTACCGGAATTGGTTTAATCGGCTTTGTTCTGGTGCACATGATCGGAAACCTTCACATATATGAAGGACCAGCACGCATGCACGAATACGCCGAATCTCTAAGAACTTTGGCGGGTGGAATTGTTCCAAAAGGATTTATCCTCTGGTTACTTCGATTCGGACTACTTGTTATGTTCGGACTTCATCTTCATTCTGCAATTACCCTAAGAAATTTTTCTGGAAAATCAAGTAACAACGCCACTCTGGTGGGAGGCGCAAAAAAATATGAGTCTGGAAGAGACCATATTGCTGCAGGTTATGCCAGCCGAACTATGCGATGGACTGGACCGATAATCGCTTTATTTCTCTTCTACCATTTAGCTGATTTAACTTGGGGATGGTGGCTAGGCGACGACTTCGTTCCGGGAGATCCATACCATAATGTTTCAGAATCACTCGCCAGCCTTCCTATCGCGATTCTCTACATTGTCGCAAACATCGCTCTTGCCATGCATATTTTCCACGGAGCATGGTCAATGTTTCAAAGCCTTGGAGTCAATAACCCAAAATACAATCACCTGCGCCGCGGGCTGGCTACTGCACTAGCAGGAATCATCCTGGTCGGGAACCTGTCATTCCCGATTTTCACTCAAACAGGTTTGATTAATGAAGACAACAGAAAATGTCCAGCAAGCGAAATTAATGTTTTGGAATGCCTTGCAGAACAAGCAGAAGGGCATTAACTAGATGAGCGAAAACATTCTTGATTCAAAAGTCCCAGAGGGTTCCATTGCTGACAAGTGGGAGAACCATAAATTCTCCATGAACCTTGTTAACCCGAACAATAAAAGAAAGTTCGAAATCATTGTCGTAGGAACAGGGCTTGCTGGAGCATCTGCCGCGGCTTCGTTAGGTGAGTTGGGTTACCGAGTTAAAGCTTTCACTTTTCATGACACCCCTCGTCGCGCACATAGCATCGCTGCTCAGGGCGGCATCAATGGGGCGAAAAACTACACAAATGACGGAGATTCTGTTCACCGGTTGTTTTACGACACGGTAAAAGGTGGAGATTTCCGGTCTCGCGAAGCCAACGTGCATCGTCTGGCAGAAGTTTCAACAAATATTATTGATCAAGCCACCGCACAAGGAGTTCCATTTGCTCGCGACTACGGCGGGCTGTTAGATAACCGTTCTTTCGGTGGAGCTCAAGTTTCTCGCACTTTTTACGCCCGTGGTCAAACAGGGCAACAACTCCTCATTGGCGCCTATTCCGCTCTTATGCGTCAAGTGTCGGCAGGATCAGTTGAACTTCATACGAGATCTGAATTACTTGATGTCGTGACTAAAGATGGTGAAGCCTGTGGAATCGTTGTTCGAGATTTATTAAGTGGAGAAGTCACTCCTCATTCCGCTCACGCCGTTGTTTTAGCTACAGGCGGGTACGGCAACGTTTATTTCCTTTCAACCAATGCGATGATGTGTAACGTCACTGCTGCCTGGCGCGCTCACCGGAAGGGAGCGTTTTTCGCTAACCCGTGCTACACCCAGATACACCCCACCTGTATCCCAGCCAGTGACGACTTCCAATCAAAACTCACTTTGATGTCAGAATCGCTACGTAATGATGGTCGAATTTGGGTTCCAAATATTGAAGGTGAGTCCCGCCGTGCAGCAGATATTCCAGAATCCGAGAGAGACTATTATTTAGAGAGGAAATATCCTGCCTTCGGGAACCTTGTTCCACGCGATGTGGCTTCACGAAACGCAAAAACTGTAGTTGACGAAGGGCGAGGAGTAGGGCCGCTAACTAACGGGGTTTACTTAGATTTCTCCGCCGCTATAGAACGGGATGGTTTAGACACGATCTCCGCTAAGTACGGAAATCTCTTTGACATGTATCAAAGAATCACGGGAGAAAACCCTTACCAAGCTCCGATGCGCATATATCCAGCTATCCATTACACGATGGGCGGACTTTGGGTTGACTATCATCTCATGACCACCGTTCCTGGTCTGTACAGCATCGGAGAGGCAAACTTTTCTGACCATGGAGCGAACCGTTTAGGAGCTAGCGCTCTTATGCAAGGGCTAGCTGACGGATACTTCGTGCTGCCCTACACCATAGGAGATGGGCTTGCCGGCCGATTAGGAGAACCAGCAGTCCCAACATCGGACCCTGTCTTCACTCAAGCGGTTGCTTCAGTGGAAGCTGATACTCAACGTTGGCTATCAACCAATGGGACTAAATCAGTTGACCACTACCATCGAGAATTAGGTCGCATAGTTTGGGACAATATTGGTATGGAACGCAACAAAGAAGGTCTAGAACAGGCGCTATCTGATATTCCGTCTCTACGAGAGGAATTCCTAAAAAATGTTCGTGTGCCCGGTAGCGCTGACACGTTAAACCAGTCCCTTGAGAAAGCCGGACGAGTAGATGACTTCTTTGAACTCGCTGAACTTATGGCCCGTGATGCTTTAACCCGTGACGAGTCTTGCGGAGGTCACTTCCGAGAGGAATACCAAACTCCGGAAGGTGAAGCACAAAGAGACGACGAGAATTTCGCTCATGTCGCAGCATGGGAATGGAACGGTGCAGGCAACACTCAAACTCGTCACCGTGAAGAACTTACTTTCGAAAATGTTGCGCTTTCGCAGCGTTCGTACAAGTAGGCGAGGATAACTATGTCAACTGGCAGCGCAGAAATAATAAACGTAACAATAAAAGTTTGGCGCCAAAACGGACCATCCGATGATGGCCATTTTGAAACCTATGACCAAGCCATAACTACAGACGCTTCTTTCTTAGAAATGCTGGACCTCCTGAATGACTCGCTTAACGAACAAGGATCGGAACCAATTGCGTTTGAATCAGATTGCCGCGAAGGAATCTGTGGAACTTGCGGTGTGATGATAAACGGAAGAGCACACGGTCCGCAAAAAGCAACCGCCACCTGTCAACTGCATATGCGTGAATTTAAAGATGGCGACGAAATTGTTGTTGAACCTTTCCGTGCTGCCGGGTTTCCCGTAATTCGAGACCTAGCTGTTGACCGCTCCCCTCTAGACCGAATTATTGAAGCCGGTGGTTACATCAGTGTCAACACTGGGGCGGCTTCTGACGCAAATCTGACACCTGTACCAAAAGATGCAGCTGATCAGGCTTTTGATGCGGCAGCATGTATCGGCTGTGGTGCTTGTGTTGCTGCTTGCCCGAACTCTGCAGCACAGCTTTTCACTTCAGCAAAAATCGGACACCTAGCTCTACTTCCGCAAGGGCAGGCAGAACGTTGGAGTCGCACTGAAGAAATGGTTGAAGTAATGGAAGAGTTCTTTGGTTCGTGCACAAACCATGGAGAATGCCACGAAGCGTGTCCGAAAGAGATAAGTCTTGACTTTATTGCTTTCATGAACCGTGATTATGTGAAAGCAAAAATAAAGAACCGTGCGTTAAGTGGACAAAATTAAATATTTCTTCCACAATCTATAAATGAAGAAACCAATTCTTGCTCTTTGGGCGGTTCCTCGGTCAACTTCAACCGCTTTTGAATGGATGATGCGTCAACGAGGGGATTTCGAATGTCTCCACGAGCCTTTCGGCGAAGTTTGGTACCAGGGCGAGTCTCCCCTTTGGCCTCGAGCTAACTCTGAAAGTGTTCGAACACCCGGCTTAACTTACGAATCGTGTTGGACAACATTGAAATCTGCCACAAAACACGGACCAGTATTTATTAAAGAGTTCCCGCTTTACCTTGACCCAATTTTAAGCGACGAGTTTCTAAATTATTTCGAACACAGCTTTCTTATACGCGATCCATTAAAGACTTTGATGTCTATGTACAGCAAATGGTCCGATTTTGATATAAAAGAAATCGGGTTTGTTGAGCAACGAGAATTGTTTGATCGTCTTTGTGACCAACAGGGCCAAGCTCCACCAGTTATTGATAGCGATGACCTTATGGAACGACCATCTGAAATGGTTGAATTATGGTGTCGAGCTGTTGGAATTGGATTTATTCCTGAAGCACTTTCATGGGAACCGGGACCACGGGATGAAGTGAGTTGGTGGAATGGAGGTTCATTCCACCAAAACTTACGAGATTCTGATGGGCTTAAACCACAAAAAAGAACCAATGTTTCTTTTGATGAAGCACCTGATCGTGTAAAAGCCGCATATGAGATAGTTATACCTCACTATGAACATTTGAGGCATTACAAAATTGATTGATGGTCTGCGCCACCTTGAAAGCCTTTTAGCCGGCTAATGTCAACGCTGTGCCACATCTACACCATGTCAAAGTACGTTTTTATGAACTCGACCCTTACGGGCATTTAAACCATTCGGTTTACGTCCAGTTATTTGAAACTGGACGTATTGAACTACTCGATGAAGCGAACCTCGGTTTGCCTGATCTGGAAAAAATAGGATTTCGTTTCATTGTTTCAAAGATCGAAACTAAGTTTCTGTCTTCAGCAGTTGGAGGAGACTCTCTGATTATTGAAACTGGGGTTTTAGAGTTGCGTCGAGCTTCTTCACGCTGGGGGCAACGAATACTACGTGGTGACGAGGTGCTGGCTTCTCAAGAAGTAACAATTGCGGTAACTAACACTGACGGACGTCCGGTTAGATGCCCCGACATTGTTCTTGATGGCCTCAAACCATTTCTTGCAAACCCGGCTGATGATTAAAAAAACTAAACATTTGCTTCATTTAAGCCAAGGGGCCCTAATGGGTGTCGCTAATACTATCCCGGGAGTTTCTGGCGGCACTTTGGCTCTCATGTTTGGTATTTATGAGGAGTTAATTGAAGCGTTACGTGACGGAGCTAAGGCAGTTGGTTTTTTTGTTCGTGGGAAAATTTCTGATGGAACTAAGAGATTAAAGTCTGTTAACTGGAAATTATTGGTTCCGTTAGGTGTTGGGGCAGTAGCCGCTGTAGTGATTCTTGCGGGACCGCTAGAAAGCGGTCTTGAAAATCATCCTGAAGAAATGGCGGGACTGTTTCTCGGCCTTGTTCTCGGGTCAATTATTATCTCTTGGCGTTTACTTCCGCAACAAAACATTTCTACAGTTGCCACGATCACAGGAACCGGGTTAATTGTTTTCTTTTGTTTAGGGTGGCAAAGCGGACCAATCAGTGACCCTTCTCCTTTAGTGCTTTTCTTAGCGGGTGCGATAACGATTTGTGCGATGATTCTTCCGGGTTTATCTGGTTCCTTTTTGCTGTTGATGTTTGGCCTATATGAGTCGGTGCTTGAAGTAATCGATGACCGTATTTGGGGAGATGCTGCAGTGTTTGCTGTAGGGGCGGTAATCGGTTTAGCGCTTTTCGCTACTTTGCTGGATCGTTTACTCAACCGACACCGGAATATTGTTCTCGCCGTGCTAATTGGTTTGATGGTCGGATCGCTTCGGGTTCTTTGGCCTTGGCCTAATGGGGTTGGTTCTGAAACTGAACCAGGGGTTGGTCTTGACTGGCCTGCCAGCGGGGAGTTTCTGACACCTACTTTGTTGGCTGTCGGAGCTTTTGTTGTAGTTCTCGCTTTTGACGCTTTGGCGAAAAGAACTACTCACTCGTAGTAAGTAAAAAGCTCTGCGTCTGGGTCAGCGATCTGTGGTTCAGAATCTAACGTTATAAACGGATACAAATCGGCTGGGGTGTCCCGTGGGCACGTCCAATCAATGTCATCACTTATTCCAGCGATTTCAGCAAATGGGCGAAGAAATGTGAAATAAACGTATGACCCGCAAGCAATTTTTTCATCTCTGCTCATTTTTACAATATTGCGATAATGATTTTTTTGAGCCGCTTTTGCCACACCTGCCATTTCAACAAGTTCCTCATCTGAAAGTTCTCTGATCTCTCCAGAGTCGGTAGTGAAAAGTGCAAAACCGCTTAAACCGTCAAGATAATTCTCCGGATCTGAAACAGTGGTTCCAAAATCGGTAATGGTGAGATCAACATCGTTGTTGATCACAAACACTGCGGTGAGATTTTTATATGGCATTTCTTTTGAAACTCCGGACCACCAAAAATCGCTCTCCGCTAACCGGTAATAACCTCTCACTATCGCCGACCTTCCATCGGGTAAGCGATACGGTCCGGTGTCTCCATGTCCAACTCGAGTATCAAAATATAAAAGAAACAAATAATTAATAAGTGTCGCGTTCGCTTTTCGAATAATTTGGCGTCTCTCATCATCAACCGAGGAAACACCTTCAAATAAGACTTTTAATGTTTCTTCGTCATATACCTGAATTGTGTCATTCGCGTTTGCGGCATGTAAATGATCGTTGCCGCGATAAGCCTGCGAAGTTCTTGCCCAAAAATCAAGCACGTCATGGGTTCGTTCCACAGAATCAAGAGACGGGTCAGCTAAAGACATCACCCTTCTACCGATAAGAAAAAAGTTTGCGATTCCCCATAAAAAAACTGAGTTGGCTTGACTGCCCGGGGTTCGCGCTCGCTTACCTATTTCTTCAGGTGGCATTGCTTGAACAATGGATTTCACTATCTCTGGGTAACGCAAAAAAGCTTCGACGGTGGAGAGTACGACATAGGCAGAAACTGGTATGAGTTGAGACGAGTAATGAGTTCGTTCTGCCATCAAATCTCGTGAGACGCTGTTAATTTCACCTATGAGATGGTTGACTCTTTCGATCACCTTGTCACCGTTCCGAGTTTTCCGGTAACCGTATTATCCCGAATTCGCCGGTTCCATCTATTTCGATTTCTGTACCGTCTTCTGGTTCATGAAGTAATTCAACTGCCACAACTCCTGGTATTTGAAATTCTCTACTAATAATCCCGATGTGACTTCGAATTGTTCCGCCGGTACAGATCACTCCAGTGAGGTCTTCAAAAATTGGTGACAAAAAAGTGGCGCCGGCATCACGAATAACTGCGATAACCCCTTCGGTGTTTTCATTTTCTAAATAGGTCAACACATCTTCTGGCCCTTCTAGACGCTGCCAGATGCCCTTTATAGGCGAATAGTCGAAAGTTTTTTGCCCCTTACCGATCTGTTCCATCCTTTAAACGTACCTGTTTAAGCATCAGTAAAGAGAGTCAGCGTCGTCTAAGATTTGGGGATGGCTGCATTTCTCTCACCAGAATGGATATCTGCTCTTGATGAAGCAGCAACTACACATCTCGGCCTTAAAGAAGTTTCCTTAAATAAAGATTTGGTATTGGGTTATCGAATTACCGATGGGCCTTCTTGGCGGCTAGCCATCGGCGATGGAGAGGTTCGTGTTCATTCAGGTACTGATGAAGCGGAGAACGTTTGGTTTACCACTGACCGATCTACAGCTTTGGACATCGCTACCGGAACGATGGATCCATTAGAGGCAATCATTGCTAGTCAACTTGAGATTGGCGGAGATCCCCGTCTTCTCGTGGACAACCATGATCTATTTAAGGGCTTAGGTGACGTATTTGCTTCTTGTCGTCCAGATTAAATAAGTCCGAGTTGTTGAACCATGTCTCTTTCTTCAGCTAATTCTGCTACTGACGCATCAATACGAGCTCTAGAAAAATCATCTATTTGAAGGTCAGGGACAATTGACCATTCGCCATCAACGCAAGTAGTTGGAAACCCGCATATTAAACCTTCAGGAACGCTGTAACTTCCGTCTGACGGAACACCCATGGACACCCAGTCATTTGTTGGTGTACCCAGCACCCAGTCATGGACATGGTCAATTGCTGCGTTCGCGGCCGAAGCTGCACTTGATGCTCCACGGGCTTCGATAATTGCTGCGCCGCGTTGTTGAACCGTGGGAATGAAATCGGTCTCAATCCAATTTTGATCGTTTATTACAGAAGCAGCTGATTCGCCATTTATGCTCGCATGAACCAGGTCTGGGTACTGTGTAGCTGAGTGGTTTCCCCAAATAGTCATTTGAGTTATTTCTTTGGAGGCCACCCCTAATTTTGTGGCTGCTTGGGAACGTGCTCTATTGTGATCGAGGCGCATCATGGCGGTGAACCGATTGTTAGGGATATCAGGGGCGTTGTTCATGGCGATGAGACAGTTTGTGTTCGCGGGGTTACCTACTACAAGAACTTTTAGCGCATCATCTGCGTGAGAGTTCAATGCTTGCCCTTGCACAGTGAAAATGGCTCCATTTGCTTCTAGAAGATCTTGACGTTCCATTCCTTTTGTTCTGGGACGGGAACCAACTAATAATGCGACTTCTGCACCGTCAAAAGCTGTGTTTGGATCATCGCTTAAAACCATTGAGTCGAGTAGGGGGAACGCACAATCATCTAGTTCCATGGCTACGCCCTCTAATCCTCCCATTGCTGGTGGGATTTCTAACATCTGTAAAATTATTGGTTGGTTTGGACCTAATAATTGGCCGCTCGCTATGCGAAAGGCAAGGCTGTATCCGATTTGACCGGCAGCTCCGGTAACTGCAACTCGAATTGGTTTAAGGCTCACGGTGTTCTCCTAATTTGCTTGACCATTTTGATGGTAATTGTTTTTTTCCGTACTGCGGAGATTTTTTTAATCATTTCAAATAACTGGAAGAAATACTTCTACTTGACGAGAAAAATGTTCTAAAAAAGTTGACGGCAAAACTGGCCGATAACCATCTTCAGATTGGATCTGACTGGCGTAACAGCTGATTCCTTCCTGCTTACGCCGCATAATGTCAGCATCAAATCGAAAAGAAAATGCTTCTAAAAAGGGAAAGGCTGGATCTTCAGGGTTATCCCAATTCCATGACCAAATTGGGGAAGCAAACAGTGGAACTTCGTTTTTAGAACAAATTTCTTTTGCCGCCAGAGCACAAGCTTGATGGTCAGGGTGGCCATCTCCTTCCCACGGGGTTATACAAATCGTATTTTGTTGAAGAATTTGTTCTAATTTTTTTTGAATCTCTTTAATATGTTGCGATAAAAAGCCGTCAGGTGCTGAAAGTGCGATTCTTTCTGCTTGGATTCCTGCTGTTTGATAAGCGGAAATTGTTTCAATTTCCCTTCTTTTCCCGAGCTCTTTTCGCTCAGATTCATTTAAATAGGGATGTGATAATTCTCCATTAGTTACGCCAAGGATTGTTATAAGTGTTCCTTGGTCAGAGGCCGTAGCCAAAGTTGCTCCGGCTGCGAGTAGCTCGTCGTCTGGATGTGGCGATATGAGGACGATATGGCCACTCGGCGGCCAAGCAATTTTCGGTGGTGAAAGACTCTCTATTCTCTGATCCCACACTTGGGCGTGATTTCCTTCAAGGGGATCAATTGGATCCATCAGAATTCTCTCGTGTGTTACCTAGCCAAGAGTCATAAAGTTTGTTGTAAACGCCACCATTTTCTTTTAGTTCATCATGGGGCCCTTGCTCTACAAGGTTTCCATGATCAAAGACTAGAACTAGGTCGGATCTTTCAGCAGTGGAAAGCCGGTGAGCAACACTAATTGTGGTTCTTCCTTCCGCTAAGCGTTCGAGAGCATGCTCGAGGACTGTTTCTGTTTCAGGGTCAACTGACGAAGTGGCTTCATCAAGAACCAATAACCCTGGGTCAGCGAGTTGCGCTCGAACCAGCGCCACTAATTGGCGTTCACCAACAGAAAGAGACTCTCCTCGCTCACCGACAAGAGTATTAATACCGTCAGGAAGGCTTTCTATCCATGGTTGAAGGTCTAAGGAGTGAACCGCTTCTTCTACTTCGTTATATGTAGCCTCTGGTCGTCCATAGCGAATATTTTCGGCAACTGTAGTGTCAAAGAGGAAGCCGTCTTGAGGAACCATACGTATCGCTGATCTTCGATCCTGTGATGCCATTTCTTTCAGGTCTACTCCTCCAACAAAAAGTTTTCCAGCGGTTGGGTCTGCAAGCCGAGCGATAAGTTTTGCAAAAGTTGTTTTACCTGATCCAGTCTCTCCCACAATCGCCACAGATGACCCTGCTAGTAATTCAACATTTATTCCGTGTAGAACACGATCTCCTTCTCGATAAGCAAATTCGACACCCTCTGCTTTTACTGATAACGGCCCAGTTTGTATTTCAGGTCCGAAATTCTTATCAGGGATTTCTATCGGGGTGTCAATGACTTTTAATATTTTCCACCAACCAGCTAAAGCGGTTTGTGTTTGGTCTAGCACTTCTCCTAGTTGAGTGATGGGAGAAAGCAGTAAGTTCACTAAGAAAATATAAGCAATTAACTCGCCTGATGTGAGACCCCATGAGCTACCCCACCAAACGCCAGAGCCGACTACGGAGGCAATTGCTACTACTCCAAATATGTCTGTCATTGGGATGATGAAAGAAAAATAGCGAGCGGCACTCATCTGTTGCTTGTACTGATCATCAATAGCTTGATCAATTCGTTCACGAGTAGCTTTTCGCTGGCCGTAACTTCTTATCATGTTCATACCCATAACGGATTCAGAAATTGAACCAAGGGTTTCTGATACTCGTGTACGTAACACGTCATATGCCCGTAACTGGCGGTACTGCATAATTCTTAAAGTTGGGATTAGGGGAATATGAACTGCAAGAGTGACCAATGTGAGTTCCCACGAGTAATAGGTCATGAGCGCGAGTACTGCAATAATTTGAAAACTGTCTACTACCCATGCGATTGCTCCCCACTGGGCGAAACGAGTGAGTGTTTCTACATCGCTTGTAACGCGTGCGGTTAAGACTCCTTTCTTTGAAGCCGTATGCTCTGCCAAACTAAGTTTGTGTAAATGCGAAAAGACTCTTACTCGTAATCCGCGTAAAACATTTTCTGCCATGCATCCAAGGCGAAAATAGGTAGCTCGTTCTAAAAAGATGCTGGCTATTAGTAAGAGAGCGGATAGTGAAACGAAAGTTACGACTTTAGAGAGGTCTACTTCATCACCGGATAATCCTTTATCAATGATGAGTTGGATAGTTACTGGAACTAACAGTTTTGATCCAGCAACTCCTAAGGCTCTGACAACTGTTCCCCAGAAACCTTCTTTAAGTTCTGGTGATTCTGCCACACCGCGTCGGAGAACTTGTAGCGCTCCAACATCATCTATATCTACAAGCGCCATTGGTTCAGGTTCATCCCCTGGCCCGATGACATCGCTGCCGTCAAGTACGGTCATGATCCTGCCCGTTCATAGGCTTGTGCTAACGCAGAGTATTCAGGAACGGATAACAATTCATCATGTGTTCCTTCTGCTGAAATTTTTCCACCGCTGAGAAAAAGAACTCTGTCAGCTAATCGAATAGTGGCAAGCCGGTGAGCTACGACTATAAGAGTTCGATCCGGGTTCGTTTGAAGATTGCTAAGAATCTCTGCTTCAATCGTGGGGTCAACGGCAGAAGTGGCATCGTCAAGTACCAATATTTTTGGGCGACAAAGCAGGGCTCTTGCTATAGCTAAGCGTTGTCGTTGCCCGCCAGATAAAGTCATCCCACGTTCTCCAACAACCGTTTCAAGTCCATTTGATAATTCAAAGACGAAAGAGTCGGCTTCTACGAGTTGAAGAACACGATTAATCTCTCCGTCAGGGATAGGTCGCCCAAATGTAAGGTTTTCTCTGAGTGTGTCTGCGAATAAAAAAGTTTCTTGTAGCACCGGCGCAATTACCGTTGAGGCACCTTCAGGTCCTAAATCACTTACGTTGCAGTCACCTAAAGTGATCTCACCTTTAGTTGTCGGCATAAGACCAGTAAGTAGTGAAACTAACGTGCTTTTACCTGAACCAGTGGAACCAACTAGAGCTACTGTTTCTCCGGGAGTGATATCTATTGAAAGGTCATTTAGTACTAAATGATCGCTTTGCCCGGCAACTGGATAGCTAAATGACACATTTGTGAACTTAATAGCTGATGATTCAATTTCAGATTGAGGAAATTCCTTCTCTGTGTCGGTTTCTAGTACACCATCGATGCGATCCTGCGCCACGACCGATTGGGGAATCTGAGTAAATAAGAAACCTAAGATCTGCATGGGGAGAGCCAAGATGGAAAATAAGGCTAACGCTCTTACTACCTCTCCAAGAGATACCGCGTCTTGGCTGTAAAGCCATCCGCCTAACAGGAGTAGGATTAAATTTCCTAATTGCGGAAGAGCAAAAATTACTGGTGCATGATTTGACCGGACTCGAGCGACTTTAATTCTTTGATCTTTTAAATCTGATGCCGTTTTTTCAAAGCGATCAACTTCATCTTGTTCTCTTCCAAGAGTTTTGATAACCAAAACTCCTTCTAAACTCTCGTGCGCTATAGAAGATAATTTTCCTACCTCTTCTTGCGCCTGTGCTGCTGGGCCAGATATTCCACTGGACATTGAACGTGTCAGCCAGGTAAGCGACGGAAATAGCAGAACTGCAACTAATGCAAAGAGAGGATGCACTACAAGCAAGCTAAATAAAGAAACAACGATGAGCACTACGACTGACATGGCGAAAGCTAATGGCATCAGCATAGATGTTGCGACTTCAACGTCTGAATCGGTGTGAGCTAGAAGTTTTCCGGCAGGGTACTCCCAATGAAATTTCATTGGTACGTATAAGTAACGGTAAGTAAGACTTTTTCTCCAAGTTCGTTGTGTTCTAGCAACGGCCATCATGTTGAACCATCGGCGAATCATGATTGACATGCCTCGTGAGAGCCCAACTATCCCGATTGCTCCCATTCCGATTAAGACGCTTTTCCCGCTTACTCCTTCTTGATCAAGACCGGGGATAATCACTTCATCGGTCACACGTCCAATTACTACGGTGAACCCAACAACTGCGAAAGAAAATATGTTGGCTCCCATAGCCGCCAAAATATGAGGAACTGGGTGTAAACGGAAAGAGCGTGCTACCAACTTGGCTGCTCTTCGGAAGACTCCGTCCATAGGTGAAATAGGTCTGCTGTTCGCTAATCAGAGACGGTCAACGATTGCTGAAGCAAATTCTGAACACTTTACTTCAGTCGCACCATCCATTAAGCGAGCAAAATCATATGTGACCACTTTGTCGGAAATAGCAGATTCCATTGCGGAAACAATGTCGTTTGCGGCGTCATTCCATCCGATATGTTCAAACATCAGCACTCCAGAAAGTAGAACTGAAGATGGATTCACCTTGTCCTGACCAGCATATTTGGGGGCAGTTCCATGAGTTGCTTCAAAGATTCCATGGCCGGTCATGTAGTTGATGTTTCCTCCTGGAGCAATACCTATTCCTCCTACTTGTGCGGCTAGCGCGTCAGATAAGTAGTCTCCATTTAGATTCATGGTTGCAACTACATTGAATTCGGCAGGACGAGTTAGAACTTGTTGTAATGCAATGTCAGCAATGACATCTTGAATAAGTATCTTGTCTCCAGCGTCTCCGTCACAATCAGCCCAACTTACTGCAACATCTGAGAATTCTTCCTTTACAAGTTCGTAGCCCCAACGTTGGAATGCTCCTTCTGTAAATTTCATTATGTTGCCCTTATGCACCCAATGAACTTTTTTAAGATCATGGGTAACGGCATATTGTAAGGCTGCTCTTTGAAGTCTCTGTGATCCAGTTTTGGAAATTGGTTTAATACCTATTCCGGAATCTTCACGAATCACCCAACCGAAAGCCTCTTCAAGTAATTCACGAAGTTTCTTAGCATCTGATGTCATTGCTTCAACTTCAAGGCCTGCATAAATATCTTCAGTGTTTTCACGGAAGATGACCATATTTACTAACTCAGGTTGTTTTACTGGTGATGGAACACCTTGAAAGTATCGGATTGGGCGTAAGCAAACGTAAAGATCAAGTATTTGACGAATCGCTACATTTAAGCTTCGAAAACCGCCGCCAATTGGAGTTGTTAGTGGCCCTTTTATGCCAATTAGGTTTTCTTCTAAGGATTCTATGGTTTCAGTTGGCAGCCAATCGCCGGTCTCGTTATATGCTTTCTCACCTGCTAAAACTTCAACCCACTCAACTTCATGTCCATGTTTTGCTGCCGCAGCATCTAAGACAAGTCGAGCAGCGGGCCAAATATCAACTCCTGTGCCGTCACCTTCGATAAATGGAATAAGTGGTTTATCGGGAACGACAAGTTTTCCGTCTGTTCCCATTGTTATTTTTCCCGACATAGTTCTGACCTTATCGGTCAAATAGGTGTCTAGAGAACCTATGAGTTAATCAATGTTTTTTCTGCAGCTTCAACTGTGTTGCGCAATAACATGGCCACAGTGGTTGGGCCGACCCCACCAAGACGTGGAGTGATCCAGGAGGCGACTTCTCCGACTGATTCGTCAACATCTGCTAACAGTTTCTTTCCTTCCCAACTGATGCCTCCGCTGATTACTACTGCGCCTTCCTTAACCATGTCAGGTGTAACGAAACCGGGTATTCCGACTGCGGCGATAAGAACATCTGCTTCACGAGTTATTTCAGGAATATTTTTTACTGCGGAATGCACTACTGTCACCGCTGCATTCCCTCCGGGTGATTTGGTTGTAAGGAGCAGGGATAGTGGTCTGCCTAGTGTGGGTCCTCTTCCGATAACAACAACATGGCGTCCTGATACTTCAATTTCGTAATGAATTAGCATTGCTTGGATACCAGCTGGGGTGCACGGCACCGGGCCTTGTTCTTGAAGAACAAGTTTTCCTAGATTCACTGGATGAAGACCATCGGCATCTTTATCTGGGTCCATGATTGCAAGAGCTTCGTTGAAGTCGAAGCCATCTGCGACAGGATGTTGGATGATGTACCCGTGGATTTCAGGATTGTGATTAAATTCTTCAACCGCTTCTACTAAAGCGTCTGCAGGGTCAGTTGATTTAACTTGGTAATGAAATGAGTTGATTCCAACTGTTTCACATGTTTCATGTTTTTTACGAACATATCCAGCGCTTGCTTCGTCGTCGCCAACCAAGATTGTTCCTAGTCCAGGAGTAATTCCAGAGTTTTGTAGTGTTTGAACGCGAGATCGTACATCTTGCAAAACAACTTCTGCGACTGGTCCACCAGCCAATAATTGTGCGGCCATGGTTCGGCACCCTAGCGGCCTTATTTCATGTTTCAGTGCCGGAAATGACGTTCGTTGGTAAAAATCATTGCGATTTTTGCTTCTTCAGCCGCGGCGATCACTTCGGCGTCTCGAATAGAGCCTCCTGGTTGAATGACGGCTGCAACTCCGGCTTCAATTGCGGTATCGAGCCCGTCTCGAAATGGGAAAAAGGCGTCGCTAGCGCATGCACCGCCTAAAGCCCTTCCAGCAGCTTTTGTTGTTGCTAACAGGCCGGCGTCACGCCGGTTCTGCTGACCAGCTCCTATACCGACTGCTTGAAGGTCCTTAGTGAGAACAATGGTGTTTGATGTCACTTGAGCAGCGATCTTCCAAGCAAATTCGAGGTCTTTCCATTCGCTTTCTGTTGGCACGCGTGTGGTAACTACTTCCCAGTTGTCTCTCTTGGTTTGAACAACATCACTTGTCTGGACAAGAAGGCTGTTACCGATACTTCGCATTTCAAATGACGGTTGTTCTGGTTTTTCAGCTTCAAGGATTCGTAGATTTTTTTTCAAACAAAGTATTTCTAATGCTTCAGCGGTAAATCCTGGTGCAACAAGCACTTCAGTGAACACCTCTGTTAAACGTTCTGCCATATCTTTTGTTACTTCACGGTTCACTGCTGTAATCCCGCCAAACGCTGAGATGGGGTCGCAGTCATATGCGAGTTGGTAAGCAGAAGTTATGTCAGTGCTAATAGCGGAACCACATGGGTTTGCATGCTTGATGATGACGGCGGAGGGGTCTGCACTCAAGGAGTGCACAAGCCTCCATGCTGCATCCGTGTCATAAACATTGAGGTATGACATTTCTTTACCTCCATACATAACTGCGCTATCCCACCAACTGGATTCTTTGGTGTTTCGGTATCTTGACCCAGTTTGGTGTGGGTTTTCTCCGTAGCGCAGTGTTTGTGTTTTTTTGAATTCAATTTGTAAGGAATTTGGAAGTTCCTCATTGTCTTCAGTGAGCCAGTTGCTAATTGCTGCGTCATATGCAGCTGTATGTTCGAAGGCTTTTTGGGCTAAATGGAGACGTGTTTGAGAGCATAGAGATCCATTTGTTTTAATTTCTTCTGATATTGACTCATAATCCATTGGATCAATAACTATTCCTACATGAGCGTTATTTTTAGCAGCGGCGCGGACCATGGCGGGTCCTCCAATATCAATAAGTTCTATTCCCGGATTTGATGCGAATGGGTAGAGGTTTGATACCACTAGATCAATTGGAGTAATCCCACGCTCTTGTAAGTCTTTTAGGTGTTCGGGGTTAGATCGATCAGCAAGAATTCCGCCGTGAATAAGAGGATGTAAAGTCTTTACTCTTCCTCCAAGCATTTCAGGGGCTTGAGTGACTTCCGCTACTTCTGTTACTGGGACACCAGATTTTAGAAGTTCCCGGGCTGTTCCTCCGCTAGAAATAATTTTCCAACCTAAATCAACTAATACTTTGGCGAATTCAACGATGCCTGTTTTGTCATATACAGATATCAATGCTCGTGGAGAATTTATTTGGTTCATTTTTGTTTAATTATTTTTTTAATAGTTTCAACGTAAAGACTTTTTTCGATTTTTTTGATTCGTTCATGAAGGGTGGTTTCATCATCATCGTCAAATACAGGTACTGCTTCTTGGGCCAGAATTGGTCCAGAGTCAACTTCAAGAGTAGCCAGATGAATAGTGCATCCTGAAATTTTTACTCCATGATTAAGTGCGTCCTGTACAGCATTCCAACCAGGAAAAGCGGGAAGCAGCGATGGATGGGTGTTTAATATCCTTTGGTCAAATCTCTCATAAATCGGTTGTTCCAAGATAGTCCCAAATCCGGCCATGGCTATAAGGTCTATATTTCCCTCTTCTAAAAGTTGAGTGAGTTGTTCGGTGTACGCCATTCGATCAAAATCTGTGCCAAAAGATTCACGCGGTAAAACAACTGTTGGGATATTTTGATTTTGGGCTTTGTCTAATGCTGGGCATTGTCGGTCTGCTAAAACAAGGGCTACTGATAGTTCAGAGTTTGCTATAGCTTCCAATATGGAGCCTGTTCCTGAAACCAATACAGCAAGTCGCATAGTTGCGACCGTAGCAGCGAGATTTGATAAGGAGGTCTTTACCCGTTTGTAAGGTCAGCGATGATGTCAACCATGTGTTCGCCAGCTTCCGTTGGGTTGAGGCCTACGCGAACATTGGCTGCCTTTAAAGCATCCATTTTTGCTTGTGCTGTCCCTTTTCCTCCTGAGACTATTGCTCCAGCGTGACCCATCTTTTTTCCAGGAGGGGCGGTAACTCCAGCCACATAAGCAGATACTGGTTTTGTCATATTGTTTGCAATAAATTCTGCTGCTTCTTCTTCTGCTGAACCACCAATTTCTCCGATCATCATGATGGCTTGAGTTTCAGGATCTTCTTCAAATGCTTTAAGGCAATCAATAAACGACGTTCCGGGAACAGGGTCTCCTCCGATACCGACACAGGTTGTGCATCCAATTCCTTTTTCTTTTAATTCATAAAGCGCTTGGTAGGTAAGTGTTCCTGATCGGCTGACTATCCCAACTGGGCCGCCGGGTTTAGCGATATGGCCGGCCGTAATTCCAATATTACATTTTCCGGGTGAAATAATTCCCGGACAGTTTGGTCCAAGGAGTTGAACGTGCGGGAACTCGTTTTGAAGATGATTGTAAAAATACGCTTCGTCATGGGCTGGCACACCTTCAGTGATAGCAACGATAAATTCAATACCTCCTTCCGCAGCTTCCATAACTGCAGATTGAACTCCGGCTGCCGGTATAAATATGCATGATGCTGTGGCCCCAGTAGCTGCAACTGCTTCTTTTATATTCGCGTAGATTGGGATGCCTTCTACGTCTTCTCCGGCTTTTTTTGGATTGGTGCCAGCAACGACTTTTGTTCCATAGTCGCGATTCAAAAGACCGTAGTAGCGGCCTTGGCTTCCTGTTAAACCTTGATAAATGACTTTTGTGTTTTCGTCAACGAAGATGCTCATTTGTCATTTTCCTTTCGTGCCAAGTCAACTGCTTGTTGTGCAGCCTCCAACATTGTTGGTGCCATTAATAGAGTTTCGGATAGATGTGGATGAAGAATGCTTCTTCCTTCATCAGCATTGGTTCCATCAAGGCGGATAACAATCGGAGCTTCTATATCAACGTTTTGTAAGGCTTCAATGATCCCATTCGCTACTTCTTCGCCTCGAGTGATTCCTCCGAAAATATTTATGAAAATTGATTTAACTTCCGGATCGTTATTGATTACTTCTAAAGCTCCTGCCATTACTTCAGCGTTTGCTCCACCCCCGATATCAAGAAAATTAGCAGCGGCTCCACCAACTTGATTAACTACATCAACTGTCGCCATAGCGAGTCCGGCACCATTAGCGATTACGCCTACGGTGCCATCTAGGCCAACGTACTGAAGCCCTCGGTCATGTGCCGCTGTTTCTCTCTCGTCGCGAGTTTGTGTTTTATCAAATTCTGCATATTCGGGATGTCTGAAAATTGAATTTCCGTCAAGAGTGACCTTTGCGTCAAGAACATGGACATCCCCATCAGATGTAAGGATCAGTGGATTAATTTCCACAAGGTCGGCGTCTCCTTTTACATATGACTGATAGAGGTCAAGGAGTATTCTGACTGTTCCTTCCACTGCCTGTGCGGGAAGGTTGGCTGATTGAACCCAGTTTTGAACTAATTCAGTGGTTAAACCGGAAGTTGGATCAATCCAAACTTTTGCTATCGCTTCAGGGTTTTCTTCTGCGACTGTTTCAATTTCGACTCCGCCTTCGGCTGAAAGCATCCCGAGATGTTTTTTTGCTGATCTATCAAGAGTGAAGCTGGCGTAATATTCTTCTTCTATATCAGATGCCTTCTCGATCCAAATTCTTTTAACAACATGGTCTTTAATGTCTAACCCGAAGATGTTGGAGGCGTGTTCGCGTACGTCTTCAATTGTTGCCGCGTATTTGACACCCCCAGCTTTTCCTCGTCCACCTGTATGAACTTGAGCTTTAACCATGACTGGTGTTCCTAATCGTTGTGCTGCATCAACTGCTTCTTCAACGGTAAAAGTGATTTCTCCAGCGGACACTGGTAGCCCGTATTCAGAAAAAAACTGTTTTCCTTGGTATTCAAATAGGTCCACTTAACGTCTCCTGTATGTAATGGGCGGATCAAAGGAAGTCTCAGCGATATTAGGCATAAACTTATGCTGATTCCTCCTTGGGCGGAGGGATCTATCAAATGGGAGTAATTTATGCCGAGTCAACAAGGCACTAGTCGCTTTGCTATTAGAGCTGGAATAATTGGTGTTGTCGGTTTAGGGCTGACAATTGGCTTGATGATTCTTATGTTAAAACTAGCTGGCACATCTACTGAGATTGACGTGAGACTCGGGGACGTTGATTTTCGTGGAATTGTGGCAGATGATTTAGCAGATGAAATTTCTAAAAATGGCCCAATCCCTTTCCCGGATTTAGTCGGCGGTGACCGCCCAATCTGGATCAACCACTTTGGTAATGATTCATCAGAAGGCTGGTTCGTGTTCTTGGCCAAAGTTCCAGATGGAGAATCTGGCTGTTTTGTTCAATGGGTAGCGAAGGAAAAAATGTTTGTTGATTTTTGTGATCCTCAAAACCAGTTTCCTCCTAATGGTTTCGGTTTGGAAGAATTGAACTGGCAGGTTATTGAAAATGAGCTTCGGATCGAAATTAATGATTTAAGTGGCACTGATTTAAATGACTGATCGGATTTATTTACGTGATGCGAATCTTCTTTCATTCACTGCCACAGTTCTTTCTCTTGACGACAATCGCGTTGAACTAGATCAAACGGCTTTTTATGCCACAAGCGGTGGGCAACCGCATGACACTGGTCATATCACTTGGGAAAGCGGTGCCGCGTCAGTTATTGATGTTCGCTCTGTTGAGGGAAAGGTTCTCCACACTTTGGCAGGACTTATTCCGGAAGTTGGAACTGAAATACATGGCGAAATTGATGCTGATCGAAGAAAAAACATGATGCGTACTCATACTGCTATGCACATTCTCTGTGGGGTTATATGGCGTGATTGGAAAAGGGTAGTGACTGGAGGAAACATGGATGCTTTATCAGGACGCATGGATTTTGAAATTGATCAAATCCCTGAAGGGTTTGCTAAAAAAATTGAAGACCTCTGTAATGTCGAGATAAAAGCAGACCGACCAGTTGAAGTTTCTTTTATGTCACGTGAAAGTGCAGTATTTGATCGAGATCTGATACGCACAAAAACTAATCTTGTCCCGGAATCGATTTCTGAAATACGTGTTGTTGACATTGTTGGTCTTGATCGTCAAGCCGACGGCGGCACACACGTCTCTTCTACAAATCAAGTTGGCCGAATTGAAATCACAAAAACTGAATCGAAAGGTAAAGGCTTTAAGCGGGTTCGATTTGTTTTACATGACAGTTAATTCGAATTACAAATTTTCTTTAAAGAAATTAATCATGTCAGCTGTAAATGCTTCTGGTTGATCTTTTATCCCACCCATGTGAGCACCGGTTTTCCCAAATCCGGACTTAAGTGCAAATACGAAAGCATCAAAATCTGTCATTTCTTTTGATGGTTCTCCAGTTTCTGGATGGATCATAAGCCCATCATCGGTAATCATGATTGTTGGTGCATTAGGAGCCACTTTTGCTTCTGGCACCTCGTAAACATCTCCTCGTCGATCAAAACTATGGTGAGCATCCGGGATAATCCGTAGTGAAGCATTAGCTTTTGTTGCAGAAATTGATGACAGATGTTCCTCTACTTGCTGAACTGAGAGCCAGTCATCGAGTTCACCAATAATTGATCGAAGATTCGTTTGCCCGATTGAGGGAGATACAAATTGGTGTCCTGACCATGGATAAACCGCATAAGCAGCTTTCAGGCTTTGTTCGTAACCAATAATTGGATCAGCGAATTTTCTTGTAATTGCAGTCAATATTGCAGATCCACCTCGACTGTGTCCTTGTGCCCCAATGCGAGTTGAGTCAATTCCCTCAATTGTGCTGAGTTTTTTATATGTTGCTAATACATCAAAGGCGCTTGCAGCAAAAGAGTACTGAGTTTGGTTAGCAACTGTTGACTCAACGGAACGCGCCCCGAAGGGATCTAGCACAAAAACTGAGTATCCATTAGATACTAAAGTTTCAGCATGCGCTTCATGGTTTGGACCTACTCCGAGGCTTCCAGGAACAACAATGACTAAAGGAGTCGCTTTAGTATCTTTTACTTGAAAAAGTTTTCCATCAATGGTTACTTGTTCGCATTCTTCTGGAGCATTAATGGCTTGATAGTAATTAACTGGATTAGCGGTTTCGATTTCAATGTTTTCACCAAATACTCCCGCATATTCCACTTCGCTGTCATAGTAACGTCTAGTAGTCTCCACGCTTTTACCTTAACGCAGGTAGATCTAGCAAGAGTGCTTGAAGCATGAGAGTTTCATTTGGATTACGTTCAAGAAGTTCTGAAGCTGTTGTAGTAATACGGTGAGTTGCATCAAGAACTATCTCTTCCATTTCATTTTCAGATGCATCTAAATACTGGCGGGAAAGAACAGCGAAACCAAAGGTAAGTTCCTCTTCTCGGAAGCGTCGAATTTCACGTTTTTGTCTTGTTATCAAATCTTTTCGTCCAGAGCCGCGAGTCCCGAATGCCTCTTCTCGTTCCTCGAGATCTACTAATTCTTTCTGATGCTTAGATAAAAGTGGGCTTTCTGATTCGCTGATCTGTTCTTCTATTTCTGTCACTATTTCAGCAACAGTTGCGCCCGTGTGGTTTAGTCGGGTTGGTATAGATTTCCAAAGTTCATAACGATCAATAACAGAAGGATCGGTTACTAATAGACGTGCACGTTCAAGGCTTCCTGATGCGGCCATCGCTAAAAATTGAGCATGGTCTTGACTCTCTCCCTCTTTTACCAGTGCGTCTGTAATGACTTCTGCAGAGAGCGCCGGAAGATCTACCCGCACGCATCGAGAAGAGATCGTGATTTGATGTTCTCGCACATCATCGGCAAGCAGTACAAATATTGAACTTTCAGGTGGTTCTTCAATCGTTTTTAAAAGACTGGCGGAAACCTCAGGTTCGGCGGTATGAAACCGATCAACGATAATTATTTTTCGATTTGACTCAATAGGAGAACGCGATGCTTCTTTAATAATTCTCTCTGAATCAATAACCAACAGTGATGGCCCTTGTGGAGCAATATAAGTTATGTCAGGGTGCTGCTCGAAAACTGCTAGTTGTCGATGACGTAATGACCCTTCTTCTGAGTTAGAGGCTAAAAGCGCTCCAGCAAACGCAAACGCTGCTTGCTTGCGACCCGATCCTTCTGGGCCAATAAAAAGATAAGCATGAACTGGTGATTCAACAGCAGCTTGCAAATACGAAACTGCCTGTGGTTGTCCAATAACTGTTGACCAAAGTTCTTCGTTTTCCATCAGAATCTTTTATCAATTACTGCCATTACTTGCTTCGTTACTTCATCAACATTGACATTTCCATCAATCACTACCCATCGCTGTGGATTTTCAGCAGCAATTTTTCTATACGCTTCCGCTACTTGATGATGAAAATCTTTACCCGCAAGTTCAATTCGATCTAACGATCTATTTAATCGTTTTTGCGCAATTTCTTCGTCAACATCAATAAAGATATTTATATCTGCTACAAGACCATCAACAGCAAAGAGTGATACGGCTTCTACCTCAGATATTCCTAGTGACCTACCGGCACCTTGATAAGCCAAAGAAGAACCTATAAATCGATCACTGACAACATCTTTCCCACTCTCTAAGGCTGGTCTTACCACTTCAGATACATGTTGTGCTCTCGCAGCTGCGATCATCAATGCTTCAGCTCGAGCAGAAGGTGCTTCAGATTGAGGAGGATCAAGAACTAAATCTCTGAGACGTTCACCCAAAGGCGTGCCACCCGGTTCACGAGTTAATAAAGCTCCTAAATGGTCTGCTAAACGGCGAGCCTGTGTGCTCTTACCTGACCCTTCTCCACCTTCAAATGCAATAAGCCGACCAGTCATGAGTCCTCAGTTTCTTTACCTGAACGAAGAGAAATAATAGCGATTAAACCAGCACCGAGCATTATGAGGGCCGCCAACCACAGCGTGATTCTTACTCCGGGGACGAAGACTTCTAGTCCAAAGATATCTACGTCTCTTTCCCAGAATCGTTTAGACAATCTGTCAAATACTTCTTCTAACAAGGGTCCTACAACTAGAGCTATCAGTACACACATACGTGTAAGTAGATAGAACGTAGAAAAGATTCGACCTCGGAGTTCATCGACAACATTTTCATGTAACAGAGTGAAGCCCAGTACATAAACGGACCCTGCACATATACCAATACAAAATGTCATCACGCCGGAGAAGTGAATCTGACTTGTTGATGCGGTAACTATTAAAAATAATCCGGCTGAAATTAATGACCAAGTAAATATACGAGTTTTCTGTAAATGTCGTTGAAGCCAAGAAACCATTCCAACCCCAACTGCCATTCCTATACCTAAGGCGGTAATTAGAAAACCGAATCCTCCATCACCAGCATTGAGTACTTCTGTGGCGTAAATAGCTCCGAGAGGAACGAGCATTCCTCCTCCGATCAGTGCTGTAGCAAGACCCACATTTACTGTTCGGGTAACAGGGTTAACGAAAATAAATTTCCAGCCTTCTTTAAGATCGATCATCGGTTCTGATAAACGTCCTTTTAAAGAAGTTTCTTCTTTTGTGGGACGCTTCAAACGATGGGGAAGATCCAAAGAAAAAATAAGACCTGCGGCGGCAAGGAAAGTGATGGCGTTGGCATAAAAAGCCAATCCTTCTTCGTGGAGTCGGAAACCATCCGCCCATTCTGAACTGAAAAGTGCTGTAGATAATCTTCCGAACAAAGCCATCAAACCTGCACCGATTGGGAAAGTTCCATATGCTGCGATCATTGAAAGCGAGTTCGCTGTTGTCAGGTACTCTGGGGGAACCAAGTTGGGCACAGAGGCTTCTTTTGCTGGAGACCACAACATAGTTAACGCTTCAAGTATCAAAGATGCGATAACGAGACCCAATATGGTGTCAACGAATGGTAACGCAAGCATTACTGCTGCTCTGCCGAGGTCGCAACGCACCATTACTTTTTTTCGATCCCATCGATCAACCAACACTCCTGCAATTGGTCCGAAGAAAAATCCAGGCGCTATGCGAGCTACGAGCACAAGACTTAGTGCCGCTCCTTCTGAACCTGACCCAACTCGAATCGCAAGAATACTTATAGCAAGTAATCCGAGCCAGTCGCCTGTGGCTGAAACAACTTGGGCCAGCCAAAGTCGAAAGAATTCAGGTGTTCCAAATATTCGCGTCTGGAACCCTTCCTTAGTTTTACCTATCTCAGAATCATTACTTGATTCTTCTGAGTATTTTCCGTCTTGGTGCTCTGGCATCTCTTCCACTGTAAACCAGTCTTTTACGAGACAGACAGACTCTTCAAATTAACGGCTTTTCTTTTTCTTTGCCGGGCCCTGTAATCGGCGTTCTGCAAGCAATTCTTGCGCTCTTCCTTCAGTAAGAGTTTCTGGAGAGTCACCTCTTCTTAAAGAAGCGTTGTACTCGCCATCAGAAACATACAAACCAAATTTTCCTTCACGTAATGTAATGTCTTTTCCAGATTCGGGATCTTTCCCATACTGAGCTAATGGGGGTTTAGGGCCTCTACGTCCAAATTTTTTCGGTTGAGATAAGAGGATTAGGCACTCGTCTAAAGTAACTGTTAATAGCATTTCTTCGTTATCGAGACTACGTGTATCAACAGAACCGTTGTTTTCAGAATCTTCTTCGCTAGAAGGGAGTTCTTTTCTTAAATATGGCCCAAAGCGCCCATTGTGCACGGTAATTGTTCCCTGGTCTTGAGGGTCTACGCCTACGGTGCGCGGCAAACTTAAAAGTTCTTGTGCTTCTTCAAAAGTTATTCGTTCCGGTGTCATTGTCTGAAATAAAGAAGCCATCTTTGGCTTTGGCCCATCTTCTACAGACTTAAGACTTTCAAGTTGATCAATAACATTTGTTACTGCGTCGACACCTGAAATTTCTTCAGTTGAAAATCCTTGAAGTGCTTCAATCAATGCATCAAGGTTTTCTGATCGATTTTCATCATTCGCTACTAATTCTTTACGTAAAGACGCTGTAAGCGCAGCTTCTACCACTACGGCTGGGCCTTCTGGAGAAAGTTTTTCTAATTTCTTTTTTACTCTTAAGAAATTTTTTATACTTTCGAGTGCTTTACCTTTTATTCCGGCTTCTTCAGCATTCTGTAAAGCACTAAGAAAATCTTTATTTGATTTATTTCCAAAATCGCTAATTTTGTCGAGGGTGCCTTTGCCCAGACCCTCTCTTTTTGGAATGTTAATTATTTGTCGAGTAGTTTTCTCATCAATTGAACCATTCGCAAGCCTTAAATAATTTAAGGCCACTTTGATTTCTTTTCGATGTAACCCTAAAGCAGAAAGTGCAAGTAGTTCAGGAGAACGTTTAAGAGGTTCAGGCGGACGACCTAAAGATACGTATGGTCCAAATCTTCCTGATTTCACAACGACTGGGAGACCAGTTTCCGGATCATCACCAAGGTGCCGTTCAGTAGGCGCATCCAAGAATTCAATTGCCTTCTCTACAGTTAGTTCATCTGGAGGAATATCATCAGGAATGGAACGTGTTATATCTCCGGTGCGGACGTAAGGTCCAAATTTTCCGTGAGATGCTTCTACTTGTTCTCCTGTTATTGGGTGTTTTCCTAACGGAATTGTTGAAACAGCTTTTCCATCAATGTCGCCAAGTCGATTTGTGACCTTGTCATGAATTCCTTCGTCACTATCTGAGCCAAAATAAAAACCATTTAGCATGTCTAGCCAATTGACTTCTCCTCCTTCAATAGAATCTAGGTCGGCTTCCATAGATGAAGTGAAATCAAAATCAATCAAACGCGGAAAATGCTGCCTAAGAAGTTCGGTTACTGCAAAAGCTGCAAGAGTTGGAACCAATGCTGTTCCTTTTTTCCAAACGTAATCTCGAGTTTGAATTGTTGACACTGTTGAAGCAAAAGTTGACGGTCTCCCAATTCCGCGATCTTCAAGTTCCTTGATAAGAGTGGCTTCACTGAATCTGTTTCTTGGTTTGGTTTCTGTTTCGTTGGGAGTGACCTTAGTAACAGTAACTAGATCGCCGGATTGAAGTTCAGGGAGAGTCATTTCAAGATCGCCATTACTCTCTTCAGTAGTTTCACCACCGGTTACATCTGATTTCGCTTTGTCTAACTGGTGTAAAACTTCTTTCCAACCGCGGTGAAAAACCTGCGTTATAGCTGACGTTCTAAAACGAAGTTGAAATCTATTTCCATCTACTGTTTCTAAGAGGATTACCGTTCTTTGACCTTCATAATCATTCATCTGTGACGTAATCGTTCTGCGCCAAATTAATTCATAAAGTTCTATCTGGCGGGCACTTAAATCAGCCATTCCCGCTACTTCTCCTGGAGATCTAAATCTTCCTTCAAAAGTAGCGGGACGAATAGCCTCATGAATCTCCTTCTCGTTTGCACTTTGTTTATTATCTTTACTTTGTTCTTTATCTGAACTTTTTAGTTTTTTAGTTTTCTTCGCCCAAATACGTGGTTTTTCTGATAAGAACTCAGCGCCATACTTGTCTTTAATTACTGATCTACAAGCATTTATTCCTTCCGTGCTTAGGCTTGGGTTGTCCGTTCTGGGATAGGTAATCAAACCAGATTGAAAGAGCCGATTAGCGTTGCGAGCCACCATGTCGGCACTACCTTCTGCCTTTTGAAGTAGCTCAGAAGTAGTAAAAGGAGATCGTGGGGTTTGACGTACAGGTTGTTTTGTTACCGAAATAACTTTTAATGACTCTCCCAGAATACTTTTTTGAATTTCTGTAGCCAGATTTTTTCCTATTGGAACAACATCATTAGTTTTTAGATTTCCTTTATCGTTAAAATCTTTGCTGACAGCCACCCTTAAACCATCAATTTCTTTTAAATCAGTGTCAAAGACTTTAAGGTCTTCTGTTTTAAGTTCACCTTTCAAACTCCAGTATTCTGCGGGAATGAAACCCATGCGTTCTTTTTCACGTTCCACTACAAGTCTGGTAGCGACACTTTGAACACGTCCGGCTGATAATCCCTTTGAGATCATTCGCCAAAGTACGGGAGAGAGTTCAAAGCCATAAAGTCGATCAAGTATTCGTCTTGCCAAATACGCTTCAAAGACAGGTTTCACCTCTTGTGGAACTTCTGAAGGGCTTTCAGTGACCAACCATGGTTCAGCATCCTCAAGGGCTTCTTGAATAGCTGTCTTTGTAATTTCAGAAGTACGTAACCTATAAACGGGTATTGAATTCTTATTAATTTCATTCCAGAACTCTTGAAAGAGGTGTACTGAAATGGCTTCACCTTCTCTATCAAGGTCCGTAGCGAGATAAAGACTGTCTGCTGTTTTTAAAAGTTTTCTAAGTTTTGAAACCTGTTCTCTATTTGTTACTTCCCATTTGGGTTCAAAATTATTTTCGATATCAATGGCTTGACCTTTTTGAGGGAGATCACGAATATGACCGACAGATGCTTCAACTGCGTAATCTTGGCCAAGGTAGCCAGAAATAGTTTTTGCTTTTGTTGGAGATTCAACAATGACAAGTTTTTTTGACATTTAAATCATCTCCAGCTTTTCTTCTTCCATGGAAGATTCTTCTCTTTCAGAAGATTTATAAAGAATAAAAGTTCCAATGATTGCTGCGACAACAGAAGCAAAAAGAATTCCAATTTTTGCTTCGTCTTGAAGCATTGCATTATCAAATGCTAACCCACCTATGAACATCGAAACAGTGAAACCAATTCCAGCAATTGAAGCGATCCCAACAATATGTCGTTTAGTAGTTCCTGGTGGAAGAGTACATAGTCCAATTTTCACAGCTAAAAGTGTAAATAATGTAATTCCTGCAATCTTCCCAACCACCAGTCCGACCACAATGCCTTGTGTAATACCAGATGAAACTGCGTCACCTACCGATTCAGTACTTAATACAACTCCAGCATTTGCTAAAGCGAAAAGCGGCAAGATAATGAATCCTGTTAAAGGGTGAAGCAAGTTTGCTAAACGCTCAGTTACTGGAACCGTTTCTTTTATTTGAAATGCGAGCCGTCGAAGTGACTGGCTTTCAACTTCACCAATTTTTTGTATTTTCAATACTTCTACTTCGTCATCGGTATCTAGAAGTGGGCGAGCTGGTGCAAGAAGCCCCATAATGACACCAGCAATTGTGGCATGAACTCCTGACTCAAAAATCGCATACCAAAGTATGAACCCAAGAATGACGTATATCGGCATATACCAAATCTTGACTGCCTTTAAAAGGCTGGTTGCAAATACGACTAAGAAAGCCACGATGAGCCATCCGACAGAAAGTTTTTCAGTATAAAAAAGAGCGATAACAATAATGGCTCCGATGTCATCCACTATGGCAAGAGTAAGTAGAAAAATCTTTAACGAAGTTGAAACTCGAGTTCCCAAAAGCGAAACCACTCCAACTGCAAATGCGATATCAGTTGCCATAGGAATACCCCAACCGGCAGTGGCATCACCTGATTGGTTAAAGGCGAAGTAGATAAGCGCAGGAACAACCATTCCTCCGATTGCTGCTGCAGCTGGTAAAGCAGCTGCGCGTTTTGTGTTTAATTCACCAGTCACTAATTCTCTTTTAATTTCAAGACCAACGACAAAGAAGAACAGGACCATTAGAACATCGTTGATGAATTCGCCAAGAGTAAGAGGATGCCCGTGATGTTCCAGCGATATCAAATCACCAATAGAGATATGAATTTCAGTATTCCAGAGATCGAAGTAACTGTTGCTCCACGGTGAATTGGCCCAAATTAATGCAATTATGGCCGCGAAGATTAGAAGTATCCCTCCTGCAGCTTCAATGCCTAAAAATCTTTGCATCGACAAGCCGATCCGGCGTGCCAGCAAAGGTTCTCGTTTACCGAGCCAAGTCTTTGATGAATGTGGTTTTTGTTCTGCCATAGTCAAATCAATAGAAGTTAAATGCGGAAGAAACCGTAGTGGTGAAAATGGCTTCTCACACTCATACTCTCAAATTTACTTATTTTTAGGCATCATTTAGATTAAAAATAAGTCGCACTTTCGTACCTTCTTCTCCTACTTCAACAACTGTTTCATCAGATAATTCCTGAATTAAAGAAAACCCAACACCAGATTCATGGTTTAACCGGTTGGGATCTTCTGAATCCGGGAGACTCGGTATTTGATCTGGATTGAAACCGGCACCTTGGTCGTTAATTTCAATCTCAATTTTTCCTTTGCTTAAGTCGCAGCGGATAACAATCTGGTCTTCAATATTTTGCCGGGTGTGTTCTCTATAAGCATTTGTGACCGCTTCAGAGACTGCGAGTCTAAGATCAGCGATTCTTCCAAGATTAAGATTTGGATTAATGGATGCCACTTCTCCAATGACAGTTCGGACAAGTTGTATGTATTCGGCTTTAGCAGGTATGCGCAGTTCAACCATTCCTGACGAATAGTCACTTCTGCTCATTACTAATCCATTTCCTTGTTATCTTCGACCGCTTCATCGTGAGTTAAATAGAAGGTAAATATTTTATCTAAGTCACAAAGAGTAAATATTTTTTGAATTCTCTCCTGTGGACATACTAAGAGAAGATCACCCCCATGTGAGCGCACTCTTCTGAGACCACCGATTATTGTTCCAAGACCTGCAGAATCAATAAAATCTACGCTCGTTAAATCTAGGACGAGATTGGAATGCCCTTCATTGATAACACGAATAATCTCGGTTCGTAATTTTGGGGAACTACCCATATCTATCTCCCCGAAAACAGAGACGACTAGCCAAGGCGAATAAACCGTCCGTTTAAGCTCAAGAGTCATTTCTAATCCTTCTGTCTTTAATTGACTTTAGCGACATAGGTCTTGGTGACTATCCATGATCACGAGAAGTTGAAAAATTTTAAGCAATGGGGTTTAAGGCCCACTAAAAGAAGGAAATTATTACGATGCATGTCATCGCGACTAAAAGATGAATTGTTTTTAAGTTTTAGCGCGTCCATAGATGATGGCTACTGAGAAGAAACTGATTGGTCGTCAGGAAACCTAACTTAGATTGACCGTACTTTCTTAACAGCTACCGATATCAAAGCTGCTAAGGCAGCTAACATAAAAAACTTTTTCATATAGCCAATATAGGCCTTGATTTTGCTTCGCGACTCTGTCGGGATGTGATCAGGCGTACTTGCTCGTAGTGTTTCTAGTGGAGGTGTCCGAGTACCTGGTGGGCTCCCCCGCCTTCAAAGCGGGTGGGATAGGTGATCCCTGTCCGGCGGGTTCGATTCCCGTCCACCTCCGCCAAATTTAAAAATTAAACAGCTAGTAGATCTCGAGCACCCGTGTCGCTGCTTGGATGTCTAAGTTTTGACATTGCTCGAGCTTCAATTTGGCGAATTCTCTCTCTAGTGAGATTAAAGAAGTCGCCGACTTCTTCAAGAGTGCGAGGTTCCCCTCGATCTAATCCGAAGCGTAATTTAAGAATTTCTCGTTCGCGATCATCAAGCGGAGCAAGCAGGCGGCTTATCTCTTCTGGTAATAATGAGGTTGCTGCTGATTCAAATGGTGATTGCGCCCCTCTGTCTTCAACAACATCACCGAGTTCTGCGTCGCCGTCTTCTCGTAAAGGTTCGCTTAAAGAAAGCGGTTCTGCGGCAAAACGTAATGCTTCAGTAACTTTGTCTTCTTCCATCTCAACTTCTACTGCAAGTTCAGTCAAAGTCGCTGCTCTACCGTATTTGATCTCAAGTCGTGATTTGGCTTTAGTGAGTCGTGCAAGTGTGTCACCAGCATGAACTGGGAGGCGAATCGTGCGTCCCGTGTTTGCTATACCGCGTGTAATGGCTTGTCGAATCCACCACGTTGCATAGGTTGAGAATTTGAAACCTTTTCTCCAATCAAACTTTTCAACTGCATGCATTAATCCGAGATTTCCTTCTTGGATGAGGTCGAGCAGAGGTAACCCAGAGGCTTGATATTTTTTAGCTATAGAAACAACGAGTCGGAGATTTGAATTAGTGAACTCTGATGTAGCACGCTCACCTTTCATAAGTGCTCGTCGCATCTCTCGTCTTTTTGCAGGAGTAAGGTCTTTCCCGCCATTTTTATCAAGAGATTCTCTAGCGGCAACGCCTTCTTCAATTCTCTTAGCTAAACGAACTTCATCTTCTTTATCTAAAAGTTCATACTGACCGATGTCGGTGAGATAGAGACGGACAAGATCTTCTTCGTCTCTTTCAACCCGATTATTTGTCACCTGTCATCTCCTTTAAAGGCGGTTTATTAAACGAAACTTTCTTGTTTTTAAACCGGCTCCTATGAAACGGTTATAAACCGTTGATGGCGTCACCATACCCACGGTTACAGAGACAACAACGTTAAATGGTGACGTTTGTCACTATTTTTTATTTTTGTTAAATCGCTTCAGATGAGAAAAATAAAATCTAATTGCTTATTTCCCAATAAATTGATTAACCGTCATAGCGATTAACGACAGGAAGACGACGGTCACGTCCAAATCCTTTTGTTGTTACTCGAGGTCCTAAAGGTGTTTGGCGTCTTTTGTATTCTGCGAGATCAACCATTTTTACTACCCGGTCAACTAGCTCTCGATCAAACCCATCGTTGACGAGTTCTGCGCGGGTTCGGTCACCTTCTATGTAGGCCTCTAATAAGGGGTCAAGAACTTCGTACGGTGGGAGTCGTTGATCGTCGCGTTGATCTGGTCGTAATTCTGCTGATGGGGCTTTGGTAAGAATATTCTTTGGAATGACTGGCGTATCTTCTTGTTTATTTCGCCAATGACATAGTTCATATACTTGTGTCTTATACACGTCTCGTATGACAGCGTAAGCACCTGCAGTGTCGCCATATAAGGTAGAAAATCCGACTGCTGATTCGCTTTTATTACCAGTGGTAAGAACGAGCCATCCAAAAGCATTAGAGAGTGCCATTAATAAGACTCCCCTAATACGTGCTTGAAGATTTTCATCTGTGAAACCTGGAAAATCATTTCCTATTGAGGGGGACAATAAATTGTGGAAACTCTGATGGGCTTCTTCAATAGGTATTGTCTGTGCAACAATTCCTTGTCGTTCTACTAAATCTTGGGCGTCTTTCAATGAATGGTCGCTGGAATATCTTGAGGGCATTAACACGGGATGTACATGATCTGCGCCTAGGGCGTCGGTTGCAATAGTTGCTACTAACGCAGAGTCAACTCCGCCGGAGAGTCCAAGACAGATGTCCGTGAAGCCACTTTTTTGTACATAATCTCGAGTCGCTACCACGAGTGCTGTATATAACTCTGCTTCAGGGCTGAGTGGGGTGGTCAGTGAATGTTTATATTTATTGGTGCGATCTGTTGCCTCTGATACTTCTATGCACCAGTCATGACTCAGTTGGCTGGCAAAATCTGTTGTTGGGATACTCGGAGTGTCTATGTCAACTAAACAAGTTTCTTCATAAAATCTTGTTGTTTGTGTCACGATCTTTCCTTGCGAGTCAGTGATCATTGATCCGCCGTCGAAAATTAATTCGTCCTGGCCTCCAACAAGATTTAGGTACACCACCGGGATTTGAGAAGATGCGGCGAAGTTTGTAATGAGTTTTTCTCGAGCAGCAGCTTTTATGTTGTCATAGGGGGAACCATTGACTGCTACAAGAAGTTCGGCCCCCATTTGGACAAATTCTTGTGCTGGTCCATCTGATACCCAAAGGTCTTCGCAGATAACGATGCCGACGTTTACACCATTAATTTTGTATAGCTGAAGAGGTTTATTTCCGGATGAGAAATGTCGTGCTTCATCGAATACGTCGTAATTTGGTAATTCTCGTTTGTGGTATATGCCAGCTATTTGGCCTTGGTGGCAGATTGCTACAGCGTTATACACCTCACCATTTGGTCCTTCGTCTGCGAATCCGATTACGAGTGCGCATGATTTGCTGTCTTTGGCAATTTTTTCGACTGCCGCACGGCTATCAGATACAAATCCTGGTTTAAGGACTAAGTCTTCAAGTGGGTATCCAGTAATAGTCATTTCAGGGAAAATTGCTAGATCGCAGTCATCTAGGTTTGGTAAAACTTCTTGAATACGTTCAACGTTGCCTTCAAGATCCCCAACTACAGAGTTTAGTTGGGCAAGAGCGACTCGTATGTTTCCCATAACTTAAGGTTACCGAACCATTATTGAAGGCAGTTACTCAGGAGTCTGAGTCATTTATCGGAGTGAACGAATTGGAGGCGTCGTTCCATTGTCGTCTGGAAATGCCGATCGATAGGCAGAAAGTGATGGCCTTCATCAATCAGCACAAGTTCACCACTCTTGAGAGACTCGCTCGCCCGTATAGCGAGTTCCACGGGGACTACGCTGTCATTCAGCCCGTGGGTAATCATGGTCGAGCACGTGATTTCCGCGATCGGTAACGGTGCTAAATCGTTTTCATTGTCTCCGTCGTTGTTGAACCCTGCCCGCCGTAGCTTCCACGGCGCAAACGAAGTCAACATTCCTTGAAAAATTTTGAGTCGCTCCTTATCAGCCAAAATCCACTCCACTGCTGCTCGCCTCTGAGGCTTATCAAGACCTGTCGAGCTGCCGTCAAGTGGTCGAGAAATCATAATGAGATCCTTTTTTAGGGTTGCCGGTCAACTACGTAAATCAACCTTGGCTAATAGTACAACAACCACATTTATCCACTAATTCTGCTCCATAAAGTTATATAGGTGGCGCATTGCGCCACCTATATAAAGCATTTTTAGTTACGAGAAGGTCTAACAACACCTCCCATGATTCTGGATCAATTGATATGAATCATTTACTTTAGAACGCATCGATTTCTAAGCAGAAAACGATGTAGTCGTTACGCTGCCGCTATTGATACTCCACTTATGTTCTGAATCGCTGCATCCGGAACGGGTTGTATTGAGACACGTGGTCCTTTAGGGAATTCTTTTCCACGTGGAGGGCGTTTCTCTCCGAGGTCTTTTGGTGCGGTGTTGACTCGCTCCGTAATGTTTTCTTCAAGTGAAGCAATTTTTTCATCAGCTTCTTCTTGAGTCATTTTTTCGGCGACAACTGCCTCATTAATTTTCTCAGTTGCATCATCAACCAACGCTGCGATTAAAACATCAACATTATCTCCAGCGATTTCAGCCATTGTTGCGCCTTCAGCTAACTGTGAACGCAAATCTTCTACCTCTAAACCAAGCACTTCAGCAATGCCCGCAAAATGTTCTCCACGGTCAGCTTTCATACCGTCTCGTTGTTTTTCAGTTCCTGCATAGCGTTGCAAGTTTGTTTCTTCAGCGCCAGCGGTCCCTATTGGTGACCACATAGCTATGGCAAATGCCCCTCCTACGAAGGTGGCTGTTGCCGCTAGTGTTACTAAAAATTTCTTCATTTGAAATCTCCTTAGATTGTTTACATCTAAATCATTTCTTTTCTATGTGATCATTTTACGCGAAGTTTGTTAGGAACTTGTTAGGGGTCATATTTTGTCTTGAAAAAGAAAAAACCCCGGGAAACCTCCCGGGGTTCATCTCATATGGCAATGACTTTAAGCAAGTGCTTCACAACAAGTGTTTGTGATTAAACGGTTTACTACATATGGGTCCATGTTTGCGTTTGGTCGACGGTCTTCGATGTACCCCTTTTGGTCAATGTGTACTTGCCATGGGATTCGAACTGAAGCACCGCGGTCGGAAACTCCGTAACTGAACTGGTCATAGCGTTGGGTTTCATGTTCACCAGTTAGGCGATCTTCTGAACCGACACCATATCCGGCGATATGTTCTGCGGGTTTGCCTTCTGCTCCTAAAGATTCGCAAGCAGTGATGATTGCATCATAGTTTTCGCGCATTTTGTTGGTTGAGAAGTTTGTGTGTGCACCTGCTCCATTCCAGTCTCCCTTTATTGGTTTTGCTGCAATTGAGGCATCTACACCAAAGTCTTCGGAAACTCTGTACAACAAATAACGTGCAATCCAGATTTCATCTGCAGCGCGAACAGTGTCAAGTGGCCCTATTTGGAATTCCCATTGACCAAGCATTACTTCTGCGTTAGTTCCAGAGATAGTCAAACCAGCCTCCATGCAGGCGGTGGTGTGAGCTTCAACAATGTCTCTCCCAGCAGTTTCAACAGCGCCTACGCCACAGTAATAAGGGCCTTGCGGGGCGGGAAATCCATCCGTTGGCCATCCAAGTGGTTGACCGTCAACAAAGAAGGTGTATTCCTGCTCGATCCCAAATATCGGTTCCTGATCTGCATATTTTTCATAGGCCTCTACGCATGCAGCACGTGTGTTTGAAGGATGAGGAGTTAAATCGCCATCGGGTAAACATACGTCACAGAGCACAAGGACATCTCCGCCTCCACGAATTGGATCTGGGCAAGAGAAAACTGGTCTGAGTACACAATCAGAGTTGTCTCCTGGAGCTTGGTTTGTGCTTGATCCATCAAAGCCCCATATCGGAAATTCGGTTGTTCCATCGGGAACAATTTTTGTTTTTGATCGGACATATGGAATAGGTTGAGTTCCATCAATCCAAATGTATTCAGCTCGCATTGCCATTTTTTCTTCTCTTTTTCTCGAGTGCTATAAGCGATTGGTTTATATATAAACATTTAATTACTGAGTTAGTAATCGGTATCCGACAGGTTATGTCGTATAAACCCCATTTTTGTGTGATGGGATTTCATTTCTGTTGCTCTTATGTGAACAGTGTGTAAACGTTTCTAAATTTATTAGCGCGTAGCGGTCTTTCCTTCCATGCTGGTTGTATGGAAGAAGGACGTAGCAGTCAACAAGACTATGTATTGAGAACAGTTGAAGAGCGTGGGGTTCGATTAATTCGTCTGTGGTTTACAGATGTTCTTGGTCAACACAAGTCTGTAGCGATTTCTCCTGCAGAACTAGAAGCAGTATTTGATGAAGGTTTGCAATTTGATGGTTCTGCAATTGATGGATTTAGCCGCATACAGGAAAGCGATGTTTTAGCGCGTCCCGATGCTTCAACTTTTGAATTGTTGCCATGGGCAGCTGAAGACGAACCGTCGGGAACTATTTTTTGTGACATAACTAATCTCGATGGGTCTCCTTTTGCTGGAGATCCACGGCAAGTGTTACGCCGAAATATTGAAAAAGCGAGAGAATCTGGGTTCGAAATGTTTTGTGCCCCTGAAGTTGAGTTTTTCTATTTCGCAGACAACAACACGACTACACCTCAACCTCTAGATAAAGCATCGTATTTTGATCTGACCACTGCAGATATTTCTTCAGATTTGCGTAAACGTACCCTTCATATGCTTGAAGCTCTTTCAATACCAGTTGAATATTCATTTCATGAGGACAGTCCAAGTCAGCATGAAATTGATTTGCAATACACCGATGCAATGGCGATGGCTGATTCAGTGATGACTCTTCGGTTAGCGGTTAAAAAAATTGCGATGGAAAGCGGGGTTTACGCTACTTTTATGCCTAAACCTCTTAATGGGATTCAAGGATCTGGGATGCATACTCATCTTTCTTTATTCAAAGATGATGCGAATGCTTTCTACGATCCGGATGCAGAAAATGGGCTCTCGGAGGTAGCGCAAGGATTTATCGCTGGATTGTTGCATCATGCACGAGAAATATCTGCGGTAACAAACCAATTGATTAATTCTTATAAACGAATTAACGAAGGTTACGAGGCTCCGCGTTATGTTTCTTGGGCTCATAACAATCGTTCTGCTTTGATACGGGTTCCTGTCACTAAGCCAGGAAAATTGGATTCGACACGTATTGAATATCGGGCTTTAGACCCGGCATGTAATCCTTATCTAGCTTTTTCTGTGCTTTTAGCTGCGGGATTACGCGGTGTTGAAGAAAAAATGAAACTACCTAAAGAAGCGACTACTAACCTTTATAATTTGACCCGATCAGAACAGCAAGACTTAGGGGTTGCGCGACTTCCCGCAAGCTTGAACGAAGCTCTTGATGAAATGGAAGAGTCATCTTTGGTTCGTGAAGCATTAGGTGATCACATTTTTGAGTGGTTCTTACGAAATAAACGAGCAGAATGGGATCATTATCAACAACAAGTCACTCCATTTGAGTTGGAACGTTACCTTCCCTCTTGGTAGTGATTAAAGACAACATTTATGGAACCTTTACTCGTTTTTCCAAATACACCGCCGCCAGAACTTTCTCAAGCTCTTGATTTAAGTGCTTGGCTTTGGAAAGGCGTTGATGATCCCGATCAAGCATCAGTTGATGATGGGTGGTCTGGGGCTGTTGTTGCTGGTGATATGAATCTTGAAGGAGCGCTTTCTTTCTGTCGGAATTTACGGAAACGAGAAAATCCTTTAGAGCCGGTATTGCTTTTAATTCGTGCTGATCAGTTGTCAGGAATTGATTTACGTGACGACCTTTTTGATGATTTTTGTTTATTCCCGATCAATCCTTCAGAACTAAAAGCTCGTCTCCATCATTTATTTTGGAGAACTGGTCGTGGGACAAGCCCTGAGTTACTTCATTACGGTCCGTTAACTTTGAATGTGGAAACTTATCAAGCCACTATTGATGGCCATCCTCTTGATTTGACTTATATGGAGTATGAACTTTTAAAGTTTCTTGCTTCGCGTCCTGGGAAAGTTTTCACTCGCGAAATTCTTTTAAGCCAAGTGTGGGGCTACGACTATTACGGTGGGGCGCGAACTGTTGATGTTCACGTTCGACGGTTACGGGCGAAACTAGGTGAAGAGCATGCGAATTTGATTCATACGGTGCGAAGTGTCGGTTACCGGTTCGGTAAATCGCGGTGGGAACTCTAAATTCTTTTACTTCTCAGCAACATCCACCGTTTAGTTCTCCTGGCAGCCCATAGGCAAGCAGAAATAAAAGAAACGGTGTTGTTGGGATAATGACTAGTAGTGAAAGCACTCCTAAGAATTTGCCTCTTAGATTTGGGTCGCGTTTTTTTCTTTTAAACCCGATTAAAGAAAAACAAAGGCTCAGCAGATAGCAGATCGGAAGTATCACAGCAGCTGTGATGATGTTGTCATTGGTTCCGCTGAAGAAAAATATCCCGAAAGAAATTAGTAACGCGGTAGCGAAGAAGAAGGAGATTGCAAAAGGGTTTTCCGCTTTAATTTTTCCGGTGGGTTTTCCGGTGGAATTTTCAGCAATCCATTGCTTTGGGTTTAAATTCCATTGAAGTTTTGAAGGAGTTCCTCCTTCATTTTCCATTAATCTGTTGTTTCGATGTAAGGGTTAGATTCGCTTACTTCTAAAAGCTCGGAACCTTCATGATCATCATCAACGTTCTTTTTTAATAGCCCGCCTATCAAAGCTGCTCCGACTGCTCCGCTCATAAGGACGGCAACGGGTATGACCACTACAAGAATGATGATCATAATGATGGCGCCAAGCATGATGCCAGTCTGCCATATAAGCCAGGTTTATAAAAACGTTTAGATCAGGTTTGTTGAGCCCAAGCTTCTATTTCTATCCGGGCGCCTAATGGGAGGGCTGCTACTGCTACTGCCGATCGAGCCGGCCGATGATCTCCGAAAGCTTCGCAATAAATTTCATTCATTTCGGCATAGTCGTCCATATCTACAAGAAACACAGTTGTTTTGATCACGTCGCTCATTGAAGCTCCGGCAGATTCGAGAACCTCTTTAAGATTTGTGAGAGCTTGTACGAATTGGGTCGGCATCCCTCCTTCGACTAACGCTCCGTCTGCGATTCCGATTTGTCCGCTCGTTGCTAGAAGATCTCCAGCGGACATTATTGGTGTGTATGGGCCTACAGGTTTTGACATTTCTTTTCCTTTATTTCTTAATTACGTCGTTTAATTTCGTGGGCCATTGAACAGGTGTTCCTTGAGTAAGCCATGTTACTGAAGCAACTGCAGCGAATACTGCGTCTGACCCGTTTACTGGCTCTCCTTCATCTTGTTCAATTATGACAGTAATTGGTGGTGTAATACTTGCCGGCGTTATTCCAAAAGAACGAATCGTTAGGTCGTGTATTTCTCCTTCTTGGTCTACTGCCAACGATTCTGATGTGACCCAACTCCAAGCCATATGAGCGGCGCCGATGCAATATGCCCGCAGTGTTGTTTCATCAAGAGGGTTTCCGCATCTCACTGAAACGGTGATGCCTTCAGCAGTGACTTGAGCGTAAGCTGATCCGCCATTTGGGTTAGTAATGGTTTGTGGTTCTCCTTTGAATGCTGAAAGGAGCGCTGCCGCTTCTGCCCATCCTGCTGCCCGGACGTGAGAAGAAGTAGGTGGGCCCATTATTTCGACTTCTTCAACATGTATGTCAGAGGTAAATCTTTCTATGGCGTCAACTATGCCTGGGGTTTGCACCACTCGCAGTATTCCTTTGCCGTTGGAATCAATGCCGCCTGCTACTGGTGGTCGTTTAGGTCCAAAACGGACAGTGTCTTCTCTGCTGAACTGTGCAAGTACAGGTTTGCCATATTGGTTAGCTAGTTGTTGTGCTGCTGCTTGAACTGGAGATTCTTTTTTCGCTCCAAAGGCGCCTCCATTTGCGATTAAGGAAGATGGGATCCCATTCGGTTCACACCACGATGCATCTATTTCTAGGTAGGCGGGGTCAACCCAGGTTGTTTGGAGTGTCGCTATCCAATCTCCGTCTGGTAATTCAATTGGCGGTTCAGGACTTATCGTTGTTCGTCTTCCTTGTATTTTTCCGGCTTTCTGACGTGCTTCAGTCAGAGTTTCTCCTACGACCCACTCGTTTTGGGTGTTAAGTACCGCATAGAGACTTTCTGGTGGGGCGGTGTCTGAGGAAAACCCTCCTTTGCCTAAAGCAACGTCTATGCCAGTTATTTGTGGAGAACCGCCTTCTAGCTCTGCTCTGAGTTTTGATTTATCTGGGTCCGGAAGTAAATGCGTGTCTTCGTAGGTGTCCCATGCTTCAAGAATGGTTTGCCATCCGGTGCACCTACATAAGTGAGCATGAAGAGATCGTTCGGCTTTTTCTTTATCAATTTTTTCTCTGTTTTTCAGGTCAGCGAACCTCATGATTATGCCTGGGGTGCAGAATCCGCATTGGCTGCCTCCTGTGGAACACAGCGCTGATCCCCACGCAGTTTGTGTTTCTTGATCTAATCCTTCAAGTGTGGTGATTTTTCTTCCGGCGACACGGCGAGCTGGGGTGACACAGGAAACACGGGCTTGCCCATCTACCAGCACGGTACAGCACCCGCATTGGCCTTGTGGACTGCAGCCATCTTTTACTGAGGTAGTCCCGCAATGATCTCGCAGCACATCTAATAGTGTTAATCCTTCGTCCGGAACGTCAATATTTTGGCCGTTTACGGTGAGGCTTAAATGTGGGTAATTATTCATTCCTTTGAGTGTGCCTTAGTACTGGTTAGACAACGACCGTGTATCCTCCAAATCATGGCAGATCTTTTACCGGTAACGCGTAGAAACGTCTTGATGGGCCTCTCTGGAACTGTTGGCGCTGCTTTATTGTTTGGATGCGGTAATTCAAGTTCATCTAGTGTCACAACAACTCTTCCGCTATCTGATTTTGGTTTAGGGGCACGGTTCCCTGATGGGTCCAATATGGCGTCAATGTTTGCTGCAGGATCTCCTCAACGTGCCCCCTATGTTCTATTAGGGGAAGATGGATGGCCGATATCAGATAATGCACCGGAGAGTATTGAATTAACTGTCAGCAAGGACGAAGGTTTTATCGAGACTGTGATGGTTTCACGTCATGGCGAGGTTGGGCAAACTCCGTATTATCCATTGATCTTCACTCCTCCAGAAGTTGGCTATTACGAAATCGCTCTTAACTCCGGGGCTTCACACACGCTCGAGGTTGTTGATGGAAATCAATTATCCATTATTCAAGTTGGTGATCAGTTACCGCCTGTAGAAACTCCTACCGTAAGTGACTCAAGGGGCGTAAATCCCATATGTACTCGTTTTGAGGATCCATGTCCTCTTCATGATTTAACGGTTACTGAGGCGTTATCACGATCAGGGCCAACTGCTGTTTTAGTGTCCACTCCTGGGTTTTGCCAAAGTGATGTGTGTGGACCAGCTTTAGATGTGTTAATTGCAGAATCTGAAAAGTTGAATACCGACTGGTCGGTCATACATGCAGATGTTTATATAGAACCAAATGAAGGTGACTTTAGGACCGCACCCATTATTAGTGCTTTTGGTTTACCGTTTGAACCAAGTCTGGTTGTAGCAAATTCCGATGGAGTGATTACTGAAATTGTTCATCTTGCGATGGACCGAGATGAAATATCGGCCGCTTTAGAAACGGTTAATTAATTTTCCGTTAGGAAAAGGATTTACCGCAGCCGCAGGTTCGTTGTGCGCTGGGATTATCAATAGAGAAGCCTGTTTGATCTAAGCCATCTTTATAATCCAAGGTTGCTCCAACTAAAAGTCCTGCACTGGCATTGTCAACGATTACTGAAACATCACCATAAGTAACTTCAACATCATCGTCAGCTCGGTCAGTGTCAAAGAACATTTCATAGCTATATCCAGAACATCCACCGGGTTTTACTGCTACGCGTAGCGCGAGACCTTCTTCGCTTTCACCAGCGAGCAATTCGCCGACTTTGCTGGTTGCATTTTCTGTGAGTGTGATCATGAAAATCTTTCCTTTACAACTGTTCCTTAGATTATATATAACTTACACGCAAGAAGTCTTACCGACCTTCTAAACTTTATATTGTGAGCGAAAATTTGCAAGAAAACGTTACCCCACCATCTCCAGATCATATTCTTGGAATTCTGCGTGGTGTTATTGATCCGGAACTTGGAACCAGCATTGTTGAACTCGGAATGGTCAAGCACGTTGAAGTGAATTCTCAAGGTGTTGTTGATATAGAGATTGCTTTAACTACTGCTGGTTGTCCATTAAAAGATCAAATTAAAAGAGATGTTCGTTCACGCGTTACTGCTCTTCCTAAGATCTCTGATATCCGTTTTAGTTGGTCGGAATTAAATAGCGAAGAAAAAGCTGCAGCTATGGCGAAAGCCCGGTGGAACGTTGCCAAATCTGCGCCAGAAACAGAGATTCCAGCTACTTGTCGCGTTTTAATGGTTGCATCCGGTAAAGGTGGTGTCGGAAAATCATCAGTGACTGTCAATCTCGCAACTGGGTTAGCTGAGAAAGGTTTCGTCGTTGGTGTTATGGACGCCGATATTTGGGGTTATTCAGTTCCACGAATGCTAGGGGTTGAAGGACGTTTAGGAGGCAATCCAGAAGAAGGAAAAATATCTCCTAACGAGAAAAAAGTTGGATCGGGTTTATTAAAAATCGTTTCAATGGGCTTTCTTGTAGACAGTGAAGAATCAGCTTTAATGTGGCGCGGTTTAATTCTTAATCGAGCGGTTCAACATTTTTGTCAGGATGTTGCGTGGGGAGACCTTGATTACTTATTAATTGATATGCCACCAGGAACCGGCGATGTCCAAATGGGGTTAGCTAAACTTTTACCCCAAGCAGAAATGATTGTGGTAACTACCCCTTCCTTAGCCGCTCAAAAAGTCGCTATTCGAGTAGCGAATATGGGCAGAGCTAATTATTTACATGTGATTGGTGTGATCGAAAACATGAGCGCATACGTTACTCCCGATGGTGTAAAGCATGAAGTATTTGGGTCTGGTGGTGGAAAAAATCTTTCACAAAGCATCGAAGCGCCCTTAATTGGATCTATTCCTCTAGATGGGGATGTGGCAACGGGAGGTGATGCAGGAGACCCTGTTGTTCTGAAAGAAGGGCCTGCTGCTTCCGCTTATAAAGAAATTGTTGAAAATTTAATTAATGAACTCGCTCCACCTATTGATATGGATGGATGCAGTGCTCGATTATTAGATGCTGTTGAATCTGCATTAAACGAAGCGGACTTTTAATCGTCTTCCTCTAAATGAGAGGTTTCTAGAATTTCAATCGTTTCATCTTGGCGTTTGCTATATACCCACTGAACTCGACTATTTCTTATATATGAGTGTTGATTGGAAATTCTCGAACTCATTCTTTTAATCAAAATGGTTCTAAACAAAATGCGACTAGGCGGGAATAGTAGGCAAAACCCTATGAAATCAGTAAAAAATCCTGGGGTAAGCATTAAGGCTCCACCAAAAAGAATTAAAAGCCCATCTAAGATTTGTCGCTCTGGTAGTTGACCTTGAACAAGTTCGTTTTGAGCTTTACGGAAGACACTAAGACCTTCACGTTTAACTAGCCAAGCGCCTATCACGCTGAGAACAATTAATAGTCCGATTGTGTTCAATAAACCGGTGGAAGCAGCAACTTGTATCAATATCCAAATCTCCACAAGTGGAATGATTAAAAATGCCACTATGAGAAAAAACAAAGTCATGTATTTATATTAGAGGTTTAGCGCGTAGTTCTTATCAGTGCTCGTATCATCAAATTTCCATGGTTTCAGAATATCCACCTTCAATTGATCAGTTAGCTAGGTCTTTGAAAGACACTGGCTTACCTCACCCTTTGCTTGTTGACGCTGCAAGGTTGGCTATTTCCGAAGGTAATTCTGAAGATATTCAGAACAAAGCACGAAATATTGCGGAATCAATCGCAAGTAATCTGCTTACTGACGTTATTAATGCAACGGGTGTTTTATTACACACAAACATGGGTCGTGCCCCCGTAGACGTATCCACGAATTCTACGAGATACACGAATCTAGAACTTGACCTTCTAACTGGAAACCGGGGTTCAAGACAAGACCGAGCTCCACAGTTATTGGCTAAAGCTTGTGGAGCAGAAGCAGCGATGGTTGTTAATAATTGTGCTTCAGCAGTAATGCTTGTTCTCGCGGCTCTAGCAGGAGGAGAATCTGTTGCGGTTTCACGTGGAGAACTTGTAGAGATCGGTGGCGGATTTCGAATTCCAGAAGTAATCACACAGTCTGGTGCGAAGTTAGTTGAGGTAGGAACTACGAACCGAACACGCGTTAAGGATTTTGCTAAAGCTGTCAATAAAGAAAACGTTGTCTTAAATCTGAGTGTGCATCAATCAAATTATCGGATTGAAGGATTCACTGAGTCCGCAAAAATAAGCGAACTAGCTGAACTTGATGTTCCGTTAGTTGTAGATATTGGATCAGGGCTTCTTGACGCTGCTTGTCCTTGGCTTGAATCTGGCCCGCCTGCTTGGTTAAAGAACGAACCTGCAGCTCGACAAACTCTTGAAGCGGGTGCTGATTTAGTTACTTTTTCAGGCGACAAGTTACTTGGAGGACCTCAAGTCGGAGTTATTGCCGGCACGGCTGACTTGGTTAAAGCTTGCAGTTCACATCCCTTAGCTCGGGCGTTACGCCCAGGAGGGCTAGTTCTAAACTCTTTAGAAAAAATTGCTTTGTCATACTTAGATAGAGATGGAAAAGCTATTCCCTTTTGGCGTATGGCTACTTTGTCTATTGACGAGCTTCGCTCCCGAGCAGAAGCAATCAATCCTCTTTGGGTAGCAGACACTTTCTCTACTCCAGGTGGTGGAACTCTTCCTGGGGTTGAGATCCCTTCTGTGGGTTTAGTTGTGCCAGGTGATTACTCAGAATCGTTGCGTCTTAATGACCCTCCGATTATCTGCCGAGTAGTTGATAACAGCACAATTTGTGATCTTCGTACTATTCATCCAAATGATGATGAGGTTGTAGCTGCTGCACTTGAAGCAGCGTTGAGCTAATGCATGTCATTGCAACTGCCGGACATGTTGATCATGGAAAATCAACTCTTGTTAAAGCGTTAACTGGTGTTGATCCTGATCGTTTTGATGAAGAGAAAGAACGTGGCTTAACAATTGATCTTGGGTTTGGTGTTACGCAACTACCTTCTGGTAATTCGGTCTCTCTAATTGATGTTCCCGGTCACATTAGGTTCATAAAAAACATGTTGGCGGGCGTTGGGTCTCTTAAAGCATGTATTTTTGTTGTTGCCGCGACCGAAGGATGGAAACCACAATCTGAAGAGCATTTAAGAATTTTGGAATTACTTGGTGTTAAACATGGAATCGTCGCTTTAACGAAAGTCAATTTATGCGACGAAGATTTAGTTGAGCTTGCGCATATAGAGGTTGAAGATCATATAGCTGACACATTTTTAGAAGGTGTCCCCGTTATTCATATAGACGCATTAGATGGACTCGGGGTTAACGAATTGCGTGATGCGTTAGATGACCTCATAAAAACATTGCCAATTAGTGAAGATCTAAACCGTCCCCGGTTATGGATCGACAGAGTTTTTGCTGCAAAGGGAGCAGGAACAGTTGTTACAGGAACACTTACTGGTGGCTCTTTAAAAGTTGATGATGATTTAGAACTTTTACCGCATCATCAGCAAGTAAGAATTCGGTCTTTACAAAATCACCATGAGGAGTGTTTTGATTTGCCTCCCGGTAGTCGATGCGCATTGAACTTGTCAGGAGTGAGTCACGATGAATTAGCGCGGGGTGATGTTTTAGTTCGTAATGGGCAATGGCATGAAACTACGATTTTTGATGCTTCGCTTCATGTCTTAGAGCAGCTAGATCACTCTGTTTCTCGAAAAGGTGCTTATGTTTTGTATTTAGGTTCAGGGGAACACTCTGTTCGAATGCGTGTTCTTGGATCTAATGAATTAATACCGGGTTCAGATGGGACAGTTCGGCTTTATGCATCAACTGGTTTGCCGCTTCTACCCGGTGACCGATTTATTCTTCGAGAAAGTGGCCGTTCTGAAACTATTGGTGGTGGTGAAGTTCTGGATGTTGATCCTCAGCTAACCGCAAGTGAAGCAGAACCAGATCTTTCTGTTGAGCGAGTTATTAAAGAGCGTAGCTGGGTTGAAGCAACAGAATTGGAGCGTTTGACTGGTAAAAAACTTCCTTCTGATGTAGGCAAGTGGGTTGTTGAGCCTTCTGTACTGAGAGGAACATTAGAGAGAATTCGTGAGGAAGTTACCTTATCTGGTCCTCTTGGTTTGGATTTATCTCAATTGGATGAGCGTGATCGTGCCGCTGCAGAATTACTAGAAGATTTGAAATCAAGTGGTGGACGTTTATTAGCTGCAGATTCTTTGGACTCGTTATCAGATCATCCTTTCGTTAAAAAGTTAAATGAACTACTTTTCGCTCCCCCAGATCCGGAGGGAGTGGATAGGGCGGAGTTAAGAGAGCTTGTTCGAAGGGGTGACGTGATTGAACAAGATGGCATATTTTTTTCTCCTTCTGCTCTTGAAGAAGCTGGGAGGCTCGCTGCTGAACTTTTGAAAAAAAATCCGGAAGGTTTTGCTGTCTCAACTTTTAGAGAATCTGCGGGAAACACGCGTAAACACGCTCTACCGCTTCTCGGATATCTTGATTCAACGGGTGTAACTCGTAGACGAGGCGACGTTCGTATTGCTGGCCCGCGACTTCCTTCTATTTAGATTCTTTTTTTGTAAAAGTGTAAAGTCCAAGCATCTCTCGTCTTTCAGCACCACTTGTTCCGCCCCAAATTCCGTAAAGTTCACGTATCGCTAAAGCATGGCTGAGACAATCTTCGCGAACTATGCAGTCATTACAAATTTTCTTTGCTTGTGTTTCGCGACGGCGTCTTTCATCTCGTCTTTCTTGTGAAGAATGAGGGAAAAAATTTTGAGATTGCCGGCCGCGACATGCTGCTAAATCTCTCCACTTACTCTGACTAACTTGATCTCCTAACATCAATCCCCCAACTATAGGAACACAAGTAAAATGTTTTATCATTTTGTACTTGAACGACGAATAATTTCGCATTGGGCGGCATGTTAATGACAAAAATTTCTAAGTTTCTTCTATCGCTTTCATTTTTGCTTTCTGTTTTATTTATCGCTGCACCAGCAAGTTCCGCCGACAACGACGGTGAATGGCAGTCCGCACGCAGTGGTGATCCCTTCGATCCTGATACGTTTTCTTTTTCTCCACGGGCTGTAGCTGTTTACTCTGAACCTCTCCAGGAAGGTGAAGCGTTCCGCATTAGTCGACCTGAAACCACAACAAAGTAGGTCACCGTATTTATGTTGTTTCGGAATCAGCGTTTAAAGCTACGGGGTTAACGATTGGTGAATACATCCAAACAGGTGCAGTGAACTATGAGATGGCTACGTTGCTGTGGGTTAACCGAGATATCGACCATGATGGCAACACTGCTTTTTGGCGTGCAGGGTTTAAACCTGCTGGATGGAACCCGCAATGGACGTCCTTTAATCGAGATCTCCGTGGCACAGACGAACCGCTGCACTTCTTTATGTTTGATAACACGGTGTGGTATTCGGAAGGGTCTACTCACGAACCAGACGTAACTTCTCTCCGTTTAGATGACATGGACGCCCACGGGTATTCCGATCCGATTATGTTCTTTGGTTACGCCCATAAACGGAATGATCAAACCAACATCATTAACGCTGGGGTTGCCCCAACGGGTGACAAGTTCTCGATAGTTGACGTGAACCTCGATAACGACTGTGACGGTATTTCAAACTGGGAAGATCCGGATGACAACAGTGTCTCGGCCGACGGTAGTTTCAGTTGTGACGATCCAGAATATGTACCTGTATGTACCCAGAACGTTTGTGAAGGACCTGATCCTGCACCACCCGTAGTTCCGGCACCTACGACTTCTTCAACAACTTCTACGACAACAACAGAACCTGAAGCTGCGCCAGCGTCCACATCGACAACAACTACTTCTACCTCGACAACCACTACAGAACCAGAGGTCGAAGAAGGTGAAAGTGAAACAGAACCTCCTCCAGAACCTCCTCCTAAAACTGATGGAACAACTACAACTATTTCAGAGGACCCCGAACCTCCAGGACCTACGCCACCACCGGCACCAACGGAACCTCTTGCACCAACAACTACTGAACCTCTTTCAACTACGGCAGCCTCTCCCGAACTTCCAGCATTTTCGCCAGGACCAGAAGAATGCGACTGTGACAACGGTATGCCTTGGTGGTTCTGGTTCATTATTGGGAACATGTCTTGGATGACTGTGCGTTACATCATCAAACACATGAAAGAAGCCGAAGAGGAAAAAGAAGAAGTGGCATCACTTCTAGATGAAAAAGAAGATGAAGAAGTTGAATAAACAGGCTTATTTGTTTTTTGATCTATCTCTGTAATCTTTGGCAGCACCTTCTTCGGGTTCTACCTCAAGCCATAACCCGTCAATACCTGCTACACGTATTGTCTCCCCGACTTCAATGGGGGTTGCACGGTTTGTTGTCGCGCGCCATACGGCTTCGCGGACTTTAACTAGACCATTCGGAGATAATGGTTCTATTGCCTCGCCCGTCTCCCCAATCATCCATTCTCGTCCAATGGTTGGGCTAGAAAATCTGGTTCTTACCATGGCTGGCATTCCTGCAGCCATACCCGCGAATGCTCCAATGATTCCAACTACCAAGGTGATCCATGAAAGTGGGGTTCCATCAAATAAAAATAGTGATCCAAAAATTAATGAAATGGTTCCTATTGCTGTCCATGTTCTTGGAACTCCAGCTTGGATATCAATGGAATAAGCGAAAAAGGCCAGGACGAGAAGAAAGATTCCCCACCAACGTGTTGGAAGAACATAAAGACCATACGTGCTGAATAAAAAACATCCTGCGCCGAGAACTCCAGCGATTCCTACACCAGCGGTAAAAAACTCAAAAACAAGTAGCCCAAGTCCAACAATGAGGAGAAGGTAGGCCACAGCAGGGCTAGCTACTGTATGAAAAAATTGTTTTACGACATCTAATTTTTTGAACCGTGTTTGTGTAATTGGTTCAACTGTTGGAGGATTCGCAGTTTCATCAATAACAACTTCGAACCCTTCTATTCCGAAAAGATGATCCGGCAATACAGGAGATTGACGAGCTAACTCTCGTTCAAAGGCCTCATTGAAACCAACCGTTTCCGTAATTAAATCAGTGTCAGCGGGCAAGTCGAAAGGTTGATAATTTGAGTTTTCAGAAAATATTGAATCGCCCATCGCCCCAAATCGGGCACCTGGTGAAATACCGACATCGTCACTTAATCCAACTAGTTGGGCCATAGGACCTGTAGCTCTACTTCCAGATGGGCCAACCCAAAAAGAAATAGGTACCGGCGCATCAAGAATGTGGTCAGCTAAATCAACCAAAGCTTCATTAGAAACAACTGCTCCGGTGCTATTTACTTGAAAAACAATCGCCAAAGTCTCTGTCGGATCAATATTGCTCAACGTGTCAATCATCATGTCTGTTAAGACCGGATCAAGTAATCCGCTTATTTCAACTACTTCTACTGCTCGAGAAGGCCCAGATAAATCGTTAAACGGTATTTGTTCTTGGTCATCTTTGTTTCCTTCACCATGGTCAGCAAACGCGGGAACCGCAAAGATTGAAAGTCCGATTGCGATAAGCAACAGTGCTGAAGGAAAAGTAAATCGTCGTGACACGTAAATCTCAATAAGGATGGGGGATTAGATTATCTAGCGTAGAGGCACGCGGATAAGAGCCCTCAATCAGAGTTTGGATTTGTGAGAGCTTCTACGGCTTCTTCAATTGTTTCACAAACTGGGACGATGCGGTCAAAACCGGTGGTGTGCAATAGTCGAGTTAACGCCGGACGATTACATGCAACTGAGACATCGCCTTCATTTTCTCTTGCTCTTCGGATGCCTCCGATTAAAGCTCCAAGGCCAGCTGAATCCATGAATGGCACATCTGAAAGGTCGACAAGTATGAATCGATGTTCAGATAATTGTGTAAGTGATTCTCTGAATTGAGCGACTGTGTACGCATCAAGTTCTCCAATGGGGCGACATGAAACATAATTATCGTGATGTTCAACAGCGATCTCTAGCACTAGTTCTCCTGCTCTATTTGTTCTATACACCAAATGGTAGACCGATAAAGAGACAATCTGCACTACCCCTAACGTAACTGTGTGGTTATCACTCCGATACGCTCCTATTTATGGGTAATTCTTCTGTTCTTTTAGTTGCTACCAGTGTTGAACGTACATACCAAGAAGTAGAGGCTGCACTAAGCGGCGATTACGACATGGTCAGGATTCAAGCGGGTAAGGATGTTATTGAAGCTATTAATGTGCATGAACCTGCAGCCATAGTTCTCGATTTACAAATTGGCAATATGGGTGGTGTAGCTGCCTGTCTTGAAGTTCGTTTAGAAAGTCGGGCTGAAAGAATCCCAATTCAAAAAGTTTTCCTGCTGCTAGATAGAGAAGCCGATATTTTTTTAGCCAAAGAAGCTGATGCTGATGGGTGGTTTGTAAAACCAATTGATCCATTAGCTTTACAGCATTTAGTGACATCAGAGACTATTAATCAGTAATCATTCACCTTGACGTTTTAAATCAATTTCTTCGGGTAGTGGCGCAGGTTGGTAGCGCGCCTCGTTCGGGACGAGGAGGTCGTGGGTTCAAATCCCGCTTACCCGACCAAAGGTAAATATTTCTAAGACCTAATGTCAAATAAACAATTAAGTCATCTTGCTTTAAGGATTTTTCTTCTCTGACGTTCTGAGCAGCCACCCCACACCCCGTGATCTATTTGATTTCGGAGTGCGTATTCAAGACATGATTTGCTTACTAAGCAACTTTCACAAATGCTTTTTGCAGTAATTACTCCTACCCCATCGCTGGGAAAAAAGATGTCAGGGGAAAGATCTATACAGGAACTTTTTTCCATCCAAGTTGCATCCATTAATTTCTCCTTTTGTTTCTTCTTAGAAGCTGTTAAAAAAGAGATGCTTAGACGATAAATATCTGACAGATTGGATTAAATACTTTGCAACTCTTCACCGCTAAATTGACTCACGGAATTCAAAGACGTAGAAATAAACTGTGAATACTTCCAACCAAATAACAATTGCTGGTTCAGATCTTGTTCTATTAATTTGTCGTTTATCCATTGGAGCAACTATTGCTGCACATGGGTGGAATAAAATCTTTGGCGGAGGGCGAATTAAAGGAACGAGCCGCTGGTTTCAAAGTATTGGTATGAAACCGGGAACTTTTAATGCATGGATGGCAGCGTTATCAGAGATTTTTTGTGGACTACTACTTTGTCTAGGATTTCTTACTTCATTTGCCGCGTCAGGGGTAATTGGAATCATGATCGTAGCTGGATGGACAGTCCATAAAAATAAAGGGTTTTTTATTATTAAAGAGGGGTGGGAATACGTCTTTATTTTGAGCATCGTTTCCCTAACAATCGCTGTTATTGGTCCTGGTAACTGGTCTTTAGACCACGTTTTAGAAATTTCTGATGACTTTATTGGATGGAATGGGTTTTGGATTGCTGGAGGATTAGGAATAAGCGCCGGCTTACTACAACTTTCTTTATTTTTTAGACCAGAAAAATAGCACTCTCTTTATTGGGTCTGGTTACCTTAGGGGCTTACCAGTGAGTTACGTCACCGATTTCACATGGGAGAGAAGGGTCAAGGGTGTAATAGTCCCCTGCGGTTTCTGTATAAATATTTAGAACTGTGCTTAGCCCTGTTGGTTGGTCAAGACACCCTGCAGGTACTGCAAAGAAGTTTTCCCGTGTGGCATCGTGCCAAAAAAGGGATGATCCGCATTGTGAACAAAACCCGTATCGGACAGTTGGAGTTCGATGGTACCAAGTCAATGTTTCTTCTTTTTCGAAAGATATATTTTTAGCAGAAACAGCGGTTGCCGCCATATGATGACCCGTGAATTGTCGGCATGGTTCACAATGACAGTTAACTACTTCCCGTAAAGATCCAGTGATCTGATAGCGGACTCCTCCGCACATACAACTACCTGTAAGAGTTGCCTTTTCGTCCGTTGGCATAAATAAAGAGTGACACAACTAAATGTCTTCTTGATGGATCCTGATGACGGTTTCAGAAATTTATTTAGTTGTGTAAAAATACAAATAGGTGTTAGGAGAACGATGTCAGAATACGCATATAGCACTGCTATTGAAACAGCGTCCGCAATAGCAAAAGGTGATGTTTCAAGTCGCGAGTTGCTGGAAAGCACGTTAGATCGGGTTAACCAGTTTGATGGTTCAATAAATGCTGTCGTAGCTCTTGATGCAGAAAGAGCATTAGAAGCTGCTGATGCTGCTGATGCTGCTGTTGCTAATAAAAAGCCATTAAGACCATTACATGGGGTTCCGATAACAATAAAAGACAGCTTTCAGACCAAAGGACTTGTTACTACTTCAGGAGCGCCTCAATTATCAGAGTTTTTACCTGACCATGATGCTGATCCGGTAGCGCGCTATAAGTCTGCTGGAGCGATTGTTTATGGAAAAACGAATCTTCCAATTTGGGCAGGAGATGTACAGACCTATAACAAAGTTTATGGAACAACAAATAACCCTTATGACATTGAAAGAACCCCAGGTGGTTCTTCTGGTGGTTCAGGAGCTGCTCTAGCCGCCGGCTACACCCCACTTGAATTGGGTTCAGATATAGGGGGTTCTATTCGAATTCCAAGTCATTGGTCTGGGGTTTGTGGACATAAACCAAGTTATGGAATTGTTTCTGGGCTTGGTCAAATTCCTGGTATGCCAGGAACTTTAAGTCAAGCCGATATTGCAGTTGTGGGCCCTATGGCTCGGGATGTTGACGATCTTGTATTAGCACTTGATTTACTTGCTGGGCCAAATAAGTGGGATCACACGGCATACTCATTAAATCTTCCTGGGCGCCGACACGAAAAAATCTCTGATTATCGTGTTGGGGTTTGGATTGAAGAAGAAACTGCCCCGATAAGTGATGCTTATAAGAGTCTCCTCCTTAACGCAGCATCAGTGCTTGAAAGTAATGGTGCCACTGTTAGTTACGAGGCTCGTCCAGACTTTTCCTTTGAAAAATCTATTGATACTTTTTGGCGCCTCCTTTCGGCAGCTGAAGCAGGAACCTGGACTCTTGCTGAATTAGAAGAGATTGTTCAAAAGCAAGATTCTCCACAAGGTGACCTAGGCATATGGCATGCCGCTCTTCGCCATCGCGAGTGGTTGAGTTGGAATGAAAGAAGAATGCAGCAACGAGCAAAATGGAGAGAATTTTTCTTCGACTACGATGTTGTCCTACTTCCTGTAACGCTTACTGAAGCTATTCCACATGATCATTCTTCTCCTTTTACTCTTAGAAAAATTCTTGTTGATGGAGCCGAACGCATGTACAGCGATCAGATGAAGTGGATGGGTATTACTGGAGTTTCTTGGTTGCCAGCAACTGTGGTGCCAATCGGAATGATCAATGGCTTACCAGTAGGTGTACAGATCGCGGGACCATTTCTTGAGGATCGTACGCCTTTGGCTATTGGTCGCTTTCTTTTTAATGAACTTGGCGGATTTCAAAAACCTGAGGGCTTCTAAAGCTCAGTCATACCAATTAAGTGCAGCCCGCATCGTGGCTTCAAATTCTTCAAAGCTCATTGCTGTCTTAGTGGCATCAATTAACTCTGCGTCACCTCCAACCAGCTTTCGAAATGGCGCGGATGGGTCTGTTGCGGCGTTAACAATTGCATCTGCAACCAACTGAGGGTCTGGACGCTCGCCGTTACCATCAAGGCTTGTTAAAGATTCTCTAAATTCTTGAGCTCGTTGTTCTTGAGGTGAACCGGCCCAGCTTTCTGGTCTAATCATGTTGTCAAAAAATCCTGTTTGGAATCTTCCAGGTTCTATTAAGTGAATACGGATCCCAAGTTGTGACACTTCGAAGTGTGCCGCTTCACTTAATGCTTCAAGCGCATATTTTGATGCAGAATAAGCACCACTGTACGGAGACGCAACCCTTCCAGCGATACTGCTTACATTGACAATCACTCCACTTCCGCGACTACTCCATGCAGGGATTACAGCTCTCATTGTTCGTAATGGACCGAAAACATTGGTTTCAAGTTGCTGCAACATTAACTCGTCATCAATTTGTTCAATTGCTGCTTGTACTTCAAATCCTGCGTTATTAATCAGTACATCAATTTCTTCAGGATGCTCAATACATGATGCAATTGATTCAGGATTAGTTACATCCAACTGTTTTGTTTCAAGAGAGAGTTGCTCTTTTTCTGCAAGATCTAATAGATCCTGACCCTTTGAAAGATTACGCATAGTTGCAACTACATGATGTCCTTTTCGAGCTAAAGACAATGCTGCTAGCTTCCCGAAACCACTGTTGCTTCCTGTTATAAGTATTTGTGCCATTTATTCACTCTAGTGGAAATATGAAATGCTAAGAGTCCCGAGAGTGCGGGTCTGAAAGGGTAATCATCCCATCTGGTGTAGCTAGTCGATTAACTAATTCACTCTCACGGAATGAAGGCATCCAACTATTTAAGCTTTGAATCGATTCCTCCATTAATGGATGATCAGTAAGTGGGTTTTGTTCATTCGGATCGTTTTCAAGATCAAAATAAATTGCCGGGTATTCACCAAACTTGACAAGTTTTGTAGTTTCTGTTCTTTCAACCACAAGATGACATTCATCTAAGGGTAAATCAATCATGTTTGCAAATACCCGGTAATCAAACTCCCAATGCGTTTTATCACGCCATTTTGGAGCTTTTCCTTCTTTCAAAAATGGTGTCAAAGAGCGTCCTTGACACTGTTCTGGAATCGGAAGATTCGCTAAATCAAGAAGAGTTGGCATGATGTCAACATTTTCAGTGAACTCTTCAATTACTTGACCCTTTGGCCCATTTATCTGAGGGCTACGAATAATTAACGGTATATGGAATGCTTGATCATGAAATCCCATTTTTGAAAACAGGGTATGGTCTCCCAGCATTTCTCCATGATCAGAAGTGACAGCAACAACTGTGCGATCTTCTACTGGAGAAATCGCTTCTAGAAGTCTTCCCATTTGATTGTCAACCTCGGTGACCATTCCATAATAAGTTGCCCGGGTTTGTCTAACTTCAATCGGGTTATCTGGGATATCTAAAAACCGTAACTCGGTGAGGGTGTTAAGAAAAGGATGACTTATGTCGCCCGCAGGAAGTGGTTCCGGAACTTCTTCAGGGTCATACATGTCATTAAACGGTGCCGGAACATGAAATGGAGGGTGTGGGCGATAAAGAGAAACATGAAGGAACCATGGTTCAGGAAGAGTTTTTATTTTTTCTATGACCTGTTCTACGACAAATGCTGTTTCTGTTTCATCCGCGGAAAAAATTGAAGCAGGCCAAGTTTGTCCTTTCCCTTCTGGTATTGGTGTTTTACCTTCTGGTTTTAAAAATTTTTCTCGGTCAGATATGTCATAACCTTTTTCTTGAAGCCATTGATACCAGGATTCTCTTTCTTCGGGTAATTCAAGAGCAACCGTAAATCCAGGCAGAGGACCTTCATAGGTAGATAGTCGAGGATCGTCCGCATCATTTACAGTTCGTGGATCAATTGTCGTATCGGTGTGTCCAAAGAGTTGAGGGTCGTAACCGCCTGCTCGTGCTTCTAAAGCTAAATTTGTTAAATCTGCATCAAGTGGGGTTCCGTTAAAAACAACTCGGTTGGTGTGCTGGTAGGTGCCAGTTAGTAGGCAGGCGCGGCTAGGGGCACAAGGAGAAGCTTGCGTATGGTGTGCCTTGAAGAGGGTGCCTTCTGCTGCCAATTTGTCAAGATTTGGAGTCTGAATAAGAGAATTTCCAAATGCGCCTAAGCAATCAGCTCGCCATTGGTCAATTGTGACTAAAAGAATATTTGGTAATGATCCCACTCGCGCATTGTGTCACAACATTTCTCTTTTAAAAGTATTTTGTGAAATATTTTTTACATATTGAAGACAATGAACAATAAATCTCTCTGATTGAGTTAGGGTCGCGCCGATGAAGAGGATACAAAATATGCCTTCCGGACGGCCTTTAGGTTTGTTAATGGCTGGCACTGGAATGTTTTTAGTTTCAAGCGACTCTTTATTTATTCGAATTGCACAACCTTCAAGTGGCTGGACAATTGCGTTTATGGCCGGAGTGTGGTCTGTTCCTGTAGTAGCAATCGCTGCATGGCGAACATACGGCAACCAGCTTTTTCATGAAATAAGAAAGCATTTAAAAATACTCTGCTTTACAGGATTGCTTGCTTCTTTTAGCACCACCGCTTTCACTATTTCTGTAACTCTTACTTCTGTATCAAATGTGGTAGCTATCCTTGCGGCTGCACCAATTTTGGCAGCATTTTTCGCACGCTTAACTAACCGCGAATACGCTTCCCGGCGTACTTGGAAATCAATCGCTGGCACTGCCGTTGGAGTTCTCGTAATTGTTGGTGGATCCATGTCCGGAGGTGGAATTGGCGGAGATCTTTTAGCTCTTGCCGGAATTAGTGGGTATGCATTTAACCTCACAATTTGGCGGCGTTATCCTGACTTACCGCGAATACTTGTTGTACTTGCAGCAGCAATTTTTATCGTAATTGTTACTTCTATTCCTGCCGCTCCGTCAACGATGGATAGTGATGCGTTTTTAGCAACTTTAGCCATGGGTGCATCATTCGGTCCTTTAGCGCGATTCTTACTAGCTAGCTCTACCCGATACGCGCCCGCTGCAGAAGTTAGTTTGTTCACTCCCATTGAAACTGTTTGTGCTTCTATCTGGGCTTGGCTTTTCTTTAGCGAAATTCCAACTAACGCAACCATCATTGGAGCGGTTGTTATTGTCGGTGCTGTTACTTATGGGATTACTGGACCAGCATCTGAAGTTGTCCCAGAATTAGATCCTCATCCTTAAATTAAACAGTGCCGCGAGTTAAATGCTGAGCCAATGCATCACGTGCAGAGGAACTAGGAGCGCTTTCTATTAAACGTACTATCGACTCGCGACGTCCCAAAATTGATAAAAGGTCAACAGCCAAAGTGTCCGCAAGACATAAGAGGTCAAGACGTGATCCTTCAGTAAGTGGGTCTGCAATAAGACCATCCACAGTTGGTCCGGAAGAAAGTTCAGCTCGAAGTAGTTTCAAAGCTGCATTTTCTAACTCATCAAGAGCATCTAAAGCTTGTAATACATGCGTTGCTTGATCGTCGCTTAACACTCTACAATTCTGCTCTATCTTGCCGTTGCTATCGGGGATACTTCAACATCGATGCATTACGGTAATCACATGGATTTAAATAATGTTCAAGGGCTTGTAGAAAACTTGTACGGAGATATGGATAGAGAACGTGGGCTTCCTCCAACTGTCGCTTGGCTTTGTGAAGAAGTTGGTGAACTTGCTCAAGCGGTTCGAAAAGGTTCTAAAGAAGAACAACTCCATGAGTTAGGTGATGTATTGGCTTGGCTAGCTAGCTTGGCCAATCAACTGGATCTATCTCTTGATGATGCAATAAATCGTTATGTTACTAATCCGCCTTAAGATCTGCGTTTAAAGAGTTCTTCAGCAATTTGAATGGTGTTAAGAGCTGCGCCTTTACGAAGATTATCTCCGGAAAGAAAGAGTGCTAATCCATTCTCCACTGTTTCGTCTGTGCGGATACGACCGACAATCGTAGGGTCGGTTCCTGCCGCATCTAATGGTGTGGGTACATCTGATAAAACAACTCCCGGAGAGTCGGACAATAACTCTGTAGCTCTTTCAGGAGTAAGTGGTTTATTAAACCTTGCATGTATTGAAAGCGAATGCCCTGTAAAAACAGGAACCCTTACACACGTACCAGATACTTTAAGGTCAGGGATTCCAAGTATCTTTCTGGTCTCATGTCGAAGTTTTTGTTCTTCTTCGGTTTCTTCGCGCCCATCATCAATAAAAGAACCGGCGTGAGGAATAACATTAAAAGCGATAGTTCGCGGAAACGATGAAGGCTCCGGGAACTGGACAGCTTTACCATCATGTGTGAGTGTCGGTGCGTCGTCAATCACTGAACGGACTTGAGATGCTAATTCTTCTACACCAACTAGTCCTGCGCCTGAAACTGCTTGATAAGTAGCGACTACTAGTGCTTCCAAACCTGATTCACGATGTAACGGAGCAAGAACTGGCATAGCTGCCATCGTTGTGCAATTGGGATTTGCGATAATTCCTTTTGGAATATTGTCTAAATCTTGGGGGTTAACTTCAGAAACAATCAATGGAACTTCTGGATCATTTCTCCATCCGGATGAATTATCAATAACAGTAACTCCTGCTTCTGCCATAACAGGGGAATATTGAAGCGATGCAGTTTTACCAGCGCTAGCCAGAGCTATATCAATTCCTGACCAATCTGCTGTAGCAACATCTTCTACAACTATGTTTCTATCTTTCCATTCCAACGTGGTGCCAGCAGAGCGAGATGAAGCAAAAAATCTCAAATCTCCGACTGGAAACTCTCTTTCGGAAAGAAGTTGCCTCATGACAGTACCTACTTGTCCTGTGGCTCCAACGATTGCAATATTTAAATTAGAAGAACTCATACTTATAGGCTACCTAACGAGTTTGTCTTGGCAAGCAGATTTATGATGCCGACAATTCAAATGCTGCATGTAGTGCCTTTACTGCATCTTCGGCACGGCTTTCTTGAACTACACAACTTATTCGAATTGCCGAAGTTGAAATCATGGCAATATTTATTTCTTTCTCCGCCAAGACTTCAAACATTTTTGCTGCCACTCCCGGGTTCGTACGCATACCGGCACCAATTACACTCACCCGAGCGATTTGTGGATCAACTGAAACACCTTGTGCTTGAAGTTCTTCAACTATTTGATTTGTCACTTCTTCGACATGCGGTATGTCTTCATGCGGGATGGTGAATGAAATGTCGGTGACTCCATGGTCTGAAACGTTTTGTACAATCAGGTCAACGTTGATATCTCGATCAGCTAACGATCGAAATACTTGAGCTGCTACACCAGGTTTGTCTGGCACTCCTGCAATAGTCATTTTCGCTTCTGATACGTCATGCGTAACCGCTGAAACGATGGCTTGTTCCATATTAGGTTCCTCCTCAGTTACCCACGTTCCTTCTTGCCAAGTGAACGCTGATCGGACATGTAGTCGCACCCCATGGGTACGAGCGTATTCAACTGACCGCATTGCAGGCTTTGGACAACCCGTTGCAGTCATTTCAAGTAATTCTTCAAAAGAAACCGTGTTCATTTTCCTTGCAGAAGGAACCACTCGAGGATCTGTAGTAAAGACTCCGGTGACATCAGTGTATAACTCACAAACATCTGCATTTAGTGCGTGCGCTAAAGCAACAGCCGTGGTGTCGGACCCACCCCTACCGAGAAAAGTAACATCATTATCTGTTGAAACACCTTGAGATCCACCCACTACGGCAACCCTTCCAGCGTTAAGAGCATCTTGAACTCGATCAGGTCGCACTTCAAGAATTTTCGCATTTGTATGTGTTGTATCAGTAAGAAAACCGGCTTGGCTTCCCGTAAATGAATCAGCTGGGATCTCAAGATCATGCAACGCCATACACATAAGAGCAGTGGCTTTGCGTTCCCCAGCAGTTATTAACATGTCCATTTCTCTTCCGGGATGTGTAGAAGAAACGTCATCTGCTAAACGTAAAAGTTCATCTGTCTCTTTCCCCATAGCTGAAACAACCATTACTACTTGATCGCCGCGACGAAGAGTTCTTGAAACATGCTCGGCGACTTCACGTATACGACCAGGATCACCGACCGCTGTTCCACCAAACTTTTGTATTACCAATGCCATATCTACAGGATAACTTAGAGCACCCTCTAGCGAGGCATGAGTTATTTTTACTGAACTGGTTGTGAGATTGTTAGAGTTCTTGGTCATGGTTAAAAAAGTTAAACCACTGAATAAACGCAGTAGTGAAAATCGTCATTCCTCAGTAATACGGGTTACTAGTGTTATTTCAGTAATAGCCATGGTTGTTACAGCGGGAACCATTCTTTTTTTATTTCTCCTTGACAATGACAAAAGCGATGAGATCCCAATCCCCACCGTTGTTGAAGAAGTAACGAGTTGTCCCGCAGACGATGGGGGTCAAGAACAGCAACTAGCTTTTGAAAGAAGACCGATTTGGTGTTTAGAGAATGGGCAGACTTATACCGCAATTTTTAATACTTCCGAAGGTGAAATACGAGTTTCGCTTGATACTGACAGGACACCTGAAACAGTTAATAATTTTGTAGTTCTAAGTAGATTCAAATATTACGACAACACCTTATTGTTTAGATTTGATCCTTCACTTGCGATCATCCAAGGTGGATCTCCTCACACTAATGATTGGAGTGATCCTGGCCCTGGATACACCATCCCAGATGAAGGCGGTCTCTTTTCAACAAGCGGAGGATCTACTTTTGGGCCATTTACTTATGAGGCAGGCCAATTAGTTATGGCCCGTAGTGCGGGACCAAATTCTTCCAGCGCTCAATTTTTTCTTAGCACCGGTGACGAAGTTGCCGTTCTTAATGGACAGGGGAGTTACATCGTTTTTGGGGAAACAGATCAAGAAGGTTTAGGCGTCCTTAAAGCAATGATGGATCTTTATGAGGAAGATGAAACTTCTCCTTATGGTGGTGGACCAGTCCGCGATGTTGTCTTAGATTCAATTGAGATTGTCACTGAACCGATAGTTGACTGAGTGGTTCGATTTTAGCTGTGGGTATAGAACCTGAAGAAAATATTTGGTTATTCCCTCCAGCATCAACTGCTGACGAATACGGTTTTGTTGCGGCAGGAGCAGATATCACTCCAGGCACTTTGTTAGCGGCGTACCGTAACGGTTTATTTCCTATGCCAATAAAAGAAAACGGGATGATGGGATGGTGGTCACCAGACCCTCGTGGTGTGTTACATCTTGATGATTTGAATGTAAGCCGTTCTTTAGGAAAATCGTTAAAGAGTTTCGAAATTAGAGTTGATACTGCTTTTGAGGAAGTGGCTGTTTCATGTGCTGACCCAAACCGCCCAAAAGGATGGATTGATGAACAGATAATTTCTGCTTACCTTGATTTGCATAATCTTGGTTGGGCGCACTCTGTTGAAGCTTGGGACAAAGACGGGTTAGCCGGTGGGCTTTATGGAGTGAGTATCGGTGGCTTATTTGCTGGTGAATCAATGTTTTATCGACGAAGTGATGCATCAAAAGCCGCCCTAGTTGGCTTAGTGGATTTAATGGATGACGGCGGTTCACGATTAATTGATGTTCAGTGGCTAACTGACCACCTTCGAGTTATGGGATGTTCTGAAATAGAACGAGAGAAATATTTAAAGAAAGTAAATGAATTAAATCTGGTAGACGGACCTAATTGGAATAGTTACTAGTGTGGGAAGATCCAAAGTGCTGCGGTTTATCCATCCACCAACGGCCAGAAAATCTCCATACCGTTGATTCATCTTGAACTGTTGGAGCTATTGGCTCGGGCCAAAACTCTTGGTAAGCAAGAATGATCGCTTCAATCTCTTCTGGGTCAGCTCCAGGAACTTCAATATGAATAGGTGGAGTATTTGGCATTTTAAAGAGGGACGTTTCCGTGCTTACGTTGAGGGGTATCTGATCGTTTCGTAGAAAGAACTTCTAATCCAGCGATTAAACGAGACCTTGTTTCAGAAGGATCAATTACTTCATCTATGAACCCTCTCTCTGCAGCCACATATGGGCTTGCAAATTTTTCTGTGTACTCATCAACAAGTTCAATACGTCGTTTGTCAGGATCAGATGCAGCTTCAATTTCTCTTCTATAAACGATTTCAACTGCTCCTTGCGGCCCCATTACAGCTAGTTCTGCTGACGGCCAAGCTAGAGATAAATCTGACCCGACAGATTTGGAATCCATCACAACATATGCGCCGCCATAAGCTTTTCTAGTTATTACTTGAATGCGTGGAACTGTTGCTTCGCAGTAGGCATAAAGAAGCTTTGCGCCATGTCGAATTATTCCGCCATATTCTTGATCTACTCCCGGGAGAAATCCAGGAACGTCCACGAAAGTAATAAGTGGGATATTGAAAGCATCACACGTACGAACAAAACGGGAAGCTTTTTCTGCGGCTTGGATATCTAATACACCTGCTAGAACCATGGGTTGATTACCAACAACACCGACGCTTCGACCGTTTAACCGTCCAAATCCACACACAATATTTTGTGCCCATGAAGAATGATATTCAAAGAAGTCATGGTCATCTAATACTTCTTCAATTACTTTCTTCATGTCATATGGCATGTTCGGGCTATCTGGCATTAAGTCATTTAATTCAGAACATGTTCTTTCCGGCGAATCTTCACTTGGTATTACTGGCGTTATTTCGAGATTGTTTGAGGGGAGATAAGAGAGAAGTATTTTTACTTCATCAAGAACTTCTTCTTCTGTTTCACCTACAAAAGTAGATACACCGGATTTAGTTGAATGACTCGATGCGCCGCCGAGTTCTTCAAGGGTTATTTCTTCACCGGTGACTGTTTTTACTACATCAGGTCCAGTAATAAACATGTGTGATTTCTCTCGAACCATAAAAATAAAATCTGTCATTGCAGGGCTATATACCGCTCCACCTGCACAAGGGCCAAGCACAACACTAATTTGTGGAATAACTCCAGAGGCTTGAACATTTCTCCAAAAGATTCCTCCGTACCCATCAAGACTCACTACTCCTTCTTGAATACGGGCTCCTGCTCCATCATTTAATCCAATCATGGGAGCTCCAACTGATTGAGCGAGATCCATAACCTTGTGGAGTTTTTGGGCAAATACTTCTCCTAGTGCCCCACCAAATACGGTGAAATCTTGAGAGAAGACAAAAACTTTTCTTCCATCAATTGTTCCCCACCCAGTTATGACTCCATCGGTATATGGGCGCTCTTCTAGGCCGCTGTCATGTGCCCTATGCCTTACCAGCATGTCAATTTCATTAAACGATCCAGAGTCTAGAAGATATTCAATGCGTTCACGGGCAAGCATTTTCCCTTTATCGTGTTGACGCTGAACAGCTCTCTCAGAGCCAGCATTAAGCGCTTCTTCTTTTCGGCGACGTAAATCGTCTAAACGTTCGTTCATTGAATATTGACTCATTTGATTCACAGGGTACCGAAATAAATCCTTCGGATCGCGTTATTTATCAGTTGATTAGAAAATGCTGTTTGCAAGAGCTTCTGCTTTTTCAAATACTTTTTGCGCATCAAGGTGTTCACATATGTCTAAAAAATGTGATTTTGGACCGGTCCAAAACAGTTCATCAACGTTTTCCATTACGGGAGCACTAAGGTCTAAAGTTGCTAACTGACGGTAAAGCAGTGCTTCTTCAAATTGACTAGTGAATGTGGACGATAATTTACTTGCTCCTCGTGGAGCTACTTCCCATCCTTCATCATTAGTAGGAATATTTTCTAAATGTTTATAATGCGCAAGCATTGTTGAAGAAGATTTTGCTCCCCAACCTAGAAGTCCTGGAATACCATCAGCTGTATCTCCAACTAAAGCAAGATAATCAGGAATAGATTCTGGGGATACTCCGAACTTTTCTCTTACCCCCTCTTCGTCATAAATAATTTCTTTTCGCCGGTCGAATTGGACTATGCCACTTTGGTCATTAACTACTTGTGCAAGATCTTTATCAGGAGTGCAGATTAGGACTCTGGTTACTCTCGGATCAGTTGCTGCTTTTACTGCTGCTGCTCCCATTGCATCATCTGCTTCATGTTCCCTCATGCTAAAAACAACAAATCCTGCAGCATCTAACGCTGCTTCCAATAAAGGAAACTGAGCGAAAAGTTCGGGAGGAGTTCCTTCCCCAGTCTTATATCCATCAAACAAATCATTTCTAAATGATTCGACCACTTGATCTGTTGCTATCCCAACATGCGTTGCATCTTGTTCCAATAAACTCATCATTGAGTTGAGGACCCCTCTTACGGCAGCTACTTCAATACCTTCACCTGTAATGTGTGAAGGCACTGCGAAGTGATGTCGAAATAATTCATATGTCCCGTCAACAAGATGAACTTCCATGATTTATTCTGACGGATCTTCAACAAGTTCTATGAGGGTACCTAATGCACCTTTTGGATGTATAAAGGCAACAGTGGTTCCACGTGATCCGGGGCGTGGGACTTGATCTATAGCCTTACTACCCGCAGCAACCACTGCCTTTATGGCTTCAGCACAATTTTTTACTCGGTAACCAATGTGGTGTATTCCTTCTCCATTACGGTCAAGAAAAATTGATATAGGCGAATCTGGTCGAGTTCCTGTGGTGAGTTGTATGTATGACTCTCCAACTGAAATAAGTGCTTCCTCAACACCATCTCTTTCAACTATTTCGCGATGAGCGACTTCAGAACCAAAAGCTTGCTGGTAATACTCAATTGCGGCATCTAAATCGTGCACTGCAATTGCTACGTGGTCTATCTGATCCAACTGCATCTTTGCTCCTTATATTTTGCTGCGCCAAGCGCACCTTTTCTATATTTTCACTTGCTTTAAAGGTTTTCTTGTAATTTTTCTCTATTCAATTTGACTACTTGTTACTTTTTTGTCAAAGTTGTAACATAATCGCAACATGTTGGGACCCCTCCACCCAACTCAGAAAACGTCTTCGGAACTGGCCAGCAACGGTTCCCGAAGACGTTTTCTATTTTTCATTAAGTTTATTTTCCTCCAAAATATGACGTTTTTCTAATGCCTTTCCAAGAGTCAACTCGTCAGCATATTCAAGGTCTCCTCCAACAGGTAGCCCAGTTGCTACCTTACTTACCGTTACACCCAGCGGGCCAAGTAATCGAGCCAAGTACATTGCAGTAGCTTCTCCCTCAATGTTTGGATTAGTTGCAAGAATTACTTCCGCTATCTGTTCATCATTAATTCGTGAAAGTAGTTCTGAAATATGAAGTTGATCCGGCCCTATTCCTTCAATGGGACTTATTGCTCCACCTAAAACGTGGTAGCGCCCGCGAAATTCACCTGTTCGTTCCACAGCGACAATGTCGCGAGCTTCTTCAACCACGCAAAGTAAACCGGTTTCGCGACGAGCATTACTACAAATTCCACAAATTTCGTCTTCGGCGATATTAAAACATCGGGCACAAAACTGAATACGAGATTTCATTTCAGAAATCGCATGAGTGAAACGCTCAACATCTTCAGCAGGTAACTTCATCAAATGAAACGCGAGACGTTGCGCAGATTTCGGCCCTATCCCTGGCAAACGCCCTAATTCGTCAATCGCGTCTTGAACAGCGTCGGCATACATAACTAATTATCTATTATTTCTGCGCCAGGGAATGCTTTAATTACTTGATCAGTCGCAGATCCTTCAAAAGTGTCTGCAGAAATGGAACCAGTCGTATCAACTTCTAAATTTTCCTTCTTCGGTTTTGGTTTTGGAGAGTCTGAACTTGAGGAGACAACAGTTAAGCGAAGTTGTAAAGGAGTTGAAAAATGATTTGATAATGCTGCTTTTACTTCTTCCGATAAGTCCAAACACCGTTGGAGGTGTGGCTCATTAGGTAAACCGAGGACAACCTCACTGCCAACTATTTCAATTATCTGCGAAGCAGCCAAACGAGACCGCGCCCGTTTTGACATGGTTTGAATAATACTTTTCCATGCAGCCACAACGTTATTTAGTTCTGGTAACTCATCAGATCCCGGGGTTTTTACTTGTTTTTCTTGAGGTGGGCTTTCATCAGGAGGAGAACTATTTTCCTCTTGAACCTTTTGAGGAGGGGGCGTTTTATTTGTTTTACTTAAAATTTCTTTAGCTTTGGAACTAGGTTTAATAGGCGCAGAAGATGCTGCCGATATAGAAGAAAGTTGCCGTTCAAGTTCTTCTACTCTTGCAGTCAAGGCTTCAATTAATTCATTGCTTTGTTGAACTTCTTCACGGGTTAAACGAACCAAAGCGACTTCTAAATCTACTCGTGGGTCAGGAGCACGCCGCATATCAACAAGAGCAACCCCAATGACTTCAAGAGCTTTAGTAATTAACCCCGGAGTAACTTGATCAGAAAACGAAAGCGAATGATTTATCCCTTCTTCTCCAATTTCCTCTGATGGAACTCCCATTTTTAGAAGAAATGCTGTCCTCAGCGCTCCAAGTAATTCTTCAGCTATTACTCGAGGTTCACGACCTCTGGAAATTCCTTCGCTTACCGCTCCTAAAGCTTTAGAAGAATTCTTTTCAGCAAGAGCAGAAAGAAGATTGTGAACAGTTTCATCGTCACTAATAATCCCACCAGAAACAACCCTGTCTAAAGCTGAAAGAGTGTCTCGAGCCGACCCACGACCAGAACGTACAGCATGTATCTTTCCGTCTGCATCAACATTCAATTCAGCATCATTGACAACGTCATCAACAAGAGACTCCAAATCTTCTTTCGAAAGAAGTTTTAATTCAAGATGCTGCGAGCGACTCCGTATAGTTTCAACAACCTTATGGGGTTCAGTGGTTGCAAGAATAAAAATTACGTGATCTGGCGGCTCTTCAAGAGTTTTTAGTAAAGCGTTTTCCGCTCCTGAAGTGAGCATATGAACTTCGTCAAGTAGGTAAACCTTGGTTCTGCCAGGTGTCCCTAAAGCTACTTTTCCAAGAAGGTCGCGCATGTCATCAACTTTGTTGTTTGACGCTGCATCTAACTCATGAAGATCGAATGAATTACCTGCATCAATTGCTAAGCAAGAATCACATACGCAACATGGTTCCCCTTCAAGTGGCTTGTCACAATTAAGCACCTTTGCCAAAATACGGGCAGCAGTCGTTTTCCCTGTTCCCCTTGGACCACTAAGCAGGTAAGCGTGATGGACACGGTCTTCTTTAACAGCATTACGTAAAGCTGCTACAACATGGTCTTGCCCGCGAATTTCAGAAAAACGCCGCGGCCGATACCTTCGGTAAAGCGATGTGTACTGCATACATCACTCACCATAGTCCTCATGTCAAAGATCATTTAACCCGTAGTCAAACTCTTTTAGTTTTGGAGGAAGGTATGGGATTCGAACCCATGGTGACAATGAAGCCACAATGCCTTTCCAAGGCATCCCTTTCGGCCGCTCAGGCAACCTTCCGATTTTTTATCTGTAGATAAGAACTAGCGTTCAAGGGTATCGTTATTCAAGACCTGTTTTGGAGTGTGGCGGCTGGGTCCTGTGCGACTGAAGCCCGTGAACCGAGTCAGGGTCGGAAGGCAGCAGCTCTCAGCGGAACCTTTAGAGTGCCGCAGATCGCCTGGCCGTCACGCTCGAGAACAGGAATTTAAGTCAAATTAACGTATTGTCAGAGTGTGGATGATATAGAAATAATGCACGCCGCTCTTGAAGAAGCTCAAATAGCGGCCTCTAAAGGAGAAGTTCCTGTAGGGGCTGTAGTTGTAGTTAACGGTGAAATAATTGCCAGAAGACACAACCAAAGAGAATCTGATCATGACCCAACATCTCATGCAGAGATCCTGGCGCTTCAAGACGCATCAAAGGTCATTGGTGATTGGCGGCTCACTGATGCAACTTTATTTGTAACTCTTGAACCCTGCCCGATGTGCGCAGGAGCAGCTTGGGCAGCTCGTATCGGCAAAGTTGTATATGGGGCTCCGAGTATGGACGCCGGAGCTCTAGGTTCTTTATTACATGTTGGTGCCGACCCACGACTTAACTATGAGTTTCCTGTAGTAGGCGGTTTACTTTCGGAAGAAAGCGCAGATCTACTAGCAAAATTTTTCTCTCGGCATAGATAGGTGGTCAAAACTGTGCTGCTGGTTAACCTCATTTATGGAAGGTTGCCAGAGCGGACGAATGGGGCGGCCTCGAAAGTCGTTGTGGCCTCCGGGTCACCATGGGTTCAAATCCCATACCTTCCGCCATTTAAAATTATTTATGACGAGATTACCCACGGTCTATACCGACTTTGTTTAATAACTAGGTGAACTATTGAATTCTCTATTCAAAATCTCTGAAAAGTCGGTACGACTCTTTTTTTACGACATTTGGAAATGGGTTCGAAATAACTTTTATGGATTGTTGCTAGTAGTCGGTGTAAGCATCTTTGCTAAACAAGTTATTCGTTTAGGAATTCTAAATGATTCTCTTTCTCCCCCTGTAGTTGCTCTTTTATGTGGAATATTTCTTGCCAACATTGGTCTTGACAGTTCATGGGCAAAACCATCTTTAAGTTTTGCTTCTAGCCAATTGTTAAAAATTGGAGTTGCCTTAATTGGATTCCGACTTACTTTTTCAGAAATTTTAGAGATAGGAAGCTTAAGTGGGGTTTTAGTAATCATCTCCGTTGTATTTATTTCTTTTTTCCTAATCAGATGGATAGGAGAAAAGGTATCTATCTCTAAACCATTAACTCTTTTGTTGGCTGCGGGTTTTCCCATATGCGGCATATCTGCCATTGCTGCTGTGAAACCATTGAGTGGAGCTGACGATGAAGAGATCGGTTACGCAGTCGGGCTTATAACAATTTTTGGTTCTATTTCAATTCTTTTCTTTTCAATTCTTCACCTCATCTTTGATATTGAAATGAATACTTTGGGGTGGTGGATTGGTTTATCTGTTCATGACACAAGCCAAGTAGTAGCGGCTGCATCAGCTATCAGTGAAAGCTCTTTAAATTCAGCAATGGTTATCAAGATGGGTCGCATTTTGTTGTTAGCACCAATGCTTTTAATGATTTCTTTCATGAAGCAACAAGGAATACAAAGTGATCAACAAAAACGTTTTCCTATACCAATTTTTATTATTGGGTTTGTTGTTGCTGCTGCGATGGGATCTGCCAATATTTTCTCAAAGGGTTTTCTTGATTCAATAGATGCAGTCAGAACTTTTTTAATTACTGCAGCAATGTTCGGCCTAGGTTCTGGCATACGCCTCAGATCTATTAAGGACCTTGGCAGTAAACCGCTACGCGTGGGGTTCATAGCGTGGATTACAGTTCTTGTTCTTGCCGGCGTTGGAACATTTCTTACAATTCAAATTGGCTAAAAATAGTTACCAAACAACTAATGCTGCTCCTGCTGCTACAAGCCCAACTCCCCACCAGGATCTTTTTCCAAGCGCTTCACCTGCTAAAAGCACTCCAAGAGGAATTGAAAGTTGCCGTAATCCCGCTACTTGACCGGCTTGAGCCCATCTAAATGCTAAAAGAATTAAAACATAGGATCCTCCCTGGAGGGCTCCGATTAACATTCCGGAGGGGATTGCTTGACGAATATTTACTAGTGATATGCGACGACAACTTATAACAGTCGTTGAACTAATAATTGCGACTATCGAAAAGTATCCAAGAGGGTTTGTTTGATCAACAGCACCCGCATCAATTAAAGAGTATCCGACAGTTGCAAAACCACTGATAAGAGCTGTAAGTACTGATTTTTTTTCACCTATTTTTTGTCCTAGCCCAGCAAGCGTAAGAAGTCCTACAACTAATGCCAAAAGACCTACTCCGGTAAGTATTGAAGGAACTTCGTTTAAAAAAATCCATCCTCCAGCCCCAATGAGAAGTGGTGCAGTTCCTCGAGAGATTGGGTATGCAACTCCAAGACTTCCTTCGCGATAAGCCGTACCAAGCATCCACATGTATATAGCTTGAGCAGCTGCCGATGGGATAAGAAATTTAATTACTTCAGTGGGTGGATCCAAGATGGCAATCGGAAAACAAGCTAATCCAAACATTAAGTAACTAAGAGTGATGACAATATCTGGATTGTCCATTTTATGTATTTGTGCATTCCACAAAGCATGAAGAATTGTGGAGATAAGTACAACAACGACTGCAGTGAATGCCATTAATTAACTCATATGTTTCATGGATTGGAGCGCAGAGATAACAGCTAAATCTACGATGTCCTGAGTGGAACATCCACGTGATAGATCATGAAAAATTCCATCTAACCCTTGAAGCAGTGGACCTATAGCTCTTGCTCCTGCTAACCGTTCTGTTATTTTATAAGCAATATTTGCTGAGTCCAGATCTGGAAAAATAAATACATTTGCATTACCTTCTAACGAAGAATCTGGGGCTTTACTCGCAGCTATTTCTGGCACCCAAGCGGCGTCAAATTGTAATTCTCCATCAACAAGGAGTTTTGGGTCACATTCCCTAATAAGGCTTACCGCATCTCTAACTTTGATGACCTTCGGGTGGTTGGCACTGCCATGTGTAGAAAAAGAAAGCATCGCGACTCGCGGTTCTTCTCCTGTCAGCGTCTTATACGTGGACGCAGTAGAGATCGCTATAGAACAAAGTTGTTCTGCGTTTGGTTCAGGGAGGACAGCACAGTCTCCATAAGCAAGGTTGGTTCCATTTGGGAGAACCATGAGAAAAGAACTGCTCACTACTTCTACTTCTGGTGATACTCCTAGTATTTGGAAACCTGTCTTCAATACTTCACCAGTAGACCGAGTCGCACCGGCAACTCCTGCATCTGCTTTCCCACTTTTCACAAGTAAAGCCGCTGCAATTAGTGGGTCAGACGGATCAAAGCCATTATCTATAGCTGTTTGAGCAAGAACATTTTTAGAATCAATTACTGGTTCAATTATGTGGACTATTGATTCTTCAATTAAGTATTGAGCTGCTTCATCTGCCCTTGGGTCGCCAAGATCAGCAAGCACTATACGCGCTGGTCTTGTTTTCGCTTTTTCTTGCCACTGAAGGAGTATGTCATCCATTTGATTTTTTCTAATTTCGAATCTTATTGCTTATGTTAAGAGTGTTTTGTTACTAATCTTAAGAAATTAGACGCGACCACGCTGGTTTTTGTTTAAGGGAGTAACGTACTTCCGTCATTACCTAACTGCAAAGTTGATGGTAATAACTGGGATTTTAAAAATATAAAGAGAATTGTTTATGACGAAAAATATTCCAGAACGGGCACAAGTAGTCATTATTGGTGGAGGGATTGTTGGTGCCAGTATTGCATACCACCTCACTGAATTAGGTTGGACCGATGTAGTTCTTTTAGAACGCCACACTTTAACTAGTGGAACCACATGGCATGCTGCAGGTTTAGTTGGACAACTTAGAGCAACGCACAACATGACCCGCCTTGCCGCCTATAGTGCAGATCTTTATCATCGCCTTGAACATGATATGGGTCATCCAACTGGGTTTAAAAAAGTCGGTTCTCTCAGTGTTGCTGACAATTCTGAAAGACTAGAAGAGTTGGTCCGCGGCGCAGGAATGGCACGCTGTTTTGATGTAGATATTGACGTTATTAATGCAGACGAACTTGTTGAACGTTGGCCTCTTATCAATCCTGAAGGAATTGTTGGAGGAGTTTGGATACCTAGTGATGGTCAAGCCTCACCGGTAGATACAACCATGGCGTTAGCTGCTGTGGCGAAAAAAAACGGTGCGAAAGTTATTGAAGGAATTTCTGTAAAAGCTATTCAAACTTCAAATGGAAGGGCTACAGGAGTTGATACTGATCTTGGTCCAATTGAAGCCGAATACGTTGTTACCGCTGCGGGAATGTGGTCTCATCAACTCGGTAGAGATGTTGGGGTAAATATTCCCCTTCATGCGTGTGAACATTTTTATCTTGTTACTGAACCTGTTCCTGATCTGCCGTCAGGTCTTCCAGTTCTTCGTGACACAGATAACTGTATTTATGTAAAAGAAGATGCTGGTCGATTACTTGTTGGAGCTTTTGAACCTATTGCTAAACCGTTCGGCGCAGAAGGGCTCCCTCATGATCGTCCATTTATGCAACTTGATGAAGATTGGGATCACTTAGCGCCGGTGTATGAACGAGCTTGTGAACGAATACCTCTTCTTAATGAAATTGGTATCCGTCTATTTTTTAATGGACCAGAAGCCTTCACCCCTGATGATAGATATTTGCTTGGCCCCACTCCTGAACTTGATAATCATTTTGTTGCTGCAGGATTTAATTCTGTCGGTATCCAATCTGCAGGTGGCGCAGGAAAAGTTTTAGCAGAATGGATCGTTGATGGTCGGCCACCTATGGATTTATGGGATGTTGATATTCGACGCGCTCAACCATTTCAAACAAACCGACGGTATTTGCATGACCGTTCAATTGAATCGCTTGGTTTGTTATATGCGATGCATTGGCCTTTTAGACAAGTAGAAACTGCTCGAGGTGTTCGTCGTTCCCCTTTTTATGACCGCCTGGTAAATCTTGGTGCATGCCATGGAGAAAACGGTGGCTGGGAAAGACCGAATTGGTTTGCTCCCGAAGGAGTTGAACCAATATATGAATACACCTATGGCCGGCAAAATTGGTTTGAACATTCAGCAGCGGAACATCAGGCTTGCCGAGAGGGTGCTGCACTATTTGATCAAACTTCGTTAGCGAAGATCTTGGTACAAGGACCTGATGCGGCAACTGTTCTTAACAAGATTTCTTCAGCGAATATTGACGTTGCCCCTGGAACTTCCGTATACACAACTTGGCTTAATGAACGAGGCGGAATTGAAGCTGACTTAACCGTTAACCGACTAAACGAAGAAGCATTTCTGGTCGTTACTGCTTATACAACTCAGTTAAAAGATGCTGATTGGATCCTTAGGAATGTTCCTGAAGGATCAAGAGTTGTTGTAACTGACGTGACTTCTGGTTGGGCAACTTTAGGAATATTTGGCCCACAAGCGCGCTCCGTGCTGTCTCCACTGACTGATGCTGATCTCTCAAACGAAGCTTTTCCATTCGGGACTCTTCAAGAAATTGACTTTGGATATGCACGAGCTATCGCTGTCCGCCGAACATACATGGGAGAGTTAGGTTGGGAAGTTTATTTACCGACTGAGTTCGCGGCGGGTGCATTTGATCGACTTTGGGAATCAGGTTCACCTAAAGGATTAAAATTGGCAGGTATGCACGCAATGAATTCTTTACGGATGGAAAAGGCATACCGACACTGGGGAGATGATATATGCGATGAAGACACTCCTCTAGAAGCAGGACTCTCTTGGGGTGTTGCCTGGGATAAGCCAGGCGGTTTCATTGGCAGAGAAGCCTTGCTTTCTCTACAAGAATCTGGAATTACTCGTCGGTTAGTCCAGTTTCGTGTTGACGACTCTGAGCCTTTGCTTTACCACAATGAACCTGTCTATAAAGATGGAATCATTGTTGGAAGAATCACATCTGGAATGTACGGACACACGATAGGTACAGCTTTAGGAATGGGTTATGTTTCTCATGAACGCGATGTTCCTCGTAACCAAGTGCTAGATGGTTCCTTTGAAATTGAAATAAACGGAAAAAGATTTCCTGCAACTGCTTCGTTCCGTCCTTTCTATGATCCAGATAGTAGCCAAGTTCATCTTTAAATCTCGTCTGCTGAAGAGAGTAGAATTTTTTCAATAAGGTCAGTCAATATTTCTTTTTCTTGATCTGTAAGAACGCCATAAAAATCTTGTTCGGCTTGGTGTTGTTCAACGTAAGCATCTTTAACCGCGTTTTTTCCTTTAGTGGTTAAACCAACAAATACGACTCGCCGATCATCACTTCCATTTTTTCTCGTTATTAGTTGATCACGTTCTAATGTCCTAAGCGCACTTGAAACAGATGCTCGAGAAAGACCGGAAAACCGAGCGACACGGTTTGATTCCATGCTTCCGCAAACCCAAACAGTAAATAAGATTCGGAATCCAGTCCATGTCAATCCAGATGGACGGTGAACATGTGATTCTACGTGACGAGCAAACTGGGTTGAAGTGCGTGAAAATAGAAACGACAAGAGAAAAAGTTTTAAATCCGGATGTTCGAGTTCATTAGTTACCCGACTAACAGCCATTTCGCTGAACTGTCGTGCACCAAAATCTTCAGATGCCATATCAGTCAGTGTCTAACGCTAAGCCTTCTTCATCACCAAGATACGCAGCGATAACTGCTGGATCTTTTTGTACCTGTTCTGGTGTCCCTTCAGAAATCTTTTGGCCGAAATCTAGAACCATGACTTGATCTGCTATATCCATAACAAAGCTCATGTCATGTTCAACGAGAACCATTGATATTCCTAGTTCGCGTCGAATATCAAGAATAAATCGAGCCATATCTTCAGTCTCTTCAAGATTCATTCCTGCGACTGGTTCATCTAATAAAAGTAGTTCTGGGTTCATAGCAAGGGCTCTTCCGAGTTCTACTCTCTTTTGAAATCCATACGGGAGTAGTGCGACTGGGTGTTTACGCCATTCTTCAATTTCAAGAAAGTCAATAATGTCTTCAACCGCAAGACGGTGCTCCATTTCCTCTTTCTTAGCGGGACCTAACCATAAGGCTCCCGCCAGCCAAGATCTTTTCATCCGCACGTGCCTGCCGAGAAGTAGATTTTCTAAAACTGTCATGTGAGGAAAAAGTTCTATGTTTTGAAAAGTTCGTGCGATACCAAGACCTGCCACTTTGTCAGGTCGTTGGCCAGTAATACTTTTTCCTTTCCAACAAATATCGCCTTCTTGTGGTCGGTAGACCTGGCTGATGCTGTTGAATATTGAAGTTTTTCCTGCGCCATTGGGGCCAATAATTGAAAAGAGTTCTCCTTCTTGAACTTCAAAGGAAACATTTGAAATAGCTTTCACTCCTTTAAATGAAAGGCTTATGTCTTTAACTTCGAGAAGGGGTTGATTCATGACAGCCAACGCTTTCTTCTTTTGTAGTGTTTAACATCTCTGAAGGATTTTCGTTCTGTTCCTTCTCCGTGGAGGCCTAAATAAAATTCTCGTACATCTTCATCTTTAAGAAGTTTGCTGGCAACACCATCCATAACAATTTTTCCGGTTTCCATGATGTATCCGTAATTAGCTATTGATAAAGCCATATTTGCGTTTTGTTCAATAAGTAAAACGCTTGTGCCGTCTTTATTAATTTCAACAATCGTGTCTCGGATCTGAGCAACAAGTTTTGGTGCGAGGCCTAATGAGGGTTCATCCAAAATAAGAAGTTTTGGATCAACCATGAGTGCTCTTCCTATTGCAAGCATTTGTTGTTCTCCGCCAGATAGATAACCTGCGATTGATTTTCGCCGTTCTGAAAGAACAGGGAACATTGTCATTACTCGTTCATGTGCTGTTTTTACAGCTGCCTTATCTTTACTAGTGATTGCTCCAGCCGTTAAATTTTCATCCACAGTAAGTTCAGCGAATATTCTTCGACCTTCTAACACTTGGCTTATGCCACCGCGAACAATTGTTGAAGGGTTTTTGTTGTCGATTTGTTCACCGTTAAATCTGATAGACCCCTTAGTAACTTTTCCTTCATGCACATCTAAAAGGCCTGTGATAGCGCGAGTCGTGGTTGTTTTCCCCGCACCGTTGCTTCCCAGTAACGCGACAATGTCTCCTTGTGGCACTTCAATTGAAAGGCCGCGTAAAACGAGAACTACTTCGTTATAAACGACTTCTAAGTTGGCGATTTCAAGCATTGGGTTCCTGGGGTTTCTATTATTTTGAATGTTTGGGGTGGCCGGCTAACCGGCCACCCCAAATAGTTTTATTCAGCTTTAAAACATGCACCTTCGTACACGTGTGCAGCAGTGATATCTGAAACGAATGGTCCGCCATTCATCAGAACTGAACCGGTGCTTCCGCCACTTGAAATAGTTGCTTCAGCATCATATAGATCAGCTTGGATATCAAATATGTATGACTCGCGCACAATGTAGTCATTTGGCTCGCCACCATAACCTTGGTTCGGAGCAAGACCCATATAATCCACGAGAGTTGAATTGGCTGCAGCAATAACGCCGGCTCGTGTTAAGTCACCAGCAGCAGCAGCAGCTTCAAGGATTTGATGAGCTGCCATAGCTTCAGTCCAACCGATTGTGTATGAATCAGACACGGGGTCATTAGGCATAGCTGCTTCTAATGCAGAAACCATGTCTGACATACCTGGTGTATCTCCTGCATTCCAGGTCAAAGTGTAAGTTGACTGGTAGAAGGAAGAATCAAGCACAGGGGCAAGGGCTGTTCCAAGAAGGACGTAGCTGTATGTTGGTGAGTTACCTGACCAAATTGCACTGAATCCTTCAGCAGCAGCACCACCCATAAGTTCGGCAAGAAGACTTGGTCCAGTAGTAACCCATACAAGGTTGGCTCCGGAGTCAACTAATCCAGCGATTACTGGGGTCTGGTCGGCACCAGGAATTACTGCACCTTCGCCGTCATAAACGACTTCAATACCGAGTGCTTCAGCAGCAATCTTTGCTCCTGCTGCACCATCTTGGCCGTATTCACCTGGATAGGAAAGAATGGCAAGTTTTGCATCGCCTTCTACAACATTTGATGCTAAATAGTCCACTGCGTTAATGGATTCATAGCAATAACTTGTGTAGGACTCAAATACGTTTTCACCAAATGCCGGATCTGGCCAACCGGAGTACCACGAAAGTGGAATAGCTCCTAAACCATCTTCAACAAGGGCCTCTGCTATTGCAGCAGTGTGTGGTGAACCTGTGGATTGACTTAAGAAGACAACTCCGTCATCTGCACTCATCTCTTCATATTTTTCGAGATGTGTTGGAACATCGTAGGCGTTGTCTTCTATCCAGAAGTCAACCATTTTGCCGGCAATGCCACCGTTTTCATTTACTCGGTCCCAGTAAGTGGTCTGAGCTGCAATGATTTGAACTACAAGTGGAGCAAAAGGACCACTTAAATCAGCGATTGCGCCAACTCTGATTGTATCCTCAGTAACTCCGTAATCATAAGCAACTTCAGCCTCTTCAGCTGGAGCCTCAGTTTCTGCTGGGGCTTCAGTCTCGGCAGGAGCTTCAGTCTCTGCCGGGGCTTCAGTCTCAGCTGTAGCTGATGATGACGCTGATGCTGAGGATGACGAAGAATCTTCGTCACTACCGCAAGCTGCAGCGACAACCGTGAAGGCCAGCAGAATTGCTAGCAATTTCGACACGTGTTTCATATTTTTTTCCCCTCTCTTTGGGATTGTGCTCAGGCGTATAGCCAGAGATCTTTTAAGCGATTCAGTAACTGAAAGGCCAACCTTTCCAATAGTTTCGTATATTTATCCAGATTCCGTAAAGGCCTAAAGGTTCAAATAACATAAATACGACTATCAATAAGCCATAGATAATCTCATCAAGTGAACTATAGGGAATCGGGTAGCCAAGGGCTGTTTCGCTAACCGAAATGATTCCAAAGTCACCGGAACCTAGTGAGATGATGCCATCCCACATACCGGAGAATGCTCCATCTCCCTCAGCTTGTTCGGTCATCCATTCGATTATTTCTTCAACAAATCGTGGAGATAGGACGACAAAGAATGTTCCAGCAAGTGCTCCTGAAATTCTTCCCATTCCTCCAATGAGAAGAATCGCTACGAACTCTACAGATAAGATTAAATCCCATTGTTCCGGAGGTACTTGTCCCACGAAAGATGCGGCTAGAGCACCAGCGACTCCTGCATAAAAGGAAGAAATTGCAAATGCGATAGTTTTATATTTTGTTTCGGGCACTCCCATAATTTCAGCGGCTACGTCTTGGTCGCGAATTGCTGCTAGTGCACGTCCTGTGCGGCTTCGTGCCAAGTTTGCTGCCCATAAGGAGAAAAGTATTAGAAGCGCAAGTAATAAATAATAAGTTTTTTGATTATCGGTTATATCAAACCAAAACCAGTGCCCGTCTGAAGAGAAATCAAGAAATGAGTTTTCTTCTTTCCAAAATCTTATTTCAAGCTTTGGCCACTTACGTCCAAGTGATCCTGGTCCAGCAATTTCAGGAAAAACTCGAGATAAATGTAATCCGATGAAAACAAGTCCAAGAGTTGTGATGGCTAAGTACAGTCCCCTTACTCTTACTGCCGCAGGAGCTATAAGAATGCCTATCAATGCGGCTACCACTCCTGATGCAGGTAACCAGATCCAAATTGGTAGTCCCCATCCCCAAAGGCTTGTTGTACTTGGACCACCAACAAGGACTGCGGTGTATGCGCCTACGCCCATAAAAAATGCGTGACCTAAAGAGACCTGGCCTGCGAGGCCTTGAAGAATATTCAAACCAAGCGCAGCTATACAAAAGATAAACATTCTATTTACGATGCGAAGCCACGAGTTATCTCCAAGGAAACGAATAAGTGGTATTTGATCAATCACGGGGAGATCAAATGGCATAAGAAGCAGGAGGATAAATGCGATGCCGACTCCAACTTGTTGGGTGCGGGTTGGGAACAAGCGCGATTCAGAAGCGTAAGAGGTGTAAAGGTTCGGCCGGCCTCTCATACTCGGCGTACCTCTTCAGTCCCAAACAAGCCGTAAGGTCTTATTAGTAGGGCTATCAGCATTACTACATAAGGAATGACTTGTTGGTAACCGTATCCCAAAATATTTGCGTAACTTGAGAGATATTGTCCAGCAAAAATTTCAACAAACCCTATAAGCATTCCTCCAGCTAGAGCTCCGACAACAGAGTCAAGACCACCAACAATTACTGCGGGTAGAGCACGGAAAGCAAAAAAAGCTCCCTCTCGACTGGCTACTCCGGCGGCTGCCCATGGTGACATCGATGCAAAAATTCCTGCAGCAGCAGCTAAAGCTGAACCTGCTGCCCATGCAATTGCAAATATCATCCCGACATTTATTCCTTGTGCCAATGCAGCTTCTTGGTCAAATGCTGTTGCCTGCATGGCTACTCCGGTTCTTGTGCGAAGGAAACGCCAGACGACAATGAACACAAAAGCTGCCATGACCGCTGCTGCTACATATGACCAAGCAACGGAAGCACCGCCAAGACTAAAAGTGTCGCTACCCCAAGGGATGCCAAGATTTCTCGGGACAAGACGTACAGCATCATCAGCAACTGCGCGAATAATTACTTCTAGTCCCAATGTGATAACGGCCATCGAAAAAACAGGCTCGCCAATCATCGGACGAATTGTTAACCGTTCAATAATTAATCCAAATACTGCTGTTACTGACATAGCAAGCAACAGTGCGATGCCCCAATGAAGCCAGTGTGGGCCAGGGAGCCAACGTCCAGGGATATCCCAATCCATGAAGATCATGGATAAAAACCAAGTCCCGGCTAGAGCTAAAGCTCCGTGAGAAAAATTGACTGTTTGTGTTGCTTTAAATATGAGGACAAAACCAAGCGCAAGCATGGAATAAAGAGAGCCGAGAGCAAGTGCCTTAAAAAAGGTTTGCACGAATACGTCAAAAGTGGAAGCTGCAAAAAGCATTGGGATTGTTGTCATTGATACATCGATTCCACTAAATCGCTAAACATGTCTTCCATTGATGAGCGTTTTAGTTTCTGAGTTGCAGTTAATTCACCATCTTCATGATCTAACTCTTTTGGAATCATCTTAAACTTTCGAATTGTTTCAACTCGAGCAAATTTTTCATTTGTTTCATTGATGACATTTTGTATTAATTCAATCACTTCTTCTTTTTCAGATAAATCTCTATACGTGGTGTAGGGAATATTTTTCCTTAAAGCCCAATCTCCGACGGTTTCAAGTTCGATCCCGATAAGGGCTGAAAGAAACTTTCTCCTATCTCCAATAACCATGGCTTCTTTTACATAAATTGATGCTTTTAGACTGTTTTCAATTTCTGAAGGAGAAATATTTTTGCCTCCAGATGTAATGATGATGTCTTTCATCCGGTCAACAATTCGCACATGAGTTCCGTCAACCCATTCACCGACATCGCCAGTTCTTAACCACCCATCTTCAGTGAAAGTTTCTTTAGTCTTTTCTGGTTTGTTCCAATATCCAGCAAAAACGGCAGGGTGTTTTGTTTGGATTTCTCCTGTTACTTCATCAATTCGAAAACCGATATCAGCATATGGTTCTCCTACTGTTCCTAATTTCAAACGGCCAGGAAGATTTGTGGTTGCCACAGCTGAATTTTCTGTCATCCCATATAGTTCGTATACAGGTACACCTATACCCATAAAAAATTCAAGAATCTCTGATGAAATGGGGGCCGCTCCGGAACCAGCATGCCAACAGCGTCGAAGTCCAATTCGTTCAAGTAAAGCTCGAAAAATAATTGGGTATCCAATTAAATTGAGCAGCCAACTTTTTACGGTGTGTTTTCCGTTATTTGCTACTTTTTCTTTCCCGATGATTGCAGATAACTTGAGTCCAACTTTCAATAACGTTCGTTTAAATAATGAAGCGTCATTTCCTTTTATGAGAACTGAAGCGTGCATTCTTTCCCAGATACGAGGAACAGCAAAAAATATGGTTGGTTGTATTTCACGTAAGTTGAGTTGAACAGTGTCTATTGATTCAGCAAAATTAAGTGTCAATCCGCAACTAACAAGATGCCATGTGGAAAAGACACGTTCAGCGACATGGCATAAAGGTAAGTAGGTTAAAACTAAGTCATCAGAAGTAGGTTTTCGGTTGCCTCGTAACCCGTTTTCTCCTGTTAGGCGCGTTAAAGCAAACGCAACATTGTCGTTAGTCAGCATTGCCCCTTTTGGCGGTCCGGTGGTTCCAGATGTGTACACCAGAGTCATGACATCTTCGCCTTTAGCTTCTGCCATTCTTTTTTCGACTGCTCCAGCGTGGTCTCGGCGATGCGCACGCCCTGTTTCTAAAAAGTCTTCCCAGTAAAGAAGCCGGTCATCGTTATAGCTCACAACACCACGTGGTTCGGTGTAAAGAATATGCGTTAATTCAGGTAAGGCCGTTTGATCTATTTCTAGTACTCGATCAACTTGTTCTTGATCTTCAGCGAAATGTATTTTCGAGCCACAATCTGTTAATAGGTATTCGACTTCAGCAGCTGGATTTGTTGGATATAAACCGACAGTGACTCCACGTACTGCAACAGCAGCTAAATCAAGAATGACCCATTCTGGGCGGTCTTCTGACTGAATGGAAACTCTGGAACCCGACTGGATACCTAATGCTAATAATCCATGAGCGGCATCAAGAATGAGATCCCATGTTTTCTCCCAGCTATATTCCTGCCATATACCAAAATCTTTTTCACGTAAGGCTATTTGTTTCGGACGATTCTTAGCCCATTCTTGGGCAAGGGAAGCCACAGTCTCAACAGCACCTTCTGAAGACACACTTGCAGGCTCAGTAAGAGTCGCTGTCATAATCCCCCCCCTAGAAGCTATTAATTAAGTAAAAAGTTAGTAACAATTTTCTAACTCAACAAGACCGTAGTAGGAAATATTTATTTTTAACCTGTCGGGACACAGAACGGGTTAAAAACTTTCACTATTGTAAGGAAATGGTTAATCCAAATGAATTCTCTGCACTTTCAATTTCTGAATTGAGTTCATTAATTAAAGATGGATTAGACACTTTGTTCCCAGAAAAATTCTGGGTTGAGGGTCAAATTTCTAACTTTAAAACCTCTCGCCCCGGCCATTGTTATTTTGATTTGATTGAACCAAATGATGAACCAGGGCAACCACCTACCGCTGTTTTGAATGTAGCTCTGTGGCAAAGTAAACGAAATCAAGTTGAAAAAGTGTTAACTGAATCTGGAAATCTGACGCTTAGTGACGACCTTCAAGTACGTGTTTTAGTTGGTTTGAATTTTTACCCTCCAAGTGGACGCTTAAACCTAATCATGGATCAAATTGACCCTTCATTCACTCTTGGGCAATTAGCAATAGAACGTGAAAAGTTGTTAAAACAACTTCTAGATGAAGGGCTTTTAGAAAAAAATGCTTCGCTTCCAGTCACTTTTCCCCCAATACGGATTGGATTAGTTACAAGTGTTGGATCTGCTGCTCATGCTGATTTCATAACCGAGATTTCAAATAGCGGCTTCGGTTTTAATGTTTTAGAGCACGACTCCCGGGTTCAAGGTGAAAGTGCAGTTACTGAAATCATTTCTGGGTTAAAAATTCTCTCTTCACATAAACCAGATGTCATAGCATTAATTAGGGGTGGAGGATCTAGCGCAGATCTCTCAATTTTTGACTCTGAATCAGTAGCCCGGACCATCGCCGAACTAGATTGCCCTGTTTTCACTGGTATTGGTCATGAAATCGACCGAAGTGTTGCTGATGAGGTAGCTCATAGCGCATATAAAACACCTACTGCATGTGCAAATGCTTTAATCAGCAACGTTCAAGAGTTTGTAGACGAGCTTTCAAAATTAAACCAATCAATTTGTGAACGAACGAGATCAGTAATTGATCAAGAGTTGCGTTTTCAAAACGAAACAAGTCTGCGATTAACAAAAGCTGTTTCATCAACTCTTTTAAGGACAGAAGACAAATTTAATGAAATAGCGAAAAGAGTTTCTCGATCAGCTCCAATGCGTTTAGAACGTCAAAGCGAGCGATTAACTGAACTTGAGCATCGTCTGCGGGTTCTTGATCCAGTTAATGTTTTAGCTCGTGGTTGGTCAATTACTCGACGTAGCGATGGTCAACTTATTACCAAAAGGGAACAAGTACAAAAAGGTGATGTTCTTATTACGTCTGTGAGTAATGGAACTGTCTCCTCTACAGTTAGTGATCAAGGAGAAAAGTAATGAACTCATTAGAAGAAAATGCTGAATCAGCAAGTGACATGCGTTATGAAGATGCTTTAACTGAACTCCAAGGAATTCTTAGCGCGCTAGAAGGAGAGTCTGTTGATGTAGACCTTTTGGCATCTCAAGTTGCTCGTGCTGATGAGTTAATACGTCATTGTCGAAATCGCATTGATGCCGCGCGCCTGCAAGTTGACCGCGTGGTTGATGCTCTTGAGCAGGATTAATGATTTATGTTTATTAGAAAACTCTCTGACGGTTCAGCTTTTGTAGCTGTTGATTTTCCAGATGTCGCTGGGAAAGGGAACGTTCGTCTTGCCAAAAAAATTCTTCAAGGTGGAGCGAAGGATTTCGCGAGATCGTTTAGTTATTCATTAGCTTGTCTTGAGTTACAAGAAACAGGAATTTCTGCGGGTATCAGTTCACTTCCTGAAAATCGTGAAGAAGCGATAAAGGGTTTTGTTGCTGAAGTATCTGGATGGGAAATTGACTACACGTTTCAGGCAGGTAAAGGAGTAGACAAAGGTGAAATGAGTGGTCTAGAAAACACTTCTACTGATGAAGCTCTTTTTTGGGGTGCAGTTCTGGCAGCAAAGACCGCTTTCCCAGAAGCAAAAACTGCCGTCACTGATCTTGAAGATCCAACCCTTTTGGAAGCGGAGTTAAAAAAGGTAAACGTTGATCTTGTTGTATCTGAGTCTCCCTTTACTGCGGAAGCAGATCTACTTTTTGTTGGAAAAGCTATGGGAGCTCTTGGCTATGAAATGGTTCCAAATATCCAGGCGAAAGTAGTTGTTCCTACTACTCGACTTGCCGTGACCACACGAGGTCTAGCCCACTGTGTAGCCAAAGAAATAATTGTTTTACCGGACTTCATCACCGTTGCTGGTGATCTCATGGGAGACAACGTCAATTCACTCATGGAATCGTTAATTAATGAAATTTTGAATCATCCAGAAGGCCCGGTTCTTGGTGCTTGTTATAAAGCCGAATCCTATTTATCTACTTGGTGCCCTGAGTTGCCGTTTGGTCGACCTATTTAAATCTTCAATAGATTCCTCTATCTCGTAGTGGCATGGCGGTACTTCGCGTACGCTGTAGGGGCTTGGGGCTGTAGCTCAGTTGGCTAGAGCACCTGCTTTGCAAGCAGGGGGTCGCGGGTTCGATTCCCGCCAGCTCCACAAACAATCTTCTTAGAAACTGATTACATGTCTTATCCCCCTATGCATTTAGCAGAAAAACCTGCTCTACGAGGATGGTCTCATCGTTTAGCTTTCGTAGCAGCCCTAGTTCTTTGCCCAATTCTGATCATTAGTGCACAAGAAGCAAAATTTTTAGCTTCTCTTTACTCAATCTCAATTATTGGTCTCTTTGGAGTGAGTTCCTTCTACCACGGCCACACATGGAGTCGTCAAGCGCATAGTCTTTGGCGACGCGTTGATCATGCCATGATCTTTGTGGCAATAGCAGCAACGTACACCCCTATCTCTTGGCTGATGCTGCCTCGTTCTCACGCAACCTTTGTTTTATCTGTGGTTTGGATTGGAGCTCTTATTGGTGTGTTAGTAATGATATTTTGGCCTGCCCCACCTAAACGCATTACCGTTCCTCTATTTATTACTGTGGGCTGGTCAGCGCTTCTAGTCATTGATGAACTCTGGAAAAATTTAGGAGGCTGGGGATTCACTTTTCTACTTTTAGGTGGAGCGTTTCACACACTAGGGGCGCTTGTTTATGGAACACAAAAACCAGATCCTTGGCCAACAAAATTTGGATTTCACGAAATCTTCCACTTATTTGTGGTTCTCGCTATCGCATCGCATTACATAATTATTGCTTTCATCGCTCTACCCACAACGAAAATTTAATCTCTTTGTTTCATAACTGTGACAAAAAAATAATTTAGATTTATTGAGAAGTGCCCTAATACAATTGGAGCATGAATAGTTCCATAAATTCTGAGCTTGCGGCGCTTGAGCAAACATGCAAAGCATTGATTCGTCTTCGTGACGAAACGGCTGCTCGAAGTTTGGCAGAACTAGTTGTCTCTCGTTACACCACTCTTACTCAAGTAAACGCTGATGATGCGAAACGAAAATTCTTTACTTCTCTAGTTGAAGATTTCTCACCCGATGTTTTGGCATTAAAAGACGCTGTGACTGCCTACCAGGAAGCTCTGGACCCTATTTCTGCTCAAAGGGTGTGGGATGCAGCAGAGGCGCCGCGACTTGATCTTTTCCGATCAATAAATCTTGCTTCTGATGGAATTCATACTTTGCTTCACATGCGAGCTGATCTTTTACGATTTAAAGACACTTCACTTTCTTCTGTTGAAAAAGACTTGGAATACCTACTCTCATCTTGGTTCAATCGAGGGTTTTTAGAACTTCAAAGTATTGGCTGGCAGACACCTGCTAAAACTCTTGAAAAATTAATTGAGTACGAGGCAGTGCATGAAATTCGTGGATGGGATGATCTCCGTAGACGTCTTGAACATGACCGGCGTTGCTATGGATTTTTCCATCCAAGCCTTCCCGATGAACCATTAATTTTTGTCGAGGTAGCTCTTCTTCATGGTTTGGCAACCAGAATCGCTGACGTTATTGACGCACCAGTACCAAGCAATGATGCTACTGATCCTTTTCTGCCTGATACCGCAATCTTTTATTCAATTACAAACTGTCAAGCAGGGTTACGCGGCATCCCTCTTGGTGATTTCCTGCTCAAACAAGTGATAAGCGAACTTCAATTAACTGTTCCAAGTTTGAATCAATTCTCAACTTTGTCACCAGTGCCAGGTTTATGTCGTTGGGTGGATGAAGAAAACATTGATCTTGAAACATTTGAAAACGATCTTGAAACATTAACGGCAACTTATTTATTAACTGCAAAAAGAAATAACCAACCTCGGGATCCTGTTGCTCGCTTTCACCTACGTAATGGAGCACAACTCGAACAAATCAACATCGATGGCGATTTATCGCCAAAAGGCCAATCCGAATCGTTTGGTGTGTTAGTGAACTACATTTACGATCCTGAAACGGTCGCGGAGAACCATGAAGCATTCATCAACGAACACCGTCTAGTTGTGAGCCAAAAAATTTCTACACTTATTAAAAAATAGTTTTAACTAGTCGGCAACTTCTATTCGAACTAAGTCGCCACCTGCTCCTGATTCAAGAACAGTGACCGTAATATTCTCGTAGGTAACTGTTCCTCCAACAAGAAGTGCTTGAGCATTATTTAACACTTCCATCGGTCCTTGACCTAATCCTCTACCATGATGATTTTGTGTACTTCTATCTATGTTTACATAGTAAGCAACCGCTCCTTCTTGACTTAACGAACCGTCATATCCAATGGCTCGACGGCTTTCCACAACCAAAGCTTTTGATGTGCTTACAGGAACAACAGCAATTTTGAGTCCTCCTGCATTTTCAATTGGTGTCACCATCACATCCGTATCATCTGCTACACAAGCCACTTGAGAATCATCTAACCATCTAAGTATCCAGCGTGAATAACCCATATAACCAGGTGCAGTACTTCCAATATCATCCATAAGACTAAACGGGCGTGTGAAACCAGCTCTTCCAGGAATTCCAGAATCATATAAATCTGGTAACCCGAGTGAGTGCCCCATTTCATGGGGATACCAAAGATCACCCCAATAAGTGAGATCCGCTCCAGACGTCACACCATTTGTTATAGCCATTCCATCAGCAGATAAATAAGCATCAGGTCCCCAGGAACCGCCCATAAATGTTGGTCCATACCCTATTTCTGTAGCGTTCGGTGTAGAAACTACAAGTACTGCATCAGCTCCCGTGAAATCTACAGAGGCATCAGCAAGGTCCATGGCTTCTTGCAGAAAATCTCGATGGGCGTCAAAAGTTTTGATCGCTTCTTTATAAGTAGTTGACGGTCCACTAAGTCGTAACCATTCGTGATGTGGACGGAATGATAATTGAAGCCGCCCATATGACTGATCATTAAAAAATGATTCGCCTCCGGGAGAAATAATTGAGAAAACTTCTTCGGTTGTCTGATTAGCGGCAACATCTTGAAAGTCTGCAAATAGCACTACTGCTTCTACGCTACCCGTGCTAGGTAGTCGATCTGCGGGACGTGAATAACCAAGATGAATAGATCCTCCAGGAGAAGTTAAATAACAAGCACTTGGATCTTGTAACCCGATTGGATAAGGAGATTGAGTTGTTGTCGTAGTAGGAGCAGATGGCACATTATCAAGATTTAAACCGCGTGTTTCTAGTTCTTGTAGGTGTGCAGCCTGAGTTGCTTCTCCATACCAGCCATCTACTTCAAGGTTTAACACGGTTTGTAATATCTTCGTTTCTTCACTTGGTCCCCATTGATAAGAAGCCGATAAAACTGCTTCTTCGTTAATTGGCGCCTCTGTTGTGGTTGAAGTTGTTGTAGTGGAAGTTAATAATGTCGTAGTAGTTGAAGCCAATGCTGTCGTTGAAGTTTGACTTGTAGTCTCTGTTGTTTCTTGATTCAAATTTTCAGATTCAGGAACAGTGTCTACCGATATATCCGCTTCTTTTTCAGAAGATTCTGTTTTGCTCCCACAAGATCCTAAGAGAGCGAAGACAATTAAAATTAAGAGCCATTTATTTTTATATTTTCTCATGAAAACGCTCTTTCCTTATTTTTGTGATATCACTGTTATAACAAAAACAAAGGAGCATCGTATGTCTAAGTACTTAATTCCACCACTATTAGCGATAATGCTCATTTCTTCTAGTTGTAGTAGCACTGCAAATGAATCAACAATGTCCTCAACTACTGCCGCCCCAACCACAACTACTGCTGCGCCGGCAGAAGAAACAGCAACTGTCGCACCAACTACAACTGTCGCACCAACCACAACTGTTGCACCAACCACAACTGCCGCACCAACCACAACCGAAGAAGTTGATACTGAACCACCATCTGCTCCCACAAATCTGGCATGCGGTGGCTTTAGTGGTGGTAGTGGTGAATTTACTGTTGTCTTTGATGCACCGCCGGATCCTAGCGATATAGATACAATTCGTGTTTACACAGATCAGGGTTCTGGATTTGAAAGAGTAGTCAAAACCCCAATCGATGGTTCACCTGCCACTTTTGGATTAGTTATAGATCTTCAAACAGATGATCCCGTTAGTTGGTCCATTTATTTCTATTCAGATTCACTTGGAGCCGGTACGTTTGGAGTAGCACTGACATTTGGAGATGCTGCGGGTAATGAATCGGGATGGTATCCAGCCACATTTACCGCAAACTGGATGGGAGATTGCTCCGTATCCTCATATCCATAATCCCTTCAAAGTATCTTTCACCATGTTGACCAGTTTTGACGATTACTTCGTCCACCAAACACCACATCCAGTAACAACCCCATCAACTTCTGACCGGCATGCTTACGATCGCTATTGGTTTAACGGCTATACAAATGATGGAAATCTTTTCTTTGGAATCGGGGCAGCACGGTACCCAAATTTAGGTGTCCAAGACTGCGGATTTAGTGTTGTTCACGATGGTGTCCAACATTGTTTTCATGCTTCTCGACGAATGCCTGTTGATCCTGCTGATATGTCAATAGGGCCTTTTTCTATTGAGATTTTAGAACCATTGAAGTCTTTACGTATCGTTATTGACGATAATGAAACTGGTATTAGCGCGGATTTGACTTGGATTCCGCGTACAACGAGTTTTGCTGAAGATCATCAATTATTAACTCGTGAAATGATTGGGTTCCATATGGAAGCCACCAGATTTAACCAATTTGGTCATTGGGAAGGAACTATTCATATTGGTAATGAATCAATAGTTGTGGATCCAAGTGACGTTTATGGAACGAAAGATCGATCTTGGGGTGTACGCCCAGTTGGTGAACCTGCTCCACCCGGTGCGCCAAGAGACCCAACTGGATTTGTTTTTCTTTGGGCGCCGCTTCATTGGGGTGATCACACCACACATGTAGGACTATTTGAAAATCCAAAAGGCCATAGATGGCATTGGGATGGATTTATTGTTCCTGCCTATGACGACGCCACCGATATTCCTAAAAGCGAAGAAGAATCTATTGAACGATTGTTATCTGTAAAGCATGATTTGCAATTCGCGACCGGTACTCGTCGAGTCACGGGAGGTCAACTTTCTTTAGAGCGTGTTGACAACGAGCCATTAGTCATTGAATTAGAAGAGATACTTACCTTTCGTATGAAAGGCATTGGTTACGGTCATCCAGTATGGCGGCATGGCCGATGGCATGACGAGTTAGCTATTGGCACAAGTTCTTGGCGACTAGATGAGATAGATGAAATGGCGTTAGAAAACCTTCATGTTCAAGGGTTGATGAAAGTAACAAGCGGAGATAACGAAGGTGTAGGGGTGTTAGAGCAGATCATTGTTGGTCCGTGGGCACCCGGCGGTTTCACTCAAATGTTAGATCCAGCCTGATTTATTTCATTTGTTTATATGACCGAGAAGAACATTGACAGTATTGACCCCTATTTCTTCTACCGCATAGCCACCTTCCATGACGTACAACGTAGGAAGTTTCAAACCAGAAATTAGTTGACCAATAGTTAAATAATTATTGCTAGTTAAACGAAAGAAACTAATCGGGTCATCTTTAAAAGTGTCAACGCCAAGTGAAACAACCAAAGCATCAGGGCGATAATCTCTGATTGTTTTTAAACCAAGTTCTAAAGAGTCAACCCATGCGGGAAATTCAGTTCCTCTGTTCATCGGAAGATTGAGATTGGTTCCTTCTCCTTTACCTTCACCGGTTTCATCTACATATCCAAGAAAGTGCGGGAAGGCATCTTTTGGATTTCCATGTAAAGAGACAAACAGAACATCATCTCGGTCATAAAAGATGCTTTGTGTTCCGTTTCCATGGTGAAAATCAATATCCAAAATGGCAACTTTAGTAGCACCATCAGTGAGCATCCCTTGAGCTGCAATCGCGGCATTATTTAAAAAACAGTAACCACCGAATTGGTTTGATGACGCGTGATGTCCTGGTGGGCGGCAAAGAGCGAAAATTTCTGATGCTCCATTACTGATTCGTTGTTGACCAGTTTGAGCTATAGCTGCAGCGGCTTGAGCTGCTTGCCAAGTACCTGCAGTGATTGCTGTTTCTGCTGCGAGCGCGTAATACCCAAGTTTCCCGTCGATGTCATCGGGTATTCGATCTTGATGCAAACCTCGCACTGGAAAAATAGTGGGGATTGCTTCTCCGGTATAACCAGAAGAAATCCATTGGTCCCAACAAGTTTTTAAGAAATCAACATATTTTTTTTCATGTACAGCAAGTAATTTTTCTTTATCCAAGTCATTTGGGTTTGATTGGTTTAAAAATCCTTCACTGTTCAATGCATCAACGATGTAATCCCATCGTTCTGGACATTCAAACGGTCGAACTAGTTTCCCGTCATAAATTTCTCCAGCTGGAAAATGAGCCAAATGGTCTCTACTTAAGATGGTTTCCATACTGGAACCCTAGACATTTGTGAATGCACGTAGGCTATATATGTGCTTAAAAGTAAACCTGATCCTAAAAAAAGCCTTTTTGGTGTGCTTTTAATTGGAATATTAATTTGGTTCGCCTTTATTTTTTTAAAAATACTTATTGCAATAGTTATTGGAATTGTCTTGCTGTGGGTGGGGTTTATTATTTTGAGAATGTTGGTAACTTCACCACCTGAACCACCACCAGCAGGAGAACTCCGAAAAGTAAAGCTGCTTTATCGATGTAGCTTGTGTGGTACTGAAGTACGAATGACTACTGCACCCAACGAAAGTCCTGAAGCTCCACGCCACTGTATGGACGACATGGATCTTTTAAAAACTGAAGAGTAATTTTCACTTTCCGCGCGAAGTTATCCACAGCTGGGGATGAACCTGTGGGAAATTACAAGGTTGTTATTTCATATTTTTCAATAGAAAAACACTGATTATCGGTACTGAGTAGCTGTAATTATTCCACCTAAAATACTTGCCAACCCAACCATCAAATAAATGTTGTTAGTACCCCCTGGTAACCACGCAACGTAGTTAAAGAAGATTATTACCATCCCAAGACCCAGTAAGAAGAACATTAGAACAGGAACCCATTTGGGTGAAGAGTTCGATCCTGATGGGGTAGGTGCTTGATAACGAGAACCTGAAGGTCCTCCTTTTGGGGTTACCCTTCCACCTTCAATACGACGTTTTTGTGGTTTAGCCATATAACGAGGATACGGCATTAAATCACTACAAACGACAGATCGAACGATTCTGACCGATACTGTTACGGGTGTGGGAGCAACTGTATTAGTAATAGACAATTATGATTCTTTTGTTTATAACCTCGTCCAGTATTTAGGCGAATTAGGAGCAAACCCCGTCGTACATCGACACGATGCGATCACATTAGATGATGTGGAAGCATTGAACCCAGATGCAGTTCTAATTAGTCCTGGACCAGGAAGGCCGGAAGATGCAGGGATTTCAACCTCAGTAATTCAATGGGCTGCTAGCCGTGTCCCTGTACTTGGTGTGTGTCTTGGGCATCAAGCAATTGGGGCGGCTTGGGGTGCACAAGTGGTTCGTGCTCCTGAAGTTATGCATGGAAAAACTTCGCATATTGAACACACAGAAATGGGTGTATTTGCGGGTCTTCCTTCTCCCCTTGAAGCTACTCGTTATCATTCTCTGATTGTGGATAGAGATTCTCTTCCAGATGTTCTTGAGATTACTGCAGTAAGCACAGATGGTTTAATTATGGGTATTAGGCATAAAGAATTTGATGTAGAAGGAGTTCAATTTCATCCAGAATCAATTCTTACTAAAGCTGGGCACGACTTACTAGCCAACTTTCTTACTCGCATTCACTAGAACTCTTCAGGATCGAAGAGCTGAATCTAGATCGGCCCAGAGATCATCTAAATTCTCACAGCCGACACTCATTCGAATTAGCGATGGCGGAATATTCTCTTGACCGGGAATCACGAAACGACGCTCCATGGTGGTCTCCACGCCGCCGAGGCTGGTGGCGTGGTGGATAATCTCAACAGCCTCACATGCCCGCGTAGCTTGATCACCATCATCAGTGGTCTCAAAACTAAGGACCGCTCCATAGCCATCCATGAAAGTTGCGGCGATCGCGTTGTTTGGGTCGTCCCGTAAACCGGGGTACCGGACCTTAGCAACATTGGGATGAGTCGTCAGACGATGGGCTAGTTGTTCAGCGTTATCAAGTGCGCGCTCCATTCGTAAGTGGAGGGTGCGCATACCACGTAGCGTCAAAAACGCTTCAAGCGAACCGATCACACCGCCGTTAAGTAGCCGCCGGTGATGCAGTTCATCGCGAAGGTTGTCGTCTCGGACAATCAAAGCTCCAGCTAAAAGATCTGAATGTCCACCCAAAAACTTTGTCGCCGAATGCATAACAATGTCCGCTCCAAGGTTGAGTGGTAGCTGGCACATTGGTGTCGCGAACGTGCTATCAACAGCGAGAATTGTTCCATCCCGGCGTGGAGCAGAACATACTGTAGGTAGATCAGTAACATCAATGAGCGGATTTGCTGGGGTCTCGATCCAGACGAGATCAGCGGTGGCACATGCATTGACCCATGAATCAGTATCGTTCGGGTGAATGCGCCAAATCTTCCACCGACCCTGAGCTTCACCTTCTTCAGCGAGGCCGTTTACTCCATGGTATGGGTCCGTTGGAAGAGCGAGCGTCGAACCAACTGGCAGGCGATGAAGCACAGCTGCAGCAGCAGCCATACCTGAGCCGAACATCAATGCATCGCCTCCTTCGATTCCACCAACGAGTTCTTCCAAACGGTTCACCGTTTCTGTCTGTTCGGTACGTGAGTACACACGCTCGTGCGGAAGGTAGAAGTTTGAAGCTGGCATCGGGGGACTGTTAAGCGGCGCACCGTTTCTGCGGTCACGCCCCAAACTGATGAGAAAGGTCTCTTTGTCCATATTCATAGCGTCTTCTTTGGACACTTTATTAAGGAGCTTCAGTCGTAGTGGTAGTTGTAGTTGTTGTTTCTTCTGGTGGTTTCTGTTCACCAACCACAATTGCAACATAAGAACCAGAGTCAGCTTCTACTCCCGCTACAGGATCTTGAGATATAACTCGTTGATGATTCGCGCTTCCATGTTCAACTTCTTGAAAAGTAATAGACACACGGAATCCAAGAGTTGGGCTAGTCAGCAAATCATTAGCTGCAGTTACCTCAAGTGCGACCACAGAAGGAACAATAACTGGGGCAGGACCGTCAGAAACAATTATTTCCACTGTTCCTCCTGGTGCAAATTCGGTTCCTCCAGGCGGATTAGTTTGAATCACGATTCCTTCGGCAATAGTTTCATTATTTTCATAAGTTGTAGTCACTTGCCAATCTTGAACAAGTATGTTCATCGCATCAGCAACAGGACGATTCTCCAACGCTGGTATCTTTTTGACTGCAGGCCCAGAGGAAACAAACAGAGACACTTCTCCACCTGAAGATATTTCAGATCCAGCTGATGGTATTTGATTAATTATCTCTCCTAGAGGAACTACTGGATCCTCTTGGCTAACAATTACGACTGAAAGTCCCATCGCTTCAAGGTCACGTTGTGCATCTGTAACAGAATCCCCTATGACATTAAGTAAAACCATGGGCCCAGTTCCTTGGCTTACCAATAATTTGATGGTGTCTTCTTCTTCAATCTTTGTTCCTGCTACGGGGTCTTGATCGAAGACCGTATTTTCAGGGAAGTCACTATTTGTTTGAAAATCCATCTGAATATCAAGATTTAATTCATCTAACGTGTCTCTTGCTTCTTCAAGAGACAAATTAAGTACTGATGGGACTTCAACTAAACCGCTTTGAATTTCTTGATCATCTTCATTAAACCCAAGTTCATCTACAAAATTTATGACGAGATATCCAAGTAAACCTAGTAAAGCAGCAAAACTGATTGCGAAAAGAGTAAGACGTAACCAACCATCATCACGGCGTCTCTTTTTATTTTTCCCAAATTTTTCATTTCCAGGGGAAGAAACACCTGATGACTTTCCACCGACACCCACTGGGTTTGCTGGACGAAGATCATGAGCTCCTTCACAATAACGGCGAAGGTCGCTACGTAAATCTTCTGCTGTTGGATAACGATTAACAGGATTTTTTGCAAGTAACTTCATTGTTATTGCTTCAAGAGAGTCAGCTACCTGAGCCCCTACTTTGCGAAGTGAAGGGGGCGCTTGTTGAACATGCTGATATGCAACTGCAACTGGTGTTTCACCAATAAATGGTGGTTTTCCGAGAAGCATTTCATATAGAACAACTCCGAGTGCATAAAGGTCGCTTCGTGGATCTATTTGATGGCCTTGGGCTTGTTCAGGGGAAAAATAGGTTGCGGTCCCCATTACAGTGCCAGCCTGTGTTAATTCATTTTGCCCAGGAGACATAGCAGTAGCTATACCGAAATCAGCTACCTTTATTTGGCCGTTTGGAGATACAAGTACGTTTCCGGGTTTGATATCGCGATGAATAAGCCCATTTCGATGTGCGAACCCTAATGCTGCAGAAATATCAACTGCGATTTCTGCAGCTCTATCTGGATGCAACGGCCCTTCTGTTTTAAGGATGTCTGCGAGACTCCGACCCTCAACGTATTCCATAACGATGAAGTAGGTTCCTTGCTGTTCTCCCCAGTCGTAAACACTAACAATATTTGGGTGATTAAGATTTGCGGCAGCTTGTGCTTCACGTCGAAACCTTTCAACAAAATTTGCGTCATGAGCAAATTCGTCAAATAAAACCTTTACTGCTACTGGTCGATCAAGCAAAAGATCGCGTGCTAAATAAACCTCAGCCATTCCGCCTCGAGCGATTTGACGATGAAGTTCATAACGATCATTAAAAATAGTCGGCTGTTGATCAGACATAGCAATAAATTGTATAGCCACAATCACGCCCACTGGAGGCAGGGGGCATTAATTTACTCATTAACTTCAAACATCTCTAAAAGAATCTCTCTTGCAATTGGGACTGCGACCCGTCCACCTGTTTGTTCTCCTTCAGCAGAATCTGCCTCAACAAACACAGCAAAAGCAACCGATGGAAGATTTTGTGGGTATCCAGCAAAACCCACAACCCATGCATGAGTTTCTGGATCTTCAGAAGATATTTGCGCAGTTCCAGTTTTCGCTCCAATAGTGAGCCCATTAATTGCTAATCGCTGAGCAGTTCCACTATTTACAATTTCTTCCATACTTTCACGAAGCATTTCAGCCGTTGACTCTTGCATTGTTTGCTGCCAAACAGAATTCGATGCAAAAGTTACTACCTCGCCCTTGCTGTCTAAAATTTCTTTTACTAAATATGGCTTAGGTGTATTTCCTTGCCCGGCAATAGTTGAAGCTACTAACGCCATTTGAAGTGGTGTAGCTGCAACTTCATATTGACCAATCGCTGCTTGAGCAAGAAGTGGAGTGTTTTCTACTACAGCGACCTCAGTGCTCTCTCCGTCAGGCGTAGTCACCATCGACAACTCGTTACCAAAATCCGTAGGAAAGTAAGAAGGGACAGTTGCAATATCAAAAGGAATTACTTTGTTAAAACCAAACTTTTCAGCAATTTCTTTCAATAAGGATGGACCAAGATATTCAGCTCCGATCTCTGCAAATGTTGTGTTACACGAAACACGAAGACTTTCTTTTAATGAGCCGCCACATTCACTTCCTCCATAATTGGTGATCGGACGAATAGTTAATGGTGGAACATACGATGCAGTGATCTCAAAAACTGGAGTCTCTAAGGTAAACCCTGCTTGTTCAAGCGCAGCAGCGGCGGTAACCAATTTAAAGGTCGATCCTGGGGCGTAAATTTCATTTGTAGCACGTGAAATCAAAGGATTGTCTACTTGATTTAGTAAGTCAGATCGAGCACTGTTCGCACTTGCTGTATTAGTAGCGGAGAGTAAATTTGGATCAAATGTAGGTGAACTAACAAGCGCAAAAACCTCACCAGTCAATGGACTCATCACGACAACAGCGCCATTTCGTGAACCTAACGATTCTGCTGCAACAATTTGAAGATCATGTTGAATCGTTAAAACAAGATCATGAGTTTCCGGGTCATCAGCAAATAACTCATATAATGCGTCTGCTAGTTGTTCTGGAGTGCGACCACTCAGTTCTTCCCCATAAGAAGATTCAAGTCCAGAAGATCCCGAATTAAAAGAGACGTACCCTGTTATGTGGGCATAAAGATTTCCATGGGGATACTCCCTTTCATAACGAAATTGATCTGAAATTTCATTAATTTTAGAATCAGCAATAATAACTCCATCACTTGTTGCAATACGTCCACGAGCAGCACCAAAGGATTCAATCGCAATTCGAGAATTTGTTGGGTCTTCAATAAGTTGCTTAGCATCATAAATCTGTACTCGGTTTATCTGTATAAACAGCAAGCCGTAGAAAACAAGAAAAGCTGCAGCTAGCCGACGGATACTTTTATTCATTAGACATTTCTCGAATTGATTTTTCTTTACTTGATTGTGAATTTTCAACTTGATCGCTAAGACGCAAAAGAAGAGCTACCAGTATGTAATTGCCTAAGAGCGACGATCCCCCATAAGAAACAAAAGGAAGTGTTACTCCGGTTAAAGGAAGTAGCCGAACGACCCCTCCCATGATCACGAGAGCTTGGAATCCAATCAAAGTTGTAAGTCCTAAAGCAAGAAGTTTGTTAAATGGATCAGATGATTTAATTGCGATTCGTAAGCCTGAGCTAATTATCAAAAGAAAAGAAGAAAGAACTAAAACTGTTCCTAACAAACCCATTTCTTCACCAATAGCTGCAAATATAAAATCTGTTTCTACCTCTGGAATACGATTCGGTTCTCCACTACCAATCCCTGTGCCTATAAGCCCACCATTAGCCATAGCAATCGCAGCTTCCACCAACTGATAACCGGACCCTGAGCGAAATGACCACGGATCATGCCAAACAGAAACTCGCGCTTGTATGTGTTCAAAAATTCTCCAAGAAATTAATGCCCCACATATGAATAATCCGAAACTGATTATTAAGTAGGAAAGACGTTGTGTCGATACCCAAATCATGACTGTAAATAGAACAAAATAAAGAAGACTTGAACCTAAGTCTTTTTCTGCAATAAGGACCAACATTGCGAACCCCCATGCAAGTAACACAGGAGAAAGATGCCGCCATAATGGCACTTCAAATCTAAAAATTTTACGACTTCCTATTTGAAGAAGTTCTTTTTTTTCAACAAGATACGCAGCCAAAAATATTGTAAGAGCAAGCCGAGCAAACTCTCCTGGTTGTAAATTTATTGGGCCGATTGAGGCCCAAATACGAGCCCCATTTATCTCACTCCCAATAAAAGGCAACAATGGAAGCGCCAAAAGAGCTATTCCAATAATTCCAAATGTGTACTTATGTGTTTCTAAATCTCTTGAATTTCGAATAAAAATAAGAACAAAAATAAACGCAACAACACCAACTGCAGTCCATGTTGACTGTAAAGCAGGGAGTTCATCCGCTATCCCACTCTCATGGGAAAGCCGTGTAATAAATACTTGTCCAAGACCATTCAAAAAAAACACAAGTGGCAAAATGACAGGATCGGCAGATGGGGCAAACTTTCTAACAACTAGATGCGCTAAAACACCCAACCCAAGCACAGCTACAAAAAAAGGCACTAAGTCGACTGGAACCGATGCTGAGTTCCCAAAACTTGTTAAAACATATAAAAGAGTTACGACAAAAGACCCAAAAATAATTAGCCAAAGTTCAGTACGTCTTCGATACTGTATATCTTTATTTTTCATCCGTCAGATCGTTGTTCAAGACGGTTAACTACATCCTCGGCCTCTTGACGTGAACTGACCTCAATAACTTCAAGCACAAGGCTTTGATCAAGTTCCCGAAGAGTAGCTATTGATGGTCCATCTATATCGTGAACTCGTGGCTCAAACCAAAGAAATCCTTCCGGACGTCCTTCAAAAATTTCAACTTGCCCTCTATGTTCACCGACATACCAACCACGATGGGCATAAATCCACATCGATCCAATACCAATCCCAATCAATGCGGAAAGAGTTACAAAAAATCCAGTTATTCTCCAATTAATTTTTCTATTTCTTTTTTCCTTTTTTAATTGCGAACTCGTTTCCGTATTTTGAGACTGAATCTTTATTCGATTTTTAAGTGTTGATTCCACAGTAAGAACCATTGCTGTAACGTTGTCATGCCCGCCCACTTCCACTGATTCATTAACTAATAAGTCTGCTGCTGTTTGTGGATCTGAAGCCTCAGAAAGTATTTCCATTATTCTGGTTTCACTAAGTTCGTTAAAAAGACCATCACTGCACAACAAAAACTTGTCACCATCGTTGATTGACAATTCCCACATATCGGCTTTTAAGTTGCTTTCAATCCCAAGAGCTCGAGTAAGAACATTGCGTTGCGGATGACGAGCAGCTTCCTCTGGCGTGAGTTCGCCAGCGCGAACTAAATCAGCAACAAGACTGTGGTCTTCAGTAATTTGATTAAATTTCCCAACCGACAGTTGGTAAATTCGACTATCTCCTACGTTCGTTATTAATAAAGCTGGGTTTTGGTCTTCACCAGTTCCAATCATGACAGCACAAAGAGTGGTCCCCATTCCCTTTAAAGATGTATTGTCCGAGGCTTTTTCAATGATCCGATTATTTGCTCGTTCTACGGCGTGCAGCAGCCCAGATTGGTTGCGTTTAACTTTCTTTTTCCTTATTTTTCCTGAAAGTTCAAAAGTTTTAGTAAGAGTTGTCACTGCTAAATCAGAGGCTACTTCTCCACCAAGATGTCCTCCCATCCCATCAGCTACTACGAATAAATAATCATTAAAACCAAACGCATCTTGATTGTTTTTACGAACTTTGCCGACATGAGTTGAAGCGCCACAATAAAGAGTTGTTTGTTCCACAATATTTTTACGATTTGTCATTTCAATTCCATAATGGTGTCGCCCAATTGCAGCCAATCCCCTGTATTCATAACCATGGGAGAAGAAACTCGTTGCTTATTTAAATAAGTACCATTTGTGGACCCAAGATCTTCAACTATAACTTCATCTGCTTTTTCAAATACTCGAGCATGTGCTTGTGAAACAAAGTCGTCATCAATTGTTATTGTGCATCCCTCTGCTCTGCCAATAGTGATTTCTCCAGCAATTTCAAAGTTACGGTTAATCCCTGTTAATGAATTCGTGACAACTAATTGAGGTTTAGTTTTAATTTTCTTCTTTTTAACTTCGCGTGTTTCTATCCAAACCGCGCGAAGCACTCGAAGGAAAAACAAATAGCAAAGACCTAGTAAACAAAGCTGGAGAATGGTTAGTAATTCGTTATTCATGAGTATTAAAAGAAAAAATTGTATTTCCTATACGTATCTGATCATTATCAACTAGATGATGTTCTGAAATTAGTTGATCATTAATGTATGTTCCGTTTGTGGAATTTTTATCAATGAAAAAAATTCCATTACTTTTTCTATGTATTTCGGCATGATGCCTACTTGCTGCTTTTTCATTTAAAACAATGTCAGATCTCGGATGTCGACCAAGAGTGATTACTTGGTTTAATAAATAAGTGATTTGCCCGGATTCGTTTTTTAAAAATCCCTTTGACCTTTCTTTATCTTCTTGTATTGCAGCAACGATTTCGAAAGTTCCAATTGGGCGATCCTTATCAGTTTCAAATTCAATATGGATTGTCCCAACAAGTTTGTAATTCTCTTTTGTTAAATATTGTTTTACTGCTTCTCCTAAGTCATACTTCAATGTTTTTTGAATATCTAAAAATTTCTTGTTGTCATCTGCGCTTAATTTAATAACGAAATAATTTGGGGCAATTAATTTTCCATCCACACCGACTGAACGATTTGCATCAATCGCTCTGGGAATACGTTTTCCGATTTCTACTGGTCGAAGATTACTTTTGAAAATGCGAGCAAAAAATCCTTCAATAATAGATTCAAGGCGATTTTCTATCTGATTCTTTGCCATAGATACCTGACATTACTCGCTCTTGTCTGTTATGGCGGGGCGCATAACCTATCTATGTTTAATTTGTAGGAGATACGCTTTTTATCTTATTGCTCGCGCGAGTGGCGGAATTGGCAGACGCGCAGGATTCAGGTTCCTGTGTCCGAAAGGACGTGAGGGTTCAAGTCCCTCTTCGCGCACATTAAATCTTATGCATTGACATCAATGACAATTCTTCCTCTTACTTTCCCAGCCAAAATTTCTGGAGAAAGAGCAAATATGTCAGTTAGTCCAAAAGTTGTTGTCATTTGTTCTAATAATTTTGGATCAAGATCAGAAGCTAAACGGTTCCATGCTTTTAAGCGTTGAGGGCGCGGCACCATTACTGAAAATATTCCTTTAAGAGCAACTCCTCTTAAGATAAATGGGGCTACAGAAGTAGATAAGTCCATACCTTGTGCAAGTCCGCAAGCAGCTACACATCCAAAAGGTTTAATAGCGGCCAATACGTTGGCTAATGTGTGACTTCCAACAGCGTCAATAGCTCCAGCCCATCGTGTACTTGTTAATGGTCGTTTTGATTCCTCTGACAATTCTTGGCGATCAATAATTGTTGAAGCTCCAAGAGCAGTTAAATATTCTGTCTCTTCAGTACGTCCTGTGGAGGCATGTACTTCATATCCTTGAGCCGCAAGTAATGCAATAGCGATACTTCCTACCCCGCCAGAAGCGCCGGTTACAAGAATAGGTCCTGAATCTGGAGTGACTCCATGATCTTCTAGCGCAAGAACACTAAGCATCGATGTGTAGCCAGCTGTTCCTATTGCCATAGTTTGTGCAGTAGCAAAATTCTCAGGAACAGGAACTGTCCATTCACCTTGGATGCGGGCACGTTGTGAAAACCCTCCAAAAGTTTCTTCTCCAATCCCCCATCCATTAACTAAAACTTTATCTCCGACGGATACATCGGGATTTGATGATTCAGCTACAGTGCCGGCTAAATCAATGCCAGGAATCATCGGCCAACTTCTCACAATTGGTGAAGAGTTTGTTACAGCAAGTCCATCTTTATAGTTGATTGTGGAGTACTCAACATCAATAAGTACGTCTCCGTCAGGTAGATCGCTTTCCTGGATCTCTTTTATTTCTGCGGTGAACTCTTCATCTATTTTGTCAACTAACAGTGCATTAAACATGTAAACCTTTCAAAAATTTCTAGTGGCCAAACATTGCAAGCCATTGCTCTTCAGATTTTGGCATGAAGACAAAATTTTCTCTTCGTGTTTCACCCATAGAGGCAGACGGAGCATGAGAGTACTGATGGCCCGGAAATAGAATCGCATCGTCCGGAACTTTTCCAAGACGTTGTGTAAGGCTTTCGTATAATGCTGCTGAGTCTCCACCAGGTAAATCAGTTCGTCCACATCCTTCAAGAAAAAGCGTGTCTCCAGCTACTAAACGATTATCAACAAGGAAGCACTGGCTTCCTGGGGTATGACCGGGCGTATGAATGAGTTCTATATCAATTTTTCCTACTGATATCGTTTCACTGCCTTCATGAGTAATAATTTCATGTTGTCCAATACCGGTTACTTTTTGTATAAATTGTGTCTCATTTTGTTGAGCATGTATTGGAACTGAGGTGTGTTCCAATAATTCTTTTACTCCGGTAATGTTGTACCCCATCATTGAACCGCCAACATGATCGGGATGATAATGGGTAGCAAGTACACCGGTGCATTTCATCCCATCAGCCTCAATAATCTGAAGTAACCCTTGAATGTCATACGCAGGGTCAACGATGACAGTTTCTCCGGTTTCCCGGTCACCAATGAAGTAAACAAAATTGATCATCTGTTGTGCGATTTGATCATTTTGTGCAAAATCTCGTCCGGAGAGAAGTTGTCGAAAATACAACCGATCTTTGGAATTATTCATGAACGCCATGCTTCCTCTGCTAGAGACAAAATCTCTCTTAATGGAATTCCTAATGCCTGGGCTGCTTTTACTGCATCATCGTGTTCTATTTTTGCTCGACCAGATGTTACTTTCACTCCAATAATATGTCCTTCAACTTCAACTGTCTGAAATTCTCTTGCTGTTGGCCAGCGTTGGAGAGTTTGACTACGAACACCTAGGGAACCGGTTTCAGAGGTTAGAACTTTAGAAATCTTTTCTATTTCTGTTTCGGAACATAACACACTAACGGTATGAGCTGGTCGTCCTTTTTTCATAACAATTGGTGTAATCCAAGCATCAAATGCTCCAACTCCTAGGCAGCAAGTAATGGTGTGAGCAAGTGTTTCGCCTGTAGCGTCATCAACATTTACTTCAAGTAGAGAAACTGGTTGTCCTGATGGAATTGTCTCAGTTGATTCTCCGATAACGACTTGAGTTAAATTTGGTTGCCCTTCTAAATCTCTTTCTCCAGCGCCAAATCCAGTAGTTTCAATTTTCATTGAAGGCATTGGCCCCCAACTGACTGTCATTGCTGCGAGGAGTGCTGCGCCCGTTGGTGTAGTGAGTTCAAATGGAATGTTTGTTCCTTTTATTGGTGCGCCTTGAAGAAGTTTGACTGTAGCTGGTGCTGGTATTGGAATTTCTCCATGTGCTGCACTTACTGTTCCAGTTCCTGTGGTTATAGCAGATGACCAGATTTCATCAACTTGAAGAGTTTCAAGGGCAGCACATGTTCCAACTATGTCAATAATGCTGTCAATTGCTCCAACTTCATGAAAGTGAACTTCAGATGGGTCCATGTTGTGTAATTCGCCCTCAGCAACTGCAAGTATTTCAAAAGTGTCTAATGCTCGTTTAGTAACTCGATCAGGTAACTCTGCTTTTTTAATTAAGTCTGTTATTTCGCTGGCTGTTCGATGACTATGAGTTTCAGTGGTAACTACATTCGCTTTAGTCCCCGCTTGGCCGCAGCGAAGTACTTTTTCAAAGTTAATTTTCCAATCGTTAACTTCAAGTTTGTTTAACATGACAATAATTTCGCTGCGATCTGCTCCTGCATCAACCAACGCCCCCAAAGCCATGTCGCCCGCAATCCCTGAAAAACAATGAAACCATGCTTTTCTCGTCATTTTTTTTCTAGCCCAATCTGTCGAAGCACAGCACAAGCAGCACCAAAGCCATTATCAATACCAGTAACGGTAATCCCGGAAGCACAAGAGGCAAGCATTCCAAGTAAGGCGGTAACTCCATCTAATGAAGCCCCATAACCGACACTGGTTGGAACTGCAACAACAGGTACAGAAGTTAATCCTCCCACGACGCTTGCCAACGCTCCTTCCATTCCAGCCACGACAACTATTGCATCAGCATCATAGAGAGTTTCAAGGTCGGCTAATAATCGATGAATGCCCGCTACACCGACATCAGTTAAACGATTCGCTTCTACACCGTGTGCCCAGAGTACAGCTGCGCATTCATCCGCAACAGGTAAATCAGCTGTTCCGGCAGTAGCAACAAGAACATTTTCAGTGCGGGTTTGATTAGGCCGCCACACAACTGTCTGATTTATAACTTTTCCATGTGAAGCAATAGAAAGTGCTGCAGAAATTTGTTCTTTATTCGCACGAGTCAAAACGACAGGACCTGTTCCATTTGTAAGTAATTCATCCACAATTAACGAGACATCTTCTGGGGTTTTACCTGGGCCAAATACTGCTTCTGGCAGCCCTTGACGCAATGCTCGATGGTGATCTATGCGTGCTGTACCAATATCGGCAAAAGGAAGATTACGTAATTGGCGTACTGCAGCATCAGGGTCAAGTGCTCCCGAAGCAACATCGTTTATTAAATTCTGCAGGTCGTTGGCATCCACAGCACTATCCTTACCTATTGTGAGTAATAACACACCTTCAGCCACAACAGTTCTGTCATTTCTTGGACCGCTCGGTACTTTTACCGATCAAGCTTTGCTTACCCAAAAAGACCTAGGTATTTGCGATCTGAATCCTTTAACTTCAATTCCTGAAGTTTTACATTGTGTTTCTGATGGTAGATCTGATCTTGGCTTTGTTGCAATTGAAAATTCAATTGAAGGCAGTGTAAATATTACGCAAGATACTTTGACTTTTGAAACAAATGTTCTTATACAACGAGAAGTTGTTATTTCTGTTCAAATGAATCTTTTGGTTAATTATGATGTGGCTTTAGCCGACATTGAAGAGGTCGTTTCTTTCCCTCATGCAACTGCTCAATGTCGTCAATGGTTGGCTGATAATTTGCCAAATGCTATTCATCGCGCTGCTAACTCAACAGCTGAAGCGGCGCAACATTTAGCAGAGAATAAAGCTTTAAATATTGCAACAATCGGTTCTACTCGCGCGGCAGAAGTTTATGGGCTCAATATTTTGGCTGAAGATATTGAAGATCATCCAGAGAATCAGACACGATTTGTTTTAGTGGCTAAAGAAGGTATCCCAGCAGCTACAGGCCATGACAAAACTTCATTAATTATTTTTCAGCGTGCTAATCGACCGGGAAGTTTGTTAGGGATCTTGCAAGAATTCGCGGCCAGAACCATTAATCTGACCCGTTTAGAATCTCGGCCCACGAAACAGGCGCTTGGAGATTATTGCTTTCTAATTGATATTGAAGGTCATATTGCTGATGAACTAGTAGCTGATTGTCTTCGTGTTTTACATATAAAACACGGACAAGTTAAGTTTTTAGGTTCATACCCAACTGATTCTGGAAGTAGCGACGGACAAGATAAAGATATTCGTGAAGCTGCTTCAAATGCTTCTCAAGAAGCTCAAGATTGGTTAACAGATTTACGTAACCAGTTACCTGAGTAGTATTGATTAATTAAGTTTATTTTGAGGGAATTATGAGAAAAAAAGGTTTTATTTCTTCTTTTATTGTTTTTTGTTTAGTGCTTTCAAGTTGTTCAAAAAATTCTGAGACAGAAACTGTTTCAACAACTACTGCTCTTCCAACAACACCGACCAATGCACCGACCACAACTACTAGCGCACCAACAACCACTAGTGCACCAACAACCACTAGTGCACCAACAACAACGACAGTTGTGCCTTATGCAGGTTATATAAGTGATTTATATAACGACCAAGAAGTTTGGTTGTGCTGGCCTGGGAAGCCAGAAGATGTTTGTGGTCGTGACCAAACCGCTACAGCCATTTACGCCGATGGGACACTTGAAGTGGTCCCATTTGAAAAAGCTTTAAATCCAGAAGTTGACTGTTTTTATATTTACCCCACGACAAGCGGAGATAGAACACCTAATAGTGATTTGATACCTGATGAAACACAGGAGATTAATACTGTGTGGGCTCAAGCTTCCCGTTATACCGAAGTTTGTGATGTTTACGCACCGATATATCGACAAAATACCATTCCTTCACTTCTTGGAGCAATTGAAGTACCTGAAGGGGTAAACACTTATGAAATTGCTTATGCAGATGTTCTTGATGCTTTCAAGCATTACATCACGACTGCAAATAGTGGACGGGGGTTTATTCTGATTGGGCATTCTCAAGGAACATCCATGTTGCGACGCTTACTTGTAGAAGAAATTGATCAAAACCCTGAGCTTCGTGAACGCCTAATTTCTGCACATCTTATTGGTGGCTCAATTGCTGCCGAGGGAAAAGATTTCAAAACTATTCCTGCCTGTAAAGAAAAAAATGAAATTGGATGCGTACTCGCATATGTAACTTTTGACGAAAATAAACCACCACCAAACGACTCTTATTTTGGTAGAGCCAGACAAGACGGCACCCCAGCGTTGTGTACGAATCCGGCAAGCTTTAATGAAGAAGGAAAAGCAATACTTAATCCTTTTTTCCCTTCTGAAGGACAAAAACGTTTATCTCCTGAATCAACCGCGGAAGTTACAACCCCTTGGATTACTTATCCAGATTTTATTCTTGGGGAATGCATTGATAACGGAACTTTTAGCTACTTCTCAGTTGAGTTTCTTTCTGACCCTAGTGATCCACGCACAGATTCTGTAGGTGGTGAGTTAACTCCTCAATGGGGGCTACATATCGTTGATATGAGTGTTGCTCTCGGAGATTTAGTAGATACCGCACACACTCAATCTGAGACTTATTTAGAAACAAATTGATCTCTTAAAAATTTAGCGCGCTTGGAGGGAATCGAACCCCCAACCTTCTGATCCGTAAGTATCTTCATAGGATCTCCAGTCAAGGTTTTTATATGTATTTACTTACTTGTTTACCACATGATTGTGTCTAGGTGTGTCCACGTGTGTCACGTGCGTGGCTGTCTGCGTGGCTGTCTGCGTGGCTGTTTTTAGTGTCACGGAATGGGAGCTAAAGAAACAGCGTGTTAAGTTCAAAATGTGGAAGTTAACGGCTACAAGATTCAACTACTTAACGAAGTCAAGAGAATCGATTCTCTAGTGAGCGTTTAGTTTAATGTCCGGGGGGAGCAAGAAGAGCAGACCTCGTGCGGTGCGAGTCACTCGTACTATTGGCTATGGATCAGGCAAGAAGAAAAACCAGGGAAATCGCACCTTTGAATCCAAACAACAAAGTGAAGAATATTTTTCAAAGAAAAAGAAACTGTCAAAGAAGAAAGCTGCTGAAGTAAGGAAGAAAAGAGAAGCAAGGAAGAAAGTCGAAGCCGCGGCAGGGAAGAAAATTGAAGCAAGGAAGAAAGCCGAGGCAAGCAAGAAAATCGTGCCAAGGAAGAAACGCAAAGCAGCAAGGAAGAAAGCCAACGCGGTAAGGGTGAAAGTCCAAGTAAGGAAGGACCTTCGTCAAAGAAATTTTGAAGGAAAAAATCTAAGCAAGGCAGACTTTAAAAACGCGAATCTTTATAATGCAAATTTTACTGGAGCAAATCTTAGAGAAGCGAAATTCACCTCCGCGATCCTCTTAGATGTGAATTTCACCGGAGC
>JAQWOV010000017.1 GCA_029245675.1 Acidimicrobiales bacterium | reverse complement strand
CTGCCTGCAGTGAAACTGAAACTGTTGAACAACCTCAGGTTTTGGATTCTTCAATTCCTGAAATGTTGAAATTTACTTCAGTTTTAGTTGATGGATCCGAGTTTGATGCAGTAACTCTTGGTGGTGAAGATGTTTTATTTTGGTTTTGGGATCCAAATTGAACGATTTGTCGTCGAGAAGCCCCAACGGTCGCTGAGGCAAATACAGATATCAAGAATTTAACTATCGTTGGTGTTGCACGCGAAGGCGATGGGCTTGATGTTGTTTCTGCCACGTTGAAGGACTGGGGATTAACGGGGCTTGTGAACTTGGTTGATGTAGACGGGTCAGTGTGGGAGCACTTTGGAGTATTTGGGCAGCCCGCTGCCGTTTTAGTGACTACTGATGGCGGAGTAATTGGCCATATGGGGAATTTGACTGGTGACGCATTTGAAAACTTTGTTGAGAATAATCGGCAAGCCTGATTTGATCCGTTTCTAGTCTTTCTTATTGTTATGGTTGCATTCATGCGTCTGCTTAGTTGTCTTCTTGCAAGTTGTTTTATCGCTACGTCTTGTGGGGTTAATTCACCGTTAGATCAAACATCGGTATCTGGGGATCTCACGAATCAAATCAGTGAGACAACGACGGCAACAACTTTGCCATTTGATGAAGTACGAGTAGAGCGAATCCAATACGGAGACGGGCTTTGGAATGCCGGCAACCTTCAAATCCCTCCGGGAGAAGGACCGTTCCCAGTTCTAGTTTTCATTCATGGCGGATTTTGGAAAGCCGGATTTAACGAAACCCTGATGACCGGTCTCGCTGACGATGCCGTAAATAAAGGGGTAGCTACTTGGAATTTTGATTATCGGGCAGTTGGGATTCCCGGCGGAGGATATCCCGGAACTCTTGAAGATGTAGCAAACGCTATTGATCATCTAACTGAATTAGATGAACCTCTAAATCTTGATGACGTCACCTTTATTGGACATTCCGCTGGCGGCCATTTGGCTCTTTGGGCTGCTGGCAGATCAGACCTTAACGACGGGGACCCTGGCAGCAATCCAAGAGTGCTCCCCCACACTGTTGTTGCTCAAGCCGCAGTTGTTGATCTTTATGTTGCTGCTGAACAAAATCTTGGGGGCGGCGCTGTTCAAAGCTTCTTAGGTGGTGAACCTGACGAAGTTCCAGAGAACTACCGGGTGGCGACTCCAGGATCTACGGACGCCCGAATAATTGCAGTTCATGGACGCTATGACTTAACTGTTCCGATTAGTCAAAGTGATTTCCTCACTGATGCTGAAGGCATCTTCAACGACACCGCCACTCACTTTGATATTTTAAATCCGCGTCATGATCTCTGGTTGCGAACACTTGCTGCTTTGAACATCTCTTCTGATCCTGCCTCCATTAGCGAAAATTTTGGAGAAGCGTCTCCTGCCGTTGTTGAAATACCTGATAACGCAATTGATTACACCGGTCAGTCAGAAGTCTCTATCAGTATTGATGACAATTCGTTTAGCGACCGCTTCATCATCGTCTCCCCTGGAACGAATATCACGTGGACTAATACCGGTCGTAATCGACATAACGTGACTCCTTCACTTGAAGAAGGTGAACTTGGATGGTTTACCAGCCTTAATGAAAGCCTTTTCGATGAGGGCGGTTC
>JAQWOV010000001.1 GCA_029245675.1 Acidimicrobiales bacterium | reverse complement strand
AACGCCGTGTCGGTCGTCGCCCCTCCGCACGCAGCCAGAAGACCTCCAGCAACGATGACCGCCACGAACCTCTTCATGACAACAGGTTATCACTGTGGAATGATCACGTTCTCGGGTCATCTACAGGCCGCGTACAGGCCGCGAGACGTCGCGAAACAACGCGAACCAGTGAGTAACCAGAACGGCAGGCCAGAGGCGGTTTCCGGGTGTTTGTGCAGGTCAGCGCTTTGAGGTTCAGCGAACTGGGGGACCGAAGGTCGGAGGTTCAAATCCTCTCAGCCCGACCACTTCACCAGTTATCTAATTCTTCTTCCTCATCCCAGCGATTATCTCTTCCACACTTAGAACACCATCTATCTACCGGTTCCATTTCTGAACCACAGTATGAACACATGTCTTTAGTTGAAGATTTTGGTGCAGATGCTGAAGTTCTTCGCTTTGGAGGCTTACTCCTTCTCCTAAAAAATGACATAAAAGAACTATATATCTTGAAAAGTCTCGTATGTATCACGTTCTTTGAAGTCGCACGTCTGTGGTAGAACTTACTTATGCCTCATATGCTCTCACCTTCAAAAATCACAGCGTGGATGGTTTGCGAACATTATTTGACCCTCAAATTTCGTGATGATGATAGAGCGCGTAGAAATGGTTTTGGAAATAGCGACCAGAATAAGACTAATGAAGTGCTTACGAGAAATGAAGAAGGCGATCTTGTTATTTCTCCACCGACAGATTTTGCTGATTTGTTGCAGAAAAAGGGAATTCTTCACGAACAAGAATGTCTAAAGGAATATAGAAAAGAATACCCAGATCAAGAAGGAATGAATTCTGTATTTGAAGTTCCTCAAGCAGTTTGGGAGAAGGAAACTTTTTCAAACTGGACAAAGCGTGTAGAGGATCCAAATCCCTTGGAAGTTGGCTATCCAATTATTTTTCAAATGCCATTTATACATAAAGGGATTCGGGGAATTGCGGATTTTCTTGAAGAAGGAGGTGGCACCTATAAACCAGTTGATTCCAAACTGTCTCGAACCGGGGCTAAGCCAGGTCATTTATTGCAATTACTTTTTTACGCAGAAGCAGTTGAAGCGAATCCTGCTATTTCAAAACGCCCCTCAGAAGTTGCTGTAGCCCTCGGATCGGGCGAAAAGGAGTCTTTTAAGGTTTCAGAATTTTGGTGGTTCTGGAGTCGACTTCGCCGCAAATTAGAAAAGGTGGTGGAAATCGGGGCAAATGCTCAAACTAAGCCGAAAAAATGCTCTCATTGTGGGATATGCGAATACTGGAAAGAATGTGAGTCTGAGTGGCGTAAAGAAGATTCTTTAAGTTTCATCTCAGGAATTCATTCTGGACACAAAGAGGCATTGGAAGAAGCAGGCATAACCACTATGGCCAAGTTGGCCTCTTTACCTAAGAAAACTATCCAATCTCTTATAGACGAAGAACAAGAAGAAGCTTCTGCGGTGTCTTTGACAGCAGACATGGAAGAAGAAATAGAAGAAAATTTTCGTGAAGTGATGCCAAAGACAGATGATGACTTCCTCGAAGAAATAAGACCCGAAATAAAAACTAAACAACTTGTCAGACTATGGAAACAAGCTCGGCTCCAACTGATTAGCCGTGAGAATAATTTAGAAATTAAAGATGCACCGATTCATTTTTTCTCCAAAGCGGAGATGAAGGAAAAGATGAAAGACAGAGACGCCTGGAAGAGAGAAGAAATTCTTTTACATCTCCCGGAATGCACTGACTATGACATCTACCTAGATTTTGAGGGGCATCCTTTCTTAACTCCGCAGTCAGAAATTATCTTTCTTTTCGGCTACTTGGAAAAAGTTGATGACGAATGGATTTACCAAGAAAAATGGTCAGAGGATAAACAGGGCTATCCAGATAAAGATATAGAAAAAGAGAAAGCGAAGGCATTAGTAAGATTCTTTTACGAACGCTATAAAGAATGCCAGGCCATGGTGCCACCCCAAGAGATGCACGTATATCACTACAACCATACTGAAAGGTCGCTGTTGGGGAACCTGACCACGGATGCTGATCAGTCATCAAGCATGGTGGACATTTTTCAAAACATGCTAGCGACAGAGGATTTGTCTGACCGAGTGTTTTTAGACGAGTTAGTAGAGAACGGAGTGTTTGTCGACCTTTTAGCGGTTGTGCGTAACAGTCTGCAAGCAGGACTAGAGTCGCTTAGTTTGAAATTTATGGAACAAGTCGCTGGATTTGATCGCTCATTAGATCAAGAGGGATTAAGCGTGGTAGCTGAAATATCAAGTGATTCAATAGCAGATTCGAGAAGTGATGGAGACATTACACAAGGAGCAGGCGCTGTTTTTGAATATGAACTGTATGCAAATCATGCGATTTATGGAATACCAAGAGATGAGAATCGTAAGCGGGCAATAGCTAAATACAACAAAGAAGATGTAGACGCTACCCAGTTGCTCCACATGTGGTTATTGGAGCAACGTCGTGAAGCAGAATCCCTAGAAGATGCAGGAGTGGAGGATGCTCCACCAAGTATTTTTTCTGAACGAATCCAAGAATTAAAAGAAAAAATATTGGAACAGGTAAGTGGTTGAATGTCTTTAACAATAGAGCAGTCCTACGGATTGCTATTTCATCTCATGGAGTATTGGGACAGAGAAAAGAAAGCCGCCAAAATGGCAGCCGTAATTCGTCTCGAATCAGCAGACATTGATGACCCAGAAACTCTTGTTGGTTTGGATCATGTAAAAACATTTCCTCCCAAAGCGGGAGTAAATAAAACCAAATTGAAATGGGTTCAGTACAGTTTTCCACCACAACCAAATAATCCTTCATTGGAAAAACTTCACTTCCTCACCCCTGAGGGGTATCTAGAAGGTCTTTCTCTAGCGAAGGAGAAGGATGTTCCTGATAGAGAGAGATTGACTAATTTTGCCAAAGGAAGGGTCTGCTTTCAGATACCAGGAAAATTAGATAAGTCGACTTGGTTTTCTGAAGAGGATATTCACACGCTCACCGAATATTCTGATTACCCTCCTGGCGCAAAGCAAAGTGCATTCTTGGGGAATGTGAGCGACTTGACTAAATGGAATTTGGAGATCGAAGAAATAGATCATCAAATCAAAGAAGAAGAGACAACACTTGAAGCCGAGGAAAAAAAGATTAAGAACCTTGAGAAGAAGTGTGAGGAATTCGAAGAATTTAAAGGTTTTGTTGACCAGTTCATCGACGATCCCGAATTGAGGAACATCACGTTCTCTTTACTGCGACGGGATATGCCTATTCCGCCTTTGCCCACGCATTGGGGAACGGAAACTTCAGCTCCAGAAATCTCGGAACTTGTGAAAGTTGCTGCATCGCTTGACAACTCTTACTTAGCCATACAAGGTCCTCCTGGCTCTGGCAAGACATGGACTGGCGCTCGCATCATTCATCATCTAGTAACTGTTGAAAAAAAGAAAGTTGGGATCACAGCACAAGCTAAAGCAGCAATAGACAACTTGTTAGAAGAGACAGTGGTTTATACGAAAGAGAAGATGGAACAAGACCCGGGAGTACTCAATGCTCGTAGGAGGTTCGAATCTGAAACTCCACTTGATGGAGTGGCGTTAGATGAAAAATCAAAACCATCAGACTTAGCCAATGAAGAAGCTTTGTTGTTTGCTAGCACTACTTGGTTTTGGGCCCATCCGGAATTTGATGCTGAAGAGAACAAGTTTGATTACTTGGTTATAGATGAAGCAGGCCAGCTCTCGCTTGCTGATGCTTTAGCGGCTTCAAAAGGAACAAAAAATGTCATACTTCTCGGAGATCCGCAACAGTTATCTCAAGTCGCTCAAGCTTCTCATCCAGCAGGAGGCGGAGTCGATTCAGGCGCGAGCATTCTTGGGCACCTTTTAGAGGGTAATGCCACAATATCAAGTGATCGGGGGGTATTTCTAGATAAAACTTGGCGCTTAGATCCTGCAATATGCACCTTTATTTCCGAAGAGTTTTATGAAAACAGGTTAAAGCCTGTTGAATCTATAAATCGTAGAATTGAAGGCAGAGAGAACGGTTTGTTTTGGATTCCAGTACCGCATGAAGAGGAAGATCCTTGTGTGGATGAAAACCAGAAGGAGGCCGAAAAAATTGCAGAAATAATTTTTTCGTTATTGGATGGTTCAAAATTTGTTGAAGATGGAAAAGAGCGGCCTATTACCGTGAAGGACTTCATGGTTGTGGCCCCATTCAACAGACAGCGTAAGAAGATTAGAGAGATTCTGCAGAAGAAATTACAAGGAATAGACAGTTTTACAGCAAACAGTATCGTTGGAACAGTTGATAAATTTCAAGGCAGGCAAGCACCTGTTGTTTTGTATTCACTGACTACCTCAAGTCATGATTCCATACCTAAAGGACGAGAAGATTTCTTGTTCTCGCCTAATAGGCTTAATGTTGCGATTAGTAGAGCGCAATGTATGGCGTTTCTTGTCGGGTCAGAAACATTAATTGATGCTCGAGCAAATTCAATCCCAGAAATGCGTGCACTTAACCATTTCTGCCGGTATGTGGATGACCCATCACTTAAAAGTTCTCAACATTTCTAATTGCTAGAAAACAATGGTTCTGCGCCCAGACGCTCCAATTCGCAAAGCTTCAAAAGATTCATTGATACTTTCTAGTCCAACATTTTTTTCGCGAATTAAATCCAGTTTCAATTTTCCTTCTAAATAAAGATCAACATAGTAAGGCATGTCAACACGAAATTGGTTTGACCCCATATTCGAACCTTGCAAAGTTTTTTCACTCAAAAGTTCTGAACCCATTACTTCCACTTTTTGTCCTTCAGGAATCATGCCAATCACTGTTGCAACACCACCCGGACATAGCATCTCGAAACACTGTTCTGCAGTTTCTTTTTTCCCTAACGCTTCAAAAGAAAACTCAACCCCGCCGTTACTCATTTCTAAAACAGCTTCAACAGGGTTAGAAACAGCTGCATTTACGGTATGTGTGGCACCAATTTGACGAGCCAGATCGAGCTTCTCTTCTGACACGTCTATAGCGACAATCTTTGAAGCGCCAATGATTGAGGAACCGTTTATGGCTGAAAGACCTACTCCGCCGCAACCCACAACAGCCACAGTCGCCCCGGAAGACACTTTGGCGGTATTTGTGACCGCACCAAAACCTGTAGTGACTGCACATCCAATTAACGCAGCTCGATCAAGAGGCATATCCTCCCGAATCTTCACTAACGCACTTTCATGCACCAACATTTTCTCCGCGAAAGCCCCCAACTCGTAAAGTTGTGTGATCCGCTCTCCATTAAAACGAATACGCGAAGCATCACTTTCGTTTCTTCTCACACTTGGATCCATACAAAGATACGGACGGCCACTAGAGCAATACTTACATTCACCGCAGAACACTGACATACAAGCAATGACATGATCACCTGGCTGCACATAATTGACGTCTGCGCCTACTGACTCAACCACCCCGGAAGCCTCATGCCCAAGCACCACCGGAAAGTCAACGCCGTAATGCCCGTCAATGAAATGAAGATCGCTATGGCATACGCCGCAACCAAAAGTGCGAACCACTACCTCGTTAGGCCACGGATCATCCAACTCAACGTCTTCGATGACAAGAGGTCCTCCGACATTATGTAGAACCGCAGCTTTCACAAAAATCCTTATCTGCAAGACAGATCATCTTCTAAGTTCATTGAAGCACATACACGTGGCGCAACACTCCTCGGAGTGTTAGTTTAAATTTGCTTCAAAAAAGAAGAGGGGGAGAAGCAATGGGAACATTAAAAGAACTTGGATATGAGGTAAGTAAAGCAAACCGGCTCCAGAAAATGATGCAAGCATTTGGGGCAAGTCGAGTAGGGGCATGGTTTTTTTCTAAATCGCTGCACGGGCCGGACCGCCTATTATTCAAACTTACAAATGGTCGATCAACACTTCCCACCATTCTTGCTGGCTTACCTGTAATCATGCTCACCACCACAGGAGCTAAAACAGGCAAAGAACGCACTATGCCTCTATTAGGAGTTCCGATAGAAGGAGACATTGCAATAATCGGTTCAAACTATGGTCAGAAAAAGACTCCTGGCTGGGTGTATAACCTAGAAAAAAATCCATCTGCAGTTGTTTCGTACCAAGATCGATCTGCCACAGTCGTCGCTCGTCTAAGCGGAGAAGAAGAAACTAATAAGATTTTCGAACTCGGTGGGGCGTTTTATCCTGGCTATCCGAAATATCGGGTACGAGCGGATCACAGAGAAATTCGTGTATTTGTTCTTGAAGTAGCAACTTAGTTAAATAAAGAAATTCTTGATTTCAATCAAACTGTATGACTGGTCTATGTTTTTAAAATGAATGATCCGCTTTTAGAACCCTTCCAGCTAAAGCATTTGAAGATTCGTAACCGAATCTTTACGTCATCACACGAGCCGTCTTATTCGGTTGAAGGGATGCCAACAGACCGATATCGCCTTTACCACGAGGAAAGAGCGAAGGGTGGAGTAGGCCTCACTATGACAGCTGGTTCAGCCGTAGTGGCTGAAGACAGCGCTCCAGTTTTTGGAAACCTTCACGCTTATGACGATGCAATCGTTCCTTGGATACAGCGATTAACTGATGGCGTGCACGAGCATGGTTCAGCATGCATGATTCAACTAACTCACCTCGGAAGACGTTCAATTTGGTCTCACGACAATTGGCTGCCGGTAGTCGCTCCAACCTCTTTAAGGGAGCCAGCTCACCGAGCCATACCTAAAGAGGCAGAGGACTGGGATATAGAGCGCATAATCAGAAAATTTGCTGATGCGGCCGAACGTATGCAAGCCGGTGGAATGGACGGAATAGAAATTGAGTCCTATGGGCATCTCTTTGATCAGTTTTATTCACCAACTACTAACTTTCGAGAAGACGAATTCGGCGGACCATTAGAAAATCGCCTTAGATTCTCCACCAGAGTCTTAGAAGCGATAAGAGAACGAGTAGGACCAGAATTCATTTTGGGTTTGAGAATGTCAATAGATGAAGTCGTACCGGAAGGCTTGGATTACAACGCCGGAATCGAGATACTCAAAAAATTTGAAGCCACAGGACTAATAGATTTCGTCAACGTCATTCGTGGGTTAGTAGCAACTGACGCTCAACTCTCTAATGTGATTCCCATACATGGAATGCCAGCAGCACCTCATCTAGATTTCGCTGGGTTAGTGAAAGAAAACACTGACCTGGCAGTCTTGCATGCATCAAAAATTGATGACGTGGCAACAGCACGTTATGCGATTCAAGAAGGCAAAGTCGACTTAGTCGGAATGACAAGAGCGCATATGGCTGACCCTCATATTGTCTTAAAGATCATTGAAGAGCGCGAAGAACAAATTCGTCCCTGTGTTGGGGCGACTTTTTGCTTGGATGGAATTTACGAAAATGGTGAAGCGCTCTGTGTGCATAACGCGGCGACAGGACGCGAAGCAATCATGCCACACAAAGTATTTCCAGCTGAAAAACATCGGCGAATAGTAGTTATAGGGGCTGGACCAGCAGGACTAGAAGCAGCAAGAGTGGCCGGAGAAAGAGGGCACGACGTAACAGTTTTTGAAGCTATGTCTAAAGCCGGCGGTCAGATCGCGTTGACGGTAAGAAACAAGCGACGGCAAGACTTCCAAGGAGTAGTGGACTGGCGACTCGCCGAATTAGAACGCTTAGGGGTTGAAATTCTTTACGACCAAATCGCGGAGGTCCAAGACATAACCGTATTGGAACCGGATGTGGTAGTCATAGCCACAGGCGGGTTACCACAAATTCCAACTCTTGAATACGGCACTGAACTGGCGGTCACATCTTGGGAAGTTCTAAGTGGAGAAGTGACTCCACAAGGAAACGTTCTTCTCTATGACGACAACGGCACTCATTCTGCGTTATCTACTGCAGAAATAATTGCACAATCCGGAGCGAGCTTAGAAATAGTTACCCCAGAGCGAATGTTAGGAATAGACATAGGCGGGGTGAACCATGTTCCCTACGCTCGAGCATTCAATGAAAGCGACACTCGCATCACACTTAACCAACGCGTAGTTAGTGTCAGTAAAGAAAACGAGCAGCTTCTTGTTGAATTAGGCAGTGACCACTCTTCGCACCGAACGAAACGAACCGTGGATTGCTTCGTTGTTGACCATGGAACTCTTCCCAACGCAGACCTGTATTTCAGCCTCAAATCTCTTTCTTGTAATCAAGGTGAAGTTGACCACGCCGCTCTGCTTAATGGCCAGCTACAGCCATGTTTTGAGAAAGAACAGGACTCTTTCGCCTTGTATCGGATAGGAGATGCGGTAGCGAATCGAAATATTCATGCTGCCATTTATGATGCTCTTCGCCTCATGAAAGACATTTAGGAAGAACTTTTAGAGGCCACCCATTCGCTACGGGCTTTGCCATCTCGGATCTCTTGTCGTCGTTGAGTAACAAAAGCATCTAATTCTTCAGCTATGGCTTCATCTAACGCCGGAGGTTCGTAGTTGTTGAGCATCTCTTTCCAAACAAGGTTTGCTCGTTGGCCAGCGTCAGTGCTTCCCTCATCTTTCCATTTCTCGTAACTGTCTGTATGGAAAACTTTTGGCTGGAAAAAAGCATCTTTGTAATGTCTCATAGTGTGGGCTGTTCCAAGAAAATGGTTACCTGGTCCAGCTTCTTCGTAAGCGTCCCAAGCAAATTCTTCTTCAGAAAGATCAAGGCCCTTTGAGAATTTCGTTAATGCTCCAAGAGTTTCTATGTCAAGAATGAATTTCTCATACCCAGATGTCAATCCGCCTTCTTGCCATCCAGCTGCATGAAGAATGAAGTTTGTGCAAGCTTGAACTGTCGGCCAAATAGTTCCGGCAGATTCATACCCGGCTTGTCCATCTGGCACACGCGAAGCAGTGTAATTGCCTCCCGAACGGAAAGGAAGCCCATAGTGGCGAGCCATTTGAGCGCAGGCATAAAGAGCTAAATTGCTTTCTGGGCTACCAAAAGCAGGAGCTCCAGTTTTCATATCAACATTTGGTAAAAACGGTCCCTGTATACAAGGGGTTCCAGGATTCAGCATTTGGGCGTAAGCAATTGCAAAAAGCGATTCAGCATTTTGTTGAGCTATAGAAGCAGCGATAGTGCTTGGGGACATAGCGCCAACGATGATGAATGGAGCCAAAATCATGGCCTGTTTGGCTTCCGCATAAACCTCTAGAGCACTCAGCATTCGTTCATCCATGCGCATAGGAGAAGAAATACTTACGATAGAAAGCGCTGCTGGGTTCTCCCGAATAGCTTCAGCGCCGAAAATGATTTCACTCATGGTCACCGTGTCACGGGCATTATCAGGATGTATAACGTTCCCCATATAGGCCTTGTCATTCAACGTGATATGCGCAAGCAACATGTCAAGATGCCGTTCACCTAAATCAACATCATTTGGTTCAACCAGAACGCCACCAGCGTGATGCAATTCCGGGGTCATATACGTAAGTTTTGCGAAATTATGAAAGTCCTCTAATGTTGCTGGGCGACGGCCTTTGTCTAGATCAAAAGCAAATGCAGGTCCATAAACCGGAGCAAAGATTATTTGATTTCCACCCACAGTCAAATTGTTCAGAGGGTTACGGGCCAACTGTGTGAACGTGTGTGGAGCCATATTTACGAAATGCATGAGCGTGTCTTCATCAATCCACGCCATCTCACCTTCAACTTTTACGCCATTAGCTTTCAAATTCTCAAGAGCAGGCGGATGGTCTATTAAAAGCATTCCTGTTTCACTAAGGAGACGCATCGATGCTTTGTGAATAGTCTCAATGTCTTCACTTTTGAAGATTTCAACAGGATCCAAATCGTAAGTTAAAGGCTTTACACCTTCAAAAGATAGGACAGGCTCGTCTCGTCTCCGCCTAGTGGAGCGACGTTTACGAGTTGAAGATCCAATTACTTCAGAGTTCTTTTCATGTTCCATTTAATTACTTCCAGAAAGTTTGGTTTTTATGGTCACTGAGTTTCTTAAAGAGTCAATTTCTACTATGTCTCCATCTTTAATGCTTGTCATAACTTTTGCAACACCTATAACAGCTGGGATTTCAAGTTCGCGAGAAAGTACGGCGGCGTGAGACATCGCTCCACCCTCAGCAGTAATTAATCCACCAACAAGTGTTAGCACTAAGTTGTAGGCGGGGGAAGTGGCTCGAGTAACAAGAATTTCTCCCGGCTGTAAACGACTTATTGCTTCTTCAGCGTTTTCTGCGACTCGAGCCACACCGGTTGCTGTTTTCTCTCCGATACCTACTCCGGTTAGATATTCGCTTGAGTCGCTTTTTTGGGTCCCATCCATGCCGAGTTCGTGAATGACAACTTGAACCATGCTTACTGTTGTTGCAAGCGGCGCTGGAAGAGCATCAATTGGGGGAGGGGTTTCCGGAGGTCCAAGTGTTAGCGGTGGGTCAAGAAGTTTTTGTTGAATACGATTTTTTTCTCTTTCACTGATTTCTTTGGAAGAGGGGCCCGTACCAGCAGTTAGAAGGCTGGTTATTTCTGTGTCGGTTAAACAAAAAATATGAGACTCTTCTAGGATTTGAGTGGAAGATTTGAGGCGTCTACTAATTTCAAGCATCGCTAACCGTAAAAGCCCACAAGGCCATTCAGCGGTTATTGGTCCGTTATCGTCACGTAAGTCCATGGCTTCTCGAGCGTCATGAAGTATTTCATCGAAGCGTAAACGTTCATTTGTGGGAACACGTTCACGAAGTTGAGCGGCTATTTCCAGAGGCTTGTTTGAGTTAGTGATTGAGTCAGTGGCAGCAAGAATGGTTGTAAGGAGGATTTCGGGAGACTCTTTTAAGGTTGGAGTATCGAGGTCATATCCGGCATAGAGAACAGATCCGTGATTTTTTAGGTAGGCATCGAGTTCAGCAGAAGCAGCGGGGGATCTTTTCACATCTTCAAGAGTTTCTGGGGTTACTTCGTCTTTCTCTAGGAGGGTTTTTATTTTAAGTAATGATTCACGTGGAGCTTTCGTGGAAGGTGATGCGCCAACTAAAGCCTCGAGAACTTCTGGACCTTCTAAACCCCAGTTTTTGCTTTCCAGCAGAAGCATTCCAAGTGGGCCAAGATCGAAGTTATGGAGTCGAAAATGTTCTTTCATTGAAAAGCGAAGATGGGAGAGGACAGAGTTGAAATGGTTTGCTAAGCCCTCATTGTCTAGAAGGGAAAGGTCAACATCTTGGAAATTTAGGTTCACGGAAGTGAACTGAGGTCGAATTTCTTGATGCCATTCTTGGATCACTGCTCGCGTAGGAGAGGTAGTGAGAGTTTTTTTCGCGGCTTTAGTGCGTCTCCGAAACTCCGGATGTATCCGTGTAAGAATTTTAAGTAGGAAAGTTGGCGGAGGTTTAGAGGACGGACGATCTGCTAAAACGAGAGGTCTTAGACGCGAGTACATAAAGCCATTCACGAAAGCCACAGACATGGTTTCAGCAGGGATGCCTTGAAGAGGCCATTGCTCTCTAAAAGCGTTCTCTATTGATTGATGCAGCAAAGATTGCATGATTGGTGTAGTTCCACCAGGGAAATGTGATCGATCAAGACTCCATTGTCCTGGTCCTGGGATCTCAAACTCAACATCCATTTTCTTAACCTAGAACATAGAGGCGGTGAAGACGAGTCCGAGTTGGGCAAGTCCATCTAAATTTGGATGGTTCTTTAGATCAGAGCTAAGTAGAAATTGTTTGTTGCGATTTTCGTGTAGCGAACAAGGCAATCAAATAGGCGCCAGCAACAATAAACAATAAAGAGCGGTAACCCATCAAAAGTGCCATGTACTCTAAAAGACCACCAACTACTGCTCCTAATAAATTAGCTCCGAAAGCGGTAGTTGATTCTTTCTCGTCACGGAATCGATCAGCAAATATAAGGTTTGCGATGAAAACTGGAAGGAATGCAATGCCGCCGCCGACAAATAGGCGGAGAGTGGGTCCAAGTGAAAGGAGCCAAGAAGCTGGAACCAGCCAATTTAAGACGAGAGACAAAGCTAAAAATCCATAAAGTAAATTTTGGCTCTTGAATTTGACTCGACGGCTCACTTCAACTGCAGCGAGAACAGAGCCAAGAAGACTTACAAAAACTAAAGCGTTAACAAACCATGTGGTTCCAAAAAGTAAAGCAAATTGAACAACGTTTTTTGTTTCTAAAAGAAGGAAAGCTAATCCCATGAAAAAGACATCGGTTTGACGGCGAATACCTTTTAGGGGGCCAGCTACCATTCGGACGGCCACTGCGGAGACTGCCAGTATCAGACCAATAGTTAGTAAATAAAAACTGGGAATGTGAGCAGTTCTTAAGTAGGGAAATGGATGGTCATCGGAAACTGGGTCAGGGGCATTGGACGAAGCCATCCAGAGCGCCCCTTCGGGTTCACCTGCAGAACAATCAATGGAAGAAGCGTTATCTGTAGCTACCAAAATTGAAAAGTGGTCTGCATCTTCAAAGTCGACCACACAAGGCGGTTCATCAAATTCTTGGTCAAGAGTGGAGGCGTAACGATCCACTAGCCATCTTTCACGCATGAAGTTGTACATTCCAAAAACCCCGCCGGGGCGAAGGTGCTCATTGTAAGAAGAAAGAGCTTCTTCAGTGAAGAGATAGCTTTCCAGTCGTACGGACCCTTGCCCTAAGACAACAGTTAGTGAGTCAGGCAAGGCAAGAAGGATCATGTCCCATTGACGGTCAGTGCGTTCTAGGAAAGCTCGCCCATCATTGATATGGGTAAAGACCCTAGGGTCGGCATACGGGTCATCTGGGTGATTCTTGCTGGCGATTTCATGAATTAATGGATCTATTTCAACTGCATCAACACGATTCGCTCCACGCGCGAGAGCTTCTGAAACGTCGTTTCCTGATCCTGCACCAATGATTAAGACGTCACCAGGGGAGTCCGCAGTGCGAACGTCATGAACGAACGAATATGGGCTAACTACTCCAACTGGAAACTGCTTCCAAGTGCCTACGTCATTGATGCTCATGTCAATGCCGCCTACTTCATTGTCTTCCCATGACAGGGCGTAGTAAGGAGACCAAGCTTTATCTTCGCCAATGGATTCCTCGGCTAACACTCCAAAGAGAAGGAAAACTGCGACAAGACGCACCAGTAAGGCTTTTTTATCAGAGTCATGTAGGAGTCCAAGGAAGAGTAAGCCTGCTACCACACCCCAAATGATGGGGGGAGCACCTAGGAAGGAGAGAACAGAAAATCCGATGACTCCAGAGATGGAACCAATGAGGTCCCATCGGTAAGCCTCAAGGGGTTCAAGTTTTGCGAAACTTCGTGCTACTCCATCGGCGATGCAGGCGATGATTGCGGCGGCAACAATAAAAATCACGGTAAGTATCAGCCATCGTGGTGGGCCTACTGGTCGTTGATCAGCGAAGAAAATGAGATCGCTTCCTCCAACTTCAACGTTTACACCTGCGAGTCGAATGAACAGAACAAATAATGCTAAAGCAACAGGGGCTAAAGGAAATAATGAACGTTCGAATCGACTTGCCCATAGAAATCCAAGACCGATTCCCAGAAAGCTTCCTACTAAGACGAAGTTTGAGAAATAAGCAAGATAGATGACGTTGGCTCCTAGCCAACGGATTAAAGCTAGTTCAACGAAAAGTAAAAGAAAGGCAGATAAGGCAAGACGAGTCTGTATCGCTCGGATGCTGTTTGAATCGTTCATTAGACTAAGAGCGTAGCGACTAGCCACAGGTATATCAGTCTTTATAGTCTTTATTGCCGTTAGTCTCTCATGGCGGAGGCAACACTATTTATCACAAGAGGTATTAGGTAAGTGCGAATCGTCGTAGTTCAAGAACAACTAGAGGGTGAGTGTCGTGTAGCTTCCACCCCAGAAGTCGTTGAAGAATTCGTCGCGCAAGGTAACGAAGTTTCTGTCCAGAGCGGAGCCGGCGACCAAGCAGGATTTAATGATGAAGAGTACCGAATAGTTGGGGCAACAATCGCTCCAGATGTTTCTTCTGCTATCGGTAGCGAAGGAATTGTTCTGACAATACATGGATTACTCGAAACTGATCTCACCTCACTTACCTCCCAACACGTAGTTCTCGGTCTTCTGGATCCTCTCTGGGATCCAGAACATTCAAATAAATTGACTAAAACTGGTGCTTCAGTTCTTTCTTTAGATCTCGTACCAAGAAGCACACGAGCACAAGCTGTAGATGTTCTTTCCTCAATGGCAACTGTTGTTGGATTTCAAGCAGTTCTTATGGCAGCGGAAAGAATGCCAAAACTGTTCCCTCTTTTAATAACTGCGGCAGGAACAATCCCTCCGGCAAGAGTGGTGGTTCTCGGAGCTGGAGTTGCCGGATTACAAGCGATGGCTATTGCTCGACGGTTAGGCGCCAATGTTGAGGGATTCGACATAAGACCAGAAGCTCTGGAACAGATACGTTCCCTCGGAGCCAAATCTATAGATCTTCCAGAAGGCGAAGAAGGGGAGACCCCTCCTCAACGTGATGAACGAATACAAAAAGACATGATTCCCTATTTGGCGGAAGCGGATCTTGTTATTACTGCCGCTCAGATACCTGGGGCGAAGAGCCCAATTTTGGTTACACAAGAAATGGTGGAAGCCATGAAACCAGGCTCACTTCTGGTTGATCTTTCTATTCAACGAGGGGGTAATTGCTTCCTTAGTCAAATGGACATTGAAGTGATGCATCAAAGAGTGACGATTCTTGCGCCAAGTAATCTCGCTTCGGATATGGCACTTTCAGCTTCTCGCATGTTTGCTAATAATCTTTCAAACCTTGTGCAACTAATTACAGAAGAAGGAAAGATAGTTATCAATCGTGAGGACGAAGTCGTTGAAACAATGCTGGTTGCCCACCAAGGTGAAATAGTGAATAACACCATGCTTCAAAAATTCGATGCAGAAAATCAGAGGACCGACGCATGACTCTACTCATAGCCGTTACTCTCTTCACTTTGGCAGTTTTTCTTGGTTTAGAACTCATTTCTAAAGTTCCAGCGACTCTCCACACTCCCTTAATGTCTGGCTCAAATGCTATTTCAGGCATAACTCTCATTGGAGCTCTAGTTTCTGCTGGAGCAGATCACTCAACCCTTACGACAGTCCTCGGATTTTTTGCTGTAGTGCTAGCAACAATAAATGTAGTTGGAGGATTTGTAGTTACTAACCGGATGCTTTCAATGTTCACGAAACGTAAGAAGCGTGAATCATGAGTAGAGCAAATGTGATTGATCTCGGATATTTAGTAGCTGCAGTTCTTTTCATCGTGGGGCTTAAAGGCCTAGGGCGACCAAGAACAGCGCCTCGAGGAAACCTGATGGGGGCAACCGGAATGCTGATCGCAGTTCTTGTTACCCTCGTAGACCAATCAATACTCAGCTATCAATTCCTAGCGATCGGATTAGCGTTAGGAATAGCGATCGGAGCTCTACTCGCTCTTCGAGTTCAGATGACATCAATGCCAGAACTTGTAGCTCTATTCAATGGTTTCGGTGGTGGAGCTTCCGTTTTGGTCGCAGCTTCTTCATTCATAGAAATAAATGAATTAGGAAATTCAACTGGGCAGATAGCGGTAGCCGCCGCAGTTACTTCACTCGTAGGAGCGATGACTCTTTCTGGATCTATGATCGCTTTTGGGAAACTGCAAGGAAGACTGAAATGGAACGGTTTCCGTGGACTTCCAATTGTTCGAATCCTTGTCGCGTTAGTTTCACTTGCTTTCGCAGTTCAAATCGGAGGGTTCCAACCCGAAGGCCAACTCTCACTTTGGTTACTTATCGCCGGAGGATTCCTACTTGGCATACTTTGCGCAGTTCCAATTGGCGGAGCGGACATGCCAGTAGTCATAGCCCTATTGAACGCCCTTTCCGGAGTGGCAGCTTCCACCACAGGATTCGTTCTTGACAACTCGCTACTAATAATCGCCGGATCATTAGTAGGAGCGAGCGGCTTAGTGCTAACGCAAATCATGTGTAAAGCCATGAATCGATCCCTCCTTGACGTTCTATTTGGAGCAGCACCTTCAGCTGTTGATTCCGGAGACGACATTTACGGCGACCAGGTCACATCAACTTCCGCGGAAGAAATTGCCATGCTGTTAGAACTAGCGGAAAGAGTAGTCATAGTTCCTGGATACGGAATGGCGGTTGCTCAAGCCCAACACGCAGTCAGAGAACTCATGCAAACCCTGCAAGCATCAGATGTAGAAGTTTCTTTTGGAATACATCCGGTAGCAGGAAGAATGCCTGGGCACATGAACGTACTTTTGGCAGAAGCAGAAATCGACTATGAACACCTCTTGGATATGGATCAAGTCAATCCGACATTCAAGCGCGCCGACGTGACCATAGTCATCGGAGCAAACGATGTAGTCAATCCCGCAGCACGAAATGATCCGGACTCTCCAATAGCAGGCATGCCGATCCTTGACGTTGATGACTCTCGCACGGTAGTTGTGGTGAAACGATCTTTAAGCCCGGGCTTTGCCGGAATAGCAAACCCACTGTTCATAGCGGACAACACCCTCCTTTATTTCAGTGACGCACGGGAAGGAATTCTTGAGGTCACAAAAGCCTTAACAGAGTCCTAAAAATCTAGATATCTGCAAGTGGGCTATGAACCCGTTCGGTTGATCCCTTAAAGTTAATTCCAGAGAGGAAGAAAATCATGGTTCACGGAGGAAAACTGGCAGCAAAAGCACTTAAAGATGCTGGAGTTGGAGCGATTTTTACTTTAAGTGGAGGGCACATCATGCCGATCTACGACGGCGCACTAGATGAAGGCATCGCCATCATTGATGTCCGACATGAGCAGGCAGCCGTCCACGCGGCAGATGCATACAGCAGACTGAATCCAGGAAAGATCGGGTGCGCAGCTTTAACTGCTGGCCCTGGAATTACTGATGGAGTGACTGGCATAGCGAATGCTTGGAGAGCTAATAGCCCGATTCTTGTTCTTGGCGGACAAGGACCGTTCAACAATTTAAGGCGAGGATCCCTTCAAGAAATGGATCACGTTTCTATGATTCGACCAATTAGTAAGTGGGCAGATGCCTGTTATGAAACCAGCAGAATACCTGAATATATAGAGATGGCAGTCCGAGCGGCCGTTACAGGAACACCCGGACCGGCATTCCTAGAAATTCCCATGGACGTTCTCATGGGTCCAGCGGAAATGGAAAACGTCTATTTCCCACAAATTCGTACGACACCACCTCAGGTGATACCAGACCCGCAAGATGTCCAACAAGCAATAGACCTTTTAACTCAAGCCGAACGGCCGCTCATGTTGGCAGGAACGGGAGTCAAATGGTCTCAAGGGAGCGCTTCTTTAGCAGAATTCGCTGAAAAAACTAAGGTACCTGTTTTCTTAAACGGCATGGGAAGAGGGCAACTTCAATCAAATCATCCGCAATTTTTTAATCGAGTCCGCAAAGAAGCAATGTCGCAATGCGACGTATTCATTCTTGCTGGCTCTCCTCTTGATTTCCGTCTCAAATATGGGGGATCTATACCTCAGGAAGCGAAAATCATTCAATTAGAGATGGAAGCCTCTCTTATTGGGCAAAATCGTTCATCAGACGTGGCGTTAGTAGGGAACATCGGAACTGCTTTAGAGGAGATCACAAAAGGAATTTCAAAAGAGTTCAAAGAATGGTCCTCTGAATTGCGTAGCCGCGAAGAGGAGATAGCAGCAGGATTTGAATCACAACTTTCCTCTGATGAAAGTCCGGTAGATCCACTTCGTTTTGCTGCAGAAATAAGAGACTTCATCGATGAAGACACAATTCTCATAGGAGATGGTGGAGATATCGTTGCTCAAGTTTCCAAAGTGGTTCCTGTGTTGAAAGAAAATTGTTGGATGGATCCTGGCCCACTAGGAACCTTAGGTGTCGGCATGCCGTTTGCTTTAGCGGCTCAACACACGTTCCCAGACAGAAGAGTTCTTATTATCTACGGTGACGGAGCATTCGGTCTCAACGGCTTTGAATACGACACCGCTATTCGATTCAACCTGCCAATTGTTGGAATTGTCGGAAACGACTCAGCTTGGGGGCAAATGTTACGTCCACAAGTCGGGATATATGGAGCAGAAAGAAAAGTAGCGGTTGATCTCGCGGACACCCGTTACGACAAAGTCGTAGAAGCCTTAGGGGGTCACGGGGAATACTGTGAACGGCCAGAAGAAATTAGGCCAGCGCTAGAGCGTTCATTTGCTTCCGGTAAACCTGCTTTGATCAACGTAAAAATTAGAAAAGACGAAGGGGCACCAAAAGGCAGTACATACGTCTAGTAGTTTTATTTCTTAAACTACGATCAACTACCTATTCAGCTTTTAGAACTACAGCAGAGAAAGAAAGTAAAGATGGAAGAACAAGACCCATACGAGTTAGCCGCAGAAGCAGCCAAAGTATTAGCGGAAGCCACTGGAGTGGAAAACCATGACGTGGTCTTAGTGCTCGGATCTGGTTGGGCTGCTGCAGCAGATGGCCTTGGAGACGTCGTCGCGGATGTCGGGCTAGATGAATTGCCAGGATTTCCTGCACCAACAGTTTTAGGGCACCGTAATCTCGCTCGTTCTTTAAAAGTCGGAGAGAAATCAGTATTAGTGCTTGGTGGTCGCGCCCATTTGTATGAAGGACACTCAGCTGCAACAGCGGTGCATGGAGTCAGGACAGCAATCGCGGCAGGATGTGAAACAGTGATACTCACTAACGCCGCTGGCGGCCTTAACCCGGCCTGGCAAGATGGCCAACCTGTTTTAATCTCCGATCAACTAAATTTGACTGGAACGTCACCAATGGTAGGTCCCGCCCCATCTGTTGGCCTTCCCGTTCACTTTGTTGACCTCACCGAAGCCTATTCGTCTCGACTGCGTGACATAGCCAAAGAAGTTGACCCATCTCTTCCTGAAGGAATATATGCAGGTTTACTCGGGGGAGCCTTCGAAACCCCGGCAGAAGTCCGCATGTTTCAACTCTTAGGAGCGAACCTTGTTGGAATGTCCACAGTGTTAGAAGCTATAGCAGCAAGGCATCTAGGGGCCGAAGTTCTCGGCATTTCACTTGTCACTAATGCCGCCGCGGGAATAAGTGAAGTAGAACTTGACCATGAAGATGTGCTCACAGTAGCTGCAGAATCAGGTCCACGGATCATGGCGCTGTTGCGAGAAATTTTGGAACGTCTGTGACCAAAACTTTGTCTGGAGATCAGGCCCGTGTTGCCGCTAAACAATGGCTTGAGTGTGAATCCGACTTAAATAACTGTCAAGAAATTGAAGCTCTTTTAGCAGGGTCAGAAGCCGAGTTGATTGAAAGATTCATCGGGCATCTGGAGTTTGGGACTGCAGGCTTAAGGGGTCCATTAGGGGCCGGGCCTCAACGAATGAATCGATCTCTGGTCCAGATGACAGCAGCATCAATAGCGAAACGTTTACTTGAAGAAAATCAGGAAGAACCTCCGTTAGTGGTTATTGGGTTCGATGCTCGGACACAAAGCGACGTTTTTGCTTCTGATACAGCCCGTGTTTTAGCGAATCATAATATTCGCTGTGTGTTGTTACCTAAAGCGTTGCCTACCCCCGTGTTGGCTTTTTCTGTTCTGCAAATCAATGCGTCAGCTGGAATTATGGTTACGGCTAGTCATAATCCGCGTCAAGACAACGGTTACAAGGTTTATTGGAAAGATGGTGCGCAGATCAATACGCCTCTTGATAAAGAAATAAGCGCCTACCTTGACGAGATAACACCAAATGAAATGGAACTCGCTTCGTTGGATAGTCCTTTAATTACTCATGACGAAGGAAATTTACTTGAACAATATTTAGACATGGCGGCGAGTTGTGTAGCTCAATCTCCTGAATCAGAGTTGAAGATAATGTACACACCCATTCACGGAGTAGGAAAAGACACGCTCGTAGAAGTGTTTGCTCGAGCAGGGTTTACTTCCATTCATGTACTTGAGGAACAAGCCGAACCTGATCCGGATTTCCCCACTGTTGATTTTCCAAACCCTGAAGTTCCTGGAACATTAGATTTAGCTCTCGCAGAAGCAAAGAAGATAGCCGCCGACCTCTTAATTGCTAATGACCCTGATGCAGACCGTCTCGCAGTAGTAGTTCCAGATGGGGAGACATGGCGAACCTTGAACGGCAATGAAATAGGGTCGCTATTAGCAGAACACGTACTGAAGTCCTCAGAGGGAAACGACCGGTTAGTGGTAACCACCATTGTTTCTTCTCGAATGCTGGAAAAACTGGCTAACAATCATGGCGCACATTATGAAGAGACCCTGACAGGATTTAAGTGGATCATGCGACCAGGTATTGACAGTCAGGAAAAGAATTTTGTTTTCGGCTATGAAGAAGCACTCGGATTTGCTGTCGGTGATCATGTGCATGACAAAGATGGAGTAACTGCAGCTCTTGTTTTTGCTGAGTTGACGGCGAACGCAAAAAAACAAGGACGTTCAGTGGTTGATTGTTTACATGACTTATGGGTTCGTCATGGTGTGCATGTAACTGGGCAGATGACTCACAGGTTTGAAGGGTCGGAAGGTTCTGAAGAGATGACACAAATCATGAATCAAATTCGTGATAATCCTCCGAAGATGATTGGCGTAGTGGATATCAATAAAGTTATTGATTTTTCAGAAGAGGGGAGCGGTCTTCCACCTACAGATGCTGTTGCCTTTGAAGCAGATGGGGTGCGGGTAATTGTGCGTCCAAGTGGAACAGAGCCTTTGATTAAGATTTATGCAGAGGCAGTGGTCGCAGTCGAAGAGGAAAATGTTGCCAATTCAAAAGAAGCAGCGTCGAAGAAGCTAGAAGAAGCACTTGAGTGCTTAGATGATCTTGTAAAGGGATAAAAACTTTTACTTTCCAAGATGTAAAGTGAGATTTTTGCTGTAAAGTGATATGTGAGGTTAACATGTCAAGTCAAAAAGATAGTGATCATCGCTTAAAAGTCAAGTCATATCGGCTGACTCTTGAAGCTAAGATCCAAGATGGAGAGTTAGAACGTACTTCTGTCCTTTCTTCTCAACGCGAAGCATGTAAAGCGATGGGGGCATCAAGTGCGTACTTACAATCCAAGCCGCATGAGTCTTTCCGCACCATGCAAAAAGAAAACACGGTAACAGTTGACGACCTCCTGTATCACTTGAAACTCTTAGAGTCGACAGGAGAATCAGGAATAGAAGAATTAAAAGAACGCAACAAGTCATCCGCCGGAACTCATGCATCCTTAAAGCCGGACCGAACACGAGATTTCTTCCTAACTCCATCTGTAGACCAGGTCGCTTTAGAAACTAGAGCGAGCTCTCTAGCGACACGCTCAATAAAGAACGATACAAAACGAGCAGCGCTTGAATTATCTATCCGCTGCATGGACTTAACGACACTTGAAGGCGCAGACACACCAGAAAAAGTGGCGTCTCTTTGCAGAAAAGCGATTCGCCCTGACGCAACAGACTTTTCAGTTCCTTCAGTTGCGGCAGTATGCGTTTATCCAGAAATGGTTGACCATGCCGCAGAATTTACTGCCGGAACTTCTGTCAAAGTAGCAAGCGTGGCCGGAGCTTTCCCAAGCGGTTTATCAAATCTGAATGTTCGACTTTCCGACATCACTGATGCAGTGAGTCGGGGTGCCGATGAAATAGACATAGTTCTCAACCGTTCCGCATTCCTCACAGGAAAATATATACAGGCCGCAGATGAGATTTCAGCAGCGAAAGAAGCATGCGGTGACGCTCACTTGAAAGTGATTCTTGAGACCGGAGAAATTGGTGGATACGACCAAATACGAAGAGCTTCTGAACTCGCCATGGCCGCTGGAGCAGATTTCATAAAAACTTCAACAGGGAAAATTCCAAAAGCTTCAACTCTGCCAGTAGTGCTTTGCATGGCAGAAGCCATACGTGACCATGCGGACAAAACTGGCCAGATCGTTGGGCTTAAAGCAGCGGGTGGCATCAGAACTGCGAAACAGGCTTGGCATTATTTGGTAGTGATAGGCGAAACGCTTGGACAAGAATGGTTAACCCCTGACTTGTTCAGAATCGGAGCATCCAGCCTCTTAAACGATGTTCTTCAGCAACTCGGGAAACTAGAAACCGGCCGCTACTTTGGCCCTAACTATGTGACGGTGGACTAAATCATGAACACAAATGAGCCTTTTAACCTTGAATACGCTCCGGCGCCCGAATCAACAAAAATCGTAAATATCGCTAAAAGCTATGACCTGTTTATCGGCGGAAAGTTCGTTAAAGCTAAATCTGGGAAAACGTTTTCCACGATAAATCCCGCTACAGAAGAACATCTTTCTACTATCGCTGAAGCTTCAACCGATGATGTGAATAAAGCAGTTAAAGCAGCGCGAAAAGGGTACGAAAATTATTGGCGTGACATGCCAGGGAAACAGCGAGCCCGTTACCTTTACCGCATCGCGAGACAGATTCAAGAAAGATCTCGAGAATTCGCTGTATTAGAAACGCTAGATGGCGGAAAACCAATAAAAGAAAGTCGAGATTTCGACCTTCCACAAGTCGCGGCTCATTTCTTTTACAACGCAGGGTGGGCCGACAAACTCGATTACGCCTTCCCTAATAGAAAAGTTTCTCCTCACGGGGTAGTGGGGCAAATCATTCCATGGAACTTCCCGCTACTCATGGCTGCATGGAAAATCGCGCCCGCATTAGCGACCGGTAATACCGTGGTGTTGAAACCAGCAGAAACTACGCCGTTAACTGCGTTACTTCTCGCTGAATTGATTCAAGACGCAGACCTCCCACCTGGAGTTGTAAACATCGTTACTGGAGCCGGAGAAACCGGTGAAGCACTGGTCAATCATCCCGATATCAACAAGTTGGCGTTTACTGGATCAACAGACGTTGGGAAGATGATTCAAAAGGCAGCGGCCGCCCGTCGATTACCACTCACTTTAGAGTTAGGCGGTAAAGCCGCTCATGTCGTGTTCGAAGATGCTGCGATTGATCAAGCCGTAGAAGGAGTGGTGAACGGCATATTCTTCAATCAAGGACACGTCTGTTGCGCAGGTTCACGGCTTCTCGTTCAAGAATCAATAGCTGAAGATTTCATAGCACGGCTTAAAAGGCGAGTTGCTTTATTGAGAGTCGGTGACCCTCTTGATAAGAACACTGATGTAGGAGCGATCAACTCGGATGCACAACTTACTCGGATACAAGAATTAGTTGAATCAGGAGTCGCCGAAGGAGCAGACATCTTCCAACCCGACTGCAAATTACCGGCGAAAGGATTCTGGTTCACCCCAACACTTTTCACCGGAGTGCAACAAAGCCACCGCATCGCTCGAGAAGAAATCTTCGGTCCAGTACTTTCTATACAAACGTTCCGAACAGCGGAAGAAGCCGTAGAGAAAGCAAACAACACTCCTTACGGGCTATCGGCTGGAATATGGACAGAGAAAGGTTCGAAAATTCTGTGGATGGCCGACCGGCTACAAGCAGGAGTTGTTTGGGCTAACACCTACAACCAATTCGACCCCTCTAGCCCCTTTGGTGGCTATAAAGAAAGCGGATTCGGCCGTGAAGGCGGATTACAAGGGCTGTCACCTTATGTGCGGAACGCTGTTGGAGGTCGATCATGAACAAAAATCTCCCCGTCGCAAAAACCTATAAGTTGTTCATTAACGGAGCGTTTCCACGTTCAGAGTCTGGATATACGCTTCCGATACGAAACACCGAAGGTCAACTCTTAGCAAACATTTCGAAAGCTTCCCGCAAAGACCTTCGAGACTCAGTACGAGCAGCTCGATCAGCGCAAGAACCTTGGGCAAGTCGAACCGCATACAATCGCGGGCAGATCCTTTACCGTATTGCCGAGATGATGGAAGCACGACGGGAAGAATTCATCGCAGTGCTTGAAAGCACCGGTGAAACAAATAAAGAAGCCGTCGGACAAGTGGAAGATGCAATAGAACGCTGGGTTTGGTATGCGGGATGGGCAGACAAAATCCACCATGTTCTCGGCACAGTAAACCCCGTAGCTGGACCTTATTTCAACTTCACCATGCCGGAACCCACCGGAGTGGTAGGAGTCGTAGCAGCCGAAGATCCAGCTTTACTCGGACTGGTTTCAAGACTCGCCCCAATAATTGTGAGCGGAAATACAGCAGTCGTAGTAGTAGATGCAGAAGCAGGACTTGCAGCGGTAACCCTCGCAGAAGTCTTAGCGACCTCCGACCTACCTGGCGGAGTAGTGAATCTTCTCACCGGCGACAAACACGAACTACTTCCATGGATGCTTGGACATCTAGACATTAACTCAGTAGATCTCACAGGAGCCCCAAAAGACATTGATCAAAAAGTCTTAGAAGAATCGGCAGTCAATGTTAAACGAACTGTTTGGGGAGACCAAGCAGACGAAAGCCCATACGTCATTGCAGACTTTTTAGAGATGAAAACAGTTTGGCACCCTATAGGCCGCTAAATTCTGCCTACTCTTCCCAATACGGAGCTCGCTCAGGGATAACCCAACGCACCCCACGTTCTAGTTTTATTGTGAGATGCGGTCAACGATTAATGGGAAGAGTTCTGAACGCTGGTCACCGATATCGATGGCGTCTTCTAAAGCATTTAAAGCGAAATCGAATTTATCTGGTTCGTCGCAGTGCAGTTGTAGAAGTGGTTGACCGGCTTCAACGTATTCTCCTGGTTTAGCAAGACATACAACTCCTGCTGTTGGTGAGACTGAGTCTTCTTTTTTGGCTCGACCGGCACCAAGACGCCAAGCCGCAACACCAACTGAATAACAATCAAGACGATTCAAATAACCAGCAGAAGAAGCATTCAACTCACGTTGATGCCTAGCTACCGGCAGCCCGTTAGCTAAATCGCCTCCTTGAGCGATCACCATTCGTTCAAAAATTTCACGTGGTTCACCAGAAGCCAACATTTCAGCAGGATCAATATCAACATCAACCAAATCCAGCATTTCCCGAGCCAAAGCCAACGTCACCTCAACCACATCTTCCGGCCCGTTACCTTCAAGAATGTCAATGGCTTCTACAACTTCTAAAGCGTTACCGGCCGCCCGCCCGAGAACATTTTCCATGCCGGTAATCAAAGCGACAGTACGCACTCCGGAGTCTTCGCCTAACTGCACCATCGTTTCAGCAAGAAGACGAGCTTGGTCAACTTCTTTCATGAAAGCACCGGCTCCAGTTTTCACATCTAGCACCAATGCTTCAGTTCCTTCCGCAACTTTTTTAGAAATAATCGAACTCGCGATCAAAGGAATCGAATCAATTGTCGAAGTGACATCACGTAACTGGTATAAACGACGGTCCGCAGGGTTCAGATCAGAGGTAGCGGCAGCAATCATCCCACCAAGTTCGCGTAACTGGGTAACCATTTCTTCGTTACTTAAAGAGGCACGCCAACCCGGAATAGCTTCCATCTTGTCAAGAGTTCCACCACCATGACCTAGCGCACGGCCCGAAAGCTGCGGAACCGCTGGGCCACACGCTGCGATCAAAGGAACCAAAACTAAAGAAACTTTGTCACCCACGCCACCAGTGGAATGCTTATCAACAGTTCGGCGCCCTACTTGAGAAAGATCAAGTGTTGCTCCAGAGTTCACCATTGCTCGGTTCCAACTACTCAACTCATTACGTTCCATCCCTTGAAAGTAAATAGCCATAGCCAAAGCAGCTGCTTGCTCATCCGGGATAGAGCCGCCTTGCGAAAATTCTGTAATAAACCAGGAAATCTGATCCTCAGTTAACTCGCCACCATCACGCTTAGTTTTTATGATGTCAATGACGTTCATTCGCTGTTTCCGTCATATAAGTCTTCTTGAGTAAAAGGGTCAGCAAGCAACTCAAGAATATTTCGGGGACCACCCGGCCCGTCAACAATCAAGTCAGGGCCTCCCGCTTCGAGAAGTAGTTGACGGCATCTACCGCACGGAGCGAGCGGTTTCCCGGAAGGGTCTGTCGCCACGGAAGCAACTATTTTCCCCCCGCCAGAAAGATGCAAAGCCGATACCAGTCCACACTCCGCGCAAAGAGTCAAACCATAGGAAACGTTCTCCACGTTGCATCCAGAGACAATTCTTCCATCTTCAGTGAACGCGGCAGCCCCTACAGGGAACTTTGAATAAGGAGAGTATGAATGCTGAGCAGCTTCTGCTGCAGCTGAACGAAGAGCATCCCAATCAATGTTTTCCATACTTAATCATGCCTTATCTTTCACCAATACAAACTTTTCGAGCCGCTGGGTTAACTGATTAGTCTTTCAACTTTTGATAAAGCGTCTAAACAAGCCTTTCCGCGCTCTAACTTCAAGGCCTCAAAACCTCTCACATCTAACGCCAGTTTGCTGGTAGCGACGCATTCTTCAAAGTTATTCTGGGACAAGTTCTCAAGAATTAAGTGAAGAGTTTTCTGATATTCAGAAACAAGTTCTCGTTCTAACCGCCGAACATCTGTATAACCGAAAAGATCAAACCGTGTGCCTCGAAGAACTTTTCCTTTACTGAGAAGAAGCATTAAGGGTTTACCCAGACTTACAGGGAGTTTCCATTTCTTCGTTACACCCATACCGCTAAGTACTGGAGGGTGCAGATGCCAGGAAACTGAGGAATCTTCGTTTCCAACTTGGCGGGCTACTGCCTTACCTTCAGGTCGTAAAAGCAGACGAGCCACCTCGTACTCATCTTTGTACGCAGTCAACTTATGCAGACCTCGAGCGGCCGTTTCGGTTAGACGATTCGAACCCGGCATTATGGATTGTTCCGCTAAAGCAATTTTCTGCACTAAATCTAAAAACGACGAAGCACTTTTTGTGTTCTGGAAGTCAATGAGATCATTCGCGAATAGTCGCAGCATTGAACCTAAGCCAGTTAAACGTTCGAGGTCTTCAACAACGGATTCCAAATCAGTGGGAAGAGGAGGAGAGTCGGCAAGATCTTCGTCTCCCTTGGTTAAAAGGTATTGCGTATTTGAAGGGTCGGTAACCCAGTTTCTCCCTAAAGAGAAAGCCGCGAGATTCATATCAACGGAAACCCCGTTGAGTTCTATAGCTTCGCTTATTGACGATGGTGAAACGGGAATCGCACCCGTCTGTGCTGCAACCCCCAACATGAAGATATTCGCAGAGGCACTGCTGCCGAAAACTTTCTCACAAATAGCTATCGAATCAACGAATCGATTCAATTCTGGTCTCGTTTTTAAACCCACATCGCTGATTAGATTTTCTGCTTCTGGTAGTAGCGTTTCTGGATGACCAACCATTGCTCCGGTAGGAACAGCAGAAGTTGATCCGATCATGATTGTTTTTTCAGGATCTGCGGTGTGCATGGCAGCAGTTCCAGCGCCTACTAAAAGGTTGAAAGCAAGAATTACATCAGCTCCGCTCTCTCCGACAAGGTTAGAAACCCTTGGTCCGCCTCTAGAAAGACGTACATCACTTATTACGGCTCCTGCTTTCTGCGATAAACCGGTTTGATCAAGACCTCTTACTTCAAATCCGTCCAACATGGCGGCTGTAGCGAGTATCTGAGAAACAGTAACTACTCCAGTTCCACCAATTCCCGCGAGCCTTATGTCTACTTGCTTGCTTTCTCCCCAAAGAGAAGGAGGCTCCGGAAGGTCAGCAGACAGGTCTTCATAAGTATCTGATTCTTGTTCGTCTTCCGAAATGGAAATAGACATAAAAGCTGGGCAATCTCCGTTAAGACATGAAAAGTCGAGATTACAGGAAGATTGATCAATAGTTGTCTTTGTTCCAAACTCGGTTTCTAAAGCCTGAACAGAAAGACAGTTAGAAACTTCTCCACAATCGCCACAACCTTCACATATTCGAGGGTTGATCGCCACACGAAACTTTGGAGTTGCAGCTTGGCCTCGTTTTCGCATACGCCGTGTTTGTGCAGCGCAAGCTTGGTCATGGATCAGAATAGTTACTCCTGAAATCTCTGCAAGCATCTCTTGTGCTTCTACGATGCGAGTCCGGTCCCAAACTTCAACACTAGGAGGCAGGTCTGTTCTGTCGTAATCATCTGGATCAGGGCTAGTTATTAAAACCTTTTTCACTCCTTGAGCAAGAAAGATTGTGGAGAGTTCAGCTGTGCCAAGATTTCCTTGAGCGTTTTGCCCACCGGTCATCGCTACAGCCCCGTTATAAAGCAATTTGTAAGTAATTGATACTCCTGCAGTTACTGCAGCTTGAATGGCGAGTTGACCTGAATGGAAGTAAGTTCCGTCTCCAATGTTTTGTATGAAATGAGATCGATCAATAAAAGGAGATATCCCTATCCACTGAGCCCCCTCGCTACCCATCGCTCCAACTCCAGCAATGTCTCCCACGCGAGACTCTTCCATCAGCATGTTCATGCTGTGGCAACCAATGCCGGAACCAATCAGAGTGTCGTCGGGTACTTTAGTTCCCCAGTTATGTGGACAACCCGAGCAGAAGTATGGCGCATGGCTGGCATTAATCGGGATCTGGATTTTTTCAGCTTTTTGTAGATCAGATGCTAAACGTTCTTCAATTCGAAGAGCGAGGCGTTCACGGAGCCCGGGTAAAATTGTGTCAGCGTCAAGGATTCCATAACTCGGCATCAAACTACGACCGTCTGGATGACTCTTTCCCGTGATACGAGGCTGATTGGCCTTTCCGTAGAGAGCGTCTTTTATAAGCCATTCAAGAGTTGGATTTTTCTCTTCAACTACAAGAATTTCTTCCAGTCCCTGAGCGAAATCATGAATAGTTGAAGGGTGAAAAGAAAGCGGAGCCTGCATTTGAAGCATGCGAATTCCTGCAGATTCGATATCAGACGTGGAAGCGAGCCCAAGTCGACTTAAGGCATGCCGTAATTCGTGATAGGTGAATCCGGAAGCAACGAGACCTATCCATGCATCGGAACTACCTACAGTGACTCGGTTCAAAGAGTTTGCTGAAATGTAACGCTTGGCTAATTCGTGTTTTACTTCACGAAACTCTCTTTCAATCTCTAATGTATATGGCGTAATTAGATTGCCGGTTGGCTTATGTTTGTAAGGGACCCCGTCGATAGTGAGATCTGGAATGATAGGTGTCACGCGGCTAGCTGACGCATCCACGGTGCCGCTGCCATCAGCAACAGCAGTAACGATCTTCATTGCTGTCCATAAACCTGTTATTCGGCTTAAAGCAATTGCATGCATTCCTAAGTCAAGGGTTTCTTGAACATCACCGGGATAAAGCATGGGCATGTGAAGACTTACAATTGTTGCATCAGAAGTAGAAGGAAGCGTTGAACTTTTCGCAGCAGGGTCGTCACCGACTAATGCCACTGCTCCGCCATGAGTTGCAGTTCCTGCAAATACTGCGTGACGTAGAGCGTCGCTGGCTCGGTCAATTCCAGGAGCTTTCCCATACCAAAATCCGACAATTCCGTCATATCGACAATCTGGTTGTAGCACCGCTAACTGGCTGCCCATAACAGAAGCTGCACTTAATTCTTCATTTACACCAGGCTGATGAGTGATAGGAAGATCAGATACTGCTTTCAACGCTCTTTCAATCTCTGTGTCGTATCCGGCCAACGGTGAACCAGGGTAACCAGAAATAAACGATGCGGTAGTTAAGCCGTTGACGCGGTCATTGCGTAATTGTTGTATGGGGAGACGCGCTAAAGCCTGAATTCCGGTCAAAAAGAAGTGGCCTTCTACTTTTTGGTAACGGTCAGATAGTTGGTAGCTGTTTTCTGAAACTGTCAAAGCATCTCCAGTTAAGTCAATAACATAAATCTACTCTTTCAGATCAGAAGGCAGGTCTCAAGGGGCACTTATTTAAATAATCGAAGATTTTCTACGTAAAAACACTTAAATCTAAGGAGATGACATACCAAGAGCCTTCTAATGTGTAAATCTTTGAAGATGAAAAGAGTTTTTCTAATCCTCCTTGTTGTTTTGTTGCTAGGAACCTCATGTAGCGGAGAAGAGAAAAACACTGCTCCTACTACGACTTTGGGGGATCTTTTCGAGAACTCTTCGGCTCCCGAGACGGTGCCGCCATTACGTGTTGAAGGTTGGGAGATGCAAGAACTTTATCCGGCACGAAACCTTGCGGAGGAATGCATTGCAAGCGCTCGACCTCCAGACATCGTGCTACCTGATGAAGGTCCGGAGACTGTGGTTGTTCAATCGGGAGACACGTTAAGTGGAATAGCAGCTGAACATGACACAACCGTAGATGCATTTATGCGTGCTAATGGACTTAGTAACCCGAATTCTTTGAGAGTTGGACAGGTTCTTTTGATACCACGTGAAAGAGACGAGGAAATCGAAGGAATAGTTGGTCCCGATATAACTATGGAAGAATTATCTTGCTCCATAGACACAGGTGCCGAAGCACATGGCCCTAATGGTTTACCTGTTGGGCGAAATGGAAAAATAGAGATAAAGATTGCTTGGCCACGTATTGAAGGACCTCAAGAAGCCCCTCGAGTTAACGGTCGACTTCTCGGCTTAACGCAAGGAGTAGCAGCAGAGTTCCTTGATGACGCGATAACTGCAGTTGAAAATAATGGTTACGCGTGTCGAGAAGTCATTGATGGCAGGTGTTTATGGTTAGAACACGAATACGAAGTAATGCTTTCCACTGATGAAGTTCTTAGTTTACGCAACATTGAACGCCGACTTGTTTCCGGAGCAGCAGGTGACGCTGCAGAGACGTTCACTGAAACTTTCGATTTAGAGACCGGACAACCTATTCTGATTTACGAATTGTTTGATCCAGATACAGATTGGGTGGACGCACTTTCAGCAGAAGCGATAACGCGACTTGAATCAGAGCCATGGGTTGACGAGAGAAGACGCATTGGAGCGAGCCCGGAAGAAGAGAATTTCGCTTTATATAACCTTACACGCGGAGGTCTAGTGCTTTCTTTTGCTCCGTTCTCAGTTGGTGGGTCAGGATCTAACACTGCTTCAATCACGATTCCTTACCGCTCATTAGAGGGTTACTGGCAGCCAAATGGATTTGTTGAGTTTTTAGTAGCTTCAATTGAATAGAAGTTCTCGAATGCTTCTAATCTAAATAAAAGTTCTAAGGTTTATTCAGGAGGAAATTCATGACTCATGATCTTGTAATTCGTGGTGGAACAGTCGTAGATGGGACTGGTTCTGAACCTAAGACCGCAGACGTAGCGATAGACGGAGACACTGTTGTAGCGGTAGGAGAAGTAGAACTATCAGGGGCAAAAGAGATAGACGCTACTGGAAAGCTAGTAACTCCAGGATTTGTTGATATCCATACACATCTTGACGCCCAGCTTGGGTGGGACCCTTTAGGAAGTTCGTCATGTTGGCATGGAGTCACTTCGGTAGTTCTTGGCAACTGTGGAGTGACATTTGCGCCAGTGAAATCAGGTGATCAAGATTTTTTAGCGGAGATGATGGAGTCCGTAGAAGACATCCCGGCACAGAGCATCCTTGAAGGTCTGCCATGGAACTGGAACACCTACGGCGAGTATTTAGATGTTCTAGAAACCTTACCGAAAGGTATCAATGTTGGGGGAATGGTTGGTCATTGTGCGGTGAGGGTGGCTGCAATGGGGGACCGTTCTTTAGATGAAGAACCAGCAACAGCCGAAGATATTCAACTAATGGTTTCAATGGTGGAAGAAGCCATGGAAGCCGGTGCGCTCGGGTTCTCAACCTCTCGAACTCACTTACATAAAGTTCCTGATGGTCGTCACGTCCCAGGAACACATGCCGAACCTGACGAATTACTCGCTCTTGCAGAGCCACTAAAAAAACATGGAGGCGTGTTTGAAGCTGCCGCAAGATTAGCTGGACGAGCAGAAAGCGACGGCGATTCAGATCCGGTACAAGAAGAAATAGCGATGTACGGAGAGATAAGTAGGAGATCTAATTGTCCGGTTACGTTCGGGCTTACTCAAGTAGACCTCGTTCCTGACTTGCATACCCGAGTTTTAAACCACGTAGAAGAAGAAAACGAGAATGGGGCGGTGCTTCGACCTCAGACGACATCGCGTCAGATTGGAATTTTGTTTGGCTTCAGCGGTCGTACACCTTTCGATGGAGCAGAAGGCTGGAGAGAATTGAGAGATCTGCCTCTTTCGGAAAAAGTGGTCAGATTCACTGATCCAAGTTCGCGAGAAAAACTTCTTGAATCTGCGGAACAATATTTTCAGTACCTACCACTTGACTGGACAAATTTCTTTCCTCTCCCAGATAGCCCTGTGCGTCACGATTTAGGACCAGATGAAAGTTTGGGAGCAATTGCGGAACAAAGAGGAGTTTCAGTGGTTGAAGCTTTTGTAGATATTGCTTTAGAAATGGATGGGCAAAGAATTTTCACGTTTCCGTTCTTAAATCAAAACATGGATGAGGCAGTTGGAATGATTCAAAGACCGTATGTCGTGATGGGTCTTGCTGACGCTGGAGCTCATGCGCGACAAATTATGGATGCAAGCCAACCAACATTCTTTTTAACTCATTGGGTTAGAGAGAGGGGAATGTTCACTATTGAAGAAGCAATTCGTCGCCTTACTTCTGACACGGCAGATTTATTTGGCATAAAGAATCGTGGACGTCTCATTCCTGGATCAAAAGCTGATGTAAACGTTATAGATTTTGATCGGTTAGCACTTCATTATCCAGAAATGACTCATGATTTTCCTGGAGGAGCTGGGCGCTGGACACAAAGAGCTGACGGCTATGACACCACAATCGTGAACGGGCAGGTTTATATGGAGTCTGGGCAACACAGTGGCGCATTAGCCGGCGAAATGCTGAGAAATAATTAGTCAACTATTGAGAGACAGGTAGCCCATCCACGAGGACTGGGAACTGCCGGTTTTGATTTGATTGAACTTCTTGGCTAGTAGAAGGACCTACATGAGGTTCGCCACGATGAAGCATCGCTCCTTCAGGTGCGTATTGCAAAATGTAGGCTTTGCGAACTGAATCTGAAGTATTTGGTCCTGTCGCATGCGGTGTTAAAGAAGAAAAGATGACCACACTGCCGCGAGGAGCAGGAACAGGCACGGCATCATCAGGCTCTTCAAAGCATTGATACCCCAAAGGGTCAACATAGCTGTGAGCTAGAGTCCCATGGACATGTTTTCCTGGGGCGACCCACGGGCACCCATTTTCAATGGTTGTGTCAACAAGCGGTATCCAGCAAGTCAAATATTGTTGAGGCTCCACAAAGGTGTAGCCGTTGTCTTGATGCCAAGGAAAAGGGCGTGGCTTTGCAGGTTTTTTGTAAACAAGTTGATCCCAGTAAAGACGAACGTTGTCGCCCACTAGGTCGTGACAGATTTTGCCAAAGACTGGATGTTGCGCAAACTTTCGCGCCGCTTCTGAAACTGCTACTGCATGAATTGAAAACACTATTGCATCGGCTTCAGCGATCGAGAGTCGCTCATCCGGCAAGGTTCGTAGAAAATCTTCCATGGAGGACTCAATAGCATCAAGGTCGCTAGTTACCTCGTCGAGAAGGTCTAGATCAAGTGCATTTTCTAGTAAAACAAAACCCTGTTCATGGAAATGATTTACTTGGTTTTCGTCAAGGATCAAATATTCTTGACGGTCAGTTCTTTCCCAAGAAAAGTCCGTGTTCCAAGGATGGAGTTTCATTTCTTTAGTTGTTAGCGGCAGAAGACAGAGGCTCGTAATAGGGTGAAGCTTCTGCTTCCGGTGTTTGTTGGTAAGCAGTCACTGAGTTTTCAGGATTGAACACCTCGGTCTCTGCTTCAGGGAACTCTCCCAGAAGGAAACGTTCCCCACCATTGACATGTCGGTACATTCCTGAAGCTGAAACTCCTAAATCGTCTTCACCAACTACGTCAGCATCCCACCAAATCTCCGTGATGTCGTCAATGCCTCGGTAGTCCGGTTCAAGATGTTCCGGCCATCGTCCGGTGTATCCATAAGAGATCGAAGGAACGGTAACTCCACGAGTTGTTGGTTCAAAATTCAACATCACGTCGGCAAAGTTCTCCATGGTCAAATTCGGACCGGTAGCGGAGAGAATCGAATAAAAGAGACCTGGATAAGGATCTATGATGGGGAGAGTGTCTGCCGCTGCAGCTTCTTCGCCATGGAACCATTCGTAGATATTAATGCTTCCCTGGTCTCCTCTTTCCACAGGAGTCCCAAGAGTGGAAAGACCAAATGCGTTAGCCCACTGTTCTTGGTCATAGGTTCGAGCAAAAACGTTTGTGTCAACAAGAACGGAACCTGCGACGATCCACTCAGGAAAATAACCTTGGGCAGTTGCTTCGCGAGTGAAATCGCGTGGAGCAACCGGATCAGCTTGCAGCAATACAGAGGTCACACCAGAAGCTTTTAACTTAGCGATGGTGTTAGTAGCTGTTTCTTGCATTGTTGCGGGATCCAAGTTGTAAGAGATAGATTCCACGAGTTCCACGCCATAACTTCCAAGTGCATCTTCGAACATTTGGCTTGTTTTTTCAGCGTTTTCTCCGCTTCCTTCGTAAACGTTCCCAAAGACGCGTTCTTGATCATGCATGCTGGAGTCTCCGGCATGAACAGCGTTGTATCCCGCGAGGCGTTTTCCGACATATTCGGCAACCAGAATACTTGCTTGTTCCGCGCTCATAGTTAAAGACCATCCGTTTGGATGCCTTTCGACATAGTCTTCTGCCGTTCCACCTAGTCCGCAGGCAAAACAAGCGATGCCTCTTGCCATTAGTTCGTCGCCAAAGGCGGTGGTTAATGCTGGGCCACCCCAAACTATGAAGGGATCAATTTCTTCAGCGATGCGCACTGCATCAGCCCGAGCGGAAATCGGATCTAAAACGAGACCAGAACCTGTTATTACCGTTAACTCAACTGAGCGGCCGTAGGTTTCGTAATACGTTTCGTAGTATTCGATCAACTTATTTAGAGTGTCTTCAACGTCGGAATTAGTGTCATCATTCATGATGGCATCTGTAATGTAAGCCATTACTGGGTCGTTGTCTTGTGGGGTCCAGTAAACGACCCTTATTGTGTCTGCGGTTACTCCGTTATCTGTTGCACCACCGTTGTCACCTTCAAAGGGCTGCCAACAAGGTATGCGGAAGAACCAAGGGATTCGAACTTGCCCAGTTTCTTCATCGCAACGTTCGCCCCAGTCGATGGTGTCGGCGATACCCATTTCTTCAGCTCTGGGATAACTCAGTACACCTTCCGGACTTTCAGTATCTGGATCAATAGCGTAAGAGGGGCCACCCAATTTTGCTTCTGTGGTGGTGGTAGCTGGAGCCGATTCGGATTCGGTCTCGGATTCGGTCTCGGATTCAACTGCAGCCGCAGTTGTTGTTGAAGGAGATGATTCTTCTACCACTGCGGCAGTTGAAGAGGACTCTTCGTTCTTTTCGTCGTTAGAAGGCGTCGCAACGAGAATGACGACTACCACAACAGCAGCAATCACAATTGCAGCTATTGGCCCCCATCTTCTAGCGGCTGTAGTCCTTGAAGATTTTTCCTGTCCCGGTTCCATGATCCCCCTACTTTTATCAGTGCTTGATTTTAATGAACTCCAGAGCGGTTAATTACAGCCTGATCAGTTCCTAGATAAGAGGATACGACAATTGGATGGGTCAATACCAGTGCGGAGTCTCCTTCAGCAATTAGAGCTCCTTGATCTAAAGCAATCATTCGGTCCGCAACGGAACGAAGTAAGGAAATGTCATGCTCGATTATGACTAAAGCGCATCCCATCTCATCTCGTAGACGCTCTAGGACCGGTCCAAGTGCTTCTGCTTCTCGTTGAGCAATTCCACTAGAGGGTTCGTCTAGAAGTACGACTATAGGTCTGTGAGCTACGACCATTGCTAAATCAACAATCCGGCGCGTTCCTGTTGAAAGTTCGTGTATGAATTTTGTTCGAAAGGAGCCTAAATTCATGAGTTCGATCAGTTCATTGACACGAGTATTTACTTTCCTGTTACTGTCAAAAGCATTGGGGAGGTGCAGGGCGGAAGACACGGGATCCTGTGACGTGATCCAACGATCTAACGCCACCGCAATAGTTTCTTCAACTGTTAAAGCAGGGAAAAGTCGTGCATCTTGAAAAGAGCGTCCAAGTCCGCGAAGGGATCGGTTAGCGGCAGTCAAATGATGAATAGGTCTTCCCGATAAGACAACTCTCCCTTTGTCCGATTCAGTGAAACCACCTATGAGATCAAAAAGAGTTGTTTTACCAGCTCCGTTTGGCCCGATGAAACCAAGAATTTCTTTAGAGCGAACTTCGAAACTTACGTCATTAACAGCAGAGATCCCTCCGAAAGAACGACTGATCCCACTTACTTCAAGAACCGTGGCAGAACTTGATTCCTCAGATATTTCTGAAGGCTCCTCTACTGCAGAGTCAGTTTCGGTTGGTTCTTCGGCTTCTTTTTGTGCTTTATCAAGACCGGCTGAGGCACCCTCTAAGAAAACTGAACGTAACACATCTGGACGTTTAAGAAGTTCCGACGTCTCTCCGTGGAATTTTATTTCTCCTTTTTCCATGAAGTAGGCGGTATCAGCAACTGTCAGAGCGACATTCACGGATTGCTCCACTAAAACTATGGTTACTCCCTCTTTCGCCAGAGTTTGGAGTTTTGGAAGTAACTCTTCAACGATTACTGGAGCTAAACCCAAAGAGAGTTCATCAATCATCAAAAGTCGCGGTTGTGATAGGAAAGCCATAGCTAAAGCAAGTATTTGTTGCTGACCTCCGGAAAGATTCCCTGCTTCGTCTTCTAAACGATCAGCCAATATAGGGAAGTTCTCTAGAGCTCTTTTATGGTATGCGTCCCAGTCCTTAGAAGCAGATTTACGGTTAAGCCAAGAGGCTGCTCGAAGATTTTCAGCAACGGTAAGTGAAGGGAAGATACCGGATCCACCAGGAAGTTGAGTCACCCCATGTCTGGCTATTTCATTAGGTGGGGCATGAGTGATGTCTCTTCCATCAAGTAACACAGCTCCCGTGTCTGCTTCTACAATCCCTGATATGGCTTTCAGTAATGTAGATTTTCCAGCTCCGTTAGTTCCAAGTAGAGCAACAATTTGCCCGGCCTCTACTTCGAAATCAATATCAAAAAGAACCTGTACGTTTCCGTATCCTGCATTTAGTCCTTTACACATAAGAACTTTTTCTTCCCCATTCTTTCGGGCGAGAAGAACTTCAGATCGGGCGGCCGTAGTTTGCCACACATCCTTAATGTCTTCGCTAATAATTGGTCCTGCAGAAGACAGAATTAACCCTCCGATTAAACCTATGGGAAGCAGAGTGATCATTCCGTAACGGATACCCCAAGTATCAGCTATCCAACCAACTAGAGGAAGAATCAATAGGCCTGGGAGGATCCAGAGTGAACTGATGGAGAAAACCATCGATCTCGCACGAGGTGGAGCCGCCATTGATAAAACGACGAGAATTCCTGGTCCTAGAATCGCTCCAGAAATAATTATCAACGCTGCTGAGATGAACGCCATCACAAGGTTAATCGACAAGGCATAAAGTGCTGCTAGGCCACCTATTATCACTGAAGTCAAAGCAAGGAACCGAAGTACAAGACCAGGGTCTTTTTCAATCAATCTGCCAGAAATTCTGGCTCCAATTACAAGACCAATAATGCTTAGCGGAGCTAAAGTAGCAGTGAATAATGCACGCTCGCGAATATCAAGACTGAAGATTTCCTCAAGGAAAAGAATGTTAAGAGAGTTGAATCCAACAAAAGCGATGGTGAGGAAAGGCATGGAAGCAAATATTCTTCGCAACACACCTATTTTCCAAGCCATTCGCCACCCCTCAGAATAAGAAGGCGGTTCTTCTTCGAGATAAATGGCTTCTTCGTCCGCACCAATGGCTTTACGTTCTTGTGCCCCGCGAATTGGTTCATGGAGTCGAAGAGCGAAAAATACCAAGATCAAAGTAGGAACAGCTAATACAAAAAACGGTGCTCTCCATCCAAAATAATGAGCAAGCAAGCCAGCGGCTAGGGCCCCGATAGTTGCCCCAACAGGATTAGCTGCTCGGTGGAAAGAAAAAACTCTTGGCCTATCTGCAGGAGGGAACCAGTCCGCTAGAAGAGAATTGTGGGTGGGGTCGTTGACAGCTTTGCCGATCGCTGATCCAGATCTAGCGAAAGCGAGGAAAACGATTCCAGTAGCCAGCCCAGTAGAAAAAGAAAAGACCGACCAAGCTAAAGCTCCAACTACGGCCAGTCGGACTCTTGAATGACGGTCAGCAAAACCCGCTATTGGAACTTGAAGAGCAAGAGAGACAGCAGCCACTACAGCAATAATGGTTAATAATCCTTGAAATCCGAGATCAAACTCATCTCGTATCTCGGGAGCGAGAATATCAAAAGCAGCTCTATCCAATTCATCTACGGCATTAAAACCGAAAACAATGAGAAGCCCATAAAGAGAACCCCCTCTGCCGAGTGAACGTATTGAAGTAACGGGGTGTTTCACTGTTTCTAAAAACCCCTTCATCATTGATCTCTCTCCAGCAGACATCATTGACTCTTTTCTTCATGTGAATCAGAAGTGAAACCGGGGGCATCAATGTCATGGTGTAGAGCAAGTTTTTTAGCTGCAGCATCGCGTATTTGATAAAGCCCACTTGCCATGCCACCAGGGAGGATAAGCAAGACTCCTAAAACGCCACCACCGAGAACTAGGAGTCTCCAGTTTCCAGGAAGCCACCAGACTCCTCCCCAGTAATAAAGCGCTCCAAGTACAGCGCCAATAACAGAACCTATGCCTCCAGCTACCGCGGCGACAAAGAGGTCAATGCTTTGCCAATGATTATTCGTTTCAACTACTAAAGCTTGCTGATGGTGGACTACAAGAGCTCCGGCTGTCGAAGCAAAAAAACCTGATATAGCGAAAGCGACTAGCTTTGCTTTTGTTGGGCTCACACCGTAAGCAGCGACTGCAGCCTCGTTGTCTCTCATAGCTAAAAGAACACGTCCTGTTCGACTATTTCGAATTCCAGAGATAGCGAAGAAAACTAAAATGAGAGCTATAAGGCTGACGTGATACATGGCGAATGAAGTTGACCAGTCAATTCTCCCAAGTAGCGGCTGACGCTCTATACGTCCTTGAGGTATCCATGAAAAGAAACGTGGGTTGAGAAGATAAGACGTAGTTGCTACAGCAAAAGCTAAGGAAGTTACCGCAAGGTATAGGCCCCGAAGGCGTAAAGCCGGTAGGCCAACGAATAAAGAAGCGATAGCTCCACCTAAACCAGCGATAGGAACAGCTAAGAGTAGATCAAATCCCATTTCTTGAGTGAAATAAGCGCCAAGAACTGAACCCACTGTCAAGAAAGCTATGTGTCCAAGAGAGAGTTGCCCGGCCCAACCTGTGAGAACAACTAATGAGAGTAAAACAATCACATAGAGGTAAAGGTAGGAAAGACGAAGAACATCTTGTGTTTCTAAAACACGAGGCAACCAAAAAGACAAACCGATACTTCCGGTGATTGCCAGAAACTTTAAAATTCTGACTTCCCAGAGATTGTTGAGAACAGCTGGGAGACGGCGAACGTCTCCGATGAGGGAGAGGCTTTCGTTGGTCATCTCTCCGCGTTGTTTTCTGTCTCGGCGTAGAACAAGGGCGGCAATAATTACTGCTGCCATAAATGCATCACCGAGAAAAGAGTTGTCCTGGTTCCAGTTGATTCCTTGTTGGAGGATTCCTAGTGCAATAGATGAGACAAGAATTGTCGGAAGGTGGTTGAGTCGTCCGATCATTAGAGCAGCTAAGGCTCGAAGAAGGAGCCCAAAGCCGAGTGATCCCCCTACTGGTAAGCCAATAACTCCGGCGCGAAGGAAGAGGGCAAGAAAGGCGAGAAGTCCAGCGATTCCCCAAATAAGAGTATGAACGCTCTTTACCGGTATGCCAAGAGAAACAGCTCTATCAGGTAGTTCAGCGGCAGCTCGTACAGCTATTCCAAGATTGGTGTATCGAAGTAGTGCTCCTATAGCTAAGAGCACTAAAGGAACAATGATTAAAACGAGAAGGTGATCTGCACTTAGTCGTACTGGTCCAACGTCCCAAACCCAATTCAACGGGGAGTCGATTCGTTGGGAGGTAACTCGTGCGTTCCACCACAATGGCATTCTAAATGCATTGAAAGCCAAAATTTGAGCAAGACCAAGAGTCGCTACGGTCAGGATGAGACGTGGAGCACGAAAGAACCGACGAATTATTAAAAACTCTGTTGCGCCCCCTAGCAAGATGGAGGCGACAGCCCCTACAAGTAGGGCAAGTAGCCAGGGCCAGCCGGATTCAACAATTAACATGACCGAGAGAACGGCCGGGATTAATCCGAATTCGCCTTGAGCAAAGTTCAATACACGGTTTGATCGATAAATCAAGAACATGGCGAGAGCTACAAGAGCAGTTATCAAGCCCAGCACTGCACCATTTATGACCACACCGATCGGGGCGCGAAATAGTGAAAATTGAATTGCAAAGATTAGTAATGGGGCAGCAAGCCATTTCAACCGTTCAGTTAGATTAGACAAAGTTAGCTCTCCCCGAAAACTCTCATGAATCCCGAACTCTAGTCGTTAAACGTTATCTACTAGCGTGCTGGGTATGGCAAATCCATTGTTAGATTTTGTGGACTTAGGGTTAGGCCCCTATGTTCATGGCACGCCAAGTAAAAGATTTCCCGTATATACAAGGGGAAATTCAGGAGAAGTTTACCCAGAAGTCGTTTATCCACTGTCTACGTCCTTACCGGGAGTAATCAATGGGGATCCGTTCACAGACTCTGTACGAGTTATTGGAGCAATGCCAGAAAAAGAACTTCAAGAGGACGCCAACATTTTTGGCGGAGTTTTTGGCGGATACACCTACATTAATCTTTCCGCATCTCGAGTGATTGCCGTTAGAACTGCTGGAACAACCGTAGAAGAAACAGATGCGACTTATCTCGGATCAGAAGATCTTGCTCCTCCGCACGAAATCCAAAAAGGAGATCGAAATCTGTGGTGCAGTATAAAAATGGTTCTATATGCGCTTTCCGTTTTATTTGGAAAAAAACTTTCTGAACTTGAAGAAGTCCAAGAAGACGCTCTTCAATGGCATAAAGAACTTCCCGACTTTGCCACTGCTTCAGAAGATGAACTGCTGAGTGTTTTCCTAGATTCAGTCCCTCTTCAAATTCGTCTTTTTCGAGATCATTTATTGATAACAGGAGGCGCAGGGATAGGGCTAGGTCTTCTAAAGTCTCTGTGTAAAAATAAATTGGGCGACGAATCACTGGCGTTACCAATGCTAGGAGGGCTAGGGGACGTAGAGTCCGCCGCTCCATCTTTCGCTCTCTGGGATCTCAGTCGCCTTGTTCGAAACTCTTCTTCTCTCTCTGCCTGCTTTGATGAAGGGTTGAGTGGATTAGAAAACCGTTTAAATACAGACCCAGAAGCTAAAGATTTCAATGTGGAATTTGCAGAGTTCTTAAAAAAGTTTGGAAGTAGAGGACCTAATGAGTGGGAAATAGCTTGTGAGGTATGGGGGACAAACCCGCATATGCCGTTAACCATCATTGATCGGATGCGTCAGGCAGATGACAGTCGAGCGCCAAAACTGCGTACAGAGCGTTTAGTCAAAGAAAGGGAAGAGGCTGTTCGATCCGCAAAAAATAACTTAAGCAGGATTTTGCATAGTCGTTTCGATCGGTTTTATGAATGCGCGGTTAGTTACAGCCAAGCAAGAGAGAAATCAAAGACAGTTCTCATTGACATGATCCATCAATGCCGACTTTCTTTGCGAGAGTTGGGTCAGAGGGTTAGTCAACGAAGTGGCGGAGAAGTAGATGATCTTTGGTTTATTCGTTTAGAGGAAATGGATGAATTTCTACAAAACCCCGAAACCATGACAAAAATCATTTCAGAGAGAAAGTCGACTCGTGATGCGCTTTCAGAACTTGTTCCGCCTTTCTGCTTCTCTGGAGAGTTGCCACCAATTGAAACTTGGGAGAAAAGAACAGAAATAGCAAGAACTGCCCTTAAATCAGGAGAGACCCTTGAAGGAATTCCTGGATGCGCTGGGAAAGCTAGAGGCATCGCACGAGTCGTTCTGGACCCGTCTGAACCTGGAGATATAGGACCTGGAGACGTACTAATTGCCCCACATACAGACCCAAGTTGGACCCCGCTTTTTGTTCCTGTCGAAGCAGTTATTGTCAACGTTGGTGGACAGATGAGTCACGCTGTAATTGTTTCACGTGAACTTGGTTTACCTTGTGTGGTAAGCGTTACCGACGCAACTCATTTGATACCTGATGGTGCTCTGGTAGAGGTAGACGGACAAGCAGGAACAGTAACCATTGTTGAAAGTTGAACCTCTTCTCCTTGTTTGTCTGAAAGGTTCTCATTGCTCTCCCTAGATACTCGTATGCTTTGGTAATGAACAAAGTAACGGGTCTAACTTTGGTGCGTTTCCTGCCAGCAACTCTACTTGCACTCGTTGTAGCACTGCCGTTACTCATCATGTTTGGTTCAAATGGAGCCACCATGGAAGAAGGAAGCCTGCTGATCGGGGGAGAACTTGTCTTAAAAGGTCAGATTCCCAACGCAGATTTTGAACATCTTTATGGCCCCGGAGATCTATGGACATTAGCGGGGGCATTCGCGGTGTTTGGCGTCTCTATAACCGTAGAACGCCTTGTCGGTCTTCTTTATCGAATCTTGTTGCTTTGGGGTTTATACCGAATCGGCAAATCGGTGAGCCCCGCCGTGGCATTTGGGTCTGCATTGCTTGGCTGGATTCTCATAATTCCGTTCGGGCTTATCGCATATTCTTGGATTGCTGCTATTTCGTTTGCGGTAGCAGCGCTATCTGTAGCAATAAGTGAAACTGCGACTAAACGCCAATGGTTTATCTCTGGACTTCTCGCAGGTATGGCCTTGTTGTATCGGGCAGATTTGATTCTGGTTGTTGTTGTCGGGCTTGGATGGCTTGCATGGCAATCAAATAAAGAGCATCGTGTGGCAGCGATAAAAGGATTAGCTCTTGGAGTGTCTCCCTACTTGGTGCATGTAGTCACAGCTGGACCTTGGACAGTTATAGAAGGAATGTTTATAGATCC
>JAQWOV010000016.1 GCA_029245675.1 Acidimicrobiales bacterium | reverse complement strand
CTTCATCATCGTCTCCCCTGGAACGAATATCACGTGGACTAATACCGGTCGTAATCGACATAACGTGACTCCTTCACTTGAAGAAGGTGAACTTGGATGGTTTACCAGCCTTAATGAAAGCCTTTTCGATGAGGGCGGTTCCGCTTCTTCTTTATTTGAACAAACCGGTTACTTCCCTTATTTCTGTACTTTTCATGGCACTGCCACTCGTGGGCAAACAGGTCAAATTTTTGTAGTTTCGGACTGAAATCGTTATTTTTCCGCCCGGTGATCTAAAGTAAAATGTATGAAAACTCACAAAATTTTTGCAATCATTTTTTCATTGGCCTTCATAGCTTCAAGTTGTGGAGGAAGTGATTCTTCCTCTGAATCAGCTGAAGTAGTCGAAACCACAGCTGCTGCAGTCGAAACCACAGCTGCTGCAGTTGAAACCACAGTTGCTGCGGTTGAAGAAAGCGAACCGGGCGATGACGACGAGTCAGATTTTCGAAAAGCAATCGTTAATTTACTCAACGAAATCACTAGTGATGATTTGGGTTTTGCGAATTCCGACTACACAGAGTGCATAGTTGATGCCGTCCATGAAGAATCTGGCGATGACTACGAGACCATGATGGAAACCATCATGACAGAGGAAGACGCTTACGCTATAGACGTAGAAGCAGCTGCCATTGCATGTATTTCGGTTCTTTCCGATGAAGAGTTTGAAATGCTCGCCGGAGACGCTGGAGATCCTTTACCTGATGCTTTGAGGGTTCCGGATGATTACGCCACCATCCAAGACGCAGTTGATGATGCGGTACCTGGTGATCTGATTCTGATCGCTCCCGGCACTTACTATGAATCCGTAATTGTAGAAACTGACGACATCGTGATCCGTGGGTTAGACCGAAACGAAGTCATCATAGACGGACAGCATGAACGCCCGAATGGTTTCATAGTGTTCTCAGACGGTGTAGCTATCGAAAACCTGACCTCTCATTCACACACATCAAATGGGATATTTTTCACCGGTGACTACGGAACAGACATCATTGTCGATGGTTACCGAGCCTCATACGTAACGACTTACAACAACGGTCTTTACGGTCTTTACGCATTCAATGCACAAAACGGTGTGTTTGAACATAGTTATGGAAGCGGACACCCTGACTCCGGTTTCTACATCGGTCAATGCAACCCTTGCAACGCTGTAATAGACAATGTGATTAGTGAACATAACGCTCTCGGGTATTCAGGAACTAACGCCAGTAACAACATTGTCATCATGAATTCAATTTTCAGACACAACCGTCTAGGTGTTGTACCAAATACTCTTGATTCAGAAGAGTTAGCTCCGCAAGGAAATATCACTGTTGTCGGAAACCTTGTTACCGACAACGGCAACGAAGAGACCCCGAGGCGTAGCGCAGACTGGGATATTGGTTTCGGTGTCGGCATTGTTGCCGCCGGAGGTAACGACAACCTGATCGTTCGTAACCGGGTAGAAAACAACTCATATGCCGGTATCGCTTTGTCAATTTTCTTTGATCAAAATCTTTGGGAAGCTCACGACAACAAAGTTATAGAAAATGTTGTTTCTGGCAGCGAATTCGATTTAGCTTACGTATCGATCAACGAAGAAGACGGAACCTATGGTTCTAAAGGAAACTGTTTCTCCGACAACACCTTCACTACTTCTGCGCCTGCAGATATTGAAACATTTATGCCTTGTGGCGGAGAAGCAACTAACACTACCGATACTGCTTTCCCGAACCCAGGACCTGGTGGTGATGGGTATGGCGTAGTAGATCATGACACTATGCCGGTTCCTGACGAACAGCCATCAATGCCAGATGCTGACTCAGCTGAGGGAGTACCTGCAGGGCCGCCACCATCAATTGATATTGATAGTATCGGTGTCCCTTCTGCCGGGTGATCTCTCAGGCGGGTAACCGCCTATTACAACTTTCAGTAATCGCAGCCCTAACCGTAGGGCTGTGGTTTCTGATAACTCAACCAGATAGCCCTTCGCTCACTACAGAGCCTCCTGAACTTTTTTTAAGAAGTGGTGGAGAGGGAACAACTATGGCTGCCAATGAGCGAGCCTTTAGTCTTTCTAATCGGGCAATGGGATTGCCAGAACGTATTAGGTTCGCGGCCGGAGATGTTCCTTTTGAACACATTTGGGGTAGTGAAGATGGATTAGGAGATCCAAGAAACGGAAACAGTTGTTTGGGGTGTCATATAAACAATGGTCGATCTGTGCCTCCCGATGGACTGGTGAATGCTTCAGGGCCAACACTCATGGTGAGCCTCGGGCTTGATGATTCAGGAGCGATGATTCCCCATCCTGAAATTGGTCTTCAACTCCAAGATCAAGGTGATTTAAAAGAAGGTTCATTAACGGTGACTTGGGAAGAAATACCTGGAACTATGGATGACGGAACTTCTTTTTCTCTACGTAAACCGATAATTCAAGTAGATTCCTTGGACCTTGACACAGTTTTCACTTCTCTGCGCGCCGCTCCTCCTGTTTTCGGAGGAGGACTTCTTGAAACCATTCCCGCTTCTGATATCGCATCAGGGGCAGATCCTAATGATTTAGATGCTGATGGGATATCAGGCCGAGTAGCAGAATTAGGTCATTCAGGAGAACAAATTGGAAGGTTTGGATGGAAAGCACAAGAACCCACGATTCTTAGTTTCACCGAAAGTGCTTTCACTGAAGATCTTTCGCTCGACTACCAACTCGCTGCTGAACTTTTCGGATCAACCTTTTTAGAAGACACCGCTTTTTACACCTCAACTGTCGCTGTGCCGGCTTTGCGCGGTCATGACGATCCAAATGTGCAACGCGGAGCTGCATGGTTTGAACAGATCGGATGTTCTGGATGCCATCGTACAGAACCATGGGTTACTGGCCCTCATGAAGTCACCTCTCTTGCCCATCAAGTCATTGTTCCTTTCACTGACCTTCTCCTTCATGACATGGGTCCAGAGTTAGACGATGGTTTAGCTCAACATGGTGCAGAAAGTTCGGAATGGAGAACGGCTCCGTTATGGGGTATCGGATTGACGGGCACGGTTAGTCATGAACATTACCTCCATGACGGGCGTGCCAGAACTTTAGAAGAGGCAATTCTTTGGCATGGTGGCGAAGCTCAATCTGCCCGTGATGCCTATGTTTCTCTTTCTTCTAGCGACCGTGCCTTGATTTTGGGTTTCCTAGAAGCTCTCTGACCACTCTCATCCTCTTTGACGTATCCTAAATAGTAGAAATACCTACGTCATAAGGAATCAAATGTCACCAAAGACGTTAAGCCAAAAAGTATGGGACCGTCATGTTGTTCATTCCAGCGTTGAACAACCTGATTTACTGTTTATTGATTTGCATCTTGTCCATGAAGTCACTTCTCCGCAGGCATTTGACGGCCTACGCATGGCTGGCCGTGATGTTTACCGTCCTGATCTCACCATCGCAACTGAAGATCACAATGTTCCTACCGAAAATATTGATCAACCTATAGCTGATCCGATTAGTAAAACTCAAATTGAAACCTTGAGGAAGAATTGTGAAGAGTTTGGAGTCAAACTCTTTTCCATGGGTGACCCTGGGCAAGGTATTGTTCACATCATCGGACCAGAGCAAGGGCTAACCCTGCCTGGTATGACTGTGGTGTGCGGAGATAGCCACACCAGCACTCATGGCGCTTTTGGCGCTTTGGCTTTTGGCATCGGCACAAGTGAGGTGGAACATGTATTGGCTACGCAGACTCTTCCGCAACAAAAACCCGGCGCTTTGGCTGTAACAGTCAACGGTTCTCTTCCTGAAGGAAGCACCGCTAAAGATGTAATTCTCGCCATTATCGGAGAACTCGGAACTGGAGGAGGGATTGGCTACATCATCGAGTATCGCGGCAGCGTAATTGAGAGCCTCTCCATGGAAGGCCGTATGACTGTTTGCAACATGTCAATTGAAGCCGGCGCTAAGGCAGGACTTATAGCTCCTGACGAAACAACTTTTGAATACCTCAAAGGACGACTACACGCACCTGCCGGCAATGACTGGGATTCCGCTGTTACTGATTGGCGTTCCTTGTCTACTGACAATGATGCGAAGTTTGATAAAGAAGTGATACTTAACGGAGCGGATATTTCCCCTCATGTTTCTTGGGGAACCAACCCGGGTCAAGTAATACCTATTGATCGTTCAGTTCCCCATCCAGATTCTTTTGAAGACCCAGTCCAACGTGAATCCGCTGAAAGAGCGCTTGATTATATGGGTCTTTCTTCTGGAACTCAGATGCGTGATATAAAAGTCGACACGGTCTTTATCGGTTCATGCACTAATGGCCGTATTGAGGACCTTAGAGCTGTAGCTGAAGTAGCTAGAGGTCGAAAAGTAAGCGAAGGAACACGAACACTTGTTGTTCCAGGTTCTTGGGCAGTAAAAGCTCAAGCTGAACAAGAAGGCATACCTCAAATATTGGAGGAAGCAGGATTTGATTGGCGTGAACCTGGTTGTTCAATGTGTTTGGCCATGAATCCTGACAAACTGGTTGCCGGGGAGCGTTGCGCCAGCACGTCTAACAGAAACTTTGAAGGACGACAAGGTCGTGGTGGGCGAACCCATCTCGTTTCTCCTGCTGTGGCTGCTGCTACCGCTATTGCCGGATCGTTTTCCACTCCAGAAGACTTAGATTAGGAGCAAGCCATGGAAGCCATACAGATTGTTTCTGGAACTGCAGTGCCTTTAAGACGCTCAGACGTTGACACGGACCAAATCATTCCTTCAGATTGGCTTAAGCGCGTGGAACGTACAGGGTTTGAACAGGGCCTTTTTTCTGAATGGCGTGATGACCGCAATTTTGTGCTTAACGATGAGCGTTATAACGACGCGGTGGTGCTTATTGGTGGGCCAAACTTCGGCACTGGATCTTCACGGGAACATGCCGTATGGGCGATTCAGCAATATGGTTTCCAAGCAGTCATTTCACCAAGGTTCGCTGACATATTTCGGAATAACTGTACAAAAAATGGTTTAATCCCAGTTCAAGTATCAAATGACGTCGGAGAAGCTTTACTTGATGCGGCAGAACAAAATCCAAACCTCGTGATAACAATTGATGTGGCTAACCTCATGCTTGAAGCCCCTGAAGCTTCTATTGAATGTTCATTTCCTTTAGAACCATCTACTCAAGAACGTTTCTTAAAAGGACTTGACGACATTGGATTGAGTTTGCGGTTCACTCAGGAAATAAAGGATTACGAGATAACGCGACCTGCGTGGCTACCAACTACAAAAAAATAAATTTTATCGATCTGGGAACTAAATAGAGTCAGTCGACGTCTGAACTAGAAACAACTAGTCTGGAGTCATCATGAAGAAAATTCTTTCTCTTATCTTGTTTGCCGCATTATTCGCTGGAGGGTGCAGCAAAACCCCTTCACCGGGAACATCAGGAACTACAACTACTTTGCAGAATGTCAATCTTGACGATGTTGAGTTTGTTTCAGCTCTTGTGTCTTTCACCACCTGTGATGATCTACTCTCCTATCTTCAAGAGCAAGCCATTGCCAGAGTAGGTCCTTACGGGCTTGACTCCGGAGGCTGGTATGGGCCTATCGGCATTCTGCGTATGGAAGAGGGCGTGATGATGGCTGAACCAGAAATGGCGCTTGCCGCCGATAGCGGTGCCTCAATGACTGCAGGTGTTGACTATTCCGGAACTAACGTTCAAGAAGTCGGAATCGACGAACCAGACATAATCAAAACTGATGGAAACAGAATTTTGGTTCTCAGCGGTAACGAATTCCACTTCATTGACGTATCCGGAACCACCCCAGAATTAACGGATTCTCTTTCATTTGATGGGCATTGGCCAAGGGAGATTCTTTTCTCAGGAGATCGGGCTTTTGTACTTGCTTCTGCAGATGCAGAAACAATTAATTATGAAGATGCAGCCGATGAATCTGCGGATATCGCGCCAGGGTATGGCGGTTATTGGAGGAATTTATCGAGCATTATTGAAATTGACCTTTCGAATCCATATGAACTCTCTATCGTCAACACCCTTACTTTGGATGGAAGTTATGTGAGTGCACGTGTGGTCAACGGAGTTGCTCGTATCGTGATGTCCACTCCAATGAACCAGCTTCCTTTCGTCTATCCTCAAAATGAAGCCGGAGAAGAAAATGCTGAAAAATTCAACAAAGAAGTTATTTCAGGAACAACGTTAGAAGATTGGCTTCCCAACTACTTTTTTGAAAATTCTAATGGGATTTCTTCACAGGGATTAATAGCAGATTGCTCTAACATTCATTACCCCACTGAGTTCTCTGGTTTCTCTACCTTGTCTGTAGTGACGGTAGATCTTGATTCTTCACTTGAAACGCCAGACGCAACCGCTGTTTTAGCTGATGGACAAACGGTTTATGCAAGCAATTCGAATCTTTATGTAGCGACCACAAGCTACCTTGACCCGATTCTTTTCGAAAACGATGAAAGTCTTTGGGAAGATGCTTCAGACAACTACGCAACATCGATTCATCAATTTGATGTCTCTGACTCAGATGCTACGACTTATATGGCGTCAGGTTCTGTGGATGGCCATTTACTAAACCAATTTGCTATGTCTGAGCATGAGGGGCATTTAAGAGTTGCCACCACTCTCGGAGGGCCATGGGGGTTCAGCGACGACAGCGAGTCAAAAGTTTCTGTTTTAGTTCGCAACGGGTTAGACCTTGAAATTGTTGGTGAAGTAGGTGACATGGGTCGAGGAGAACGCATTTTCTCTGTTCGATTCGTCGGAGACACCGGTTACATTGTGACATTCCGTCAAACCGATCCGTTCTACACCGTTGATTTATCAGATCCTACTAACCCTGTGGTTCGCGGAGAACTAAAGATAACTGGATACAGCGGTTACCTTCACCCATTAAGCGATGACCTTGTCTTAGGAATTGGCCAGGATGCTACCGACACTGGTCAAACTACAGGCGCAAAAGTGACTCTTTTTGATGTATCAAATCTAGACCAGCCTGTCGCTCTTGATTCTTGGATTACTTCTGGCGGATCTTCATCAGTTGAATGGGATCATCGATCTTTTCTCTGGTGGCCAGCTAGTGAATTAGCGGTATTGCCATTCAACGACTGGTACTCGAACTTCTCCGGCGCAGTAGCTCTACGTATTAGTAATGGAACTATCACTGAAGTAGGTCGAATAGATCACCAAGATGAGAGCCCAGATCCTGTTGATCCTGTTTGTGACTTGGTTGATGAAGAAGTCTTGGCTGAATTTCTTGGAAGCGTCGATGGGCGCACAGTCATGCTTTGTGAAGCTGATACCTATTCTGAAATGGATGGCCATTGGTGCGAGTATTATCCTTCCGATCTAGCGGCTGTTTGGGCTGAAGAGGAAGGTTTCGGAAGCGACGTTGTTCCAGAAAACAAGATGATCACTATCTGTCATCCCGAAGAATATGTTTGGATGCCACAAATTGAACGCACTTTAGTTATTGGCGAGCAACTCTGGTCTTACAGTTACGACCGACTTCAATCAAACAGCCTTGATTCTTTAGAACGTTTACAAGTGGTCAAACTTTAGTTTTTAAGTTCCACTATCCAATATGTCCAGGACGTTCAATCGCATTGGGATCGTCGCCCGTGGAACGGATATGGGCAACCTTATTAAGAGCAGCAATAAACGCACGTGCGGAAGCTTCAACCACGTCAGTGGATAATCCGCGTCCCGCTACTTTTAAACCGTCTTCACTCACAAAGGACAACGTGACATCGGCTAGAGCATCAACTCCACCTGTCACTGACATAACTGAATAATCAGTGAGGCGCCCCTCTACTCCTGTAGCTTTCTTGATGGCGGTACAACTCGCATCAACCATGCCGTCTCCTTCTGACGAAATGCTTATTACTTCGCCTGAAACTTTTATTTCTAAATCAGCTGAGGGGGTTGTGGAACTTCCACCTCGAGCAGAAATGCTGACAAATTCATATGCATGATCTACCTTGCCGCCCATTTCTTCAACTACTAATGCTTCAAGGTCTGCGTCGGTGAGTTGCACTTTGCGATCTGCCAGTTCTTTAAAACGAGTGAAGGCCGCATTTAAGGCATCACCTTTGATATCGATACCTAGCTTTTCGAGAGTGTCTTTGAAAGCCGCCCTACCGGAATGTTTCCCTAGCACTATCTGGCTTTCTCCTTGACCTACCGCTGCTGGGTCCATGATTTCATAAGTAGTTCGTTCATTAAGAACTCCGTGTTGATGTATCCCCGCTTCGTGAGCAAAAGCATTTCTTCCTACTACAGCTTTATTGAACTGAACTGGGTATCCGGTCAAGCGACTGACAATTCGGCTAGCTCTCGCTAGTTCTTCGGTGCGTATATCTATATCAATTCCGGTGTAAATGTCTGGTCGCGTATTTACTGCCATAACGATTTCTTCCATCGCAGCGTTTCCGGCTCGTTCACCGATGCCATTAATGGTGCATTCAACCTGGCGAGCTCCGGCTCCTACGGCTGCGAGAGAATTCGCGACCGCTAGTCCTAAATCGTTATGACAATGTGTGCTGATGATGTAATCGCCTGTCACGCGCTCACGTATATCTTTTATTCGCTGCGCCCATTCCATTGGAGTTGCAAACCCGACTGTGTCTGGAATGTTGAGTGTTCCGGCTCCGTTATCTACAGCTGCTTGAAGAACATCGCACATGAAATCAAAATCAGACCGAGATGCATCTTCAGGGCTAAATTCCACATCTTCGGTGTATTCTCGAGCTCGAGCTACTGCTGAAGAGGCCTCTTTGAGTACTTGTTCGGGAGTCATACGTAATTTATGTTCCATGTGAGTAGGGCTTGTAGCAATAAACGTATGGATCCGTCGTTTTTCTGCAGGTTCAATTGCTTCCCAGCAGCGGTCAATATCTTTATGGGCGGTACGGGAAAGTCCGCAAATAACCGGTCCTTTTACTGTGGAGGCAACGGCATGCACCGCATCAAAATCCCCTTGGCTTGCGATAGGAAAACCGGCTTCAATGTAGTCAACCCCTAGACGCGCGAGTTGTTCAGCTATCTCTAGTTTCTCTCCGACATCTAAAGAAATACCTGGTGACTGTTCGCCGTCTCGTAGAGTCGTATCGAAAATAACGACTCGTTCTGGGGAATTGGAGTTTTCCATTTTTGCTCCTGTTGTTGTTTTGGTTGTTCAGTTTTTTGATTTCTTGCTGAAAATTAAAAAAACCTCCTGTTTTTGAACAGGAGGTGGACAAACGCGATATGTAGGCGTTCGCCCTAAGTTAGCAAGAGAAGGTCAAAGTCCTGATACATGTTTTTCATTCTAACCCTATTGACTCCACTGTTTGCAACCTGTTAATTAATCGTCAACGAAGGCAGTGAGTCTGCAGGAGCGAAATCAAACTGGTTAGCAAAGAAAGAAAGTTCTGCTTGGAGTGCCCGTATCTGATTCTCAGCCTTTCTGAATCCATGCCCTTCGTCTGGAAATTCTAAAAGAGCGAAGGGAAGATTCTTCTTTTTTAAAGCTTCAGCCATCATGTGTGCTTGATTAGGGGGAACGATCGGGTCTAACGATCCTTGAAGTAATAACAATGGGGTGTTGAGTTGATTTGTATGTTTTATCGGTGACCGAGATTCATAAATGTCTTTAGATTCAGGCCATAGTCCTATCAAACGGTCTAAGTATCTTGCTTCAAACTTGTGTGTGTCTTTAGCTAGGGCCTCTAAATCCGCTACTCCGTAACGGCTTGCTCCCGCAGAGAAAATATCGTGAAAAGTTAGGGCAGCAAGAACGGTGAACCCTCCAGCGCTCCCACCTTTGATCGCTAACCGATTTTGGTCGACTCGTTTTTGTTTAACAAGATAATCAGCGATCGCTACACAGTCTTCTACATCTAAAATTCCCCAATTGTCATGAAGACGGTGTCTGTATTCTCGGCCGTAACCCGTTGAACCGCGGTAGTCGACATCGGCGACACAAAACCCTCGACTTGTCCACCAGGCAATTGAAAGTTGGAGTTGCGTTCGAGCCGCACCAGTGGGTCCTCCATGAGCGAGAACGATAAGAGGCGGCAACTCTCCATCTGGAATCTGGAATTCAGGGTTTGTTGGAACGTACACCTGCGCCCATGCGGTTTCACCTTCGGACGTCGGAAATTCCAGTAATTCTGGCTGCGGAAACCATTCTGGTTTTAATCCTAAATCTCGAGGAGTGGAACACGCCGTTTGGTCGCCGCTTGTGATTTGCACCACTGCCGGCTCTTCTCCATATGAGGCAACAACGGCTGCTACTCCGTCAACTGTGGAAGCCAAAGATCCGATACTCGTCGCTTCTAAATGCATTTGACTTACAGAACCATCTTCTTCTAAAACTGCTAGATGGTCCTGTCCTGATTTGGAGTACACAAACCAAATACTCTCTTCTAGAAACACGTAGCGGCTTAATCCAAATACCCATTGTGGTGTTGCTATTTCAAAATCTCCAAAAGTGAGTTGCACGAATTCCTTATCTTCAAGTCTGTAGAGATGCCACCAATTATCTCGATCTGTTACAACGTGAAGTTGACCTTCAGGACTCCATGAAGGCTGGAAAAAAGATTCTTTTGTTGTGCCAATACGTTCTTCGTTTGATATTTCTCCATCTTGAAAATCTGCTACCCAAAGTTCTGTGTTATCCCATGGCATATTTGGATGATTCCATTGGATCCAACACAATTGCTTTCCATTTGGAGAAATCGCTGGACTGGAAAAAAAATCTGCATCTAAGGCAAGTTGATTAACTTGTTGTACCCCATGCAGAGAGATAGCAACGAGACTATTAGCAGGTTCACCATTCATCTCTGAGTGCTTTTCCTGCACACAAATAAACCAGTCACCATCGGGCGTCGGTACTCCATTTGCGTAGCGCAGCCCTCTAGCAATTTCTGGTTCGGGAGTCAGGATAGTGTTTTGACCGTCTTGACTGAGTTTGTAGAGTCGCTGATCTTCATAATTGCTGTAAATCAAATCATCCGATGCCACAGACCATGCCCCTCCCCCATACTCATGCACGAGAGTGCGCACATTAATATTTTCAGGAATAACGTCGACGCCATCTCGGACTATGACGACACGGCCTCCTTCATCAGGGCGTGACTCAGACCACCAAATGCCGCTTTCTGCAACAACCACTTCGCCAAATCCGACCGCTCCAGAAACTACAAGTTCAGCAGTTACAGGAGATTTCCAAGAACCACAAGACGCTGCTTTACTCACTCGCTTAGTTACTAAGAAGTTGAGAAATACGATTTATTCCTTCAACTAAATCATCGTCGCCTAAAGCGAAAGAGAGTCGAGCGTAACCAGGGGTTCCGAAAGCTTCGCCGGGAACAATCGCTACTTGTGCTTGATCTAAAATAATTCCCGCAAGTTCACTAGTGGACTGAGCGACCTGTCCTCCAATGTCTTTACCAAGGAATGCAGTCAAATCAGGGTAAGCATAAAAAGCCCCTTGAGGTGCAATGACTTGAACTCCGTCAATTTGTCTCAGCATCTCAGTCATAGTTTGTCGGCGACGATCAAACGCTGATCTCATTTCTTCCACTGCCGATAGATCTCCTGAAACCGCAGCGAGAGCAGCCTGCTGAGAAACATTAGCAACGTTGCTTGTGGCATGAGATTGTAAATTAGTGGCTGCTTTTATCGCATCTTCTGGACCGATCATCCAGCCAACACGCCATCCTGTCATCGCGTATGTCTTCGCTACTCCATTTACGATCAAACAGGAATCTGCAAGTTCAGGTACAAGTGAGCGAATTGAATGGTGCTCATGTTCGTCGTAGGTCAAATGTTCATATATTTCATCCGCGATAACCCATATATTGTTTTCGACACACCATCGTCCGATAGCTTCCATTTCTTCCTTTGGGTATACCGATCCTGTTGGGTTTGAAGGAGAGACAAACATCAAAGCCTTAGTCTTTTCTGTCCTAACTGCTTCTAGCTGATCCACTGTGACTCTAAATTCATTAGAGATATCCGTCATTAGTGGAATTGTTTTACCCCCAGCTAAAGCAATTGATTCAGGGTAGGTGGTCCAATAAGGAGCAGGCAACAGTACTTCGTCTCCTGGGTCTAACAGGACAGCGCAAGAGTTATAAACGGCATGCTTTCCTCCGTTGGTAACAAGTATTTGTGAAATGTCTGGACGCCACTTTGAATCACGTTCTGTTTTTTCTATTAAAGCTTCTTTCAAAGCTGGTATACCGCCAGCTGGCGTGTACTTGTGTGATGCAGGGTTATTGCAGGCCTCAACCGCGGCTTCAACAATATGCGCTGGTGTAGCGAAATCTGGTTCTCCCGCACCAAAACCAATTACAGGTTCACCCGCTGCTTTTAAAGCCTTCGCTTTCTTATCAACAGCCATTGTGGCTGATTCAGCTATAGCTCCGATGCGTTTAGATAATCGTGATGTGCTCATAGGGCTCCATTAAATAGATGCTGTACATGCATACTGCCATTTTTTTACGTTCTCCACAGATTTATTTATATCAATTACAGGCTTCGAGGTACGGGGCTAAGAAATCTTGAGCCAAGTCTCCGCTGGCTTTGATTTCTAAATCAACATACATTGAACATGCTTGTAATCGAAGCTGATCTTTCCCGCAACCTAATGCTGTTGCTTGATTATCGAATTCTTCTACTCTCATCAGATAATCGATTGGAGCGAGAGGCTCCTCGGGATTAGCCGCTTCTAACTCTTCTAGTGTTTGACCCTCTAATCGATCTAGCACTCGTTCAGCAACAACTTTTCCTGCTTCCACCAGTTCTGTGCAATCCTTCGCTTGAGTTGGGTCAGATATTGATCGAGACGAGCAAGAAGTCATAGCTAAAGCCATTACGAAAAAAGTTGATACAAACTTCACATAAGCAACTTAGCCGCCCAATGCGTAAAAATTTGTTAGGGATTAGCTATAAGTAAAATCAGCACGTAATGCAACCACACCGCAGTGGTAACAGACACATGCCATACCTCGTGGTAACCAAAAACTTTCGGAGAAGGATCAGGCCAACGAGCTCCAAGCATCAAAGCCCCTGCGCAATACAAAACTCCTTCTGCTATAAGCAAAGCAAGAGCTGTTCCGCTCAATGATTGAAATATTTCAGGAGCGATAACAATCGGTACCCACCCGAGAGCTATATATAAAGTGTTCATCAATCCTTTTGGAGGATGAAACGGAAGAAGTCGCATAACAACACCGATGCCGGCACCGATCCAAACAGCAAACAACATGAGAGTTGTTGAACGCCCATCTAAAGCACTGATTGCTATCGGAGTGGCGCCAGCACCAATAAGAATAAAAATTGCTGCATGATCAAAACGAAATAGTTTCTCCCAAACAGGTATTGGCCATTTTTTGAAATGAACTATAGAACTTGCTACAAGCATTAACGTCGCTCCAGCTCCATAGACCAAAGCACCTATACGATCTTGCCCTGCTGGAACATTGAACGCCACAATTAAAGCCGTGGCAACAGAACAAGGAACGGCTACACGATGTATACGTCCGCGCCATCTCGGACGAGGACGAGACAACATGCGTTCAATAGAAGGAGACACCCCAGGCGGAATAACCGGAAGTTCTTCAGAGTCGCCCACAACTGACACGCTAGCCAATAGATGACGCTGCTCAGGTGACTGCACGCCAAATCGCTGTTGATGCCATCGCCACGACAATGACAAAAATAAAAGGCGCCTTCTTCCAAACCGCTATTGCTCCGACTCCCACTCCAATTAATCGTGCATCTATTACAAGAGTTGAACCATCTACAACCGACATAAGAACAATGATTGATGAAAATAATGCGGGCGGAAGAAACCCTGTGAATGATTGAAATCTGGTCGATAACCGATCGCCTGCAGCCACCCCTACCAACTTAAAAAAATAGGCTCCTCCGGAAAGCACGATGAGTGAAGTCCAACTCATTTCGAACCTTTTCGATGCTGGGACCAGATACCCGGACCTACAGCAAAAAGAGAGAGCAGAACTGGCAAACCCACCGGACTCAGCGGCACAGCAACAACTGTTATGACTGCTCCTACAAGAGCAGTAATTCTCTTTGCGCGTGTACGTAAATGAGGCAATAGGAGTGCAACAAAAGCTGCAGGGAACGCCGCATCAAGACCCCATACGCTTGGATCTTCTAATAACCCGCCTACTAAAACTCCGATTATGGTTCCAGTGTTCCAGAAAATAAAAAGCCAAATTCCTGTGAACCAAAACGCGTCTCGAGATTTTTCCAACGAATTCTGCGCAGTAGCCATTGCCGTAGTTTCATCTATAACAAGATGGATAGCTACGGCCCGCTGGGCTCGAGAAGGAGTACGCAATAAAGGAGCAACTAAGGGACCATAAAGAGAGTTTCGGGCTGCAAGCAAAAGAGCGCTTCCAACGGCTGTAATCGGGTTTCCTCCACTGTCTATAACAGACACTGCGGCAAACTGAGAAGCGCCAGTGAACGTGAGAGAAGAGAGCACTACTGCTTGTGCTAGTGAGAATTCTGCTGAGTCGGCAAGCACCCCAAATGTGACACCTAATAGTCCGGTAGCTGCAGCAAGAATAAAAGCTTCTCTCCGATGAGAGTTTTTCATGAAATTTTCGCCACTAGTTGACTAACTAGTCTTTCTAATTCTTCTGCGCAGCGGTCAAAAATCTCTTGATCTCCTCCAGCAGGGTCAACAACTTCTTCCCAATCTTCAATTTCAACTTTTGCTAAGTCCATGGCTGCTATCCGAGTTTCGATATCTCCTTCCTCAGGTAAATGTCGAATAAGCCGTGGCAGAGTGCCAGTTCGTGATGCGATCTCAGGAAAATAGCGTCGTATCCAAAAAATATGGCTTGGCTCCATAGCCACGACTAGGTCGGTTGCAAGATGCGAATTCCCGAATTGGCTACTTAAATGGCTAGGTTCAGATAAACCGTACGAAGCTAAAGCTTTACGTGTTCGGATACTCATCGGTTGGCCTTCTAAAACTAAAGTTCCAGCACTTGTGGCTTCAAATTCAGAAGCCTTACTAGAGAAAAAAGCACGAGCCATCACTGATCTAGCTGCATTTCCCGTACACAGGAAACACACCGATGGAAGATTATTCATTAGTTTGCGAAATCTTTCATGTCGATGCGAACAAAAAGAGCTTCTGCTTCTGCAGTGACCTCTCCATTAGCTAAGCAATGAGCTTGAGCAGTGAGACGACGGCCTTGCTGATGGTCAATCCAAGCTTCAAAGCGAAGATCAGTGTTTATCGGAGTGGGGCGTCGATATCGAATCGTGAGTTTCCCTGTTACTGATCCTGCGGCTCCCGCACTTGACAGGACACCAGAAAGAACGTCGTCAAATACCGCTGCGATCATTCCACCATGAACTGTACGAGGTGGGCCTTCTCGGGTTTGGTCAAAGCACACTTCTCCTACTACAACTTCTTTGCCTTCCGAATCTTCATTCTTAGAAATGCTCACTGGTGGGGCTAGCGGGTTGCTCTCTCCACGAAACAGTGAGTAATCGCGATGTTCTTCTCGAAGTTGATGTGCTGTTTCTTCATCAACATCTACATCGACTTCATACCATTTAATACGGGTTGGGCCGTCCAGAAGTTGTTGCGCTTGATCAAGTAGCCCTTCTATTCGCTCTCGTGTCTCTTCATTTGAGACACGAGTATGAAATTCTCGGATTAATGACCTTAGTTTATGAGCTATTCGATGGTTAGAAAGTTGGTTACCGTCTTCTAATGACATTTCAACAGTCTGTCATCCCATATCGGTAAATGGGCTTTTCATTTACAAACTTCGTAAATAACGGATAGACCGCTGACAGTAAGGCAGACTATAGATATGGGCATCAACCATTTATTTGAAGAAAAACCGCTTTATGGAGTCACTGAACAAGTCTCTCCCCTAGTTCGACGGGTAATGGCAGAAAATCCTTCTGTTTTTACTTACTACGGAACAGGGACCTTCATTATTGGCCCCCCTGAAGGTGGAACGGTTGCCATCATTGATCCGGGGCCTAAAGAAGACTCACATATTGAAGCTCTTTTGAAAGCAGTTGAAGGCCAAAAAGTAAGTCATCTCCTTATTACTCACACTCATCCTGACCATTCACCTGCCGCAACTGCAATAAAAGAAGCCACTGGAGCTTCTACTTTTGGGTTTGGACCACACCCTAAATTATCGATCAAAGCTTATGAAGCACGAGTAGCAAAAGCCATTGAAGAAGGAAAGGAGCCTGAACCTGAAGATGGAGAAGGAGCAGGCGACCGAGACTTTGTTCCAGATATTTTTGTATCTGATGGAGAAAGAATCACCGGAGACGGCTTTACTTTCGAAGCTCTTCATACTCCAGGCCACATTTCAAATCATCTTTGTTTTTCCCTGGAAGAAGAAAGCACTTTGTTTTCCGGTGACCACGTTATGGGATGGTCAACGACAGTGATTCCTGCTCCAGATGGAGATCTCAACGACTATCTAAAAAACATGGAGCGCCTCACCCATCGATCAGAAGAAACCTATCGACCCACTCATGGCCCTCCGATAAAAAACCCCGTTCCTTATGTCGAGGCTCTTATAGCTCACCGCGAAAATAGGTCTCAACAGATTCTGAATGAACTAGCGAAAAAGCCTGTCCCTATTATGAGCATTGTTGAAGAGATCTATAAACACGTAGATAAAGAGCTTCATAAACCAGCCGCCGCTTCTGTCTATGCGCATCTACTCGCTCTGCAAAAAGAAGGCCGAGTAACTTCTGAAGATGCTGAGGATTTTAAATCGTGCTGGGAGTTAACTTAACTATTGAAGCTGTAAGTACAGGGTAGATGCTTAATGCCGTTTATGAAGTTGCTTGAAAGCCGGTCAGGTGGTGCGGTGGCTTGTATATCGGGAACACTCCGACGAATTTCCCGAAGCATCACTGTTATCTCCCGACGAGCAAGGTGAGCTCCTAAACAAAAATGTGGACCGGGCGCACCGTAACCAAAATGTTCTTTAGCTTCACGGAAAATATTGAACTTATGTGGATCCTCGAAGACTTGTGGATCTCGGTTAGCAGCCCAATAGTAAAGAGCAACTTTGTCTCCCTCTGAGAATTCATGGTCTCCTATTCGTAGACCATCACGTGTTGCTGTTCTCCGCATGTATATCACTGGACTCGACCATCTCACAATTTCTTCAGCTGCTTTTGGTGCCAGTGTTTCAAAGTCATTCCATAGGGCTGTTTTCTGATCTGGATGTTCAGTTAATAAATGCATCCCCCAGGACAAAGCGTTTCTGGTTGTTTCATTTCCTGCGACTAACAAAAGGATAAAAAATGAAGCGATTTCCATTGTTGTAAGACGTTCTCCATCTAATTCTGCGTGAAGTAAAGCTGATGTCAAATCATCTTGTGGGTTGTCTTGCCTTTCTTCAAGCATTTCATTCATCAATGCCGTGAGTTCTAAAGCGGCCCCCATGATGGCCCCAAGCACATCTTGACCTTCAGGCAAATATTCATCATCCCCTGCGCCAAGAATTATATTTGACTTTTCGAATACGAGATCTACCTGACTCTCTGGTACGCCCATCATTTCGCAAATCACTAAGAGTGGAAGACGGGAGGCTACATCTAATACGAAGTCGCATTCACCTTGTTCCCCTATTTTCTGAATGATTTCTTCTGCGATTCTTTGAACTGAATCTTCAATAGCGGTTAAGCGACGAGGGGTGAATCCACTTGAAACAATCTTTCTTAGTTTTTGATGCCGCGGATCATCCATTGAGATCATTGAGCCAAAAAAGGAATTCATGTCTTCGCCGAATAACTCAATTCCTTTAAGATCCACAACACTTGTTGCGCCTTGACCGCTGCAAAAATCTTCAGATCTGCGACTAGCTTCAGCTACGTCAGAGTGTCGTACAAGAGAGTGGAACCCTTTCTGAGGGAACATCTCCGTGATCTCTTCGGGAATTTCGAAGTAACGGTATGGATCTTGGGTGCGTAAAAGATCAAACGCTTCTTCACGGTAGTTAAGTGGTTGTACCCAAAACTCTGTTGTTGATAAATCAATGTCTTCTATTTTCATATTATTAAAAATAGACCCCTCTTGGCCTTAATGCATCATTCACCAGATGGTGGCATCGGAGAAGGATTTCTACCCGCATTAATATCTTCAAATCTTCGATTCGCTTGCAGCACAGTTGTGTCATGAGTAAATACCCAAAATTTGTTCATTTTTATTGCTTCGACAACCGCCAACGAGACCACACTCGGTTCAAGACCAGTGGCATAAAGCGCTTCTGCAAATAAAGGTTGAAACGTGTCATGCGCTTCATCAACTTTGACCCAGTCGGGGCGAAGTCTTACTGGATCGGCTATTGCAGTCTTGATGAACTCTGGGCATAAACATGAAACTCCAACAGGAGTGTCTTCTAGTTCGCGATAAAGCGACTCAGAAAAACCAACAACGGCATGTTTGGTGGCACAATACATCCCCAAAATTTGAGTGGTCATGAGACCTGCTTGCGAGGCGGTATTTATGATATGCCCCTCTCCGTTTTCCAACATGAGTGGAGCGAAAGCTTGTGTTCCATAAGCAACACCTAACACGTTGACTCCGACTGTCCATTGCCACTCTTCAGGCGTTGTGTTGAGTATCGGGCCTGCGGGGGCGACCCCGGCGTTATTACATAACACTTGTGGTGGGCCAAAACTTTTTACTGTTGCTTCCGCTAAAGCATTCACTGAAGACGGGTCGGAAACATCGCAAAGAACTCCTAAGACTTCTGCCCCTGTTTTTTCAAGTTCGGTAGCTGCGTTAGCCAGAGAATCTTCGTCGACATCCGCCATGACAACTTTCATGTCTTCTTCAACAAACGTTTTTGTTAAAGCCAAGCCAATTCCACTCGCGGCACCAGTTATAACTGCCGTCTTACCTTTAAGTTCTTTCATAGCTTTCCTTAATTGTTCTCTATCTGTATTTGCTTCCTTATGAGAACTAGCACACCTGTATCGTCTTGCAAGTATCCAACAAGGTACAGTCGCTATATGGCTGGTCCACTTGAAGGAATAAAAGTAATTGAACTTTCAGTTGCCATTACCGGTCCTCTTGCTGCCGGGTTGCTCGTAGATCAAGGTGCTGAGTGCATAAAAATTGAGCAAGGACCTACTGGCGACATTATGAGACGGCTAGGGACCACTATTGGTGACATTTCTTCATGTTTTCAGGTTTGTAACCGTGGGAAACGTTCTGCAGTCATTGACCTTCAGCATCCCGATGGATTGAAAATTTTTCAAAATCTTTTACCAGATGCAGACATAATTATTCAGAATTTTCGTTCAGGAGTAGCAGAAAGACTGGGTGTTGCTTACAAAGATGTGGCATCTATCAAATCTGACATCATTTATGCCGATCTTTCTGGATTTGGGTCACAAGGACCCTATTCCCATCGTCGTGTCTATGACACGGCAATTCAAGCTGCTTCTGGACTCGCGGGGAATCAAACGGGCATGAATGACGAGCATCCAAAATTTTTACGACAACTGATCGCTGACAAACTTACCGCCCATGCCGCTTGTCAAGCGATCACCGCTGCTTTATTTGCTCGTGAAAGAGGTGCTGGAGGGCAACACATCGAAATTTCTATGCTTGATGCTGCTATTGCTTTTCTTTTTGTAGATGGGGCCGATCATGAAGTTCTTCCTGAGGCTGAACGTGTTTGGCTGCAATCAATGTCGGCATCAAATACTCCCATCGAATTAGCTGATGGTCATATTGCAGTCGCTATACCAGATGATTTTGAATTTCATGGTCTAGCTGAAATCTTTGGTGTAGATAGTTCGGATCCCGATCTTGAGCGTTTGAGTGACCGGTTACAAAATTTGCCTAAAACGAAGGCAATACGGCAAAAAATTCAACAAAACGCTACTTCCTTTACCGTAGAGGAAGCCACCATTGCTCTCGAGTCAAAGCAAATACCATTTGGAGTCATCCGTGATGTTGAAGAGGTAGCTGACGACCCACAGGTAATAGCAAATCAAACTTTTGTGGAGCATCAGCATCCAACAGCAGGAAGAGTTATGCAGCCTCGCCCTCCGGCTCGCTTCCATGGAACTCCAACGGAACTAAGAGAACCTTCGGCTCCTAATCTGGGGCAACATACAGATGAGGTTGTGATTGAAGCTGGTTGTGGTGATGAAATAAACGAATTGAGAGCAGCTGGGATCATTGGGTGAACGTATGAATGATCCAAGAAGGTATGAGGCTTGGTCCAAGCATCACACCGAATTTGGTGAAACAGCTCTTATACCAGCGGCAACTGTCGTAGTGCTGCGGGATGGTGACGCGGGATTAGAAGTCCTCATGTTGCGAAAAAACTCAAAGATCGTCTTTGGAGGCATGTGGGTATTTCCTGGCGGACGTGTTGACTCAGAAGACGAAATAATTGACGACAAAGGCGATCTTGATGAACTTGCTACAGCCTCCAAAGCCGCAGTGAGAGAAGCAGCAGAAGAAGCCGACATCTCAATAGATCCCAACTCTTTAGTTTGGTTTTCTCATTGGGTTCCTCCTCCAATTGTTCCAAAAAGATTCTCTACATTTTTTTTCGCTACAAAAGTTTTAGAAGGAGAACGAGGGAATGTTGTAATTGATCATGGCGAAATAACTGATCATGCGTGGATGCAGCCAAGTGTCGCCCTGCAACGAAGAGACGATGCCGAGATTGAGTTAGCGCCACCTACTTGGATTACGCTAACTCTGCTTTCTTCTTTTTCTTCAGTGCAAGCCGCTCTTGACGATCTTGACAAAATGGATCCAATTTTCTATAGAACTCACATGGCAAAAAGTGATGGAGGAACGGTTGCTATGTGGGAAGGGGACGCTGGTTACGAAGCCAATGATCCCGATATATCTGGCGCTCGCCATCGCCTCACGATGCTTGATAATAAATATTTCTTTGAGCAGACGTCAGACTGACTTCATTCTTCTTCTAACATCAATGTTGTGAACGATAAAGTTTCATTTTTAGATGCGATGAATGGTCTTAGTCAATCCCAAGTTGATGAGCGGATTGCTGATGGCCGCATAAACGACGTGCCTGATGCTCCGGTTCGAAGCACTGGGGAAATAATAAGAGCCAATGTTCTTACTCCTGTAAATGCCATTATGGGCTCCTTACTTGTACTCATTTTAATTGCAGGCTTTCCAGGCGATGCCCTCTTCGCTGGTGTCATAGTTTCAAATAGTGTTATAGGGGTGGCTCAAGAGTTAAAGGCGCGCCGCACCTTAAACGAACTTGCTGTTCTTTCCTCTCCTAAAGCTCGGGTTATTCGTGATGGAGTAGAAACAGAAATTTCAGTTTCAGAAGTGGTCGCAGACGACCTTTTATCTTTACTGCCGGGAGATCAGGTTGTTGTCGATGGAACGGTAGTGAATGAGTTTGGATTAGAAATTGACGAATCTCTCTTGACTGGAGAGTCTGATCCAGTGGACAAAGATATAAACGATTCTGTTCTGTCTGGGAGTTTTGTGTCTGCTGGTTCAGGGTTGTATCAAGCTACCCATATAGGAGGAGAAGCATATGCTTCTTCTCTCGCTGAAGAAGCACGGCGTTTCAAACTTGCAAATAGTGAATTAAAAGCAGGAGTTAATTCCATCTTGAGATGGCTTTTCTTTATCATCCCGCCTGCCTCTATTTTGCTTCTTATTCGCCTTCTCGCTGAAGAAGATACTTGGAATGAAGCAATACGTGGAACTGTCGCTGGCGCTGTTGCTGCAGTACCAGATGGGTTAGTTCTTCTCACCAGCCTCTCCTTTATCGTTGGTGTTGTCGCTTTAGCAAGGCGACAAGCGCTGGCTAAAGAACTTGCTTCTGTGGAACTTTTAGCACGTGTGGACGTTTTATGTCTTGATAAAACTGGAACAATTACAACAGGTGAAATTTCTTTCGCAGGAATAGAGAAACTGAACGACGAGGATCCGACAGAAGCTCTAGGCGCAATGGTTGCATCTGATCCAAACCCTAATCCGACACTAAGTGCCATTGGAACCAGTTATTTAGACCCAGAGTGGACGGTGGAAAAAGTTCTCCCTTTTTCCTCTGCACGTAAATGGGCAGCTACTAACTTTACTGATCATGGGATTTACCACTTAGGTGCACCTGATATTTTGCTTGCTTCAGATGCTCTAAAAGAAAGAGACCAAGTAAAAAATCATGCAAATTTAGGTAAAAGAGTTCTAGTTCTAACTCACACAACTGAAGACTTAGAAGACTTAGAAGACCTGCCTGAACATCGGGAACCTATTGCATTAGTTCTGCTTGAAGACACGATCAAAGAAGATGCAAAAGAAATTCTTGCCTTTTTTGTCGAACAAGGACTCACCTTAAAAGTGATTTCGGGAGATCATCCAGCAACTGTTGCCGCAGTAGCAGACCGAGCCGGTATACCTAGAAGTGATTCAGGGTTTGATGCACGTAACCTTCCAGAGGACCCTTCTGAACTCGCGAAAGTACTTGAAGAACAAACAGTATTTGGGAGAGTCACTCCGCATCAAAAAAGAGCAATGGTTTCTTCTCTGCAATCGCAGGGCCATACAGTGGCAATGACTGGGGATGGCGTAAACGATGTATTAGCGCTCAAAGATGCCGATATGGGTATCGCTATGGGCTCTGGTAGTTCTGCCGCTCGTGCAGTGGCTCAGCTTGTTTTACTTGATGATCGGTTTAGCACCCTGCCGCGGGTCCTTGCGGAGGGAAGACGCGTTATAAACAATATTGAACGTGTAGCGAATCTTTTCATATGTAAAGCTGCGTACGCTCTACTTTTGATATTACTCGTTGGAATCTTTGGGAGCCCTTTCCCCCTACTTCCTAAACAACTTACGCTTATCGGGTCTTTTTCTATAGGTTTACCAGGGTTTTTCTTAGCTCTTGCTCCTGATACGAGTTTGGTGAAATCGGGTTTCCTAAAACGTGTTCTCTGTTTCTCTTTACCGGCAGGTTGCACTGCGGGAATAGCCACTTTTATTGGCTACGAAATAATAAGAGACAGTGCTGCTTCTTTAGATGAAGCCCGTACCGCTGCGACCATTATCCTTCTTGCTTTAGGTCTAAGCATTTTAATTTCGATTAGCAGGCCTCTTCGTTCATGGAAAATTGGTCTAGCTGCCGCTATGGCTCTTTCATATCTCTTTATTATGTTCAATAAAACTGGCCAAGATTTTTTCGAACTTAACCTTCCTCCAACCAATGCTTGGACAACAATAATCATCTGCTCTCTAGTCGGTTCTTTTATTGTTGGTGTAGTTTCGCAAGTCTTTACAAGAACCTTGAACTAAGGTCTTAGTAATGCCTTCTGACGGAGAAAACATGTCAAACGATCATGGAAGTTTGTTCGCTACCGCGTTAACTCAATTCAACCGAGGAGCAGACCTGATTGGTCTTTCCGACGATCTTCGACAGATTTTGTCTCAGCCGAAAAATGAAATCATCGTAAATTTTCCAGTAAAAATGGATGACGGAAGGTTTGAAGTTTTCACTGGATACAGGATTCAGCACAATAATGTTCTCGGGCCTTACAAGGGTGGGGTTCGATTTAGCTCTATGGTCAATCTAGATGAAGTCAAAGCTTTGGCTTCTTGGATGACTTGGAAGTCTGCTCTGTGCGATATTCCTTTTGGTGGGGCTAAAGGCGGGATCTCCTTTGATCCCTATCTCTGCAGCAGCGAGGAACTTGAACGAGTGGTACGAAGATTTACCCATAGTCTCGGAGGCAATATCGGTCCAGATTATGACATTCCTGCACCAGATCTTGGAAGTAACTCTCAAACGATGGTTTGGATGATGGACACCTATGCAAATTCGACTGGTTCATCCGAAAGACAAAATGTTAAACGGGTGGTAACAGGAAAGACCCTTGAAACTGGCGGTAGCCATGGTCGAGAAAAAGCCACTGGGCAAGGAGTAGTTTTTTGCCTTCAACATTGGGCTGATGAGGTCGGGTTTGATCTTTCAAGCGCAACGGTTGCTTTGCAAGGCTGGGGAAACGTTGGAAGTGCTACTGGAAGAATCCTGCAAGTCCACGGAGCCAAAGTATTGGCAGTAGCTGACCATGCTGGAGCAATCGCTGATGAAGACGGCATTGACGCCTTTGATCTCACCGATTGGGTGCAGGAAAACGGGTCAGTAAAGGGTTACCCGAATGCAGATTGGATTGAGCCATCGGATCTCTGGAGCACGGATGTTGATATTTTGATTCCAGCTGCTTTAGAAAATCAAATCACTGCTGATAACGCCAACGACATAAAAGCGAAAGTTGTAGTGGAGGCCGCCAATGGCCCAACAACTCTTGAAGCTGAGGAAATTCTTAGCAAAAAAAGCGTTGAAGTTCTTCCCGATATTTTAGTTAATGCTGGAGGAGTTATCGTTTCTTACTTTGAATGGCTCCAGAATAGATCCGCTCAGCGTTGGGATCTTGACGACGTTGACCATCGACTGCGTGAGATCTTGTGGGCTGCAGCCGATTCAGTTGTGGCCTTACAGAAGGATTTGGAAAGCTCGTCTCGGCGGGATGCTGCTTACGCCGTTGCACTTCAACGTTTAAAAACTGTCTATAACCAGCGTGGAATTTTTCCTTAATTAGGTGGTTACTTGTTCTCTTCTTTACGTTTTTTGTCAGCGTGAGAAGCGGCGAGTGTGGCGATAGCGACAAGAGCGAGGGAGGGAACGTTCAATTGTCCTCGTATCAACCCTCGAACTATGAAGTCAATGAGTCCGATAGTTATTACGAACGCGACGTATCGGTTTCGACTTATCCAAGAGTCTTTTTTAGTATTTTCGTTCACGGTTGATTAGTTTCCGTAGTTCTGCTTCAACTTCGCCTATTACAGCTTCGAAGGTTACGTTAGAGGTTCTTCTGTTCTAAGACTTTTTCACGTGTCGGCACCCGCTTGAGGATGTATAAGACCCCTGCGAGTCCTACACCAATCACCACAAGACGAACGACAAGGGCATTAATTAAAACCCCTGCACTCACTCCACTTGTTATAACAATTATTGATATTGCCATCTGTTTTGCTCTTCTTGGCATTCCCAGTCCACTGCGATAATCCTTAACCATTGGGCCTATTGCCGGGAGGTCAAGAATCCACTGTTCGAATCGAGGAACTGAACGTGCGAAACATGACGCTCCGATAATCATAAAAACAGTCGTTGGAAGCCCAGGAACAATTATTCCGATCCCACCGATAGCCACTGAAATACATCCGATAAAAGCCCAAAAAATCCGTGCAGGCTTTCTACTTAACGATTGATTCGACTCGCTCGGATTGTCAGTCATCTTCGTATTTCTCAGTTAATAAGTTCCAACACATCGAATACCACTAAAACGAGAAGCAACGCGATGACTGCTGCGTTTATAGGAATGACGAGCTTCTTTAGTTGATGTCCAGATTTTGTGAATCGTTTGATACTAGAAATGTTGAACCAGATAGCCACTAGAGCAATCGGAATACCGATGAGTGGGCCAACAGTTCCTGTGACTCCTAAAACAGGGAGAAGCCAAGGAAAAACGACATAGGAAAGCATGCATCGAATGCCAGAGATGACCATTGATTTTGAAAACATCCGAGTGCTGGAGTCAATCTGTGTTACGGAATTGAGACCATCGGTCATGAATGCTGTCCTATCGGATTTAAATGAAGTGCGATCGCTTTTAAATTACGACCTATCCACATCTTATAAGTGGTTTAGCGCTTAGAACTATTACGGAAGAAAGTAGTTGCTTTAAATGGTATTTTTTAATCAACCAGTGCGGTTTAAAGCTGCAGCTGCTCTTTGGGCGGCTACCTGTCGTCTTCCAATGATTGGAGTTGTTGGAGCAAACCCGGCTGTTGCTCGCTCTGATTCTGATTCTCCGCCCCAGAACCCAAGTTCTCTGTTTTCTCGGGCATACGCTCGGCAAGGTTCTGCAGAAGGGCATGCTTCACAAATTTTGCGAGCTTTAGCTTCACGCCTGACTCGGGCTTCTGGTCGCTCTGCAAAGGGAGCAAAGAATAATGAACTTTCTCCTCGGCAACTTCCTTGGTCGACCCAACTCATGGTTGGATATTCATTGGGCATCTTTACCGAGACTTCAAACAATTTTCTTTTCTCCCCTACTAAACCAAAATATTTTTGGTCTTACACCTCGCGCGACAGTACGAAATAGATTGGCATTAGTAAAGAGTTTTTTGATAATTCTTAGAGAACATGCCTATCTCTAAAAAAGATAGGTGGACGTATTGTAAATTTCCGAATGTGATTACTCAACGGTAGCAACTATGCGATTCGTTAAATAGTTGCTACTACTCCACGATCAATGAGTGCACCAATAGCAGTTGAAGTCAGTCCGAGATCTTCAGAGAGAATCTGCTCAGTGTGTTCACCAAGCAGAGGAGCTGTTGCTGCGCCACGATCTTGAATTTGTGAAAATGCAAGTGGTGATCCTGGAACTAGATGCTTTCCGACACCGGGTTGTTCTAAATCAGTAAACAACGGGTTTTTTGTTGAACATCTCTCATCTTCATCAACTAACTCTATAAAGGACTGATACGGACCCCAGCAGACACCGTGGTCATCAAGTGACTTAGATACTTCTGAAAAAGTTCTTTTTTCAAACCATGGTAAAAACAGCTGGGTCAATTTATCTCGAGCGAGAAACCTCTCCCCTTCATCGGAAAAATCCACTCTTAAGGTTGAAGCCAACTCTTGAACTTGCGGGGTTGTACCTGTAGCTTCCTGTAGTCCTCGCCATTGTTTTGGGCTTATTGCAACCACCATGACTCGGCGACCATCTCCCGTGACAAAATCTGTTCCATAAGCCCCATAAAGGTCATTCCCGATTGAAGGCCTCTCTGTTTGATTGATTTGAGCTTCAGCGATTCCTCCAAGCATCCCTGCAGCAGCAAGAGCCACGTCGGTTAAGGCAAGTGTCACCAAATCGCCATGACCAGTTTGAGAACGGTATCTATCGGCCGCCAATAGGCCGAGGGCCGCCATTTGTCCACACATCAGGTCCCATGCTGGAACTACGTTATTTACTGGGCGAGGGTCGTCTGGATAGCCAGTCGCATTCGGATAACCAATTGCGCAATTTACGGTGTAATCCACGGCAGTTGTTCCATCATGGCTCCCAATAATGGAAACCATCACGAGGTCTTCGCGTTGAGCGCTTAGTTCGCCGTAATCAAGCCAACCTTTTGTGGGAAAGTTCGTAATAAAGTTCCCGGCTTTTGCTATCAGTGTGGAAAGCAGGTCTTTTGCTTCCGGATCTCGTAAATTCAGTGCGATTGACCGTTTCCCTTTGTTGAGGCCATTCCAGTAAAGACTGACGCCATTTTCTGTAAGTGGCCATCGTTTGTGATCAATTCCGCCACCTATCTGATCAAATCGTATGACATCAGCACCAAGTTGAGCCAAAGTCATACCTCCAGAAGGGGCAGCAACAAAGGCTGAACCTTCAACGACACTTAATCCTTGAAGTGGACGGTCTCTCAACTCAGCTCTTCTATATCTTTGAGGAGTTGATCAGGGTGTTCATCTAAACTCGCTGCGCTGCTCGGGTCATAAGCCCTAGCTATCAACCCGTCTGGAGAAATAAGGTAGGTAATTCGTTCCGGCAGACTCACAAATGGGTGATCTGGCGGGCGAGTAGCTTCATAAGCTGTCCCCATCACCCGATCTGGATCCGACAATAAGGAGAACTCGTACCCTTGGCTATCAGCAAATACTTTTTGCTCTTCAACTGTGTCAAAACTGGCGCCAATAATGACTGCATTCAATGCTTCAAATTCAAGGGTTCGATCACGGAACCCTCCTCCTTCAAGCGTTCAACCAGGGGTGCTGGCCTTCGGATACCACCAAAGAGCTACCCATTTGCCAGCTAAATCATCTAGTTCGACAATATTTCCATGTTGATCTGATGCTGAGAACTTCGGCGCAGCACTACCTTCTTTAAGCATTTTTCCTCCAGTGTTCGGACAACCTGACTGTAGTAGCAATACGCCTTAAGGCGTGACATTTTCCTTGATCTTCATCTTTCTGAGAAAATTTTTAATCCTCTGGTTCTACCCTGCGCTGGTATCTGGTTAGGATTACAAAAATTGACAAAATTCATTAGTCAGTAAAGTGAGGAGAACACAATGCCCGAAGCTGTAATAGTTGCTACCGGTCGAACCCCAATTGGGCGAGCAGGAAAAGGTAGTTTAGTTGAAGCGCGACCTGACGATATGTCCGCCTTCATCGTTGATGCAGTACTTAATAAGGTCCCAGAACTTCCACGTGAAGAAATAGAGGATGTTATTTGGGGAACAGCGCAGCCTGGTGGAGAACAGGGATTCAATTTAGGCCGTGTTGTAAGCCTTTTGGCTGGACTTGAAGCTCCAGGCGTAACAGTAAACCGTTATTGTTCTTCTTCCCTGCAAACAATCCGCATGGCCGCTCATGCCATTATGGCAGGAGAAGGCGATGCTTTCGTCGCTGGTGGAGTTGATTGTGTGAGTCGCTACAGCTACGGAGCATCCGACACTGCTTCTCATAACGAAAAATTCTCTGACGCAGAGGCTCGCAGCGCCCAACGAAGCGGCGGCGATACAGGAACTTGGTCCCCTGCTGAGGGTTTACCTGATCTTTATATCGCTATGGGTCAAACCGCTGAAAATGTTGCTGAGTCACAGGGCGTTTCAAAAGAGGCTCAAGATGAATGGGGTGTCCGTTCGCAAAATAGAGCCGAAGATGCCCAAAGTCGTGGCTTCTTTGAGCGAGAAATAACCCCCTACACCTTGCCTGATGGAACTGTTGTTTCTTCAGATGATGGCATCCGCGCTGGAACAACATACGAGAAGGTTTCTCAGCTGCAACCAGTGTTCCGTGAGAATGGAACAGTGACAGCTGGGAATGCTTGCCCACTTAATGATGGTGCAGCAGCAGTTGTTGTTATGAGTGGCACCAGAGCAGCCGAACTGGGATTAACCCCGATAGCGAAAATTATCTCTTCAGGAGTTTCTGCCCTTAACCCAGAAATCATGGGTCTCGGACCAGTTGATGCGATAAATCAAGCTTTAGGTAGAGCAAACATGACCCCTGATGATATTGATCTTTTTGAAATTAATGAGGCATTCGCTGCTCAGGTCTTAGCTTCAGCGGAACAAGTCGGCATTGATCTAGAAAAACTGAACATCAATGGTGGAGCTATTGCCCTCGGGCATCCTTTTGGCATGACCGGAGCTCGAATCATGACTACGTTGCTTAATGGATTAGAAGACACCGACAAAGAATTCGGTGTTGAATCTATGTGTGTTGGCGGAGGACAGGGCATGGCCATGGTGGTTCAACGCCTAAATTAAAACTGACCTGAATTTAATTCAAGTTAAGTAAAACCAGACTCAATAGCCGCTGACTATATTGTTGCGCGCTGCAGGCATCCATTGTGGTCCTGCTGTTTGATCTATCCGCTCGACATAACGAGAGCCGATTGGTTGAATCAGTTCAATGAACTGTGCTGTTTCTTTGAGGCCAAAAGTTTTCCAAACTGCAGCCGCCAAGTCATCTAGCTTGTCTTCGAGTTCTTGTCGATACAACAATCCTGCTTCTGTAACATTGTGGGCTTTCGCTAATCCTCGTTGCTCAAGTTTTTCATAAGCTTTCTTTAGCGCCGCGTCGTCTGCTCCGCGACTTCGTGGCAGCCAGTCGTCTTCATAGCCTCTCCAAGCCCCATCAAGAATACCTACCATGCTTTCATCTAGTTCTTCGCTGATCTGTATCGCCCAATGAGTATCTCCGCGCCATTCTCTAATCGCGTTTACAGCCAGCCAAGCTGATACGAGTTGATTTTGATTTCGAGGCCAGTCAATTAGAGAGGAAAATAAGACGCGGCCTGCGACAGGAAGACTTTCAGCGGCTTCCCATAATTGTGGTTCAAGCGCTGCTAGCGGTTCGCATATCTCCGGTGAAAATTTTTCCAGCCCAGCTACTACTGCTTGATCTCGGGCAGCAGCCGCTTTTTCAAATGTGGTGTGCTCTCGACATAAGTCAAGACATCCTTCTACATATTTAGGATGGATCGAATAAAATGCTGCGGTCACAGCAGAGTTTCCGGCTGCTCCAAGAGATGATCCACGAGTAGCGATGTAGTACCCAACACCGTCTGGCACTCCAAGCGCAGCATAGTTAGCAATTGCCTCTGGATCCCAGTAAATCCATCCAATCAGTTGATGTGAAACGAAAGCTGCTTTACCGCTTAATTCTCGCCAAGTAGCTGGATGGTCTTCTAGTTTTTTTGAGCCTTGAGGCATTGGCTTCTTTTAGCCCTGTCCGCCTGATGCTTCCTGAACGGAAACTTTTCCGGCGCTAATCCATGGCATCATCGCACGCAGTTTTGAACCAACTTGTTCTATCCGGTGTTGGCGGCCCTTTTCTTCTAACGCATAAAAGTTTTCTCTACCGGAATGAGCTTCGGCAACCCATTCTTCAGCGAAGGTTCCTGATTGAATTTCTTCAAGAACTTTTTTCATTGTGACTCGAACTTGATCATCTATAACCCGAGGACCCCGAGTTAGATCACCATATTCAGCGGTGTCAGAAACTGAATAACGCATACCGCCGATGCCTTGCTCGTACATGAGGTCAACAATGAGTTTTAATTCATGAAGGCATTCAAAGTAGCAGATTTCTGGCTGGTAGCCAGCATCAACCAGTGTGTCGAAAGCGCTTCTTACAAGTTCGGTTACACCGCCACAAAGAACGACTTGTTCGCCGAAAAGGTCTGTTTCGCATTCTTCAGTGAACGTTGTTTCAATGATTCCTGCTCGAGCGCCACCTACGCCATCTGCGTAAGCTAACGCGAGATCTTTTGCTCCGCCTGTCGGGTCTTGCTCGACAGCGATGAGGCACGGGACCCCTCCGCCTTCAACGTAAGTTCGACGAACGAGATGCCCTGGTCCTTTTGGCGCGATCATGATGACGTCAACATCTTCCGGAGGTGTTATGAGATCAAATCTGATATTGAAGCCATGAGCAAACGCTAATGCGTCTCCCGCTTTGAGATTAGGGGCGACATGCTCTTGATAAACCTCTGCCTGGTCTGTGTCTGGGAGAAGAATCATGATGACATCTGCCCATGCTGAAGCTTCTGAAAGCGAACGAACGGTGAGCCCTGCTTCTTCAGCTTTTGCAACGGACCCTGATCCTTCTCGAAGCCCGACACAAACGTCTACTCCAGATTCTTTCAGGTTCAATGCATGTGCATGTCCTTGTGATCCGTAGCCCAGAATAGCTACTTTTCGTTCAGCGATCGCTGCCCGGTTGATGTCACTTTCGTAATAGATATTTGCCATTTTTCTCTCTTATCTTTCTTTACTTTCAGTTCTTTATTCGATGGTTTCGTCTAAGTTCGCCAGTGCGACTCGACCGGTTCTCTGAATTTCTAAAATTCCGAATGGTCGAAGCAGATTTTCAAACGTATCAATATGTTCTGGATCTCCTACTAAAGAAAGCATCATGGAGTCGGCCCCCACGCTCATAACTTTCCCGCCTGCACGGTCAAGTTGTTCCACGATATCGTCACGGTGTTCTGGTTCGACTGCGACTGTGACCAGCATCAATTCTCGTTCTATAGCGTGGCCGGGTTGCAAGTCTTGAATATCAACAACGTTGATGAGTTTGTCTAGTTGGTTGACTACTTGTTCAATGGGTGCCGATTCTCCGTCTACAACGATTGTGATGCGGCTTAAATGTTCATCTTCAGTTGGGGCAACAGCTAGCGATCGAATATTAAAAGCTCTTCTCGCGAACAAACTGGCTACTCGTGCTAATACGCCGGATTTGTTTTCTACAGTGACGACTAGCGTGTGATTACGATGTCCCGGAGATTCAGTGTTCATCGAATTTCCTTTTCTTGGGAAGGAGGAACAATCACATCTGAGTTTCCGGTTCCTGATGCGACCATTGGATACACTTTTTCTTCTGCGGCTGTCCTGAAATCGATGACAACAGGGCGATCTTCTATTTCATTCGCTTGTGCAATAGCTTCTTCTACTTCATCTGGGTCATCTACTCGCATAGCGAAACAGCCCATGGACTCTGCCCAACCTTTGTAGTCAGGTATTTCTTTTGAAAGGAACACTTCCGAATGGCGCTCTTCGTAGAACATGTCTTGCCATTGTCTTACCATCCCTAGATATGAGTTGTTTAAAAGCGCAACTTTAATTGGGATATTTTCAACTCTTGCAGTGACGAGTTCTTGCGCCGTCATTTGGAAGCATCCGTCTCCATCAACAGCCCAAACCATTTTTTCAGGGCAGCCAACTTTGGCTCCAATTGCTGCTGGGATTGAGAAGCCCATTGTTCCTAGTCCGCCTGAATTTATCCATGTGTATGGATGGTTGAACGTCCAGTATTGACTTGCCCACATCTGATGTTGGCCAACTCCCGATGCAACTATGGTGTCGGCAGGCGTTGCGTCGCGAAGTTTTTCAATTACAAATTGTGGCTTTAAGGCCTGGCCGGGTGTCGATGGTTCATAAACGAGTGGGAAACGTTCCTGCCATCCGCTGATACGCGACTTCCAAGCTGTCCGGTCAGTGTTGCCTGATCCAAAGTCTCTTAAGACAGAAACCATTGCTTCTATCGCGGTGCGGCAATCGCCTTGTACGGGTACATCTGGTCTGCGGACTTTACCGAGTTCTGCTGGGTCTATATCGACATGTATGATTTTTGCGCTCACCGCAAATTCGTCGAGCTTTCCGGTTACACGGTCGTCAAATCTCGCGCCCAGAGTTATCAATAAGTCTGATTCTTGCATCGCGGTTACTGCAGTGAAGTTCCCATGCATGCCTGGCATTCCAAGGCAGAGTTCGTGGCTATCAGGAAAAGCTCCGCGTGCCATTAATGTGGTGACTACATGAATGCCTGTGAGTTCTGCAAGTTCCAGAAGTGATTCTGCTGCTCTTGATTTGAGGATTCCCCCGCCGATATAAAGGATTGGTCGTTCTGCATTCTGAATCAGTTCTACGGCTTTTTGAATGGCCTCTGGGTCTACTGATGTATCGACTTTATAACCTGGGAGGTCTATTTCTACGTTGTCTTCCCATTCGAGAGAGGAGCGAGGGTTAGTAGGGTCGACAATGTCTTTGGGGATGTCAACTAAGACTGGTCCAGGGCGTCCAGTTGTCGCTATATGAAACGCTTCTTTAATTACTTGTGGAATGTCTTGCGCTTCGGTGACAAGAAAGTTGTGTTTGGTGATTGATGCGGTTATTCCTGTGGTGTCACATTCTTGAAAGGCGTCTGTTCCTATTGCTGCCGTTGGTACTTGTCCAGTGATGACCACCATTGGAATCGAGTCAAGATAGGCGTCGCATAGTGGGGTAACAATGTTTGTAGCTGCTGGCCCGCTTGTAACCATTGCAACACCAGGTTTTCCAGTTGCTTGAGCGTAACCCTCTGCCATGTGTCCTGCGCCTTGTTCATGGCGAACCAGGATGTGTCGAATTTTAGAATCAATGATGGGGTCATATACCGGCAAGATTGCTCCTCCGGGCAGCCCAAACATGACTTCCACTCCCTCTCTTTCGAGAGATCGGATTAGGGCTTGACCGCCATCTGTTTTCATAACTTGTCTCAGTCTAAATTGATTTGTTTCTAGTAATTGGGCTGAAAAGTAAAATGACCTCCCAATATCGGGAGGTCAGGCACACTTTCGTCTTTCTGACGATGTGCGCCTAGGGCACTACTACTAACCAGGTCGTGGTGCTTTTGCTTTTCATAGGCTTTAAGTATGGGTCTTTAGAGGCCCAAGCAACAACCTTGAGGGATTCTACGAGTAGAGGTGATTAGGAAATGATTTATGCGTGGGTTACTGCGCCTTCTTCAGCGCCGCGAGCTAAAGCAGCGTATTTGGCTAAAAAGCCGGACTCGTAGCGCGGTTGGAATGGTTTTAGGTTGGCTCGTCTTTTTTCTAATTCTGTTTCTTCCACCATTAAGTCAATTGTGTTGCTTCGAACATCAATGACTATCTGATCGCCTTCTTCTATTAAAGCGATGGGGCCTCCATCTACGGCTTCAGGGGCTACGTGCCCTACGCAAAATCCGTGGGTTCCTCCAGAGAATCGTCCATCTGTTATTAATGCGGCGTCTCCGCCTCGTCCTGCGCCTTTCATCGCTCCTGTTATTGCAAGCATTTCGCGCATACCAGGTCCGCCTTTGGGTCCTTCGTAACGTATGACAACAATGTCTCCAGCTTCGATTCTGTCACCGAGGACTGCTTCCATTGCGTCGTCTTCTCCATCAAAGACACGGGCTCTGCCTTCGAAGTGATCTATATCGATTCCGGCGACTTTGAGCACTGAGCCTTTCGGAGCGAGTGAACCGGTGAGAACCGTTATTCCTCCGATGTCGTTTATCGGATTATCAAAAGCATGAATGACTTCACCATCTGGTTGTGGTGGGTTAAGCATTTCGAGGTTCTCTGCAAGAGTCTTACCAGTAACGGTGATTTCATCTCCGTGTAAAAGTCCTTCTTCTAATAGCATTTGCATCAGCACTGGAACGCCGCCAATTTGGTCGATATCAAACATGTGATATTGGCCATGTGGTTTAGTGTCAGCTAAGTGAGGGACTCGTGCAGCGACCTTATTGAAGTCTTCTAGGGCTAAGTCAACTCCGGCTTCAAAAGCTATAGCGAGAAGGTGAAGTACCGCATTGGTGGACCCGCCTAACGCCATGACTACAGCAATAGCGTTTTCGAAAGCTGCTTTTGTCATTATGTGTCGTGGTCGGATTCCTGCTGATAACAGTTGCATTACTGCAGTTCCGCTTGCGTAGGCAATGTCGCCGCGACGGTCATCTATTGCGGCTGCAGAAGCTGATCCAGGTAAAGACATTCCGATAGCTTCTCCTACAGCGGCCATGGTGTTAGCGGTGAACATTCCTGCACATGAACCGATTGTGGGGCAGGCTTTACTTTCTATTGCGTGAAGTTCTTCGTCGTCTATTTCTCCGACGGCGTGTGCTCCAACGGCTTCAAAGACGCTAACGATGTCAAGTTTTTTACCGTTATGTTCTCCCGGCATGATTGATCCGCCGTAAACGAAGACTGCGGGCAGGTTGATTCGGGCAGCAGCCATCAGCATGCCGGGTAATGATTTGTCACAGCCGGCAAAACTTACGAGGGCATCAAATCGTTCGGCGTGCATTACCGCTTCAACAGAGTCTGCGATGATTTCTCGACTTACGAGACTGGCGCGCATTCCTTCATGTCCCATTGAGATTCCGTCAGAGACAGCGATTGTGTTGAATTCAAATGGGTAACCGCCTGCTGCTTTTACCCCGACTTTTGCTCGTTTTGCGAGATCGTCTAAAGGGAGGTTGCAGGGTGTTACTTCATTCCAAGAAGACGCTACTCCGACTTGTGGTTTGGAAAAATCATCTTCTGTCATTCCTACTGCCCGTAACATCGCTCGAGCAGGAGCCCGGCTGGCGCCTTCTGTGACTTCGCGCGAACGGGGTCTTGGGTCGTGTTCTGTGGTTTCACTCATATCTTGAAGGGTAGAGCGGAAAACCTGACATCTGCACCTTGAGCTTGAAGTAGGCTCGTTTAATGCCTATTTCTTCTCGTGATAAACAGTTGCTGAAGTTGGCTGTTCCTGCGCTTGGAGCGCTCTTAGCGGAGCCCCTCTATGTTCTCGCAGACACTGCGGTTGTGGGTCATCTTGGAACATCTGCTCTTGGCGGTTTAGGCGTTTCTTCGTCTGCTTTGATGCTTATTTATGGATTATGTTTTTTTCTTGCTTATGGAACCACCGCTACTATCGCAAGACTTATAGGAGCGAAAGAAGATAAGGAGGCGGCGAGTCAGATAGTGCAAAGTATTTGGCTTGCTGTTTTTACTGGAGTTTTTTTAGGGGTGATTGTTTTTCTTTTCTCCGATCAGTTGTTAGGAGCCATGGGAGCAACTGGGGATCTTCTTACTCAAGCACGCATTTATCTTCGTATCAGCATGTACGGGGCGCCGGCGATGTTAATCATGTTGGCTGGTGTGGGATATTTGCGTGGCGTGAAGGACACTGTGCGCCCTCTTTGGGTGGCTATCGGGACTGCAGTATTAAATCTGGTTCTTGAGGTAATTCTTATTTATGGTTTGGATCTTGGTATAGGAGCTTCGGCTGCATCGACGGTAATAGCCCAATGGATAGGGGCATTTGTCTATTTGGTTTGGATCGGTAAAGAAATTCGCATATATGACGTTTCGTTGGCTCCTCAATTTTTACTTTTGAAACGTCAAGTTCGAGTATCTACAGAACTTTTGATGAGGAATTTGTCGACTGCGGGAACATTTTTAATCGCTACTGCTGTTGCCACTCGTATTAGCGATGTTGATGTCGCCGCTCATCAAGTCGCGTTTCAAATTTGGTTTACGTTGGCTATGGCTATGGACGCTATGGCTATAGCGGCGCAAGCCATGGTCGGGAATCTTCTCGGAGCAGGTGAACCTGGTGAGGCTAGAAAGATTGGGCAAAGAGCCATTGTCTGGTCCGTAGGGGTCGGTGTTGTCGGTGGCGGTATTTTGGCCATTGTTCATCTTCCCTTAGCTGAAGTTTTTTCCAATGACCCTGCTGTGGTCGCTTTATCTGGGTTTTTATTTCTTCATGTGGCATTAATGGCTCCATTGTCTGGAGTGGCTTTTGCTCTAGATGGGATCCTTATAGGAGCAGGAGATCACAACTTTTTAGCTAAGGCCATGTCTGTTGCAGCTGTATGCGCAACGGCAATAATGTTTTTGACGAGGCTTTGGGATCTTGGAATTGGCTGGTTATGGGCAGCCATTTGGATATTTATGGGTTTGAGGTCAGTTCTGCTGGGTATTCGTTTTTATAGCAGCCGGTGGCAAGTTACTGGGGCTTAATTCTCTGCGCGATGTAGAAGAATGTCGTTGACTACTTTTCCGTCTGCTTGACCTTTAGTCATTTTCATTACTTGCCCTACAAAGAAGCCGGACTTTTTCTTGCGTTCTTCCGCGTCTCCTTGAACGAACGCCGTCCAATCATCAGGGTGTTCAGTGATGATGCCTTCAATGAGTGCGTCAAGTTCTGAGGTGTCCATCGTTTCGAATCCGTGATCAGCGGCGATTTGTGTTGGATCTCCGCCTTTATCTACAAGATCCGCCAAAACTGTTTTCGCTTGAGTGGCGCTTAGGTCTCCGTTTGTTTCTAACCGAATCAGTGCGGCGAAGGCGTCTTCGGTGAGGTGGCCAACTCCATCAGCCAAGTTATTCGCGAGATGCACTAGCACACGGGAGGCATCCGCCCCCTTTTCAATTGCTGATAAAGCGAATCCATCAAGATCTTTTTGAACTATTAACGCCACATCTCTAGGTTCTATTTCTGCTGCTTTGGCGAGATCAATTCTTCGCTGACGCGGTAATGGCGGTTGGGATTCTTGTATTTCAGCGATCCATTCAGGAGAAGGGTCTAAGGGAACAAGGTCTGGTTCAGAAAAATATCGATAATCAAAAGCTTCTTCTTTTGAACGGAGGGTGTGTGTTCGGCCGTCTGCTTCGTCCCAGTGGCGAGTTTGTTGTTCCACTTTTTGACCAGAAGTGATGATGTCGACTTGTCGTCGCGCTTCATATTCAATTGCCCGTCCCAGAGAACGAAGAGAGTTAATGTTTTTTACTTCACAGCGGGTTCCGAACTCTTCATTTCCTTGTGGCCGAACTGAAACATTGCAGTCGACCCGCATTGAACCTTCTTCCATTTTCCCATCCGAAGCACCAATCGCTACCAAAATAGAACGTAATTCTGATACATATTCTCGAGCGGCATCTGCACTGCGTAAATCGGGTGCTCCAACGATTTCGATAAGGGGAACCCCGGCTCGGTTATAGTCGACAAGGGAGTAGTCGGCTTCATGTATTCGCCCTCCGCCGCCTACGTGTGAGCTTTTGCCTGTGTCTTCTTCTAAATGGGCGCGTTCTATGCCTATCTGGCGTCCATCGGGAAGTTCAAGCCATCCTCCTTCGTTGATTGGGAGATCAAATTGTGAAATTTGATAGGCCTTGGGCATATCTGGATAGAAATAGTTTTTCCGTGCGAAAACCGAGCGCTGAACTCTACAGTTCAGTGCCAAGCCGACTCGGATCGCTAATTCCACGGCTTTTTTGTTCAATACCGGTAATGACCCGGGAAGACCTAATGAGACAGGGTCAATGTTTGTGTTTGGTTCTCCTCCGAAAACGTTTCGGGCGGACGAGAAAAGTTTGGTGTTTGTTGCCAATTCAGCGTGGACTTCTAAACCAATCACTGTTTCCCAGCCGTCAAGAATGTCGTCTGTCATGATTTTCCTTGATTTGATGCTTCAAGTATCGCTCCGGCGCGAAACATCGTATGTTCATCCATGGCTGAAGCGAGGACCTGAATTCCGACTGGAAGCCCGTCTGTTCCTTTGCCGAAAGGAACAGACATTGCGGGGTGTCCTGCCAAGTTAGAAGAAATAGTGCAGATGTCTTGTAAATACATTTGGAGAGGATCTTCAGTTTTGTCGCCGAGCGGGAAGGCGGTAGTGGGCGCAGTGGGGCTGAGAAGCAAATCATATTTTTTGTAGGCGCTTGCGAAATCATTCATTATGAGGGTTCGAACTTTTTGCGATTTTCCGTAGTAGGCGTCGTAATAACCTGCTGAAAGCGCGTAGGTGCCGAGCATGATTCGGCGCTTTACTTCGTCTCCGAATCCTGCTGTTCGAGTTGCTACCATCATTTCTGAAGTAGTTTTAGCGTCAACTCTTGGGCCGAACCGTACACCGTCGTAGCGGGCTAAGTTTGAAGATGCTTCTGCAGGGGCAATCACGTAATAAGCCGACAGTCCGTAAACAGTTGAAGGCACAGATGTTCGTTCGACTATGGCTCCGGCGGAAGTTAATGCTTGCACTGCTTCTTCTAAACATCCGAGCACATCGTCTGAAATGCCTTCTATTGCTCCTCCACTTAATTCGTCAATCACTCCGATTCGAAGTCCCTCTACTCCTTGAGTCAGAGCAGTAGAAAGATCAAGTGAGGGTTCCGGAATAGAGGTTGTATCGAGTGGATCATGTCCAGAAATCACTTCAAGGAGTAGCGCCGCATCGGCCACTGTTTCTGCAAATGGTCCAATTTGATCCAGGCTAGAAGCGAAAGCTACGAGGCCATAGCGAGAAACACGACCATAAGTCGGCTTCACTCCTACCACTCCGCATAGAGCCGCGGGTTGACGGATTGAACCACCGGTGTCGCTTCCGATCGCTAAAGGTGCGAATCCTGCAGCTACTGCTGCAGCTGACCCTCCAGAAGACCCGCCGGGAACACGCGTCGTGTCAAGAGGGTTTCGAGTTGGCCCAAAAGCAGAATTTTCTGTTGATGCCCCCATGGCGAATTCATCAAGATTTGTTTTCCCAACGATTACTGCTCCTGCATCACGAAGACGCTCAATAATCGTGGCGTCATAGGGAGGACGCCATCCATCAAGAATCTTTGAAGAACACGTAGTAGGCACTCCTTGAGTGCAAATATTGTCTTTTATCGCAACTGGTATGCCGGTTAATGGCCCTGGGTCTTCACCCTTAGCTGTAAGTGCGTCTATACGTTCTGCTTCGTTCCTAGCTTCTTCTTCCATCACGAGATTGAAAGCATGAATCTCTTCTTCTCTGTTCTGAATAGCTTCCAAATGAGTTTCAAGAACTTCTTTGGCTGTTGTCTCGCCATTTCGTATTGCCGATGGGATCTCTCTAGCGTTCATGAGGGGTCTCCGAGAGCCGGAGGCACTTTGAACTGATTGTTTTCAATTTGCGGAGCACTTGCTAAAAACTTTTCTCGGTCCGCTGCCGCTCCGGGTTCATCATCACGCAAAACATTAGCCAGTGGCAAAGGATGCGCGGTTGGTTCAATTTCTTCAAGTTCAAGCGCGTCAAGGTCTGCGGCATGTTCCAAGATGTCTGCGAGTTGACTAGTAAAGGAATCAAGTTCATCATCTGTCAAAGACAAGCAAGCCAAGCGGGCCACATGTGCTACATCGTCGCGCGAAATTCGTTCATTCATTAGATTTGAGGGTAGAGCCTAACTGTTAGTTTTCTTTGCTTAATTTTACTGTTCATTGAATGACTAACTCAATTGTGTCATTTGGTATCGCCATTTCTCCTGCGGCAGGGGTTTGTTCGTCCACTATCCCGTTTTCAGGTCCATCTACCGCTATCACTAAGAATCCGGCTGATTGTAAACGCATTTCAGCAGTTACACGATCTAATCCCACGACATCTGGAACAGCGCGGGGCATGAGTCCCAAGGAGATGCCAATCACTACTGTTGATCCGAAATCTATTTCTGATTGTTCTGGAGGACTTATTGAAGAGACGAAACCTATTTCAATAGCTGAGCTGTACTCTTCGACTATTTCTAGGTTGAGTCCGAGAGCGGCGAGAACGCTTTGAACTTCAGAGACTTCTTGTCCTACTAAACCTTCCGGAATTATTTTGGGAGGCGGACCTTCGGATATTTCTAAATCAACTGGCCCGCCACGTGGGAGATCCTCTGATAAAGCAAGTGAACCAATTACGAGACCTTTGGGAACTTCTTCGCTGTAAGTGAAGAAAACTTCACCTAAAGTAAGGCCAGCTTCTTCAATCAATTGCGTCGCAGCTTCTAAAGTGCTGCCTTGAATGTCGGCGGGTATGGCCACTCGAGTGGGGCCCAAAGAAATGATCACCGCGACCGTTTGTTCCTTTTCGTAAAAAGATCCAGCTGGTGGATCGGTGCCGAGTATTTGCCCTTCTGTGGTTCCATCACGTCGTTCATATCGTTCTTCTACTGTCCATCCGAGTTTTATGAGACGTTCATAGGTTTCCTCAAGTTGTCGACCGGCGACTGAAGGAACTGCCATCTCTTCGGTTTGTGCGTTTTGCCATAAGAAAATGCCTCCGATGATCGCTCCGGCTAAGAGTAAGGCCGCTAACGCTATTGTCGGCCAGCGCCGTTTGGGTCCAACCGTTCGCATCCGTTGAGGTTTCTCTAATGTCTGCTCTAGATGTGGGGCGACTATTGTTGCTTCTCCAGGTAGCGGAGCAGCTCCTATTTCTCCAGGGCCAACAAGGGGAAGAGGGTTGGGTCGCGGGAGCGCAGGAGATGCTTCGAGAAGCATTTGTCTCATGCGTTCTGCTGTTGGGCGGCTCGCCGGATCCGCTAACCCTGATTTTTGTATTGTTGGGGCTAAAGGTCCGAGAGTTTCCGGGACAGGAACTGATTTTCCTATACGAGTTTTTAGGGTCTCCGTAAGAGTGTCTGATAGAAATGGGATACGCCCGGTGATTGCTTCAACAAAGACAATAGCGAGCGCATAAATATCTGAACTTCCGTTGAGTGGCTGTTTACTGGCTTGTTCTGGTGACGCGTAACGTACCGTTCCAGCAAACCCTTCGGTGAAGATTTCTGAGTGGGTTACTTCATCTAACGCACTTGCTAATCCGAAGTCGCTGATGCGAAGTTTTCCATCCTGACCGAAAAGAAAATTGGCTGGCTTGATGTCTTGATGGATGACTCCACGCTCGTGAGCGTGACTAAGGGCTTTGCATGCTTCTAGCCCCATGAGAAGTGCTTGGCTTGGGCTTAGCGTGTAGCCGGTTGCCAAAATGCTTCTCAAACTTCCTCCGCCTAAATACTCAGTCACTAAATAGGGAGAGCCGTCTACTCCCCAGTCTTGTAATTTGAGAATATTCGGGTGATTAAGGGAGCTGACTCTCTTTGTTTCAGAATAAAAACGTTCAATGAATTTCTTGTCGTTGCTTAGAGAAGGGTGTAATACTTTTACCGCCACTCTTTGGCTGGTGTTGAGGTCAACTGCGACATAAACCGTGCCGGAAGTTCCTGTCCCGATTATCTGGTGTAGGCGGTATCGCTGATTTAGGACTGTGCCGCTTAAATCAGGGAAATTCACTGCTCCAGGAGTCGATTCGTTTGATTCATTCACCCCTCCTACGCTAGTCCGTGAATAACCTAGGTAGTCTCACCTATGTGAATCGGCGTAACGCGTTAGGTATTTCAATTCTTTTGGCTTTAGGGGTCGGGGCAATGATTGCTGCTGTCATCGCTACTGATGACAGTGTTGATGATGTAAGTGTCGGGAGTAACCCGGCAATAGTTGAGTTGATTCCGCCTCGTGGAGACACCATTCTTCCTCAATCTAATGTTGGTGTGATTTTGGCTTCAGGTTGGTCAGGTGAATTGACTTACATTGACAACGTTGAAATACCGTTAGATGAGCAACGGATAGAACGTGCTCTTAATTCGATTATTTTCCGTCCAGATGAGAATTTGTCTCTTGAGCGTCTCCCTGCTCAAGAAGTGTGCGCTCAGATTCGTTATTGGGAAGTGCGTTCACCTGATCGTGTTCAATTTTTTAGTTGGTGTTTTCGCGTTGACGGCTAGTTAGTTAAAGAAATTTTTCCTGTTTCTAAAAGTTGAAGGAAAGCTTCCTCATCCAGTATTGGAATGTTGAGAGATTCGGCTTTTAAAAGTTTTGATCCTCCGCCTTCTCCCGCTACTAGAGCGGTGGTTGTCGATGAAACAGTTCCAGGAGATTTTCCTCCCCTTTGTAGAATTGCCTCTTTAGCTTCGTTTCTTTTCATCGTGGTGAGGGTTCCTGTGACTACAACGGTCATTCCTTTAAGTAGTTTAGCGTTCTCTTGAGACACTGGAGAGGAGGCTGCTTGAAGGTTGACTTCTGCTTGTCTGAGTTTGGAGAGGAGTTGTTGGTTGTGTTCTTGACGTAACCATTCATCTATGGATACTGCGATGACTGGTCCGAGACCTTCGACAGTTTCTAAATCTTCAATCGTGGCTTGTTCTAGACCATCGAGGTCAGTGAACGATTGTGCGACGAGATCAGCGACGGTGGTGCCGACGTGTGGGATGCGTAAACCGAAAAGGAGTCGTCCGAGAGGCTGAGTTTTTGATGTTTGAATGGCTGTTTTTAAATTGTTGATTGACGTTTCTCCAAATCCTTCAAACGTGGCGATTGTTTCCATGTCAAGAGTGAAAATGTCTGCGACGTCTGAAATAAGGTTTTTGGAAACGAACAGGTCTACGGTTTGTTCCCCGAAACCTTCTATGTCCATGGCTCCTCGAGAGACGAAATGGGTGATTCTTCCGCGTACTTGTGCGGGGCAAGCATGATTTGGGCAAAAGGTGGCTGCTTCGCCTTCGGGGCGGGTCAGTGTCGCTTCACAAATTGGGCATTGAGTAGGGAAATTCCAAGGTTCACTGTTTTCTTTACGTTCTGATAAGACCGGTCCGACGACTTCAGGGATAACGTCGCCGGCTTTTCTGACAATTACGATGTCGCCGGGTCGGACATCTTTTGCTTTTACTTGGTCTGAGTTGTGCAAAGTTGCGGTAGAGACTGTTGATCCGCCGACAACTACAGGTTCTAAACGGGCAAACGGGGTGGCTTGTCCTCCAGCCCCAATTGATACTTCTATGTTTAAGAGGGTGGTTGTTTGTTCTTCTGGCGGCAATTTGTAGGCCATAGCCCATCGGGGTGCTCGAGCTGTCGCTCCGAGTTGTTGTTGCATGGAGAGCGCATCAACTTTTACGACTACTCCGTCTATTTCATAATCCAGGTCGTGTCGTGTTTTTTCTATTTTGTTGATGAATTCGATGACAGAAGAGAAATTTTCGAATCTTTCTGCTTTTTCGTTCACGGGGAAGTCGAATGTTTTTAGGAGGTGGAGGGTGTCGAGATGAGAGTCTTGTTGTTCTACTCCTTCTACGTCTCCTACTGCGTATGCCCAGAAGGAAAGATTCCGGGTAGCCGTAATCCTTGAATCTTTTTGTCTCAACGATCCAGCGGCGGTGTTGCGTGGATTTGCGTAAGTTTTTTCTTCGGCGATTCGTTGTCTTTCGTTAAGTTCGTTAAATGTGGTGAGTGACATGTAGACCTCACCGCGGACTTCGAGAAAAGTTGGTGCTCCATCCGGCAATGAATGAGGTATGCCTTTTATGGTTTGGACGTTTGCTGTAACGTCCTCGCCTACTTTTCCATCTCCGCGGGTAGCTGCTTGAACGAGACGGCCTTCTTCATAAATTAAAGAAACGGCGAGTCCGTCAAATTTGAGTTCACATACCCACTGCGGTTCAGTATTTTCTTGTTGTAACCCTTTTCTAACGCGGTCCGCCCATGCTTCTAGTTGATCCATGTCGAAAGCGTTATCTAGGGACATCATTGGAAGCCTGTGGGTTACCTCTTCGAATGTGTTGATGATGCTGGCTCCCACGAGTTGTGTTGGGGAGTCAGCGGTGACGAGGCTTGGGTGAAGTTGTTCTAGGTCTTTTAACTCGGTGAGGAGCGCGTCATAATTGGCATCTGGTATTTCAGGTGAATCAAAGGTGTAGTAGCGCTCGTTGTGATATCGGATTGATTCACGTAATTCTTGGATTCTTGCTGCTGCAATATCCATCGGATTGCTGTTGTTTGCCACACTTTTATTCTACCGGGATGCTCTGGTTGGACCGGGAAGGGGTGAAATCCTCTAGCGTTACCTTGTGGCCATTTATCAAAGAAACATGAATCGACTGCTTTTATTTGGTTTGGGCGTTATTTGGAGTGTTTTTCCTCTCGGTGTCGGCCCGTTGCTTGCTGATGGTTTAAACCCTCTTGAAGAGACTCCGCGCTCAGTGCTTTCCGTGGTTCTTTGGGTTCTTTGGGGATTAGTTCTTTTTTCTGCTTTTATTCCTCGTCCTTTGTCGCTTACTGTTATTCGTTTCGGGACGGTTACTGCGGGTGTTCTTGTGCTTTGGGCGTCTACTTCTTCAGCTACTTCTTCTGTGATAGTTGTCGCATTGATTTTTGTTGCGGTCGCTTTGTTAGCGAGTTCTAATGCGACTGTTGGGGATGTTTTTGTGGATCAGCTTTCTTATGGCGATGAAAAACGTTTTTTGTTACGGTCTTCAGCTGCGGTTACTGGTTTTCTTCGTCCGGCGACTTATTTGGTTTCTGTTGCTGGTTTGATTTGCGGCCCGTACTTGTTGGCTGAAGAATCTTTCGTTGTTGGTGCCGTTCTCTGTGTTGTTGGGTTTCCTTTAACTTTCTTTGGGTTGCGGTCTCTTCATCAACTCAACCGGAGATGGGTGGTTCTTGTTCCTGCCGGGTTAGTGCTCCATGATCATTTGGCGTTGAATGAGCCGACTCTTTTTCAGAAAAGTGAAATTGAGTCGCTAGGCCCAGCTTCGGTAAATACTGACGCCACGGATTTCACTCAAGGCGCTTACGGTCTCGCTCTTGAAGTTCGCTGTGAATCTCCGCATGATGTGTGGCCGGCTGCGGTTAAGAAAGAAACTGAAATGGTGACTATTGATGCTTTTTTGTTTGCTCCGGTTCGCCCGGATTCTTTTTTATCTGAAGCGGTTGGCCGTTCGTTAACAGGCCATTCCTCCGCCTAGCACTTCGTCGTTGTCGTAAAATACGACGGCTTGGCCTGGGGCGACTCGGCGTTGTGGTTCTTCCCAATAAATGGTGTTGTCTTTTAGTGTTGCTTTCATGGGTTTACCGTGGGCGCTGATTTGAACGAGCACCGGTCCGTTAGTTAGTTGGTTTGCCCAGACGCAGTCTTTAACTGATGTTGATTCAACTAAAAGGTCTTCTGGCTCTCCTACGGTGACTGTTGCATTGGGCACGTCAACGTTTATGGCGTAACGAGGGTTTGTTCCCCCCGCTGTAGCCATTCCTTTTCTTTGCCCGATGGTGACCATCTCTACTGCATCAACGCTGCCTACTTCGATTCCTTCAGTATCGATTACTCGTCCAGGGGTGAGCGGAATTCTTTTGCGAAGAAAATCGTCTCGGCCGTGTTCACGAGTTATGAAACAGACGTCTTGGCTGTCTGGTTTGGTTGCGGTTCGTAAATCTAGTTGTGTCGCTAAGTCTCGTACCTGGTCTTTGGTGAGGTCTCCGATGGGTAGATCTAGCGTGGAGAGTTTGCTTTGATCAAGCATGTAAAGGACATATGTCTGGTCTTTGCTGGAGTCGATGGCGCGTGCCAGTCGATAGGTTCCGTCGGGTTGTGTGGCGATGCGGGCGTGGTGGCCGGTGGCGAGGCGGTCAAAGCCGAGAGCTTGGACTCGATGATGGAGAAGGTCGAATTTTATGTGTCGGTTGCATTCGATGCAGGGGTTTGGGGTGAGGCCGGTGGCGTGGCTGGAAACATACGGGTCGACAACGTGGTGGTCGAACTCGTCGCTCATGTTGAATACATGATGTTCTATGTTTAACGTGTCGCACACTCGGCGTGCATCGTCGACGTCGGAGATGGCGCAGCAGCCAGAATCTGATTCTCCGCCCCAAAGTCGTAGTGTTACTCCGACTACTTCGTGGCCTTCTTCTTTCATTAACGCGGCCGCGACTGAAGAATCGACACCTCCTGACATGGCGACCATGACTCTGCTCATTTGGGGTATTCCCTTAGTTGGCTGACGGCGGCAGGTATGACGGTGAGGGCGTGGTTTATTTCTTCTTCGGTAGTTGTCCAACCTAAGGAAAGGCGAATGGATCCTGCTGCTGTTTCATAGTCGATGCCCATGGCGTGGAGAACATGAGAGGCTTGTTGTGCTCCGCTGGCGCAAGATGAAGCTGCGCTGGCTGCGATTCCTTCTTGTTCTAAAAGAAATAGTAACGATTCGCTTTCTACGCCTTTGAAACAGAGGTGCGCTATTTGTGGGGTTCGGTTGCTGTCTTGTGGCAGAGTGCGGAATGTGTCTGGGACTAAAGCAATGAGTTCTTCTTCGAGTCGGTCACGTAAAGCGGTGACACGGGATGCGAGTGTTTCTCGTTCGTTCATGATGAGTTGAGCGGCTTTGCCGAGGCCGACGATGGCGGGAACGTTTTGGGTTCCGCTTCGTCGTTCTCTTTCTTGCCCTCCTCCACGTTGTGTCGCCGCGAAAGGGACACCTTTTTTGACGATGAGAGCACCCGCTCCTTTTGGCCCCCCGAATTTGTGTCCCGTGATGCTTACAAGATGGGCTCCTTCGCAGTGTTTGACTAAATCAAGCCAAGCGGTTGCTTGGACCGCGTCAGTGTGGAGAAAAGTTTCTGGAGATCGTTCTTGTAAAAGAGTAGCGATGTCTGTTACCGGGTTGATGATTCCTGTTTCGTTGTTGGCGGTCATAGCGGAAACTAACGAAATGTTGTCAACTGAATCTAAAGTTTCTGTGAACGTTTCTAAATTTATTTGCCCCAAATGGTCAGTGGGGACAATCATGCCGCCGCTGTCTCTTACCGGTTCAAGAACCGCGGGGTGTTCAGTTGCCGTGCAGATCGGTGTGCCGCCTTTGGCTCGGAGAACACCGTCTATAGCGAGGTTGTCTGCTTCGGTTCCGCCGCTGGTGAACACCACTTCGGAAGAATCGGCTCCGACAAGTGCGGCGACTGCGTCTCTGGCTTCATCTACGGCTCGGCGGGCTTCTCGTGCTTGATGATGGGCGCCCGAAGGGTTGCCTGGGTGTTGGGTAAACCAAGGCATCATTGCTTCAACTACTTCTGGTCGAGTTGGGGTGCTCGCAGCATGATCTAAATATGTCATCACTAGTTAAGGGTACGGTGTATTTCCTGTCGGTAACGACCCAATTGAAGGCATAGTGAAGAAATGGAAAAGTACGGGCCGGAAACTTACGGGGATTTGTTCGCCTGCGTTTACGACGACTGGTACGGCGAAGACGGCAATGTTGCTGTGTCCATAATGGGGAATCCGGATGTAGTGGCGGAGAAAATATTTTCTTTAGCGGACGGTGGTTCGGTGCTTGAACTGGGGGTTGGAAGCGGCCGTCTTGCTTTACCGATAGCTAAAAGAGGTTTGGATGTCACTGGGGTGGATGCTTCAGACGCGATGCTTGATCTTTTGCGAGCTAAACCAGGTTCTGAAGCGATCAGAATCATTAAAGGCGATATGGCTAATCCGCCCGGGTTAGAACCGGAAACGTTTTCGCTAATTTTTGTGGGTTTCAATACTTTTTTTAATCTCACCAGCCAAAAAGATCAGGAGTCTTGTGTCGCTGCGGTTGAACGGCTACTTAAACCTGGGGGGCGTTTCATTATCGAAGCTTTTGTTCCCGACCCTAAAACACATGATGGTTTCTCCATCAGATCTATAGAGATAGACCGCATTCTCGCTGACGCTGTACTAACTGATGAGGAAGAACAAACTATTACGGGGCAAAGAATTGAAATGACGTCTTCTGGTAACCGGCTGTTTCCTTATTTGTTGCGTTACGTGTATCCGTCACAACTTGATGACATGACATCAGCAGCGAACCTGTCTTTAGAACACCGGTGGGAGGATTGGCTTGATTCGCCTTACACCGAAGAGTCAACGGTTCACGTCTCAGTTTGGAAGAAGCCCACATAGCCGTAGTAGTCGGCACCGTAAGGTATCGCCTTAGTTGATTAAGCCAAAGGCCCGCAGGCCGCCCTTACCGCAGCCAAAAAGTTGTGGTCAGCCAACAAAGCCTCGGCCTTAGCAAGCTCTGGTGCCAAATGTCGGTCTGACCCTGGGCCGTCCACCACGTGCCGCAACGCCGCCAACGCCGCACCGGTACCGGCCGCCGGAACAACGGGGGCCCGTAAATCCACAGCACGGCCCGCCACCACCAACTCCACCGCCAAAATACGCCGCAAATTATCCGCCACCTTACGCAGTTTGCGCGCCGCCCCCCAAGCCATCGACACATGATCTTCTTGCATGCCTGAGGTAGGCAACGAATCCACACTGGCCGGCGTACACAAGCGCTTATTTTCGGCACACATAGCGGCCACAGTGTAATGACTAATCATTAAACCAGAGTCAACCCCCGGGTCGTCAGCTAAAAATGGCGGTAACCCATGCGACCGGGTTTTGTCGAGTAACCGGTCAATGCGTCGCTCGGCAATAGCCCCAACCTCGCTTAAAGCAATCGCTAAAAAGTCGGCAGCAAAACCCAACGGAGCGGCATGAAAATTGCCGCACGACTCCACCCGACCGTCGCTCAATAACATGGGGTTATCAATAGCCGAAGCCAGTTCGTTGATGGCCGCCGTGCGAGCAAAAGCCAACGTGTCTCGGGCCGCCCCATTAACCTGCGGGGTGCAGCGAATGGAATAGGCATCTTGCACTCGTAAATCATCATCCCGGTGACTAGCCACCAGCGGCGAACCGGCCAACAATTGCCGCAAATTGTCGGCACTTACTGTTTGGCCCGGGTGGAGGCGCAACCCCATGACATCGGCAGCAAAAGCCCGGTCGGTAGCCAAGGCTCCTTCAACGGTTAAAGCCGCTGTGACATCAGCGGTCGTTAACAACACCTCGGCGTCATGAACAGCCAGGCACAACATGCCCAAAATGGCGTCGGTGCCATTGATGAGCGCCAAACCCTCTTTGTCGCTCAGCGCTAAAGGCTCCAACCCGGCCGCCGCCAGCGCTTGGCTCGCCGGTTGAAGAACCCCGCCAACCTCTACCTGACCTTCGCCCAACAAAGCCAATGCCCCGTGAGCCAGAGGAGCGAGATCACCCGACGCCCCCAGCGATCCGTGTTCGGGCACCAGTGGGTGAATGCCATGATTAATCAGACCCAACAAGCTTTCGGCCACCACTGGACGGGCCCCGCTATGACCCATAGCCAAAGTGCGGGCTCGTAAAAACACCATGGCCCGCACGACCTCGGTTTCCACACTGGGCCCCATGCCTGCCGCATGCGATCGCACCAACGCTTCTTGCAAAGCCGCCCGACGGTCCGGCGGGATAGTCACCGTAGCCAAAGCCCCAAAACCCGTCGACACGCCATAAGTGGGCTCACCCTCAGCCAAGGTTTCGACAATCTGACGGGCCGTCGCCATGCGCTCGGTAGCCGCCGGAGTCAAAGTCACCGGCGAATATTGCCGAGCCACCGCCACCACCTCGGCAATGGATACCCCCGATCCGTTTAGATCAATACTCATGACGGTTGTTCCCCGGCTAGGTCAACGCTCAAGGCCCCAGCAGTTTTGAGAACGGCAATTCCGGCAGTCTTCATAGCTTTACCGGTAAGACGCTGCGAAGGCCCCAACACAGAAAGCGCCGCCACAATGGCGCCCTTGGGTCCGGTTACCGCCGCTACCGCCGCTGACACATCAGGCTCCACAGCGCTAATAACACAATGGGCGCTGCCCGGTTTTTTGCCATTTAGCGCAGCCCCCACGGCGGTGGTGTCAAGGGGAACAGTGCGGCCCACCCACCCGGCATGGCGAATAGCTCGGGGGCTTTCTGCGGTGGCCAAATAAAGAGCATGGTCGTGTTCGAGCACTGCTAAATAACTAGATTCACCGGTGGCTTCCGTTAAGGCATCAAGGTGAGGTTGGGCAGCCAAGATTAAACGTGCCATGGGGCTGGCTTCTAACGATGCCACAGCCAAACGCAAAAAAGTAGGGCCCACACTAAAACTGCCATCCGCGGCCCGGGTTAGATACCCATTGAGTTCCAAAGTTTTCAGGTGCCGTAAAGCGGTGCTGATAGGGAGGTCAACAATTTTGGCTGCTTCGCCTAGAGATAACGCTCCGGCAGACACCACGGCATCTAAAAGACTGAGTACCCGCTCGGCTGATCGGGCTACATGGAGGGTTGAATTACTCACGACGACTCTTTCACTAGGTAAAACTGGTTGCCAGTAATTGAAATATAGAGTAGAAAGAGAGCCGAAACAACTAAAGGCAAAAAACTCCATGCACCAACCCATCCACGCACCCCGCGGCACCAATCTGACCTGTAAAGCTTGGCCCCAAGAAGCCGCCTACCGGATGCTGCAAAACAACCTCGACCCCGAAGTAGCCGAACGCCCCGAAGATCTCGTGGTCTACGGAGGCACCGGTCGAGCCGCCCGCTCCTGGGACGCCTACCACGCCATCAAACGCACCCTCACCACCCTCAACAATGACGAAACCATGCTCGTGCAATCCGGCAAACCGGTCGGCGTCTTCCGCACCCATGAATGGGCCCCCCGAGTGCTTATCGCCAACTCTCATCTGGTACCCGACTGGGCCAACTGGGGCGAATTCCGCCGCCTCGAAGCCGAAGGCCTCATGATGTACGGCCAAATGACCGCCGGTTCCTGGATATACATCGGTACCCAAGGCATCTTGCAAGGCACCTACGAATGCTTCGCCGAAATCGCCCGCAGTAAATTCGGCGGCACCCTCGCCGGAACACTCACCATCACCGCCGGCCTGGGCGGCATGGGCGGAGCCCAACCCCTGGCCATCACCATGAACGACGGCGTCGCCCTATGCATTGACGTCGACGCCGACCGAGTACAACGCCGAGTCGACCACCGCTACCTCGATGAAATCGCCACCGACTATCACGACGCCCTACGCCGCTGCACCGCCGCCAAAGCCCAGCGCCGGCCACTCTCTGTCGGGCTCATCGGCAACGCCGCCGATCTCTTACCCCGCCTACTGGCCGACGGCGTAGAAGCCGACATCGTCACCGACCAAACCTCAGCCCACGACCCCTTGGACTACATACCCACCGACCTCACCGAAGCGGCCGCCGCTGAACTACGCCGCACCGACCCCCACGAATTCACTCGCCGCTCCCGTCACTCCATGGCCCGCCACGTCGAAGCCATGGTGGGTTTTCTTGACGCCGGCGCCGAAGTATTCGACTATGGCAACAGCTTGCGCGCCGAAGCCGAACTCGGCGGCTACGACCGAGCCTTCGCCTATCCCGGGTTTCTCCCCGCCTACATACGACCCCTCTTTTGCGAAGGAAACGGGCCCTTCCGATGGGTAGCGCTCTCCGGCGACCCCGCCGACATCGCCGCCACCGACCAAGCCGCCCTCGAAGAATTCCCCGACCACGAAGGTCTTCACCGATGGGTACGTCTGGCCCAAGAAAAAGTCGCCTTCCAAGGCCTCCCGGCCCGCATCTGTTGGCTCAACTACGGCGAACGCCACCGACTGGGCCTGCGCTTCAACGAAATGGTGCGCAACGGCGACCTCAAAGCCCCCATCGTTATCGGCCGCGACCACTTGGACTCCGGCTCGGTGGCCTCGCCCTATCGAGAAACCGAAGCCATGGCCGACGGTTCCGACGCCGTAGCCGACTGGCCGCTACTCAACGCCATGCTCAACACCGCCTCCGGGGCCACCTGGGTTAGCCTGCACCACGGCGGCGGGGTCGGCATCGGCCGGTCAATCCACGCCGGGCAAGTCAGCGTGGCCGACGGCAGCTCCCTAGCCGATGAAAAACTCGAACGAGTGCTTACCAACGACCCCGGCACCGGGGTAATGCGTCACGCCGACGCCGGTTACGCCGAAGCCTTCGCCGTAGCGGACCAACGCGGGGTACGTATCCCCATGCAAGAGGGCTAGCCATGACGGTTCATGAGGTACTCAGCATTGGCCATCCGGCGCTACGTCAACGTGCGACCGAAACGCCGCTAGAGCAAATCGCCTCTTCAGAAATCCAAAACCTTATTGACGACCTGATCGACACCATGCGCCACGCCCACGGAGCAGGCATCGCCGCCAACCAAATTGGGGCCACCCAACGCATCTGTGTACTCGAAGTCAACAACAACCCCCGCTACCCCTACAAACCAAAAATCCCCCTCACCGTGGCCATCAACCCAGTGGTCAAAACCGTGGGCACCGGCACCTTCCTCAACAACGAAGGCTGCCTATCGGTACCTTTGCGCGGCGATGTTAAACGCTTTACCTCCGCCCATATTTCTTACCTTGACCGCCACGGAGACAACCAAGTTTTTGACGCCCACGGCCTAACCGCTGCCACATGGCAACACGAAGTCGACCACCTCAACGGGGTGCTCTTTATAGATAAATCCGACCCGGCCACCCTCACCACATGGGAAGAGTTCGAAACTCACCACCGGACAGCGTTTCTTGAACGCATCACCAACCTGCAAAACGAGTGGACCAAATGAGCCTTTGGTGGTGCGAAGGAGCCTGGCTCGGCGGCGATCACCTCACCCCCGACGTTTTGCTAGAGGTCAGCGACGGGCGCCTCGTGGGCTGCACCCCCGGAGCAGAACCTCACCCTGAAGCCACAGTACTTAATGGCCTCACCCTGCCGGGGTTAGCCAACGCCCACAGCCATGCCTTTCACCGGGCTTTGCGCAGTCGCACCCAAACCGGCACCAGCTCGTTTTGGATCTGGCGTGAACAGATGTACGCCGTGGCGCAGCGCCTCACCCCCGAAAATTATGAACGCCTCGCCCGAGCGACATTCGCCGAAATGGCTTTAGCGGGCATTTCAGTTGTCGGGGAATTTCACTATGTGCACCACCAGCCAGACGGCACGCCCTACCTTGACCCCAACGCCATGGGCCGATCCATCATCAATGCTGCAGCCGACGCTGGGGTACGGCTCACCCTATTAAACACCTGCTACCTGCACGGCGGGCTCACCGCCGACGGCTACCAACCGGTGGACGACCACCAACGCCGCTTTAGCGATAGCACCGCCCAAAACTGGGCTAAGAGAGTAAGCGCCTTGTCAGAAAACGACATGGTGCGCATTGGCGCCGCCGTGCACTCGGTGCGAGCCGTTGACCCAGCAGCCATGGCCGCCGTGGCCCAATGGGCACAAAAAACTGATGCCCCAGTGCACGCCCATGTTTCAGAACAACCCGCCGAAAACCAAGCCAGTCAAGCCTTTCACGGCACCAGCCCGCTAGCCGTGCTAGCCGCCGCCGGTGCAGTAAACCCACAATTCACCGCCATCCACGGCACCCACTTTGACCCCGCCGACCAAACCCTCTTAAGCCAAGCCCACGCCGGATGCTGCTTTTGCCCCACCACCGAACGAGACCTCGCCGACGGCATCGGTCCCGCCAAAAACCTTGCCTCCGCAGGCGCCACCTTAAGTTTGGGCAGCGACAGTCATGCCATGATTGATCTTTTCGAAGAAGCCCGCGCCATCGAACTCAACGAACGCCTAGCCACCAATCAACGAGGCCACCACAGCGCAGCGCAGCTACTCACCGCCGCCACGGCCGGCGGCTACCACGCCTTGGGTTGGAACGACGGCGGCTGGCTGGCCCTCGGTGGACGAGCCGACTTTGTCACCGTGGGGCTCAACTCAGTACGCACCGCCGGCGGAGGCACGACCCTTGAAAATGTGGTTTACACCGTCACCGCCGCAGATGTCACCAACTTGGTAGTCGACGGCCAAACCGTGGTAGCCAATGGCGCCCATGCCACCATTGATGTAGCAACAGAATTAGCAACCGCCATAAGAGAGGTCACCGCATGAGTTTGGTTATCGACAACATCGGCCAACTCGTTACCAACGACCCGGCACTCGGCCAAGGCCCACTCGGGCTGGTAGAGAATGCTTCGGTGGTAATAGAAAACGGTTTGGTAACTGCAGTAGGACCGGCCGGCCAAAATGCCGACCAAGCCATTGATGCCGCCGGAGCCTGTGTGCTGCCCGGTTTTGTTGACTCCCACACTCACCTAGTTTTCGCCGGCGACCGTGCCCAAGAATTTACCACCCGCATGGCTGGTCAAACCTACGACGGGGGCGGCATACGCCTCACCACCCAAGCCACTCGCACCGCAACCGACGATCAACTACGCGCCCTAGCCGCAGCAAGAATGCAAGAAGCCCGCCAAGGCGGCACCACCACGGTAGAAATAAAATCGGGCTACGGGTTAAACGTGGCTGATGAAGCCCGCATTTTACGCCTGGCGGCCGAGTTCACCGAAGACACCACCTTTTTAGGCGCCCACCTGTTACCCGCCGAATACGCCGACCGGGCCGATGACTACATAGATTTAGTGTGCGGCGACATGCTGACCGCTTGTGCCCCCCACGCCAAATGGATCGATGCCTTTTGCGAAACTGGAGCCTTCGATGCCGACCAATGCCGAACCGTTTTAACAGCAGGCCGAGCCGCCGGTTTAGGCCTACGCCTCCACGGCAACCAACTCGGTCACGGCCCCGGCGTGCAACTCGCCGTAGAAATGGGTTGCGCCTCCGTAGACCACTGCACCTATCTTTCTGATACCGACATCGACGCCCTAGCCAACAGCGACACTGTGGCCACCTTTTTACCCGCCACAGATTTTTCTACCCGCCAGCCCTACCCCGACGGCCGCCGAGTTCTTGACGCTGGTGCCACCGTGGCTTTAGCCACCAACTGCAACCCCGGATCGAGTTACACCACATCAATGAGCTTTTGCATCGCCCTCGCCGTACGCGACTTGAACCTGACCATGGAAGAAGCCATTCAAGCCGCCACCGTGGGTGGAGCTGCCGCCCTGCAGCACACCGATGTGGGTCGCCTTACCATCGGGTCGGCCGGCCACGCCGTGGTGCTCAATGCCCCCAGTTATCACCATTTGGCCTACCGCCCCGGAATCCCCCTAATTGCTGAAGTCGTGGTGTAAACCTACGCCAAGAAAGCACCTTTCGACCTTGGAGGTCCACATGAAAATCACGGCAACCACCCACGATCAGCAATGGCTTGATTCGCCTTACACCGAGGAGTCAACGGTTCATGTCTCAGTGTGGAAGAAACCCTTCTGAATATGGGTCGGAGAAAAGTTCCATATCTTGGTTTCGATTCTTTACCCTAATACGGGGTCATACCAGCGGTTAGCCGCCCATATGCCTATGACGAGGCATATCAGCGTGAATGTTGTTGTGATGACTAGTCCGAAGTTGCGGTTTAGTCGTTTGCGGTCTGTTTCTTCTATCGCCCATGCGAGAAAAGCGCCGCCGAGTAGCCCGCCGAGGTGTCCGCCGATGCTTATTCCTGACCGGCCGAAAGTGAAGATCAGATTTAAGATAAGTAGCCCTCCTATTCCTGACCTCCAGGGGCTTATACCGCGACGTTTTTGGTGAATGAAGGTTGCGGACATGAGTCCGAACACTGCTCCTGAGGCACCTACCGTGAGCGCGGTGGGGTCTAAAAGCATGACTCCGAGGGAACCGGCTGCTAATGATCCGAAGTACAGGCCGAGGTATCGGCTTCTTCCGTGTAAACGTTCGAGTTGTTGTCCAAGTATCCAAAGTAAATACATGTTGACTGCGAGATGTAAAAGGCCGGCATGTAGGAAAGCTGAGGTGAAGAGTCTCCACCATTCGCCTTCAGCGACGCCTACATCGATGATTTGGCTGGCTTCTCTCAATCTGCCAAACCCGACAAGTCCGTAATCTAACGTTGTTGTTCCTCCGCCGGAACTAACCGAACCACCGCTGATTAACGTCCAAATGAACGCCAACGCATTAAGCCCCATGAGTGTCCGGGTTGTTATCGGATCGCCGGTGAAGCTTTTAAGTTTTCTTTGCGTTCGTTTATCTATCGGTGAAACAGTGGCGCAGGAAGGGCAGTGAAAACCTACTGACGCGCTTCGCATACAGTCTGGGCAGATGCGGCTGTTGCATCGTTGGCATCGCACACCGGCTCGCCGGTCCGGGTGCCGGTCGCAAGTTTCTGTTTCATTCATGTCGGAGACGTTTCTTTATTAAAGGCGGACAATTACTGGAATTGATTCCGGGTTAGTAACCCACGCGAACAGCATAAGGACTGGAGACTCGTTAGTTACTGTTGCGTGCCGGACACCGGGTTCGTGCAGCAAAACGGAGCCTGGTTCTCGGTGGCTCCATTCGTCTCCTTTTTGCCATTCTGCGTGACCGGCTACGGTCCAATATATTTCTGCCGCACGATGCACATGTGAAGGATAATTTATGTGCGGTCCTTGAAGAACAACTCCGGCATAAATTTGGTTCGATGAGTACAGCGGGAGTGGGAGCGGTTCGCTGCGGTTGCCTTTCTGTGAGCCGATAATGGGAGCGAACGCATAGTTCTCTCTTAATTCATCCATGTCTGGTTCTCCGACATGTTCGGCGTAAGGGACCCCCCAACTAAGCCGATCAGCAGTTAATGAAACAATGTCTGCGAGTACTCCGGATCCTTCGCCCAATATTTTTTTGAAATGTTTTTCCACTACCGGATACGTATAGTGTTTGCCTGTTTCTTCTGGTTGCGCGTCTTTTAATCCTTGAAGTAACAAATTCATCTCTGAAGTGAGCGTGGGGGTGCGTTTTATTTCGTCTTCTGCTAGTTGACAGAACGCTTCAAGGATCGGCTCTGACATGTGATGATCAGGTTCCGGTGAAAGTGGCTTTACCGGGACCGTGTTCAAAGAATGTGGCGATCCCTGTGGCGGCATCGTTGGTGTTGAAAAGGTCGTCGAACATTTCGCCTTCGAGGTCTAAACCATCGGAGAGTGCCCCGTCGATGCCGGTGTCGATCGCAGTTTTTGCGGCCCGTAACGCAAGTAACGGTCCTTTGGCGAGTTTTTCTGCACGAGCGATAGCTGTGGATAAAATCTCTTCGTCTGGTACCACTGCGTTGACTAAACCGGCGTTTTGGGCGTCTTCGGCGGTGAGCTGTTCTCCTTCGAACACGATTTCTTTTGCTCGTGCGGCTCCGATTAGTCGGGCAAGTCGTTGTGTCCCTCCGGCTCCTGGGATGATTCCAAGAAGTATTTCTGGTTGCCCAAATACGGTGCTTTCACCGGCGATTCGGTAATCGCAACACCACGCCAGTTCTGCTCCTCCTCCGAGGGCAAGTCCGTTAACCGCAGCGATCGTGGGGCAAGGGATGCCGGCTACGGCATCAAAGGCGTCTCTGAATGCTTTGAGGAGAGGTTCGCGGGTAGCCGGGTCAGTGAATTCTGAAATTTCCGCACCTGCGGCAAAGAATCTTCCCGCCCCGGTGATTACTACAGCTCCGGGTGGATCCGCGCTGCAGGCTTCAGCAGCGACAAGTAATTCTTCAAGCAACGCTGTGGATAATGCGTTTACTTTGGGGCGATTTAACGCTATTTCAACTACGGGGCCGCCGCCGTCTACTTGATGGGTAGTTACTTGCAGATTCTCAAAATTGTCCATGCCCTAACAGTATCCGAAGACCCAGTAGAGACGACCACTTAAAGACTTACAGATGTTCCTTCTTCTTCAAGTGTCTCACCGACGTTACGCACGGAAGTTATTCCAGGTACACGATCTTTGAGTATGCGTTCAATGCCTGCTTTGAGGGTCTGATCAGAAGCTGGGCAAGTTGTACATGCACCGAACAGTTCAACAGTGACTTCACCGGTTTCTTCATCAACGCCGTGCAACGCGATGTCTCCTTCGTCAGCTTGAATAGCTGGCCGAATAACATCTATTACTTTTCTAACTTCTTCGTTTAATGAACCTGACTGTTCAGATACAACATCTAATGACATAGTTTCATTCTCGCATGCCAGAACCTTTCTTCCTCCTCATAGATTAGAGAAATGATCAAAGTGCTAGTTTTCGCCCATCAAGGGGGTTGGGACGAGATTCTTATTGTCGCCGGACCTTTGATTGTTGTCGCAACGTTGCTTTGGGTGGCTGATCGTCGAGCACGACGGTTAGAACCGCCAGAAGATCAAGAATAAGAAATTTTTGCACCAAGAGAGCTGAGGTTCCCCACCAAGTCTTGATATCCGCGAGATATGTGATGGGCGTCGCTGATCCGGGTTTCGCCTTCAGCCGCGAGGCCTGCCACTACTAACGCTGCTCCTGCTCGAATATCGTGGGCTCGTACAGGAGCACCAGATAGCGAAGGTAACCCGCGCACTACGGCGTGATGCCCTTCGACTCGTATGTCCGCTCCGATGCGAGCGAGCTCGTCTGCGTATCGGAACCTTCCCGCGAAAATGTTTTCTGTGACGATGCCTACACCATCGGCGACCGACAGCATGGCGACAAAAAGTGGTTTGTAGTCAGTGGCGACTCCGGGATACGGCAAGGTAGATATGTCTACCGATTTGAGCCGTTCTGGTGCTGCGGCTTTAAGCCCGTTAACAGTAGGTGATACCGACATGCCCATCTCTCCGAGTTTTCGGATCATCATGTCCATGTGGTCTGCGCGGGCTTGTTCTATTTCTATTTCCCCGCCGGCTATTCCTAAAGCAGCAAGGTAGGTTGCGGCTTCGATACGGTCAGGAATCACGGTGTGTTCAACGGGATGTAGTTCGTTTACGCCGTCAATAGTGATTATTGATCTTCCTGCTCCGCTGATTTGCGCCCCCATACGGTTTAAAAAATCGGCGAGGTCAGAAATTTCTGGTTCTCGAGCTGCGTTATCGATAATTGTTGTTCCTTCAGCGAGAACAGCGGCCATAAGAAGGTTTTCTGTGGCGCCGACGCTGGGGAATTCAAGCAGCACTCGTGTTCCGGTCAGACCGGTAGATGTTGCCTGTATGTATCCGTGGCTAGTAGTAAATTCTGCGCCTAGTTCTTCAAGACCTCTTAAATGCATGTCTATGGGGCGGTGCCCGAAATCATCTCCGCCGGGGACGGACACTCGGGCGGTACCGAAACGGGCGAGCAGCGGTCCTAAAACCACGATTGAGGCTCGCATGCGTTCAACGAGTTCGTAGGGGGCTTCAGGTGTGAGTGTTTCTGGAACATTTATGGTTAATTCATTTTCGTTGAAAGAAATAGAGGCACCCATGTGTTCTAAGAGTTCTGACATCCACTTCACATCAGCGATCATTGGAACGTTACGAAGGGTGAACGTACCTGGGGCGAGCAGACAAGCTGCCATAAGTTTCAGAGCAGAGTTTTTTGCTCCTGATACTGTTACAGATCCGTGCAGAGGCCCTGATTTTTCGACGAGAATAGGAGTATTCTCAGAAAGAGTTTCATTGTTCACCTATTAAGTATGCTTTGCTGCGCACCAGACTGAAAGGCGGCCCACCGATTCCTCGAGTTTCTCATACCGTAATTGTTGATAACGCAGGCTTAATTGAGTTGCGTTCACCTCGTGATGACCTCATGAAAGAGCAACTTGAAGGCCAAGATCGATTTGTTTGCGTGCACGGACCTTTTGAGCATTATGAACGCACGTTGGTTGTTTCTGAGGGAGAAAACGAACATGAGGTAACAGAATCTTTTGTGTTTCGTTTAGCCATCCCGCTCTGGCGTCCATTATTTAACCTGTTTTTTCGCCGAAGTTTGCTGAAACGAAACATCCCGTGGTGGGCTCCTCCGAATCGTCTTAATGCCAGAGCAGCCAAAATTCTTTCTTTACTTGCCGCGATACAGATCGTCGACGGCTATCTGGGAACAGTAATCACTCAAACCATTACTTTCGCCGCAGATGAGTTTGGGCGAGGGAGCACCGCTCAAGGTGTCACGTTGGCGATAGTTCGAGTAGGCGTTTTAGTTGCTTTAGGTGTGATGTTTATAGCGGATAAGAAAGGGCGCCGACGGCTTTTGCTTGTCGCTACGTTAGGGGCCCTTGCGTTAACCGCTCTTGGTGCCTTCTCCCCCAATTTGTGGTTCCTTGGTGGAACACAAATTGTTGCTCGCGGCCTCACTACCGGTATGGGGATCCTTATTGGAGTGATGGCTGCTGAAGAACTGCCGCGTGGCTCGCGTGCTTACGGGGTGAGTTTGTTGTCTTTGTCGGCTGCGTTAGGAGCCGGCATGGCAGTATGGGTTCTTCCCGTCGCCGACTTACATGAACAAGGTTGGCGAATCGTGTACTTGGTTCCGCTTCTTTCACTACCTTTGATCGCTGCGGTGAGACGTCAACTACCGGAGACTTTAAGATTCGAGGTCAACTCTGAAGTGGAGAGTTTAAGTTCCGAGCAACAGCATCTTGAGTACCGGCGACTTTTCTTATTGGCTGCTGGAGCTTTCTTATTTCTTTTCTTTGCTTCTCCAGCAAGCCAATTTCAAAATGATTTCCTGCGAGATCACCGCAATTACAATGCCGCGGGGATAACCATGTACACGCTGCTGACTTCCACCCCTGCCGCTGTTGGTATTTTTCTAGCTGGCAAATGGGCTGATACACGTGGGAGACGTCCGATAGGGGCGGTAGGACTTGTCGGCGGAACTCTATTTATAACAATGAGTTATTTCGCATCAAGTTCCCTTATGTGGGCAACTCATTTAGCTGGAATTGTTATCGGTTCTCTCACTGTTGCGTTAGGGGTGTATGGCCCGGAACTGTTCTCTACTCGGCATCGTGCTAAAGCTAACGGAACAATCGTCACCATTGGGGTGCTAGGTAGTGCGTCGGGGTTGCTTCTTGTTGGCTTTCTTCAAGACCATTTCAATAACTATGGGCCAGCTTTTTTGATCGCCGCAATAGGGCCTTTATTGGCTGCTGTACTGGTTTTAACTCGATACCCGGAAACCGCTCAAACAAAACTTGAAGAGTTAAACCCGGACGATATTGAGATAAATGATTTGTAATTAGAGTTTGTTTAGCCACTCGCTAACAGCCTCACCTATGAGTTCATCAGCGCCTCTGAGGTCGTGTCGCTTGCCTTCTAAAATGACTCTGGTGATTGGTCCAGAAATCTGTGGGAGGTGATGAGAGAACTCTTCTGGTGTTCCAAATTCGTCTTTATCTCCGGAAATAAAAAGACAGGGAACTTTAATGTCGGGAAAATGTTCGACTCGAAGTTTTTCAGGTTTTTTCACTGGATGCAGCGGGTAGCAGATGAGGATCAGACCGGCGGCTGGTAAACCCTCTGCTACAGCCATGGAACATACTCTTCCCCCAAGTGACCGTCCACCCAAAATAAGTTTTTTACTGTCTATACCTTCACGGTTCGACATTTTTATGACTGCCTCATTGACTTCTTCTACAAGTTTTTTTACTGGAGGGGGGAAAGGTTTTCCATCTTCTCGATATTGAAAGTTGAATCGTTCAACAGGTAGCGGATGCAAAAGATTTTCGAGATAGCAAAGAGTGGAATGATCCCGATTTGATCCTGATCCCGGGGTAAGAAAAACACCGGAATAGGGGTGAGTAGTGCTTGGCATATCTAAATACTAGAACCGCTACTAACATTTAATTCATGAACGAATCATCAGATCATGCAGATCTTGTCGCAACGATGACTGGCGGAATGGTTTCAGAAGCGCCTGATTTCAGTGGAAGCGACCGGCTTCATTCTGACGGGCGGCCAAAAGGAGTATTTCGCGACGAGTTGCGAAAAGTTCCTAATTTGCTCAATGCGTGGACGGTTCTTTCTTCTCTCGTCGCACCTGTCGTACTGGTATGGGCAGCACTAAAAGTAAACCATCCCGCAGCATGGATTGCCGCTGCGCTACTAATGGGGATTTCGCAGAATCGATTATTTATTCTTCATCATGAAGCGGCTCACCGAACACTCTTTAGTAACCGCAAAATCAATGACTTAATTGGAATCAATTTCATCGGTCTTCTTACTTTCGGAACGGGAAGCCACGGATACCGTATCGGCCACATGAACCATCATCGTGATGAGTTCGGACCTAAAGAACCAGATTTTTTGCTCTATAGCTTCTACCCGATTTCTAAATCCTCCATGAGGAGAAAACTTACTCGTGACGCCACCGGAGTGTCAGCATTTCGCATCTTGCGTCCACGTTTTCAAAGACTTGATGAAGAGCGACACCGTAAATTAACGATGCTGTTTCTCTTTGGACAAGCAGCGGTTTTACTTGCCTTCTTTCTCATCGGGCATCCCTGGCTTTATCTTCTGCTCTGGATCGCTCCATGGGCTTTCATCTACCAGGTACTTAACCGGTTACGAGCCATTGCAGAACATGGCGGTATGACGAGATCTAAGGACCGTCGATGCACCACCCATCAAGTACGCCAGTCTCTGCTAACGAGAGCTCTTATTACTCCTGTGGGTGTCGGATACCATCTCGCTCATCATGTTGACATGACTGTTCCGTGGAGAAACCTTCATCGGCTTCATCAGGCTCTAATTGAAGACGGCTATCTCACAGAATCTTTTATTTGGCCGAATTATCGGACGCTGTGGAAAGCAATGTTAAAAAATTAGTCAGAGATCAGGCTTAAACCATTTGCCGTAAAACTTCAGTCAATGCATTCGCTAAAAGTTTCAAATCTTCGTCACTGGTGTTTCCTTCAGCTAACAACTCAACTAGCTCGTTTGTTTTTTCTCCAAGCAAATTCCAGGTAACAGGATTAAAACCAAAGGGAGGTCGATGACTGACCAGTAACGGGGCATGGGCGAGGATCTCTTCTACTCCTCGATTATCGCGAGGATCTTTCCGGAGACGGTCACAAGCCACAAACACATTTGAAAGCAAAGCATTAGCGTCAAGTCCTTCAAGTTCGGGGCGATCATCATTCGCTCCTTGGAACGCATCTAAGGCTGCTTCTACTGCGTCTTCGTCTTCCACCAGCACCAATAAATCTCCGGCTTCGTCAAATTCGTGGGGAATACCTAACCGTGCAAGCAACTCGCTAAACGCTGTTTGTTCATCTGCTGCCCACCCTTCAACTTCGTAAGCGATTTTTTCTGCTTCAGGGTCTAAAACAGGGCCGCCTGTTTCATCCGTTGCTTCAACTATTTCATCAACACTTTCTTCATCGGCTGCCCGTATGACAAGCGTGGCTCCTAACCACGAGTGCGCAATGTTTTGACCAGTTAGTTCTTGATCAAGAGCTCTTCTGCTCTCTCCCGCCCATTCATGAAGTTCATAAACGATTTGTTCTTCGTCTGATCCCCCAACATCATCTAGTTCTGTAGGGGCTTGAGTAACAAGCTCTACGCCGCACTCCACGCATTCAACTACGTCTTCTGCGTATTCGGTTTGACATTGAAAGCACCAACTCATTGTGTCATCTTTGCATGGTGGCTTCTTAACCCCAACTTCAAGGCAGGTTCTTTAATGAAAATATTTTCTATCACTGCCTCTAAGTTCAAGGCCATAGTGTGTAACACCGTTTGGTTTCCACTAAGTTCAACGGTATGAATTCTCTTAATGACACCTCTGAACGCAACCTCGCTCTTGAATTAGTACGGGTGACTGAAGCCGCGGCGTTAGCTGCATCTCGGTGGATGGGAAGAGGCGACAAGAACGGTGCAGATGGTGCAGCTGTTGACGCTATGCGAGAAGTTCTCAACCATGTTCAAATGGATGGACTAGTGATCATTGGTGAAGGCGAAAAAGATGAAGCCCCAATGCTTTTCAACGGAGAAAAGGTAGGCGATGGTTCTCAACCTCAAACCGATATCGCTGTTGACCCAATTGATGGAACCACCCTCACCTCACTCGGTCGAGGTAACGCTCTAGCAGTCATTTCTGTCTCTCCGAGAGGAACTATGTTTGACCCTGGACCTTGCGTTTATATGGAAAAAATTGCTGCTGGACCTGACTGTCATAACGCGATAGACATCACCCGTTCACCTACAGAAAACCTTGAAGCAATCGCCGCCGCCAAGGGGGAATCTGTACGAGATATCACCGCAGTGATTCTTGACCGCGACCGTCACCACGATTTAATCAACGAAGTCCGTGCCGCCGGTGCACGCATTCGTTTGATCCCTGATGGAGATGTTGCCGGAGCCATATCAACGGCATGGCCAGATTCAGGAGCAGATGTTTTATTTGGAATAGGGGGAACCCCTGAAGGAGTCATTTCCGCAGCAGCTTTGAAATGTATGGGCGGAGTTATGCAAGGACGACTTTGGCCCCGCAACGAAAGCGAACGACAAGAAACAATTGAAAAAGGCTACGACCTAGATGCTGTTCTTACCGTTGAAGATCTAGTTTCCGGCGACAGTTGCTTCTTCGCAGCCACTGGAATCACTGATGGAGAACTACTCAAAGGTGTTCATTACTCTGGTGGCAAAGTCCATACCCAGTCGCTCGTCATGCGTTCTAAGTCAGGGACGGTAAGACAAATTGATGCAAGTCACTTTATTGACAAAATGGAACCAAGCAGTTCTTAATCAAATTAGAAAAGGTTTAAACTCCGGCAACCTGTAAACGTAGTTCTGCTCGCGCGAGCGCATCAACTGCTTCAATGTCTTCATCGTTTTGCGACAGTTTTTGTTCAGCATTATCTTTTGCTTGCTGAGCGCGCTCTACATCTATTTCACTTGACTTCTCTGAAACATCGGAGAGAACACTGATTTTGGTTCCTGCGACTTGAACAAACCCTCGGTGAACCGCGAAAACGTCTCGGTCGCCGTCTGGTCTTATAACTTCAACTGACCAAACAGCAAGAACCCCGATAAATGGCACGTGACCTGGTTGAAAGGCGATGTCTCCGCCTTCCAAAGTTCTCGCGATAACCATCTCTGCTTCCCCGCTATACGTAATAGCTTCTGGGGAAACCAGTTCTACTTGAAAAGTCATGAATTAGCCTTCGAGTTCTGCTGCCTTGCGTCGGGCGTCATCAGCTCCACCAACATTCAAGAATGCTTGTTCTGGTAGATCATCTAACTCACCTTCAACAATGGCGGCGAAAGAATCAACTGTTTCTTCAACAGGAACAGTGACTCCAGGAAGTCCGGTAAATATTTCCGCTACGTTCATTGGCTGTGAAAGGAAACGTTGCACTTTTCTTGCCCGTGATACTGTCACTTTGTCTTCTTCAGACAATTCATCTAAACCAAGAATTGCGATGATGTCTTGCAATTCTTTATAGCGCTGCAGGATTTCTTGTACTCGTCGTGCTGTTTCATAGTGTCGATTACCTACAACCTCTGGGGTGAGGATGGTGGAGGTTGAAGCCAGCGGATCAACTGCGGGGTAGATACCCAAAGCAGCAATATCACGGCTCAACTCTGTTGTTCCATCGAAGTGAGTGAACGAGGTGAATGGTGCAGGGTCGGTGTAATCATCTGCAGGAACGTAAACGGCTTGCAGAGAAGTAATGGAACGACCACGTGTTGTCGTGATTCGTTCTTGGAGTTGACCCATTTCATCAGCGAGGGTGGGCTGGTAACCCACAGCAGAGGGCATACGTCCCAACAGGGTTGAAACTTCTGATCCGGCTTGAACGAAACGGAAAATATTATCGATGAACAACAGGACGTCTTGGCCTTGTTCGTCACGGAAGTATTCCGCCATCGTTAACGCCGAAAGAGCTACTCGTAGTCGAACTCCTGGCGGTTCATCCATTTGTCCAAAAACTAGTGCTGCTTTTTCAAGCACTCCGGATTCTTCCATTTCGAGAAGAAGATCTGTTCCTTCTCTTGTGCGTTCCCCTACTCCGGCGAACACTGAAACACCGCCGTGGTTTGAGGCCACACGGTTGATCATCTCAGTGATAAGTACGGTTTTGCCCACTCCGGCACCACCGAACAATCCGATTTTTCCACCCTGAAGGTATGGGGTGAGAAGGTCAATAACTTTAACTCCGGTTTCGAACATCTGAGCTTGTGGTTCAAGTGAATCAAAAGATGGTGCGCTTCTATGTATTTCCCAGCGTTCCGCTCCACTAGCCGCATTTTCATCGTCTAACCCTTGACCGGTAACACTAAATACGTGTCCGAGTGTCTCGTCTCCGACTGGCACGGTAATTCCTTGGCCAGTGTTACGCACTTGAGTACCTCTGGTTAATCCATCGGTAGGTTTCATGGCGATAGCTCTGATTCGGTTGTCACCGATCTGTTGGGCTACTTCTGCCACGATCGTGGTTGTCACTCCGTCAAGTTCTACATCGAACTCAACAGCTGTGTTGATCTCTGGTAGTTCCCCTGGAGGAAATTCAGCGTCAATTACCGGTCCGGCAATACCGACGATGCTTCCGGGTTGAAGTTCTGTAACTGTCATAGTTGCTCCTGGTTTTCTCGCTCTGTTTTAGTTCTCTGCCCCGGCTGGGACTAGGTCTTCACGTTGGTCATCATCACCTAATGCTTCAGCACCACCGATGATTTCCATTATTTCGGTTGTGATGGCGTCTTGGCGTGCTCTATTCATTTCCCGATCTAGTTTCACGATTAAGTCTTCAGCATTATCGGTTGCTGATTTCATAGCTCGTTGACGATTTGCATGCTCTGAGGCTGCTGATTCAAGTAGTGCCCCGAATAAGCGGGCTTCTACGTAGCGGGGAAGTAATGATTCAAGTACCGCTTCAGGTGATGGTTCAAACTCAAATGAGTCTGTATTCTTTGAATCTCCGCTTCCTTCGGTAGCAATTGTTTCCGTGCTTTCTAGGGGAAGGAAACGTCGAGTAGCTACTTTTTGACTACCGATGCTTAAAAATTCGGTGTAGACCAGTTCGACACGGTCAATATGATTATCAGTAAAGAGGGTTGCGACTGTTTCTGCGATTCTGCGAGCGTCTTCGTACGTAGGGTTGTCACTTATACCTTCGGTGAAAGATTCCACGGTGTAATTACGGAAAGCAAAATAGTCTCGTGCTTTCTTCCCAATTACGATAAGTGAGTAATCTGCACCTTCCGAACGAGCATTTTGTACTTGACGTTCTGCTGCACGAATAACTGACGAGTTGTAAGGGCCTGCGAGTCCTCGATCTGAAGAGATAACGATAACCCCAACTCTTTCTACGTTTTCTGCTTGGCGAAGCAAGGGGTGGTCTATCTCTGCTCCTCCAGCAGCAAGATTTTCAATCACCGTGGTGATTTGTTCAGCATAAGGTCGAGCTTCACGTGCTCGTTGCTGTGCTTTAACTACTCGAGTTGCAGCTATCAGTTCCATTGCTCGTGTAATTTTTTTCGTGTTCTGAACGCTTTCTATTCTTCTTCTTAATTCGCGTTCTTTACCGCCGGCCATGTTTCACCTCCGGTGGTAAAACACGCGCATACTCAGCCTGAGAAAAATCAAAAGACTGAATAGGCGAAAAAGTTTTCATTGGTTCACTTGTCTTCTGCAGATATGTCTTCTTCAGGCAGAGTGGTTTCTGCGTCAATGATTGCTGACTGAGTTTCAGTAGATTCCGAATCTGGAGCGTCTCCAGCACTTTGAGAGCCAGTGAATTGTTCAGTGAATTCAGAAATAGCGGCATCGAAGGCTTCTTCGTCGTCGATCTTGCCGGATTCTTTCACTGCAGCAAGTTTTGCGGCTTCTCGTGTACGGAACCAATCAAGTAATTCAGATTCGAAACGTTGCACGTCTTCTACCGCGACACCATCTAAGTGCCCTCGTGTTCCAGCCCAGATAGAAATAACCTGCTCTTCTACAAGAAGCGGCGAGTTAAGACCTTGCTTAAGTAATTCAACGAGTCGATATCCGCGATCTAATTGTGCTTGAGAAACTGCATCAAGATCTGATCCGAAAGCAGCGAATGATTCCAATTCACGGAATTGCTGAAGATCTGATTTGAGCGTACCCACAGCTGACTTCATCGCTTTCACCTGAGCAGCTGAACCCACACGAGATACTGAAATACCAACATCTACTGCAGGTCGAACACCTGATTTGAACAGGTCGTCTTGGAGGAAGATCTGTCCGTCAGTGATGGAAATCACGTTAGTTGGAATGAACGCAGACACATCTCCGGCTTTTGTTTCAATAATGGGCAAAGCGGTTAATGACCCTGCTCCAAGATCATCGCTTAATTTCGCGGCACGTTCCAAGAGGCGACTATGAAGGTAGAACACGTCTCCTGGGTAAGCCTCACGGCCGGGTGGACGGCGCAATAGTAAGGACATCTGACGATACGCCTCCGCTTGTTTGGAGAGGTCGTCATATACAGCCAACGAGTGTTCTCCGTTGTCCATCCAGTGCTGACCCATGGCGCATCCGGCGTATGGGGCAAGGTATTTGAATGGAGCTGGATCAGAAGCAGGAGCTACAACCACCACGGTGTATTCCATGGCCCCATGAGATTCAAGCACAGCAACGTTTTGGGCAACTGTGGAAGCTTTTTGACCAATAGCGACATAAACACACTTCATGCCTTGTCCGGCTTGATTGATAATGGTGTCAATCGCAATAGTGGTTTTTCCAGTTTTGCGGTCACCGATAATAAGTTCTCGTTGTCCACGTCCAATTGGAATCAGTGAATCGATGGCTTTGATGCCAGTCTGCATAGGTTCATGCACGGGTTTACGTCCCATAATTCCTGGTGCTTGGACTTCCATACGTCGTTGCACTGTGTTTGTTAACGGTCCCTTCCCATCAATTGGTTCACCTAATGGGTTAACGACACGTCCTAAAAGTCCGTCACCTACGGGAAGAGACAAGATGTCACCGGTTGCGCTAACCGTTTGACCTTCTTCAATGTCATCAACTTCTCCAAGGACTACAGCACCTATGGAACCTTCATCTAAGTTCAACGCCAGCCCGAAACTTCCATTTTCAAATTGAAGAAGTTCATTTACTGCTGCGCCAGGAAGACCTGACACTCGAGCAATACCATCACCAACTTCGAGCACCCTCCCTACCTGAGATTGCTCAAGGCTAGGTTGGAAACCGTCAAGGTTTTTCTGTATTGCTGCAGCTATGTCTGCCGTATTGATAGTCAATTCAGCCATATTTTCTTTTCTCTCTGTTTCTCACTAGTTCTTTTATTAACGAAAGCTCTCTCTGAGCTGGTTTAAGCGGCGTCGAACGCTGCCATCAATGATGTCGTCACCAATTTCAGTAATCGCTCCACCTAGCACTGATGGGTCAATAACTACTTTGACTTCGACTTCTTTACCGGTAGATGTTTTAATCGCCTCAGTAAGCCGTTGGCGTTGTTCTCCAGTCAAATCAATAGCGGAACGCACTGTTGCTACAGCTTTGTTTCGCGATCCAGCACTGCGGTCAACGAAAGCATCAACAATTGACGGAAGATCATTAGCCCGTCCAGCGCTAACCACCATTGAAATCAATGACGCGGTTGTCGCCGAAGCTTTTCCATCTAACAGGTCCTCAATTAGTTGAAGGCGTCTAGCTACAGGAACACTTGCATCAGCAAGTGTTGACCGAAGTTCCTCGTTTGCTTGAAAAGTTTGAGCAAATCCAAACAATTCATCTTCGACCGCAGAAAGATTTCCTTCTGCCTCCGCAACACTAAATAACGCTTCTGCGTATCCAACTATTGGTGAATCAGCCATTGCTGCCGGTCACCTCATCAATGTAGGCATCAATCAGACGTGCTTGAGCATCAGCATCAAGACTGGATTGAACAACTCTTTCAGCGGCACCTAAAGCTATGCCAGAAACTTCTGCTCGGAGATCTGCGATAGCTTGAGCTTTTTGTGCTTCAACATCTGCTGCAGCCTTCTCTCTCATCTCAGCAATTGATGCTTCAGCTTGAGCGGAAAGGTCTGTTCGCAATTGATCTGCCGTAACCCGTGCTTCCTCTATGATTCGAGCTGATTCTGTTTTAGCATCAGCTAATTGAGCTTCATAGTCTGACTGAACTGTTTGAGCATCAGTCTTAGCTTGTTCCGCTGCGTCCAAATCAGCACGTATCTTTTCTGAACGAGCATCCATGGCCCCTTTAACAGCAGGGAAGCCTTTCTTTACCATAATGACTAATAGAATCAGGAAGGCTGCGCCACCCCAAATAATCTCAGTTAGCTCAGGAAGTATGGGACTTGGGGCGTCTAAACATCCTTCTAATTCGTCATCAACTGTATTTCGTACATCCTCTAGCCAGTCGTGGTAGTGGCCATCGTGAAGCATTTCAGCTTCTTCGAATCGTTCCGCCACACAAGCACCTATGCTTTCGCCTGATGCGCTAGCTGGGCCAGCAAAGGCCACAATGCTCATCAGCGAAACAAGCGAGGCCACCATAAGGCGGGTCCATCGTTTACTCATTTGTTTAACTCTCTCTCGTCGTAGGCGTTGTCTTAAGGCAGCAAAAGGATAAAGACCACGAACCCGATAAGGGCAAGTGCCTCGGTAAAGGCAATACCCAGGAACATTGTTGTCCTAACCATGCCAGCTGACTCTGGCTGACGTGCCATTGATGAAATCGCGTTACCTACAACGGTTCCAATACCAATACCGGGACCAATAGCGGCAAGGCCGTAGCCTAAACCTGCACCAATGGCCTTAAGGCCTTCGAGCATTTCACCAGTTGCAGTTTCTGCAAGAACGTTCAACACTTGGATTCTCCTGTTTTTTATGTCTCTTCCGGAATTTCCGAAAGAATTTTTTTCTGTTTAAAGATCTATTATTTCTTACCCTTAATGAGCAGGGTGTAACGAACCACCAATATAAACGGCGGTCAGTATTGTGAAGATAAAGGCCTGTAGGACCGATACCAAAATTTCAAAGCCGGTCATAAGAACCAACATCGCGAACGGTGCTACTGCTCCCACATAGGTAGCGTCCCAAAGTGCAGCAGTGAGTATGGCGAACGTAACAAGAAGCAAGTGTCCCGCCACCATGTTCGCCCAGAGTCGAATAGCTAAAGAGAAGGGCCTTACAACAAATGTTGAGACAAGTTCAATTGGAGTAACGATCAGATAAAGGGCTTTAGGTACTCCAGGAGGGAAAAGAGAGTTTTTAAAGTATCCGACGAGTCCTTGAGAGCGAATCCCAACAAAGTTGTAAATAAGCCATACAACAAGAGCCAACGTGATCGGCACCGCCATACGACTATTCGCAGGGAATTGGATTCCAGGTATGACTTCGAAAATATTTGAGAACAAAATGAAGAAGAACATCGTGGTCAGGAAAGGCATGTACTTTTTGCCTTCTGGCCCAATAGTTTCCATCACGACTGATTCTTCAATGAAGTTGACACCAGCTTCAGCTACATGTTGAACACCAACTGGAACTAATGATGTTTTCTTCCTTCCAGCAGAAAGGAAAATCGCTGACGTTATAACAACAGCAGCCAAATAAATGAGAGATGTTTTGTTGAGCGCGTACCACGTACCGTTAAACAGTATGTCCGGCCATTGAAATAAGTGGCTTATAGGTGGGAAATCAAGTGCGAGTACGTTCACCTTAGATTACTACTCCTGAAAGTTGTCTGTTGATGGTTTAGCTGGCATTACTCCTGGGAAAGCAAGCGATAGTGAAACATGCTTAGTTTCCCAAATAAGTAATCCCAAGTGGGTTATTAAAAGAGTTATTGCAAAAGGCACAGTAGCGAACCAATCAGCGTTTCGTACAATCAGGACCGCTACTGCCATTAATCCAAGCCGAATGAGGTAACCGAATAGAACAGCCCCGTAAAGAGTGTTTAAAGAAATTGCGATTGCTCGTGAAATAATTTTTGCTCCGAGGAAGAAATTGAAAGCAACTAGCGCTAACGCTAAGCCGGAAGAAATTAGTCCTCCTACTCCGTCTATAGCCACCCCGATGAGAAGGAAGATGGGTGAAATGATTAAAGCGCGACGAGCGAGATCGCGCGCTATTGAAACTTCAGGAGCATCAAGAGAGGTAGGAGTAGCGCTCATACTAACGGCCCATTCGATTTCCAGATTTCCCGTCGTTCTGCGGTCTGTTGTTCAAGGGTCTGGGAGTATTCTCGGTACATTTTCCAAGTGGCGTAACCGATGGTAACCAAGACAAGAATTATTGTAAAAAGAGGTGAAGTCCCGAGTTGGCGATCAATGACCCAACCGATTGCTCCAAAGATTGCTGGAGTTACTGTGAGTTCAAAAGCTGCTGCAAAAGCATCGCCAAAGCCCTGCTTTAACTCGCGCGTACCAGCTTGTTTCATAAAGAATTCCTCTTAACTAAAAGCACCTGAAGAAATAAACTTCAGGTGCTTGTGAATCTATTCTCAAATGAGGTGAGCGGCAACCTGATTTGCTGTCTTGATTTTATTTTTTCAAGATTTTTTAAACTTTTACTTCTTTGTCAGATCTGAATCTTGGATGCAGCACAGTGAAGAGAATAAGACAAACAGCAGCTATACCCGCAGGAACGATTGCATCTCCTTCTCCGGTGTATGTCGGCCATAAAACAAAACCTGAAAGTAAAGCCGTCCATGCCCATAAAATAAACACCGCTCTGCGGTGTCCGTGGCCTAGTCCGAGCAGTCGGTGATGTAAATGGTTTTTGTCTGCTTGGGTGATTCGAATACCTCGGGTAGCTACTCGTCGGATGATCGCAAATGTCATATCAAATAACGGTACGCCTAGAACGATTAGTGGTATGAAGATTGGTGCAAAAAAGAAAAAGGACTGGCCACTGAAAGGCAAATCGGTTCGGCCACCCACTGAAACTGTTGATGCTGCTAATAGTAAGCCAAGAAGTAGCGCCCCGCCATCGCCCATGAATATTCGTGCAGGGTGAACATTATGAGGTAGAAAACCAACGCATATTGCAACTATCAAGATTGCGATAAGCGCACCAGGGTTGCCAGGAAATAACACGCCGGAGTCTCCAAGACGTATTGCATAAAGAAAAAAGGTCATCGCAGCGATACCTACAATGCCTGCCGCTAAGCCATCAAGGCCGTCAATGAGGTTGACTGCGTTAACTATTAGAAAAACCCACACAACTGTAAGTAACGCAGAAAGATCGGGTGAAAGAATAACGAGGTCTAGAAAAGGGATACGCAGAACAAGAAGTGAGATTCCAGTTAAAGATAAAACACTGCCCGCTACGACCATGCCGGCTACTTTCGCTGGAGCGGAAATTGGGCGAATATCGTCGACCACTCCTACTATGCATATGAAAATTGATGCAATCATTAGCCCGACTATTTCAGTTGGTGCGGCAAAAACTGAAGAGAAGTCTCCGATCCCCCATGCAGTAAGCACCCCTGCTAATAAACCACAAAGCATCGCGACCCCGCCAAGAGATGGAGTGGGTTCCAAATGGACGTTTCTTTCATCGGGCTCTATAAGCAACCCAGCTTTAACAGAAATTCGATGAATGAGCGGGGTCGTTAGAGTGGTAACTAATGCAGCCACTACTCCTACCGTGGCGTATGCTGCTACCCCCGGCACTTATTTCTCCTGTCTAACTACCATAAGCAGGGAATCGGCTACATAGTTCAGCGACTTCTTCTCGGACTGCACTTATTTGTTGTTCGTCTTCTCGGTTTCTTAAAGTACGAGCTATCAACTCGGCAATTTGAACCATCTCTGATTCTTTCATCCCTTGGGTGGTCGTAGACGGAGTGCCTATCCGCATCCCGCTTGTGACAAATGGAGAACGCGGATCGTCTGGAACAGTGTTTTTGTTCAAAGTAATTCCTGCCCGGTCTAAAACATCCTGCGCTACTGCTCCAGTTAATTCTGAATCAAAAGTACGCAGGTCCACAACCATCAAATGATTGTCAGTTCCGCCAGAAACTAAACGAAATCCATGACTTCCTAACGACTCTGCAAGGGCAGCAGCATTATCAACTATTTGCTGTGCGTAAATTGGAAAAGATGGATCGGCTGCCTCTTTAAATGCCACTGCTTTAGAAGCAATATGGTGTTCTAATGGGCCACCCTGAATCCCTGGAAAAATACCTTTATCTATTTTGGTGGCAAAATTTTCGCGTGTGAGGATGCAGCCCCCTCTTGGCCCACGAAGTGTCTTGTGAGTTGTAAAGGTGACCACATCTGAATAAGGAACTGGATTGGGGTGAACACCACCGGCGATAAGACCTGCAATGTGAGCTGCATCAAACATAAGTAAAGCTCCAACCTCGTCAGCGATCTCACGTAACGGTGCGGGCTCGATGATGCGAGGGTATGCAGTAGCTCCAGCAACTATAAGTTTCGGTTTATGTTCAGAGGCTAGAGCGCGTAGTTCTTCAAAATCGAGACGTTCATCACTTTTAGTAAGACCGTATGAAACAAAGTTGTAGAGAATCCCACTGAAATTCACTGGTGAGCCATGCGTGAGGTGGCCGCCATGGTCAAGACTTAATCCAAGTACTGTGTCACCTGGTTCCAATAAAGCTTGGAACACAGCCATATTCGCATTGGCCCCTGAATGAGGTTGCACATTTGCATGTTCTGCGCCAAAAAGTGATTTAACTCTTTCACGTGCCAGATCTTCTACTTCGTCAACAACTGCGTTTCCGCCGTAATAACGTTTACCCGGGTACCCCTCAGCATATTTATTAGTAAGTACAGATCCTGAAGCTTCCAGTACGGCAGGTGAAGCAAAATTTTCTGAGGCAATTAATTGCAACGTGGAGTTTTGGCGTTCAAGTTCTTGATCGACATATCCGAAAAGTTCTTCGTCTCGATTTGTTGGCCAAGGCATTTTTGCTTTCCTTACTATTTATGTTTGCTGCTTAATCAGTTACTACGAATATAACGAAGCAATTGAGAAGGTACCAGAAAACTAACCTAGGTATTTATCATGACACTAGTCATGGTTCTATTTTTTTTAAATAGTTGACCAATGTCTGCATGGCTGGGTCAAGCGGTGCTGATGAACGGCGAATCAAAACTAACCTGCGTTTCGTTAAGGGTTTCTTCTTAATTGGGATAAGTGGATCGATACCTGTATTTGCTTGTGCTGGCGGGAGAACTGTCCAACCCAAACCGAGACGTACCATTTCTGCTAAGACTTCTGGCTGGTTTGACTCTGCTGTTACTTCATAAGAAACGCCAAGAGCAGCAAGAGCTGAGGCAATGATTCTCCGTGTATGAGAACCTTGAGGAAATGAAACCCATGGTCCCCAATTCTGATTTGCCTTAGTTGTCTTTTCTTTTGGGGCATAGATCAACAAAGGTTCTTCTAAAAAGACTTCGCTTATCAAGTCCTCAGAAACTACTTCTGGTTCAACACAGGCAACGAGATCCAGTGAGCCTTCTAACAGTGCTTCAAGTAATGGTCCTGATGGGGCGACAGTTAGACGGAGGTCAACATTTGGGAAACTTTCATGAAATTCTCGAATTTCGCTTGCTCGATGATGAACTGCGATGGCGTCTATGGCACCGAAACGAATTTGGCCCGATGTGCCTTCTCGCTGTGCCTGTGCCCAATACGTGAGATCTTTTGTCTCTGCTACAACCCGGCGAGCATATTCAAGGACTTCTTTCGCTTGGGGTCGAAGAACTGTAGACCTACCTTTTCTTTCAAATAACGTTAGACCTACTCGTCGTTCAAGTTCAGTGAGACCTTGAGTTAATGCCGAAGGAGTCACCCCTAACTGTTGAGCCGCAGCAGCTCTGGTCTTATTACTGGCTGCTGCGAGCAGGTACTCGAGTTGTTGAACGCTGAGATTCGGTAGGAGCATTTCTTTTTTGTCTGACATGTGGATCTCCTTTCCTTATATTTAGCATTTCTTAATAATAAACATATTAGTTAAAAATATCTTATGATTACGATTATGAACAAACCAGTAAACATTGAACCCGCATCAGGCAAACTTGGAATACTTACCCCCGGAATCGGAGCTGTGTCTTCAACTTTCATCGCCGGAGTGATCGCAGCGCGAAAAGGTCTTGCCGCCCCCATCGGATCTGTGAGCCAAATGGCTCACATTCGTTTAGGAGCAAAAGAAGAAGACCGAAATCCCCTAATCAAAGAATTTGTTCCACTTGCAGAACTTGATGACCTTGTATTTGGTGGCTGGGACCCAATTTCTTCTAATGCATTAGAAGCCGCCAGAACTTGTGGCGTTCTTGAAGAGAAAGACCTTGCTCCCCTCTCAGCGGAACTTGAAGGAATCGTTCCGATGGATGCCGTCTTTGACAACAGATGGGTCAAAAAATTAGATGGAGTGCGAATCAAAAACATCTCTTCTAAATGGGAACAAGCAGAAGCTCTCATTGCCGACATTGAGAACTTTAGGTCTGAAAATGAGTGCGACCGTCTTGTGATGGTTTGGTGTGGCTCCACTGAAGCATTCCAAGAAGCAGGCGAAGTCCACTCCACTGTCGAATCATTCGAAGCCGGATTGCGCGCAAATGATGAAAATATTTCACCAAGCCAAATTTACGCATACGCAGCCTTAATGAGTGACGTGCCGTTTGCTAACGGAGCACCAAATCTTTCCGTAGACCTTCCCTGCATGATCGAGTTAGCGAAAACACGAGGAGTTCCTATCGTCGGAAAAGATTTCAAAACTGGACAAACCCTAATGAAAACTTTGCTGGCTCCAGGCCTAAAAGCACGCATGCTGGGATTAAACGGCTGGTACTCAACCAATATCTTAGGAAACCGTGACGGTGAAGTTCTTGACGACCCAGAAAACTTTAAAACCAAAGAGGTTTCAAAACTCGGGGTACTTGACGCAATCCTTCAACCCGAGTCTTACCCCGACCTTTACAGCGACATCCACCACGTTGTGCGCATCAACTATTACCCACCAAGAGGAGACAACAAAGAAGGCTGGGACAATATCGATATCTTCGGATGGCTTGGATACCCAATGCAAATTAAAGTCGATTTTCTTTGCCGAGACTCAATCCTCGCTGCTCCAATCGTTTTGGATTTAGCCCTCTTTATGGATTTGGCAGCTCGCGCCGGACAATCTGGAGTACAAGAATGGCTTTCCTTCTACTTGAAGGCCCCTCAATCAGCTACAGAGTCCGGACCCGAACATGACCTCTTTATTCAACAAACAAAATTGAAAAACACGTTGAGAGAGTGGATGGGAGAACAGCCAGTCACACACTCAGAAGCTGGTTAACGACTTAAAGTTCAAATACGCGTTTCGCGCCCTTCCCAATATTCATCCTTGAGAAGACGTTTATAAAGTTTTCCAGTTGGATGACGTGGGAGTTCTTCCCGAAAATCAACGCTTCGTGGACATTTTACGTCTGCGAGTTGTGAGCGGCAAAATGCTATAAGTTCTTTTTCTAATTCAGGTCCGGCGGTAGCCATATCTTCAGGTTGAACGATCGCTTTTACCTCTTCGCCGAAGTCATCATTAGGAACACCAATAACTGCTACGTCAAAGACCGCTGGATGCATAGTCAAAATATTCTCTGCTTCTTGAGGATAAATATTTACTCCTCCTGAAATAATCATGTAGGCCTTGCGATCAGTGAGGTACAGATAACCTTCTTCATCTAAGCGACCTACATCACCAAGAGTGCTTAGATCGGCGCCAATTTTCGCTCCAGCTGTCTTTTCTGGATCATTATGATATTCGAATCCGGCAGTACCTCGAAAATACACTCCGCCTTCTTCGCCAGCAGCCACTTCTTCGCCTTCGTCGTTAACAATGACTAGCTCGCCAACAAGTGATCTTCCTACCGAACCGGGGTGCTCTAACCAATCTTCCGAACCGATGTAGGTGAAACCATTTCCTTCTGTTCCTGCGTAATACTCATGAATTACTGGACCCCACCAGTCAATCATTTTTCGTTTTACTTCCACTGGACATGGAGCTGCTGCGTGGATAGCGGACAACAACGAAGAAACGTCATATTTGGCTCTTGTTTCTTCCGGCAATTTGAGCATCCGCACGAACATTGTTGGAACCCACTGACTCCCAGTGGCTTTATGTTCCTCAATCGCAGCAAGTGACTCCTCTGGATCAAATTTTTCCATAACAACCACCGTGCTACCTAGCCTTTGATATGCCAAGCAAAATCGAAGTGGTGCCGCATGATAAAGAGGGGCGGGCGAAAGATACACGCCGCCTGGTTCGCCTTTAAATAAAAGTTTCACCATCGCAGCTATGGTGTCGCCCATACCAAGAAGCGCTCCGGTAGGGGCTCGCTTAACTCCTTTGGGGCGACCTGTAGTACCAGATGAATAAAGCATGTCTTGACCTTCAACAGCATCTTCTGGAACTTCAGCTCCTTGAGTTGCGACTGCGTCTTCAAATGGGGCATGCCCTAGCAATTCTCCACCTATGGAGAAGCGGGCTTCTACGTTCGGAGTCTCAGAAATAATTTCTGCAGCAGCTTCAGCCTTATAGGGCGAAGTTATGAACACTCGAGCTCCGCAGTCATTTACTATGTAAGCGACTTCGTCTGTGGTTAGTCGTGAAGAGATGGCGGTATAGGTCAAACCGGCGTATATCGCCCCCCAAGCCAATGGCAAGAACTCGATTCGATTCTCAAGGCAAAACGCTACGTGATCTTCAGGGGATAGTCCTAGGCTGCGAAAAAGATTAGCGATACGGGCAGCCTCATCGTGCAACTCCTGAAAAGTCATTGACTTATCTGAACCATGCACCACTATCGCTAAGCGGTCAGGTTCCTGATCGGCCCAGAATCCTGGGTATTCTCGGTCTGGTAAAATTGTTTCGTCGCTCACGACTTAAAAACTAGTCTCTCTCTATATGAATTCGTCTACTCGGGCATAATTTAGGACTAGAGGGACTGGTGACAGAATGCACTAACGTCCTTTGTTATGAAAAGTGTTTTATTCGCTCCCGGGAATCAACCGTCTGTAATTGAGAAGTTGCCGCGAACCAATCCAATTGCTGCCGTCATAGATTTAGAGGACTCTACGCCTCCTTCTCATAAAGCAGATTCTCGTCAACTAGCTTTAGAGGCAACAGAAACCATCTCAGCATCGTGTCCTCTATTAATAAGAATCAACGGACTAGATACCGAATGGTTCGAAGGCGATATAAACGAGGCTTTATCTCCCGCTCTTCTCGGAGTGCTGATTCCTAAACTCGCTTTCTTTGAAGACGTTGAAAAAGTAGTTGAAGCTTTAAACAAGGCTGGATTAGATGACCTTCCTATCATGGCGGGAGTTGAAACTGTCCAAGGCGTCATTAACACCGTTGAGGTAACTAAACACCCAAGGGTTAAATGGTGCTATTTCGGGGCAGAGGACTATGTGGCGGACTTAGGCGGAGTAAGAAGCCCTGGAAACCTTGAGGTATTAGTAGCGCGAAGCCAAGTAGCGCAAGGAGCCAGACTAAGCGGAATAAGTGCTCTAGACATGGTAGTGACAGACTTTCAAGACGCAGAACGTTTTAAAAGAGAAGCATATGAAGCTCGCTCAATGGGGTATTCCGGAAAACTTTGCATACACCCAAGTCAAGTGGGATTAGCAAATGAACTCTTCCAACCCTCTGAAAAGGAAATCGAATGGGCCAGTCAAATTGTTTCTGCTTACTCACAAGCACTTTCCGAAGGTAAGGCTGCAATACAAGTTGATGGAGAGATGGTTGACGAACCGGTATTTCGTCGAGCGAAAGCATTGCTTGAATAACTGATGCTGGCAAAGATTTTCAAGAATCAGGACTTAAAGGGTGTAAGTCTGTATTTCACAAGCGATCATTGAAGGATGGTCAAAATTGACGAAGATACTCACAAAGCCCTTTTGCTCTTTAATAGAAGAGCAAAAGCTGCTGAAGAAGCGGCGGCTGAAGGCAAACGTCTGACAAAAGCTGTTAAAGCGAAAGACGATGCAGCCATCGCCCTTAAGAAAGTACAGGATTCCGGCGCTGACCCAGAAGCTATAAACGAAGCTGAAGCTACTTACCGGGAAGCCCTCAAGTCTTGGCAAGACATGCGTGACGGTGTTGAGCCAGAAGAACCAACTGAAGAAACAGAAGCAGCAGAAGAGAACCCAGAACCAACTGAAGAAACAGAAGAAGAAAGACCAACCGAGAACGAGTGAATTGAAACGATCACACTGTCCGTTTCTGACCTGGCACTAACCTCTATATAAGTATGAATAACGAACCGACTTCTTCCCCTCAGGCTTACCCGGAAGCTGGGAAAGCAAACTTTCCATCTATTGAAGAGAAAATTCTTCAACGATGGTTAGACGATGGCACGTTCGAAAAATCAATAGATCAGCGCCCAGACGATCAAGAGTTCACCTTTAATGATGGTCCGCCTTTTGCCAATGGCCTCCCTCACCATGGTCATTTATTGACTGGATACGTAAAAGACGTAATACCTAGATATCAAGCCATGAAAGGAAACAAAGTAACCCGCCGATTTGGTTGGGACTGCCATGGATTACCCGCAGAAATGGAAGCTGAAAAGGAGCTCCCTGTTTCTGGTCGAGCCAGCATCATCGACTACGGCATTGAAGAATTTAATGAACATTGCCGGACCTCTGTGCTCCGATACACCAACGAGTGGGAAAAAACTGTTACCAGACAGGCACGATGGGTTGACTTCAGCCACGATTACAAAACCATGGATCGAGACTATATGGAATCGGTTATGTGGGCGTTCAAGGAACTCTGGAATAAAGGACTGATTTATGAAGCCTTTCGTGTCATGCCTTATTCCTGGGGAGCAGAGACCCCGTTATCTAATTTTGAAATCCGTCTTGACGATGCCACACGACCACGACAAGATCCTGCAGTAACCGTAACATTCGATCTCTCTCCTGTTGAGGGAGATCCTGGCCCGATGCGGATACTGGCGTGGACTACTACGCCATGGACCCTCCCTTCGAATTTGGCCTTAGGGGTAGGTCCTGAAGTTACTTATTCACTAATGCAAGATAGCGATGGAACGGTTTTCATTCTGGGGTCTGAAGCTATTGATAGATATTCACCTCAGTTTGAATCAACTTCAGAAATCGGAACAATAAGTGGATCTGATTTAGTGGGACGAACTTACATTCCAATTTTTGATTTTTTCGCAGACAGAGAAGATGCATTCAAAGTCTTAGCGGCAGATTTTGTTGATGCCACAGAGGGCACTGGAGTAGTGCACATGGCTCCTGGTTTTGGTGAAGAAGATCAGAACTTGTGTGAATCAAATGGAATCTTCATAGGAGAAGTGGTTCCTGTAGATGATCAAGGACAATTCACTGACGCAGTCCCTGACTGGCACGGAATAAATGTATTTGAAGCCAACTCAGAAATTATTCGAAGCCTCAAAAACTCTGGTCATCTGATTCGCCATGACACTTACGAACACAACTATCCGCATTGTTGGCGAACCGATACTCCAATTATCTACAAGGCGATTTCCTCTTGGTATGTCAAAGTCACTGATTTCAGAGATCAAATGGTAGAAATCAACAAGGACATAAACTGGATTCCTGACCATGTTCGCGATGGAAGATTTGGAACTTGGCTCTCCGGGGCACGCGACTGGTCAATTAGCCGTAACCGGTTCTGGGGCTCCCCTATACCGGTATGGAAAAGCGACAGTCTTGAATACCCCCGCACCGATGTTTACGGCAGTCTTGATGAAATTGAAGCCGACTTTGGCGTACGACCCGACGATCTGCACCGCCCATTCATTGACGAATTAACTCGACCTAACCCTGATGACCCAACTGGGAAGTCAACCATGCATCGAGTTCCAGAAGTTCTTGACTGCTGGTTTGAATCAGGTTCGATGCCGTTTGCTCAATTTCATTACCCATTTGAAAATGAAGAATGGTTTGAAGAGCATTTCCCCGCAGACTTCATCGTTGAATACATCAATCAGACCCGCGGCTGGTTTTACACCATGCACGTATTAGCAACCGCACTATTTGACCGACCTGCTTTCTCAAACGTGATCTGCCATGGAATTCTTCTCGCTGAAGATGGCGCAAAACTTTCAAAGAAACTTCGCAATTACACAGAGCCTGAAGAAATCTTTGTAGCGCAAGGAGCGGATGCCCTTCGCTGGTACCTAATGTCTTCAGCGATTGTCCGCGGAGGAGACCTACGCATCAGCGATACCGGAATTGACGATGTCGTAAGACAAGTGCTGCTTCCTATCTGGAACGCTTACTCGTTTTTCACTCTTTATGCGAATGCCGATAACTACAAGGCAGCGTTCCGCACAGACTCAACTCAACTTCTAGACAGATACCTTCTAGCCAAAACACGGTTATTAATCGAATCGGTAACTGAACGTATGGATTCTTACGATATCTCTGGAGCGACAACAGAGATTCACAATTTCATAGACGCTCTCAACAACTGGTACATCCGGCGTAGCCGTAACCGGTTCTGGGCGAAATCCTCTGACGATAACGAACTCGACAAACAGGACGCCCATGACACCCTCTACACCGTCCTAGTGACGCTCTCAAGAGTGTCTGCTCCCTTTCTCCCCATGATCATGGAAGAAATACATAGCGGGCTAACAGAAAGCCAAAGCGTTCACTTATGCGACTGGCCTGACCCATCTTCTTTACCCCCTGACCCTGACCTTGTTTCAACTATGGACCTCATCCGAGACGTTGCCTCTACCGCCCTAAGGTTGCGAGAAGAAAGCGGGCTACGCGTTCGACTCCCACTGAATTCTTTGACAGTGGTAGGAACCGATGTTCAAAGAATCCAAGATTTAACTCACTTATTAACAGATGAAGTAAATGTGAAATCCGTACAACTAACGGAAGACATAAGCCAATACGCTTCTTTCACTTTGCAACCAAACGGTGGAGCCTTAGGCCCACGCCTAGGAGGGAAAGTTCAAGAAGTTTTTGCCGCTGCTCGTTCCGGTGATTTCGTACAAAATGATGATGGCACGGTAAGCATTAGCGGAGAAATTTTAGAAAGCGGAGAATTTGAATTAGCCCTAGATTCTCCCGAAGGTACAACAGCAGCAACCCTTAGCGGGGCAAACATAGTCGTCGTACTTGATGCTGAGCTAACCCCAGAACTTGAAACCGAAGGGTTAGCCCGCGACGTAGTTCGTCAAGTACAACAAGCAAGACGTCAAGCTGATCTAGTCGTTACGGACCGAATCGAACTCTGGTTAGACGGCAATCCCGAACTACTTGAATCCGTAAAAATTCACCAGTCATATGTATCCAACCAAGTTCTCGCAACTGAAGTTTTTACCGGTCAAGGCGGGGACCATGTCACCACAATTGAAGTTGAAGGACTTTCTTTAACCATTGGTCTTCGCGTAGCCACAAATTAGCATCAACTAAATTCGCGCTCAGAGCGCGACTCGCTCAATCAGATCATGGTCTGCTGGCCACTGAGAGTGTGATAGAAAAAAAATTTACTTTCAGAGCGCTATTCCCTTGACATCGTTGTAATTACATGCATGAAATTAATAACCGGGCTTAAACGATGATCAACTTAAACAAGTTGTGAAACATGAAGGGTCGGGTTTAACACAACAAGCGGTACCCACGGTTGGAACGCCGCAAAGACGAATAGGAATACATATGGCGCTCATCGAAGAACATCTTGACTCTCCTCAAAACACTGAGTCCCCTCAGATGATGGTGCGTAAACGTAACGGTGATCTTGAATCCGTTGACCTAAACAAAATAGTAAGGGCTGTTGAACGTTCAGCCGAAGGACTCTCTGGAGTAGACCCATTAAGAATTGCTACTAGAACTATCTCCGGACTTCGCGACGGCGCCACCACAGAAGAACTTGATGATCTATCAATACGAACAGCTTCTTCTTTCATCGGAGAGGAACCCAACTACTCTCGCTTAGCTGCTCGTTTACTCGCCACCGTCGTGGACAAAGAAGTTCGAAATCAGGACATTCATTCATTCTCCCAATCAATTCAAGTCGGTCTTGATCAAGGGCTTATCGGTGAAGACGTCGCAGACTTTGTCGCTTCTAACGCAAGAAAGCTAAACGACACAATTGAACATGACAGAGATCAACTTTTTGAATTCTTCGGATTACGCACCGTCTACGATCGTTATCTTCTTCGGCATCCAGAAAACCGGAAAGTAACTGAAACGCCTCAGTACTTTTTTCTACGCGTAGCATGCGGGCTCGCTACATCTCAAGAAGAGGCAATTACTTTCTATAAGTTGATCTCTTCACTCCAATATCTTCCCTCTAGCCCTACTCTGTTCAATTCAGGAACAGCTCATCCTCAAATGTCTTCCTGCTACCTTCTTGATTCTCCTGAAGACAGCCTCGAAGGTATCTACAAGAGATATTCCGATATCGCTCAGCTTTCGAAGTTCGCTGGAGGTATAGGCGTAGCTTGGCACAGGATCCGTTCAAAAGACTCGCTAATTCGCGGGACTAACGGACTCTCCAATGGAATAGTTCCTTGGCTCAAGACTCTTGACTCCTCCGTAGCTGCAGTAAACCAAGGAGGAAGAAGGAAAGGGGCTGCTTGTGTCTACCTTGAAACTTGGCATGCCGACATCGAAGATTTCTTAGAACTACGTGAGAACACTGGAGATCATCAAAGAAGAACACATCATCTAAATCTGGCTAACTGGGTACCGGACTTGTTCATGGAAAGAGTTGAGAATGACTGGGTTTGGTCACTCTTTGACCCAAAGAAAGTACCACATCTAACTGATACTTATGGTGAAGAATTCCGTTCTGCCTACCTCAAAGCAGAAGAAGAAGGGCTATACGAACGACAAATACCCGCTAGAGATCTCTATACCCGAATGATGAGAACACTCGCCCAAACCGGTAACGGTTGGATGACTTTCAAAGATGCTTCAAACACGCGATCAAACCAAACCGGAGAGCCTGGAAGAGTTATCCATCTCTCTAATCTTTGCACCGAGATTCTTGAAGTCACCGATCAAGAAGAAACAGCCGTATGTAACCTCGGCTCCGTCAACCTCGGATCATTAGTCTCAGATGGAGTCTTTGACTTTGATCGTCTCGGAGAAGTCGTTCGCACTGCTGTTCCTTTCCTGGATCGTGTAGTTGACATCAACTTCTATCCAACCCCTGAAGCAGGATTCTCCAACTCTGTATGGAGACCTGTCGGAATGGGTCTCATGGGCCTTCAAGATGTCTTTTTCAAACTAGGTCTGCCCTTTGACTCTGACGAAGCTCGAGAACTATCCTCAAAAATATCTGAAGAGATCTACTTCAACGCCCTGTTAGCTTCAACCGAGTTAGCTGAAACATCAGGACCGCATGACAACTTTTCCATCACACGTGCGGCTAAGGGTGATCTACAGTTTGACTTATGGGGAGTTACTCCTTCGGATCCTGATCGGTGGCAAACCCTACGCGATCGAATCGCAACTCATGGATTAAGAAACTCTCTTATGATCGCTATTGCGCCTACCGCAACGATCGCTACTATCGCAGGATGCTACGAATGCATTGAGCCACAAGTTTCAAACATGTTTAAAAGAGAAACTCTTTCAGGCGAGTTCCTTCAAATTAATCGTTACCTTGTTCGGGACTTACAATCCAAAGGGCTCTGGACTGAAGAAAATATTTCTGCAATAAAAGCTGCTGAGGGTTCCATTCAAGACATTGACGACATCCCTGACGACTTGAAAGCTATCTACCGAACAGCTTGGGAAGTTCCTATGCGTTCGTTGATTGATATGGCTGCAGACCGTGGGGCCTTTATCGACCAGAGTCAATCCCTGAACCTCTTCATGGAATCTCCGACTATAGGCAAGCTTAGTTCTATGTATTTGCATGCATGGAAATCTGGATTGAAAACCACCTACTATTTGCGGTCACGTCCTGCGACAAGAATCAACCAAACCACCGCTACTCCAAATGAACCAACCTCTCCTGAGCCTGTAAAAACATTTACAGATGCTGAAGCGATTGCTTGTTCCTTAGAGAACCCTGAGACATGTGAGGCGTGCGACTAATGGCTCTTGTAGAACAACCCTTTGAGGAACACGACGAAATTCCCGCTCAAACGACAGAGACATTTCGGGGAAATATCTTAGATCCAGGATTTGATCTCACCCTTCGTCCGATGAGATACCCATTGTTTTATGAGATGTATCAGGATGCAATCAAAAATACGTGGACGGTAGATGAAATAGATTTTACTGATGACATTCCAGATCTTGATAGAAAACTTGATCCTGCTGAGAAGCATCTTGTGTCAAGGCTTGTAGCGTTTTTTGCTACTGGAGATTCAATTGTTGCCAACAATCTGGTTTTGAATCTTTACAAACACATCAATGCCCCAGAGGCAAGGATGTATCTTTCTCGGCAACTTTATGAAGAGGCTCTTCATGTCCAGTTCTATTTGACGTTGCTTGATAATTACATTCCTGATCACGCGGAACGCGAAGAAGCCTTTGCCGCTATTCACAACATTCCTTCGATTAAGAAAAAGGCAGATTTTTGTTTTAAGTGGATTGGATCAATTGACGAGTTAGAAGAGTTGAACAGTTTAGAAGATCGTAAAAAGTTTTTATTGAATCTCGTCTGTTTTGCTGCATGCATTGAAGGGCTTTTCTTCTTTGCAGCTTTTGCGTACGTATATTTCCTTCGATCAAAAGGGCTTCTGAATGGCTTAGCCGCTGGAACAAACTGGGTTTTCCGCGACGAAAGCTGTCATATGAACTTTGCTTTTGCTGTCGTTGAGACTGTTCGGGCCGAGGAACCAGAACTTTTTGATGAAGATCTTAAAGAACGAATTGTTGAGATGTTAGAAGAAGCCGTTGAATGTGAATACCAGTTTGCTGAAGATCTACTCGGCCAAGGGATTTCTGGTCTTTCTACTGTAGACACACGTGAATATTTACAGTTTGTGGCTGATCAACGACTCCTTCAGTTAGGTCTTGAGAAAAGATACAACTCAAAAAATCCATTTGGGTTTATGGATCTTCAAGATGTTCAAGAATTAACTAACTTCTTTGAACGCACTGTTGCTGCTTACCAAACAGGCGTGTCTGGCGACGTGGCATTTGACGAAGAGTTTTAACTACGAGACTCAAAAACTTTAAGAACTTCTTCTGCTCCACGTCTTGGATTCATCACTCCTGATGTAACTTCATGTTCTACTTTTTCTAGGATTTGCGTTACTCCAGAGTGGCTTCGGATTCCTGAAACAATATGGTTCTCTATTGTTGACCACATCCATGACAAACGCTGCTCACTACGTTTCTTTTCCCAATCACCACTTTCAGTCAATGTCTGACGGTGATTAGTGATGGTCACCCATAGATCTGCAAGCCCCTCGCCTGTCAGCCCGCTGACCATCGTCACCTTTGGCTTCCAACTCTGATTAATGGATCTGGTCAGGCGTAAAGCCATCGTGTAATCATTCACAGAATTGCGGGCACGCTGTAAATTGTCGCCGTCTGCTTTATTTACTGCGATCAAGTCAGCGAGTTCAAGAACGCCTTTTTTGATTCCCTGTAATTCATCTCCTGCTCCTGGTAGTAGGAGCGCTAAGAACGTGTCTACCATGCTGGCGATTTCTGTTTCTGACTGACCAACTCCAACAGTTTCTACAATCACCACGTCATAACCTGCGGCTTCAAGAATCACCATTGTTTCGCGAGTTGTTCGAGCTACTCCCCCGAGTGTCCCGGCGCTAGGAGAAGGACGTATGAAGGCTGCAGGGTCATTAGCAAGTTTTGACATACGGGTTTTGTCACCGAGAATTGAGCCTTTTGTTATGGTGCTCGTAGGGTCGACAGCGAGGACGGCAACTTGATGCCCAGAATCGGTAAGTTGAGTTCCAAGTGATTCAATTAAAGTAGATTTCCCTACGCCAGGCGCTCCTGTGATTCCAATCCGATGAGCAGTGCCGGTACGCGGAAGCAACTCTTCTAACAAGATGTGAGCAGTTTGCTGATCTTCAGTTAGAGATGATTCGACTAAAGTGATTGCCTGTCCGATAACTGCGCGGTCACCTTCCTTTACGCCAGTTACTAGATCTTCAACCTTTGCTTTCACTTCAGCTTCTTTATTAATTCTGTGGCTGCTCCAGCGATGACAGTGCCGGGAGGGAAGATAGCTGATGCTCCTGCCGCTAATAAAGCTTCGTGATCTTGTGCGGGTATAACTCCGCCTACAACTATGGCTATGTCTTCACGTCCAAGATTTTGTAGTTCTGCGCGTAGCTCAGGTACGAGGGTTAAGTGGCTTGCTGTCATTGAGCTCACCCCTACAACATGAACATCGTTTTCTACTGCTTGGCGCGCTACTTCTGCTGGAGTGGAAAATAAAGGACCGATATCGACATCAAATCCTAAATCTGCGAAGGCAGTGGAAACTACTTTTTGTCCTCGGTCATGACCGTCTTGACCCATCTTGGCTACCAAAATTCTTGGTTGACGCCCATGCTGAGATTCGAATTCTGCTACTTGAATTCGGGCAGTTTGTACTGCTTCTTCGTCCCCTGCTTCGGAACTAAATACTCCAGAAATTGTTCTTACCTCCGCTATATGACGACCATACACTTTTTCTATAGCTTCGCTTATTTCACCGACCGTAGCGTGCGCTCGAGCAGCGTTAACTGCTAACGCTAGCAAGTTACCTTCGCCGGTCTCTGCACAATGTGTGAGAGCTGCGAGTTCTTGATCACATTTTTCAGTATTACGTTCATTTTTTAAACGCTCTAGTCTTCTGATTTGGTCAGCACGAACTTGGGCATTGTCGACTCGTAAGACATCGATTTCTTCTTCTTGTTCAAGTTGGTAGCGATTCACACCAATCACTACCTGTCGCCCTGAATCAATTCGAGCTTGTATACGTGCTGCCGATTCTTCGATTCGCATTTTCGGTATGCCTGCTTCAATTGCTGCAGCCATTCCACCGGTGTCTTCGATTTCTGTTATGTGTTCCCAAGCTCGGTTAGCAAGATCATGGGTTAATTTTTCTACGTGGTAGCTACCTCCCCATGGGTCTACAACTCGGCAAGTGTCGCTTTCTTCTTGCAAAAAGAGTTGCGTGTTACGAGCAATGTGGGCTGAAAAGTCTGACGGTAGCGCTAATGCTTCATCTAATGCATTTGTGTGGAGAGATTGAGTGTGTCCTTGCGTTGCCGCCATTGCTTCAATGCAGGTGCGAACCACATTGTTATAAGGGTCTTGAGCGGTCAAACTCCATCCGGATGTCTGACAGTGCGTCCGCAACGATAGTGATTTCGGGTTTTGCGGATTGAACTGTTTCATCAAACGAGCCCAAAGAAGACGCCCGGCTCTTAGCTTTGCGACTTCCATGAAGAAGTTCATTCCAATGCCCCAAAAGAAACTCAATCTGGGGGCGAAAGCATCTACATCAAGGCCTGCCTCTATTGCGGCTCGAACATATTCAATGCCATCTGCCAGTGTGTACGCCAACTCCAGATCGGCGGTCGCTCCTGCTTCCTGTATGTGATAGCCCGAAATGGAGATTGGATTGAACTTTGGCATCTCCTTGCTAGACCACTCAATAATGTCTGAGACGATACGCATTGATGGCCCTGGCGGATAGATGTAGGTATTTCGAACCATGAATTCTTTCAAAATGTCGTTCTGAATAGTTCCTGTGAGTTGATCCGGAGAAACTCCTTGTTCTTCCGCTACCGCTACGTAAAAAGCCAAAATTGGTAATACAGCTCCATTCATTGTGAATGAGACACTCATTTGATCGAGAGGTATTCCTTCAAATAAAGCCCGCATGTCCAGAATCGAATCTATGGCTACTCCGGCCATACCGACGTCTCCGGCTACTCGAGGATGGTCGCTGTCATAACCTCGGTGAGTTGCTAAATCAAAAGCTACTGAAAGACCGCGTTGTCCTGCTTCAAGATTGCGGCGGTAAAAAGCATTTGATTCTTCAGCGGTTGAAAATCCTGCATACTGTCTAACTGTCCATGGCTGGTTTGTGTACATCGTGGGATATGGACCCCTTAAATATGGTGGAAATCCTGGCCATGTATTAAGAAAGTCAAACTCGGCGATGTCATTTTCTGTTGAGTAGCGACGTACATCAATTTGTTCTGGGGTGCTGAACGTTTCATTATTTTCGGGAACTTCTAACTCTTGTTCCTGCATGCTGATCGTAGAGAAATCTGGAATCATGACTTGGTTCCTGACTCTTCAAATGGCTCGGACCAACGACGCAGTTGAAATGGGCCATTTGGCGTATGAGAAAAAGGAGTCCGGGTTAATTGTTTCTCATCGGAATTTGGATAAATGTTTACACCTATTAAAGATGCTTTTCCTGATTCCAAACGTTCTTTACGTGCTTCCCATGTGGCTTCTATTTCCGTCAGTATTTTTCCATTAGCTAGGGCAACTTCCATGCCGCCTTCAGCTTCTATGGCTTGAAACCGTTTCCAAGATTCTTCAGTGAGTTCTTTTGTTAGGTTTTCGAGATACCAGGATCCTCCTCCTGGATCTTTTACCTGGGCTAGGCCGCTTTCTTCTGTGAGTAATAGTTGCGTGTTTCGAGCGAGACGCTGCCCAAATTCATCGGGTTGACCTAACGGCGTATCAAAGGGGCGTGACGTAACTGCATTTGCTCCGCTGGTCCCTGCAGCAAATGCAGCAACTGTCGTACGTAGAAGATTCATCCATGGGTCAGAGCGGGTCAGCATCGCTGCTGAAGTGACGGCAGTCTGGTGTTGAGGGGTTGGGTCTATATCGCAATGCTGCTGCACTTGTTGCCAGAGGTGTCGTGCTGCACGAAATTTGGCCATAGTGAGGAATTGATCAATATCAGCTGAGTAAGTGAAGGCAAAGGAGGTTGCTGCATTTTTAGGCTCTATTCCATTGTCTTGCAAATGTCTTAAATAGGCGACTCCTGTGGCTAGTGAACAAGCGAGTTCCCATGCTTCACTTGCTCCTGCTTCGGCGTAGACCGTGGAATCGACAGTGATTGGATGAATGCCAGGATGATCAAGTGTGGAATTTACGGCATTAACTATTCCATCCCAGTTAGGTGTTCCTCCATAGCGAGAAGAAACACCCAACGGATCAAGTCCGAGGTCGCCTTTACATGAAGAAAAGTCTTTGCTGTCCCAGAGGTTTAATAGGTCCGCTGCTACTTCTACTCCATAAGGGCTGGGATGCAGCGAAATGCTTGTCATCTCTGGGTATACATCGCTCAAAATGTGGCGAAGGTCTGAAGATCCAATAGCGAAGAGGTCTAGAAGCAGTGAGGTTGAACCTTTCATTAATTCTTCAAGCGCTACTTTGTTTGCGGCTTCTGGGGTTGCCGCCATAATTAATGCACGAATGTCCCAGGTGGTGCTTCCTGGTGAAGCGACTCTTCCGATACTGTCTGCTGCCGAGTAAAGCGGTTTAACTGATATTCCATCAGCAGTCGTTGTAGTTAATGATTCCAGCGATCCTTCTTTTAAAGTTTTTTCTGCAAGGGCAACCCAATCTGAATTAGAAACTTGTTCAAATTCATTGGCCAATGGCAGTGGAGTGAAATCCGACATCTTTAAATCGTAGGTGAGGATTTGTCATTATTGGGAATTGATGTGACTGATGACCCGTGAATTAAAGATTTTTTACCTATTTAAAGGGATCTTTGAGGTCTGCCCGATTGATCATTTAAGGAATATGGATGCAATGATATGTGGATGCGTATTACAACTCTTCTTAACTATTCGACCGATCCAAATGAAGCTGCTGCTCAGGCTCGCGAGCTTGAGGCTGCCGGTGTTGACAAAATTTGGATACCTGAGGCTTACGGATTAGATGCTGTAAGTTTGTTGGGCTATCTAGCTGCCACCACTGACACTATTGAACTAGCGAGTGGCATTCTCAATACCTATAGCCGTACTCCGGCTTTGCTCGCTCAAACAGCGGCGGGGCTTGATGCACTATCTGGTGGCCGTTTTTCTCTAGGTCTTGGTGCTTCTGGCCCTCAAGTAATCGAGGGATTTCATGGGATGCCATATTCAATGCCGCTTACTCGTATAAAGGAAATTGTTTCTATTTGTCGCATGGCGTGGAAGCGGGAGAAACTTGAGTTCGAAGGAAAAGTTTTCACTTTGCCTTTGCCTCCTGAGCAGGGCACAGGGTTAGGTAAACCTCTAAAGATTATTAACCATATGGTGCGTGACTATATTCCGATTTATATCGCAGCGCTAGGCAGTAAGAGTGTTGAAGAAACTGCTGCAAGTACCGATGGATGGTTGCCTTTCTTGGTGTACCCAGAACGTATGCATCTAATTTGGGGGGAACCTGTAAAAGCTGGATTAGCTCGTCGCGATCCTTCGTTGGGAGAGTTCGACGTTGTGGCTGGTGGGATTGTTGCCATTGGTGATGACGCCGCACAGTATCGAGATTTTGCTCGCCCTAGCGCTGCTCTATACATCGGCGGGATGGGCGCAAGAGGTAAAAACTTTTATAACGATGTTTGTCGGGATTATGGTTTTGCAGATGAAGCTATAGCTGTTCAAGATGCTTATCTAGATGGACGAAGAGAAGATGCTATGGCTGCTTTACCAGCGGAGTTGATTGAAAATACAACTTTGTGTGGTGACGAGGCTTACATCGTGGATCGTTTAGCTGCTTATAAAGAGGCTGGGGTGACTTCGCTGAACGTGAATGCTGTTGGAGGCGACGCAGCACGTACGTTAGGCAAACTCCGAGAATTAGCTGAACACGCTTAATTCTTCACATAATCAAGCGGGTCAAATTTAACTCCAATCATTGATGCTTCTGTAATTCGCCGTGGGGCTTCTCCTAACCAAAAGTTGAGCGCTAAACGACGTGGATGACGCACGTGACGGCTTTTGTTCTGGGTAGCTGAGACAACTCGCTTAGCTAGTTTTTCAGGTGTGGTTTTAGGTAGAAGGCCGAGATTTTCAAATCTTTGGACAGAACGTTGAATACTTTCTGAGGCGGTCTCAACTGCATCCCACATGCGTGTATCAACCGGCCCAGGAGCTACGAGAGTTGCATGAATTGGCGTGTTTTTAAGTTCTATGCGTAAAGCGGCAACAAAATTGTTCAAACCTGCTTTTGTGGCGCAATACGGGCCCATTCCTGCGAAACCGGATGTACCTGCGAGAGAAGATAAATAAACCAAAGCGCCTCTTCCTCGTTCTATCATTCCTGGCAATACTTGACGTGTTAATACCATGGGGGTTTCAAGGTTTATTCGCGCTGCTGTTCGAATGTCTTCTGTAGCAACAGTGGCTACAGGGTTAACTGTTTCTACCCCAGCGTTATTCACTAGTACGTCTATCGGCCCATAAAGTGACTCAATTTCTTGAATTAAGTTATCTACAGTTTCTGTAGTACTTAAATCTGCCATGTGAGCTACACCATTAATTTCTGTGGCAACTCTTTCTAAATCTTCTTCTGATCGAGCCGTCACGATTACTCGTGCCCCTTTTGCTGAATATTCGCGGGCTAGTGCCGCTCCGATCCCGCGGGATCCTCCAGTGACTAAAACTTGTGCATTATTTATTTTCATACTTGTAACTTAGTACCGGGCTCCTACCTTAGGAAAGAAGCAGAGTACGATTTTGATAATTAAGCCAAAAGGATTCAAAGTGTCAGAAGAAGTTCACCCTTTCTCAATTTCAGTTACCGAAGATCAAATTTCTGATCTGAAAAGTCGATTGAACGCCACTCGTTGGCCTGATCAAATTCCCAATAGCGGGTGGGATTACGGATGTGATCAAACTTGGTTAAAAGATCTTGCCCATTATTGGGCGAATGAATTTGATTGGCGGTCCGTTGAGAGTCGACTGAACTCTTTTGACCATTGTTTAACTGAAATAGACGGCCAAAATTTTCATTTCATACATCAAAGGTCTCCTCACGAAGAAGCTTTACCTTTAGTTCTGAATCATGGATGGCCTGGGTCTGTAACCGAATTTCTTAAAGTGATTGAACCATTGACGGATCCGGTGGCTTTCGGAGGTGACCCTTCTGATGCATTTCATGTAATTGCTCCTTCTCTTCCGGGCTATGGATGGTCTGAGCCTCCTAGAGAAAAGGGATGGGGAGTGAACCGTACTGCGTCTGCTTTAGTAGCTCTGATGGGTCGCCTTGGTTACGAAAAGTATGGGGTGCAAGGTGGAGATTGGGGTTCGATGGTTTCTCGCCACATGGCTCATCTTGATCAAGACAGAGTTGTTGGTTGCCATGTGAACATGATGGCAGCGGGACCTGCGGGCAATGATGATGACTTTGAAGATATTTCCCCGGCAGAACAACAACATTTTGATAGGAGTTCTTGGTATGCGGCTGAAGACAACGGATATTTCCGGATACAAGAGACTCGTCCACAAACTCTCGGAACAGGATTGAATGACTCTCCGGCGGGATTACTTTCTTGGATTGGCGAAAAATTTTACGGTTGGACAGATCATGATGATGATCTATTTTCAATAGTTGATCGTGACACTCTTCTGGCAAACGTTTCTGTGTACTGGTTCACTGAAACAATCAATTCATCTACTCGCTTCTATTTTGAGAACAGGCAACCAAATGGTATGACTATGGAATCTTTAGGGGATGTTCCACTTGGTGTTTCAGCTTTTCCGAATGAGTTATTTGTGGCGCGTCGACGCTGGGTGGAATCTTCCCATAACGTCGTTTTTTGGGTAGAGCATGAAAAAGGCGGCCATTTTGCTTCTCTTGAAGCACCCCAAGTTTATGTTAACGATGTTCAAGATTTCTTTCGAGGGCTTCGATGATTTCGGGGGACGACGGCATACAGATTGGATTTGATTCACAAGGATCGGGTCCTTTGCTTGTATTCACCCACGGTTGGGTTAACGATCGGACAGTTTGGAACCCATTGATTCAGAACCTTTCTGCTGACCATATGGCTGTGAGTTGGGATCTTCGCGGTCACGGCGAAAGCGGCACTCCGCCCCCTGGTTCGTATTCTCGTGAACATGCGCTTTCTGATCTGCGGGCTGTTCTTGATGCGGTTGGACGCCCCGCTGTCTTGGTCGGTCATAGTCTTGGCGGTTATTTATCTCTCGCTCATGCTCTTGACTGCCCTGAAGATATAGCCGGTCTTGTTTTGATAGCAGCTGGACCAGGTTTTCGAAATGCTGAGGCCCGTGAAGAATGGAATGATGCTGTTCGAACCAGTGCAGAGAAGCTTGATCAAGGCCCTGGAGTTGAAGAAATATCTATGCACGTTGATTCTGAAGTGATTGATCATTTAACCGATATCTCTGCATCAACTTTGGTGATTCTTGGTGAACGCGATAAACGATTTGCTGCTGCTTCTTCACTGTTTTCTAGAGACCTCAACGTCCATGAGAGTGTCGTGATTCCTGATCAAGGGCACATGGTTCATTTAAAAGCGTCAGATCAATGTGCCGATGCGATTAGGTCTTTCGTCGCCTCTTTGTCTTGAGTTTTAAAGAACTATCCCGTTTTGTGGATCTCGAAGGAGGATCCTTCCAGATGGGAAGTGATAATTCGAGGTCCTACCAATCTGATGGTGAAGGTCCAGTTCGAGAAGTTGCGGTAGAGCCTTTCTCTATCTCTGCTACTGCAGTTACTAACGAAGAGTTCTTAGAGTTCACGCAAGAAACTAGTTATGTAACTACTGCGGAAAAAGAAGGTTGGTCTTTCGTTTTTTCTGGGCATCTCCCTCTGGAATTTCCTGCTACACGGGGTGTTCTTGGCGCTGAGTGGTGGAGGCAGGTTTACGAAGCACATTGGAGGAATCCCGAGGGCCCAGATAGTTCTATTGTTGACCGTGGAAATCATCCTGTTGTCCATGTTTCATGGTTTGATGCTGTTGCTTTTGCTGAGTGGGCCGGAGCTCGTCTACCTACTGAAGCGGAGTGGGAGTTTGCTGCACGAGGTGGTCTTGACCAATGTGATTTACCGTGGGGAAATGAATTACTTGTTGATGGAGAACATAGATGCAATATTTGGACAGGTGTTTTTCCAACGGAGGACACTGCTGAAGATGGGTATGCCGGAACCTGTCCTGTTGATGCCTTCGAGCCAAACGAATTTGGACTCTTCAATTGCTCAGGAAATATTTGGGAGTGGTGCAGTGACTGGTTTTCAACTCAATTCGGGGACGTACGTCCAATAGTGGATCCTAAGGGAGCGCAGATTGGAACTCATCGAGTAATTAAGGGGGGGTCTTTTCTTTGTCATGACAGTTACTGTCACCGTTACCGGCTAGGAGCGCGTTCCTCTACTACCCCAGATAGTTCAACTGGACATCAAGGCATCCGACTCGCTCGCTAATCGCCGTAACCTATTGTTATGGGTTTACGAACAACTGTGAACAAAGAAGTTCAAGTAGCTGCACCAAACGAGTTTGGCGTACCCAAAATTGGCGATATTCCTGTTTGGCCTCCAGTGGTTCTTGCCCCTATGGCAGGGGTAACCAATGCTCCATTTAGAACACTTTGTAGAGAATTTGGAGCGGGCCTTTATGTCAGCGAAATGATTACTGCCCGTGGCCTTGTTGAAGGCCATTTGAAGACTCGTCGGCTCACTCATTTTTCTCCAGAAGAGAAACTGCGAAGCATTCAGCTTTATGGAACTGAACCAGTGAGCATGTACGAAGCTGTAAGAATATTAGTCAGTGAAGATCGTGTCGATCATGTAGACCTCAACTTTGGTTGCCCGATGCCGAAAGTAACGAGGAAGGGTGGCGGAGCTGCACTTCCTTTAAAGCCAAAACTTCTTGCCTCTATTGTTAAGGCTGCTATTGATGCTGCAGATTCGATTCCCGTAACGCTGAAATTTAGAGTTGGCGCTGACGATAAGCACCAAACGTTCTTAGATACAGGTCGAATCGCAGAGGATCTCGGAGCGGCTTCTATCGCTCTTCATGCCCGAACCGCTGAACAACTTTATTCGGGTGAAGCTAATTGGACAAAAATTGAGGCCTTAAAACAGTCAGTTACCTCTATTCCTGTTTTTGGGAATGGAGATATATGGGAACCCTGGGATGCTCTGCGAATGATGCGATCAACAGGATGCGATGGTGTAGTCGTAGGCCGAGGGTGTTTGGGAAGACCTTGGTTGTTCGGGGATCTTGCTTCCGTTTTCGGAGTTAATCCAGAGTCTGGTGGTCAAGAACCTACTGATCCTCCACTGCTCAGAGATGTCTGTGAAACTATGATTCGACATGCAGGCTTACTCGTTGACTGGGCAGGGCCACAAGGGATAAAAGACTTTCGTAAACACACCTCTTGGTATTTAAAAGGATATGCAACCGGCCCTGCGGCTCGGCATGCGTTAAAAATGATTGAGTCGCTTGATGACTTGAAGCTCTGTCTTGCCGATTTGAACTCCGATCTGTCTCTTGACCCCGAATCGTTACGTATTCCACGCAGTCATAGAGGTGGGCCGAGGAAAGTGGCTTTACCAGAGGGTTGGTTGGACAATCCAGATGATATAACTCCCCCACCTGCTGAGGCTGAAGTGTTGGTGTCAGGTGGATAAGACTCTTATTCTTGCTTCGCGATCTCCTCAACGACTTCGCTTATTACAAGATTATGGGTTCGATGTAGAGGTCCGTGTCCCTCAGATTGATGAAACACCCCAATCTGGTGAATCTCCTTCAGCTTTAGTTGAAAGACTTGCTTTAGAGAAATTACGAGATGTTATTGAACCCCACGAGACTGGGCTCGCCGCTGACACCGTTGCGGTGATTGATGACAAAATTCTAGGTAAACCAGGAACCCAAAAGAGAGCGGTAACGATGCTTGAATATCTTTCTGGGCAAACTCACCAAATTATTGGTGGTATAGCTTTTCGCCATGGCGGTCAAGATATTTCCGGAGTTATAAGTACCGAGGTCACTTTTCGTGACTTAACTGATGAAGAGATTGAAGACTACGTAAAAATTGGTGAATCGCTTGACAAAGCGGGCGGGTATGCCATCCAAGGGCATGGCGCAGATCTAATTTCTAAAGTTGATGGATGTCAAGAAAACGTTATTGGTCTTTCAATGAACGCTGTATTTGAACTCATGCAGTTTCTTAAGACTCAGGAATAATTAATCTTTGGTCATTCGTAATGAATTGATTAGCCCCCGTTATCACTACTACGAGACCTGTGATAGCAGCGGAGCCGAGAATCAGAAATAGAACTGATGCTTGAATAATGGCGGCATCTAACGGATCTATTCCGGCGAGAATAAGACCAGTGAGAACCCCTGGCAAAAAAACGATTCCAACTGATCGAGTTGTTTCAATTTGCGGAAGCAACGCTAAACGAAGAGCTTCTGTTCTTACCTTATTTAAAGATCTTCTTCGATCTATGCCTAATGCAAGCATTGCTTCTATCTCCCCGCTTTGGTCTCTGACTGCATCGACCAAACGAGTGGCAGCTACTACTACTACTTTCAAAGAGTTGCCAACAATCATTCCTGCAATAGGGACGAGCACGCGGTTTTCTAGAGGCATTATTCCAAGTGCAAAAACAACGGTTAGAGATATACCAAGACCAAAAATGTATCCAATGGAGGTTGAAAGCATTAATCCCGGCAAACGCGACTCTCTTCGTTTTGCAGTTAATGCTGCCGCTGGAACCATCGCCCCGACCCAAAGCCATGCAAAAACTGTTGAGGTATCGTCGTCAAGAATTAATGCCAGCGCCCATCCTGCTAACGCCAGCTGAGTTACAGCCCGTAAAGTCGCCACTAGAAGGCTTCGCTCTAGCTTTAATTGGTAACTTAAAGACACGCCTATCGCTGCTGCGATAAGTAAAAGCGATAAAGCTAACCCCCACCAGCCGATTACTACTTCACTCATTATGTGTTCTACCTATTGCCATCATTGCTTTGGTACCGAGTAACGTCTCTAAGATAATAAGCCAGAGGCATTGAAACAGAAAGGACCCTAATGAAAACTCCAATTACCGAAATGTTTGAAATTGAATTTCCTATTTTGGCCTTCTCTCATTGTCGAGATGTAGTTGCGGCAGTTAGCAAGGCAGGAGGCATGGGAGTTCTCGGCGCGGTAGCTCATTCTGACCAGGACCTTGAAATAGATTTGGCTTGGATACGAGAAGAAGTAGGTGATCGCCCCTTTGGAGTGGATTTAATTGTCCCCGCTCGTTACGCAGGAGACGACGACGGAGGCTTAACTATGGCAGATGTCGCGGCCTTAATTCCAGGTGAGCATCGTGATTTTCTTAATGACCTTTTGACCCGTTACGAAGTTCCATTAGATGAGGACACCAACGATCAAGAATCAGCTTGGGGTTCTTTAGGCAAATCTGCAGATGCTCCTTTTTCCGCAAATAGGGCTGGAGAGCAATTAGAAATAGCTTTGTCACATCAGCCCGCTCTGATGGCTAACGCACTTGGACCTCCACCCCCTGAGATGATTGAACAGTGCCACAAAGTAGGGGTAAAGGTAGCTGCTTTAGCAGGTTCTCGCGTTCATGCCGAACGCAATGTCAACGCTGGAGCTGATTTGATTATCGCTCAAGGCGCTGAAGCTGGTGGTCACACCGGAGAGATCGGAACAATGGTTTTGATACCTGATGTGGTTGATGCTGTTTCCCCAGTTCCTGTTCTAGGTGCCGGAGGTATAGGTGGCGGACGTCAAATGGCAGCGGCTATGGCTTTAGGGGCCGCGGGAGTTTGGTGTGGATCAGTTTGGTTGACTACTGAAGAGGCTGAAACCCATCCTGTGGTTAAACAAAAAATGCTTGAAGCAAACACTCATGACACATTACGGTCTCGTTCTCTTACTGGTAAACCAGCACGTATGCTTCGTACCGCGTGGACAGATGAGTGGGATCGTGAAGACACCCCTGATCCTCTGGGGATGCCGTTGCAGTCACTATTGACGGGTGGGACTCAGCAAAGAATTAATCGTTCAGCACATAAAAGCGGATCTGGTGCGGAGAAATTAGCCACCTATTTTGTTGGACAAATTGTGGGATCTATGAATCGTTCACGCCCAGCTGCACAAGTGGTTTTAGAGATGGTGCAAGAATTTATTGACGCTACTGAGAGTCTCGGAAACCAACTAGACGTATAACGCTTTTATTGATTCGTTATAAAGAAACTGAAGGGGTCCCAAATCCTGCGAGCCCACCGCCATCAACAACTATTGCTTGGCCAGTAATCCAATCAGACGATTCGGTAGCTAAAAATAGCGCTGCCTGCGCTATGTCTTCTACTTCACCAAGTCTTTTAAGTGGATACATTTGTGCGACCTGATCGCCTCGTCCTTCTTCCCAAAGAACTTTTGCAAAATCAGTCTTAATAAGTCCTGGGCAAATTGCATTTACTCGAGTGTTTGGACCAAGTTCGGCAGCAAGTTGCTGTGTCAAATGTATTAACGCTGATTTCGTGATGTCATAAACTCCAAGAATTGCGTTTGTTGAGAAAGCGCCAACGGAAGAGATGTTTATGATATTTCCGCCGTGTTCTTTCATATAGGCACCCCAGCATGCTTGAACCCACGCAAGCGGAGCGGTCACGTTCACATCAAATGTTTTTTCCCAGCGTGGTATATCAACATCTATAACAGGTCCTGCGTAGGGATTGGTTGCAGCGTTATTGACCAAAATGTCAATAGCTCCAAATGTGTCCAATGTGGCCGTTATGACTCGTTCAGTATCTTCAGGTCTTCCAACGTGACCTGGCACATAAGCTACTTCGCCGCCTGTTTCTTTAGTAATTGCTTCCGCAGTTTCTTCACAAGCGTCGGCTTTGCGGCTTGTAATCATTACTTTGGCGCCAGCCTCCGACATTGTTTGGGCTATTGATCGGCCTATCCCTCGGGATCCACCAGTAACGATCGCTACTTTTCCTTCTAAATTTCTATCCATGATCGGTGACTCTAGCCGGGAGTATCGTAAGTAGCGCTAGCGGGCGGTTACTTAAACCTGTCTTTCTCTTCCTTCCCAAAAGGGGTCACGCAATTCGCGTTTAAGTATTTTTCCAGATGGATTACGTGGAAGCGCTTCTACGAAATCAACGGTTTGAGGACATTTGAATCCTGCAAGTCTCTCTCTGGCGAAGGCAATAATTTCTTCTTCAGTTACTTCACTACCAGGAGCTACTACCACCATTGCTTTTCCTACTTCTCCCCATTTGTCATCTGGAACTCCAATAACTCCAACATCAGCTATCGCTTCATGGCCCATAAGAGCATTTTCAATTTCTGCGGGGTAAACATTCTCGCCACCAGAAATAATCATGTCTTTTACCCGGTCATGAATGTAGAGGTATCCGTCTTCGATATAGGCGGCATCACCTGATCGGAACCATCCACCTCCAGGTAGTGCTTCATCAGTTGCTTCTGGGAGTTTCCAATATCCCAACATGTTCTGGTTACCTTTGATCCAGACTTCGCCCACTTCTCCGTCTGGAAGTGAGTCTCCGGTTTCTTCATCAACAATCTTTAGTTCTACTCCTTCAATCGCTTTTCCGGCTGATCGAAGCAGATGTTCTCTTGGTCCTCCTGGATCATGGTCCTCTGGATCTAATTGGGTTACAGCACCAGTAGTTTCTGATAGTCCGTATACCTGCATGTATTGGCATCCAAACTGTTCCATAGATTTAACCAGCACATCTTGAGTGATTGGTGATGCACCGTAAGCGATGAGTTCCATAGAACTCAAGTCAATACCTTCGCTTGGAACTAGTAAGAAGAACCCGAGGATTGCTGGGACGAAAATAGCGTGAGTGGCTTTTTCAGACTCAATAAGTTGAAGGGCGGGTACTGGGTCAAAGTCGCGCATCATGATAGATGTCGCTCCGCATCCCATACCAAATAAGGCCCAGCCGCTTCCAGCTATGTGGAATAGTGGCATAACAACCATGTTTCTTGAGTCGTCGGTCATTTGCCATTTGACTACTTTGAATAATGCTTGAAAGTTGTCGTTTGTAAGTTGAGCTCCTTTAGGAAGGCCTGTTGTTCCTGAGGTGTACAACTGCATGGAGACATCTCCGCCTCCTGCTGGTGTCATTTCACAATCTGTTGACTGTGCATTGCGCCAATCGTCATAAGAGATATGGGTGTCATGATTTCCTATGACAACAATCCGTTGTACGTGTTCAAGATCAGATTCGAAAGTAGCGAGTTGTTCTGAAAAATCTTCGTGGATGACGAGCACTTTCGCTTCGGAGTCATTAATGATGTACGCCATTTCTGGAGGAGCTAATCGCCAATTGACAGCAACGGTAACGGCATTTATGAACCCGCATCCAAAAGCTAGTTCAAAATATTCAAGACCGTTTTTATCTAAATAGGCGATACGTTCTTGGTTGCCCACTCCATCGGAGGCCATCGCATTGGCTGCTTGACCTGCCCGGTCTTTCATTTCTTGCCAAGTAACACGCTGACCTTCAAATACGATCATTTCTGCTTCGGGTTTTTCTGCCGCACCTGTAAGGATGATGTCGGCAACACTGGTAATTTTTCGTATATCCATGACTCCGAATTTACACCGAGTTTCACTACTTAAATAGAAGCGGGCCGAAATTTTTTTAATCTTTGTGATTTTGTCCGATCAAGCCTAAATCGTTGAGGCCTGTCATGATATAGATTATGAGTGAATCTGACCGTTTAACTACCCGAATTGTTCTTGAACCCGAAGATGAGTTCAACCATGATGCTGGAAAAGTTTTAAATTTCAATGAATCAATGTATTTCAACGTTATTGATCATGAGAAGGGAGTTGGGGGCTGGTTTCGTATCGGCAACCGAGTAAATGAGGGATACGCAGAGATGTCCTGTTGCATTTATTTGCCCGATGGTCGGATTGGTTTCATGTATCAGCGTCCAAAAATCTCGACAAACGATGTTTTTGATGCTGGAGGACTCAGCATTGAAGTGGTTGAACCATTTGAACATCTCCGCGTGAAATACTCCGGTGATGTTTGTTTACTAGCAGACCCTTTACAAATGGCGAATCCGAAAATAGCTTTTACTGAAAATCCCAGAGTGGAATGTGAAGTGAGCATTGACTTTCATGGTATTTCTCCAATGTTTGGTGGTCGCCCGGTTGACGCTGCTACCGGCAAAGAACCAGAACAGAATCCTGAAGAATCCTTCTCAAAAGCTCACTATGAACAACATGTAAGGGGAACAGGGACTATTGAAGTTGATGGAGAATCTTTTGAAATTAACGGGCTTGGCCTACGTGACAAATCTTGGGGAGCACGTTTTTGGCAAGCAATTTCTTGGTACCGCTGGTTGCCGATGGCTTTCAGTGACGATTTCGCGATGATGATTTCCTTGGTCAGTAGCGATGGGATCAATGTTCGAACTGGCGGAATGGTTCTTGAAGGAGATAAGTATCATCTGATCCGAGAAGCATCTATTGAGTCGACTTGGGATGAAAACTGGTATCAAACCGGCCTCGTAGCAAAAATCCGAACAGACAATCGGAGTTACGAGGTGAAAGGAGAGGTCGCTTCGCTGATTCCTCTGCGTAACCGACGAACCACTCCTGAAGGCGACGAATTGTTAACTCGCATAACTGAAGGTCTCACAAAATACACTTGCGATGATTCTGTTGGGTGGGGACTTTCGGAGTACCTTGATCAAATTGTTGATGGGATTCCTGTCGGAACTGATGTTCCTGCTTAGTTAAAAAAGTTTACTTTGCGTAGCCCCGTCAAAGCGGTCAACTGACATTGCTGTAACCCCAAAATTGGCTATTTTTCCTTGAAAATCGGCCATATGTGGGGCACGCATATGGTTTTTTATCGCCTCATCGCTTTCCCATTTCTCAAATATGCGTATAACGCCTGGGGTTAGAGGGTCAGCGCTGAGCACGTAATCGATGCATCCCTCTTCCGCTTGAGTGGCTTCCATAAGTGGGCGAATAGCCTCTACTGCGTCTTCCATCTTTTCAGGGTCACAGGTAATAGTTCCGGCAATAATAATCATTGATATCTCCGCTAGTTAGACAAATAACTGTTGTTTGAGCGTACTGTAAGGGTGTATGGCGAAACACATCAGGAACGCAGAATGTCTGATCAAATAATTTCTGGACTCGATGGAATAGATCGTTGCTGGTGGCCCGGAGATCACGAAGACTACATTGCGTATCATGATCTTGAGTGGGGACGACCTGTTACCAACGAATTTCGTTTGTTTGAAAAGATTTGTCTTGAAGGCTTTCAAGCCGGCCTTTCATGGTTAACAATTTTGCGAAAACGAGAAGCCTTTAGATCAAGTTTTGAGGGATTCAATCCAGAAATTGTCGCAAATTTTAAAACTAAAGACGTGGAGCGATTACTTCAGAACAAAGGCATTGTCCGACATCGCGGCAAAATCGAATCCGTTATAAACAATGCTCAAAAATTTCTTGAACTTAAAAAAGAATTTGATTCTTTTTCAACTTATATATGGACATGGGAGCCTAAAAAAATAAGCCATAAATCTGGTAACTCAATTCCTGCTAGCACAGAAGAATCAACTGCTTTGAGTAAAGATTTGAAAAAACGCGGGTGGTCTTTTGTGGGCCCAACCACTATGTATGCCTTTATGCAGTCAGTCGGGTTGGTCAACGACCATTTACTCGGTTGTAAATTTCATACTGACATCGAAGAAGAGTTACATTCATTTAAAAGACCTATAAGAAAGGAACTCTTGTGAAAGATTTCACGGGAAAAACTGCACTAATTACTGGCGGCAATGGCGGTATTGGTTTGGCAATTGCAGAAGGCTTGGGGAAAGCAGGTGCCGATATTGCTATTTGGGGGAGAAACCCGGAGAAAAATGATTCAGCACTAGCCACTCTTTGTGATCAAGGGATAACAGCTCATGCTTACGTTGTTGACGTAGGTGACGAAACCTCTGTTAACGATTCTTTTGCTCAGACGGTTGCTGAAATGGGAAAAATTGACATTGTTGTAGCAAATGCTGGGGTTCCTGGCGATGGGTCCCCTATTCACAAGACTTCGCTTGACGAGTGGAGAAGGGTCATGGCAGTTGACCTTGACGGTGTTTTTATGACTTTTCGTGCCGCAGTAGAGCATCTGATTGAACGTGGAGTGGGGGGCGCTTTGGTTTCTGTTTCTTCCACTGCTGCTGTGCACGGTGCGGCAAATAATATTCCATATGGAGTGGCAAAAACTGGTCTTCTTGGTCTCACACGAGGACTTGCAGTCGAAGCAGCTAGGTACGGAATTCGTGTAAATGCTCTAAGTCCTGGCTGGACAAAAACCGATATGACTGAGCAAGGCTATGGCTGGGATAAATTTCGTGAAGCTACAACGGCGAGAACCCCTGTTCGGCGATGGGGAGATCCAGAAGACATGGTGCCGGCTGCGATTTTCTTGTGTGACCCTGAAGCTGTTTATCACACTGGCCAGAACATAGTTGTTGACGGTGGTTACACCATTTATTAATGGTCTCGTTCTTTAACAAAGACTGCTATTTCTTTGAGTTCTTCAAGAGGGCGTTGATGAAGTTCGGCACTGTGTAGCGCTTCAAGGGCTCCATTTAATTGCGTTTGTGCCTCTTCTTGTGTCCGTTCTCTCCCACCTGCTTCTTCGATGAGTTGCATTGCTTTCTTGATTTCTGGTTCGCTCAAATCTTTTGATGCCACATACATCGCTTCTAACTCTTCAGATTCAGAACTTTTTAGACTAAGCGTAAATGCGACAGGCATTGATTTTTTTCTTTCCCGTAAGTCATTACCAGCTGGTTTTCCGGTTATCTCGGGGTTCCCCCAAATTCCTAGAATGTCGTCAACTGCTTGAAATGCTATTCCTAATTTTTGGCCGTATTCATCTAACGCTGTTATTTGATTATGTTCTGCTCCTGATAAGACTGCGCCGATACTGGCAGCACAACCAAGAAGAGCTCCTGTTTTTCCAGCTTCCATAGAGACACAATCTTCAAATGTGACTACTCGCTGATTGTTAAAGGCCATGTCTGCTGCTTGACCTGCGAGCATTAATGTAGTTGCTTTCGCTAATCGTGATGCTGCTGCAACTTTTTCCGGAGAGGACTGTTCAAGGAGAATCTGGAATGCCAAAGTATGCAATGCGTCTCCGCTTATCACCGCGTCATCGACACTGAATGCCTTCCAGACAGTAGTTCGATGTCGTCGTTCCGTGTCTCCGTCGATTATGTCATCGTGTATTAGAGAAAAATTATGAATAAGTTCTACTGCAGCTCCACCTAACGCTCCAGTTTGCGCTGATGCTCCTACTGATTCTGCGGAAAGGATTGCTAATGCTGGTCGAAGCCCTTTACCGGATTTAGTTGCAGAGGGAGACCCATCAATTTCTTCCCATCCGAAGTGATACCGCACCGGGTGAAGGAGTTCGGGGCACAGACTATTAACTGCTGTTTCTACCTCGGGTTCTACTAGTTGGCGCGCCCGTTCAAGAATCGAAGGAACAGGTGTCACGTTTTTCGATCGTCCATGAAGGGGAAACTAGTTCGAATTTCCTTTACTTTTTCCGGATCTATTTCTGCCACTATCGTTGCTTCCATCCCTGGCGGGCATTCTGCGATTATTTCCCCAAGGGGATCAATAACCAGACTGTCGCCGACATATGAGACGTTTGGATCAGATCCGACACGATTTACACCTACTACGTATGCTTGGTTTTCTATTGCGCGAGCGACTAGGAGGCTTCTCCAGTGGTGACGTCGAGTTTCTGGCCAATTAGCAACAACTAAGTAACAGTCTGTTTCTGGAGCTGACGGCCAGTAAGCATCACTAAAACGTAGGTCATAGCAAATGGTGAGAGTGTAACGAACCTCGTTTATTGAAACTGTGGTTGATCTGTCTCCGGCACGGTAATGCTGGTCTTCCTGGGCGAAAGAAAATGGGTAACGCTTGTCGTAGTGGTAGTTCTCTCCTGCTGGACCTGCGAGCACCAGTCGGTTTACTGGATTTTCTTCTTCTTTGTCTTTAATGGGAACTGATGCAGCGACCCATACCCCATGAGTTTTTGCCTGATCTGACAAAAAATTGACAGATGTTCCATCTGGGGGTTCAGCTATAACTTGGCTGTTCATTGAAAATCCAGTGGCATACATTTCTGTCAGTACGATCATTTCTGTTCCTGTTGCGGCCGCCTGTTCTATGAGAGGTGCTAGTCGCTCATGATTAGCTTGAGGGTCTTCCCAAATAATGTCGTGCTGGATTGCTGATATCTGCATTTCAGACCTTTAGGACGGACAATTTTTCGAGTGCTTCATTGAGCACGTCGGGTTGTTTACAGTAGGCAAAACGGACAATGGATTTTCCAGCTGTTGGGTGATCGTAAAAGACTTCAGTGGGTACAGCCACAACTCCGCAGCGTTTAGGTATGTCTAAACAGAAACTCATTCCATCTTCATACCCAAGTGGTCTCACATCTGCGGTGACATAGTAGGTGCCAAAAGCAGGAAATACTTCAAATCCAATATCCGATAACCCATCGGAAATTAAGTCACGTTTGGCGCAAAGATCTTCGGCTAACTCTTCGAAGTACTCGTCGTCTAAAGCTAATGCTGCGGCGATTGCTGGTTGGAAAGGTGCTCCGCTTGCGAATGTTAAATTCTGTTTTACGGTATGCACTGCTTTCGTTATTTCTGTAGGTCCATGGCACCAACCGATTTTCCATCCAGTTAAGCCAAATGACTTTCCGGCAGAAGAAACAGTAAGGGTCCGTTCTGCCATGCCAGGCAAAGTTGCGATTGGAATATGTTCTCTCCCGTCATAGGTCATGTGTTCATAAACTTCGTCAGTGACTACTAGAACATCGTTATCAATAGCGATTTGAGCTATTTCTTGCATTTCATCAAGTGAGAAAACTTTTCCGGTCGGGTTGTGTGGAGTGTTGAGGAGTATAAATCGAGTGCGCGACGTCACTTGTTTAGCGAGCTCATCAATGTCGAATGAATAGTCTGGCTCCCTAAGCGTTACTGTTTTTCTTATCCCTCCAGCTAGAGAAATACAGGAAGCATAAAGATCAAAATAGGGCTCAAATAGAACTACTTCATCTCCTGGTGAAACCAGTGCAAGTGTGGCTGCAGAAAGAGACTCTGCTGCGCCGGTCGATATGACAACATCTTTTGGGTCAACTATTTGGCTATAGAACCGTCTTTGATGTTCTGCCACTGCTGTTCTTAATTGCTCTATACCTCTATCTGGCGGATATTGGTTACGTCCGTCTCGAATGGCTTGAATCGCAGCTTCAGTTACTTTTTCAGGGCCGTCTGTATCAGGAAACCCCTGACCTAAATTGATGGCGCTAGTTTCTGCCGCCAAAATCGACATTTCGGCAAAAATGGAGAACTGATGATCTTGCATCCGTGTAATTAAATACGGATTTACTTCTTCCATTACGAAATCAGACTGTCTGGAGTGCCGCCCAGATTTTTTCTGGGGTAAGTGGCATGTCTAGGTGTCGAATACCTTGTGGTGCAAGTGCATCAATGATTGCGCTCTGAACCGCTGCGGTAGAACCGATTGAGCCTGATTCGCCGATTCCTTTTGCTCCTAGCGGATTACTAGGAGATGGAGTTTCTGTAAAGGAACGTTCATAGGACGGAAGTTCCATTGTAGAAATAGCGGTGTAGTCAGCAAGATTAGTGGTTTGAGGATTTCCATCAGAATCATATTTGAATTCTTCAAGAAGTGCTTGAGCCACTCCTTGTGCTAATCCTCCATGTATCTGTCCAGCTGCTAAAAGTGGATTCATGATCACTCCGGAGTCATCAACAGCTATAACTCGTTGGATTGTTGCTTTGCCAGTTTCAAGGTCTACTTCAGCAACAACGATGTGGGTTCCGAAAGGAAAAGTAGCGCCTTCTTGTGAGAAGTCAGATAATCCTGCGATTGAGTCTTCAGTCGATTCTGCGATATCTGCCCACGAATGTGAGATAGCCGGTGTTCCTGCTACATGAAACTCCCCTTCTTGTGTATTTAATACAACATCCTCTGGAGATGCCTCAAGGAGGTCAGCTGCTTTTTGCTTGGCGATTTCAATTAACTTGTCGGAAGCATCTGCCATAGCAGAGCCAGCGAGTTGAACGGATCGAGATCCGCCGGTGGTTTCGCCGGTAGGCACAATATCTGTATCTCCGTGGAAGAGTTCAATTTTTTCCATAGGTATGCCGAGCTTGTCGGCAACGATCATGGCCCATGTCGTGAAATGTCCCGTTCCGATCGGGGTGGCTCCGGTAGTAGCTAATATCGTCCCATCTGGTCGTAAGGAGACATGGCCATATTCGCTTCCCCCAAATCCTGTAATTTCGACATAAGTTGCTACGCCTATGCCTATTTGTTTAGTGCTCTTGTTTTGGCGTCGTGTTTCTTGTTCGGCTCGTAGACCTTTATAGTCAGATGCTTCAAGCGCTGCATCTAATGCTTTTTCATAATCGCCGCTGTCATAAAGAGTTCCTGTTGCTGTGGTAAAAGGGAAAGCATGAGAGGGTATGAAATTTATTCTTCTTACTTCTGCGGGGTCCATTCCTAGTTCGGCGGCAAATAAATCGACAGCTCGCTCAATAGCTGCGGTGGCTTCAGGGCGTCCAGCCCCTCGGTAAGCACAGGTTGGAGCAGTATTTGTCATGAGAGACTTGAACTCGCATTCCACTCGGTCTATGTCATAGACGCCGCAAGCAAGTTGTCGAGTGAATTCTGGGAGGTAGGCGCCCCATTTCGGGTAGGCGCCACAGTCTTGAAGGACTTCTAGTCGGAAGGCTTGTATACGTCCTTGTGAAGTTCCAGCCATTGTTACCGTCTGGTCTTGGGCACGGCCATGAACATAGCCGATTAGATTTTCAGTACGAGTTTCCATCCATCGAACAGGTTTTTGTAGAAGGCGTGCTAGTTGAGCGATAATAATTTCTTCTTCAGATGCGTAACCCTTTGCTCCGAAACCACCACCAATGTCTTTAACGAAAACTCTTATGTCTTCTTTTTTTATCCCTAAGGCAGAAACAACTTCGTCACGAAAATCATGTGTTCCTTGTGAAGATGCCCAATAGATGAGACGGTTATCTTCCCATGTTGCCGCTGCCACTCGTGTTTCTATAGATACCGGGGCAACTCGGGAGTTAATAACATCCTGTGATATGACAACTTCATATTCTGAGAAATCTATTGGCTCTTCTATTTCATTTTCCCAACAAACGTTGTGATTCATATCGGGAAAAAGAACGGTTTCTGCGGCGAGAGAATCTTGAAGAGTTACGACGGGATTTAAAGGTTCAATATCTGCCCAAATATTCTCTGCGGCGTCGGCAGCTTGATAGACGGTTTCTGCTACGACTACTGCGATTGGTTCTCCGACAAATCGGACCCTGTCTCTTGCGAGATACGGGCGAGTCATTTCTGAGGCGTAAAAATCCATGGCCCCTTCGCGGTCTTCTAATCCAAGATTGTCAGCGGTATATATCGCCTGCACTCCAGGCATGGATTCGGCTTCGCTTGTTTCAATAGAAATAATTTTCCCATGAGCGACAGTGGACCGAACGAAATGGCAATGGAGTGCTCCTTCGATGATCTGGTTTCCTACATATTCTCCTTGTCCGCGAACAAGTGTTGCGTCTTCACGGCGCAGTACAGGGTTGCCAAGAACTGAAGTTGAGGTAATGCCGGGTTGTTTCATTTCACTCCACAGAATAACGGTCTAATAATTTGCGGGCTATAACCATTTTCTGAATTTCGCTCGTTCCTTCGCCGATAATCATTAGTGGCGCATCTCGGAAGTACCTTTCTACTGGATATTCAGTGGTGTAGCCATTGCCTCCATGAATCCTTAGGGCATCAGTGGCAATTTCATACGCAGTTTCTGATGCGAAGAGTTTTGCCATTCCCGCTTCCATATCTACTCGTTCACCCGCGTCGGCGCGGGCTGCTGCATCGTATGTCATGAGACGTGCCGCTTGCAGCTTTGTTGCCATTTCTGCGAGCTTGAATTGAATTGCTTGATGCTTAAATATTGGTTGACCGAATGTTTCACGTTCTTGGGCATAAGCCATTGCAGCATCGAATGCGGCTTGAGCCACTCCTACTGCTCTGGAAGCAACATTGATGCGTCCAAGTTCTAGAGCTGAAAGGGCGTACTTTCTTCCGTTGCCTAATCCTTCCTCTCCTCCTAATACGTTGGTGTCTGGCACTCTGTGGTCTACGTAAGACATTTCGACAGTTTCTAAGCCGCGATAACCGAGCTTGCTGATTTTCTTTGAAGCGGTAATGCCTTCAAATTTTTCACCCGGTTCTTTCTCTACTAGAAAACAGGTGATTCGGTCATCAGGAGTGCGGGCTAGGAGCATTACCAGAGATGAGCGTATGCCATTTGTGACCCACATTTTGGTTCCGTTAATAACCCATTCGTCACCATCTTGTTCTGCTTTACACCGCAGTGCTCCGGTATCGCTTCCTGCGTCTGGTTCAGAGAGCGAGAAAGATGCTCGGAATGAACCATCTACCATGCGAGGAAGAAATCGTTGCTTTTGTTCTTCGGTGCCATAGCGATAGATCATCGAAACCCCAATTTTGTGGGTGTTTAAGATTCCTGCCAAAGACATGAATCCTCTTGATAGTTCTTCGATAATGCGGGTATAGGTAGTGATATCGAGTCCTAGGCCTCCATATTCTTCAGGAATGGTTGCGCCAAATAAACCAAACTCGCACATTTGGTCAAACATGGCTTGTGGAAATTTGTCTTCTTGTTCAAACTCGCCTGCATTTGGGATTACTTCACGATCCACCCACGAACGAATGGTTGAAATCATTTCATCGGCAAGAGCTTTATCTGTAGCCAAGACTTTGTTCCTTTACTGTTATCAGGATTGATCTCCAATACGCGACCCTACAGAATATAAACAAGAATGCATATTCCGAGTGCTACAAACCTGAAAACGTAGAGGTAAAGCAAAACTTGCAACACAAGTTACTGCACGGTAACTTGTGGATATCGTAATTTCTGCTGAGAATGGGGATTTGAATGAGCGACAAGGTTGTAAGGAAGATGCTTTCTCGGTTAGAGGGATATTCTTTTGATGAGGTTCCATGGGTAAGCCCAAAACCGCTTTCAGAGTGTCGAGTGGCGGTTGTAACAACAGCCGGATTAAACCAAGAAGGCAACGCCGATTGGAATCCAGGAGACCAAGGTTTTACAGTTTTATCTGGCAAAAAAGACGACTTTACCCTAGGGCACTTCAGCCCAAATTTTGATCGAACCGGTTGGGTAGTTGATTCCAATGTCGTGATTCCACTCGACCGTCTTAACGAGATGGCCGCTGAAGGAAAAATAGGATCAGTATCTGATACTCATATCTCTTTTATGGGCGCCCAGCCTGATCACACTTTAGAAACTATTCGGCTAGACACCGGTCCAGCTGCGGCAAACATATTGCTCGAAGAGGAAGTAGACGTAGTACTACTTACTCCTGTTTGACCACTATGCACGCGTACCGTGGGTACGCTCGCCTCAGTATTTGAACAGTCAGGTTTAGCAACTGTTGCAATCTCTATTATCCGTGAGCAAATAGAATCTACTCAACCACCACGTGCTCTTCACTGTGAATTTCCTCTAGGTCGTCCTTTAGGGAAGCCTGGTGATTCAGTATTCCAACATCAAGTTCTTGATGCTGCATTTGATTTGCTGAAAGCAGAGTCTGGCCCAGTATTAGTTGACTACCCGGAAGAAATAAACGACGACGCAGATGCTCCTCTTTCATGCACAATTCCTCCTGCTGATGACAGCAGCAAGCACCCTGCTGAAGCGGAAGCACGTGGCTTGTTGCCAGTATGGCGGAGATCCTATGAAAAATATGGAAGAACCACTGTCGGCAAAGCAGTTACTCCGGAGCAAGTTCCAGAAATCATAACTCTGTTTGCCAGAATCGCTGATGGAGAAGACTGGACTTCTGTTGGCCTACCGGGAGACCCAACGAAATTAGGAGCAGATATCAAGAACTTTTATGAAGAAGCTTCTCTCTCCTTGAGCGAAGGTGTTCCTGGGGCGCGACAAGCTGAAACTTGGTTTGTGACTCAGACTAAAGCTGGTGATGTGATCCAACGTGCTCGCATTGCATTGGAGAAGCAAGAAGCTGGTTCCTATTTCACCACTTATATTCTTCCCATGACTCAGGTTCGTGACCCAGAAGGCGATTCCAATGACTGAGGAAGGCATCTCTGATGCTCCTTCCACATATGTGAAGAAGGAATACACAACTTTTGTTGTGGAGCGTGAGATAGATGCCCCGCGTGATGTGGCTTGGAACGTGCTGCTTGGGCTAATTGAAAAAAATGTTGGTGGATACCTTATTGAAGGTGACCCTGCTCCTCATGGTTTAGGGGCGGTCCTTACTCTTCCGCTTCCCGGGCAAGAGCTGCGTGAAGAAGTTATTTCTTTTGAGCCTCCTTGGAGGCGCGTATATGAAGTTTCTGGCGCTCCGGTAACTCTTTATCAAGGAACCACTGCCCTCACCGATCATGGAGACGGGTGTTTAATGGTATGGTCTTTACTGATTGACCCGCTTCCTAATGGAGAAAGCGATGGTTTTATAGCCTTATCGCAGCAGGTCATCACTGCATTTGTAGACCAAATAAAAATTGCTGCTGAATCTTCAGCAAAGTAAAGGAGAGTTGTGCGTATTTCCCTTAATGCTTCCAGTCTTTTAGGTACAAACGATGTTGGGGCGCTCAAAGATCATGCCGCTCAAAGTGCGGATGAGGGTTTTGCTGGCTGGTGGCTTGCACAAACCGGCCTGATTGATGCCCTAACTGTATTTACTTCAATTGGAGGAAGTTTGCCTTCTCTTGAATTAGGCACTGCTGTTATCCCTACTTATCCGCGTCACCCATCAATGCTGGCTGGTCAAGCTCTTACCACTCAAGCAGTTATGGGAGATCAGTCTCTAGTTTTAGGAATCGGGTTATCTCATCAGCCTGTAGTGGAAGGCATGCTGGGTATGTCTTTTGATAAACCAATTCGTCACCTCATTGACTATCTCTCCATACTCAACCCTTTACTCGAAGAAGGATCTTCAGATTACAGCGGAGAGGCATTCACTGCCCATATGAATACTTCTCGCCCCGGAAATGCGCCTTCCGTCATGGTTGCAGCATTGGGGGAACAAGCCCTGCGTGTCGCTGGTCATAGAAGTGATGGAACGATCCTCTGGATGACCGGCCCTAAAACAATCGCTTCTCACATTGCTCCCACGATTAATGCGGCAGCCGCCGAGGCAGGAAGACCTTCTCCTCGAATCGTGTGTAGTTTGCCAATCTGTGTTACCGACAATGAGGCTGAAGCACGAAGCGATCTCTCCAAAATGTTCGCCATGTATGGGCAGTTGCCGAGTTATCGGGCGATGCTTGATCGTGAAGGCGTAGACCAGCCTGGCGAAGTGGCTATTGTCGGGACCGAAGAGGAAGTTTCTTCACAACTTGATGGTCTTAGAGATGCTGGAACAACTGATTTCTCTGCGTTAGAAATTGGTAGAAACCCAGATGAAAGTGCCCGCACTCACGCTCTTCTTTTAAGTCGACTTGAAAACTAGTTAGTTTTTAAGAGCCTCTAGAGGGTCTACATATTCAAGGTCAAAGGTTTCTGCGACTGCTCGGTCGGTTATTTTCCCGTCACAAACATTAAGCCCGTTTAACAAATGAGGATCTTGTTCAAGAGCCGCACCTGCTCCATTATTTGCAAGCGCTAGAACGTAAGGAAGTGTCGCGTTTGAAAGCGCTTGAGTTGATGTCCGAGGAACGCCTCCTGGCATGTTCGCAACACAATAATGAACTATTCCATCTACGACATAAGTTGGTTCTAAGTGAGTAGTAGCTTTCGTTGTTTCAAAACATCCGCCTTGGTCAACGGCAACGTCAACGAGGACAGATCCTGCTCTCATATGAGAAAGCATCGCTCGAGTAACTAAACGAGGAGCTCTTGCTCCTTTGACAAGGACCGCCCCAATTACAAGATCTGCATCAAATACAGAAGCCTCAAGTTCTGCTTTGGTTGAGTAAACAGTGCGAACGCGACTATCGAAACGTTTATCTAAACCGTCAAGTACTTTCGGGTTGCGATCAAGAACGGTGACATCAGCATTGAGTCCTACTGCCATCTCTGCCGCGTTTTCTCCGACCACGCCACCGCCAATAATTACTACTTTTCCTGGGCGAACCCCGGGTACGCCACCAAGTAAGAGTCCTGATCCTCCTTGGGTTGCTTCTAGAGCGTGCGCTCCGGCTTGGACCGACATGCGTCCGGCGATAGCGGACATTGGTGCAAGCAGTGGTAGCCGTCCGGCTTCGTCGGTGACTGTTTCATAAGCGATACAGGTGGCTTTACTATCAAGAAGTTCGTCAGTCTGAGATTTATCCGCTGCGAGATGTAAATAGGTGAAGAGAATGTGGTGAGGTTGAAGCATGGCTCGTTCAACTGCTTGTGGTTCTTTTACTTTGACAATCATTTCTGAAGCATCAAAAACTTCTTGGGCAGAAGAAACAATTGATGCTCCGGCTTCTTGATAAGAGCTGTCTTCGTATCCTGCTCCTGTTCCTGCTCCGGATTGGATAACGACCTTGTGTCCGAGGCTTGTCAGTTCGCTGGTTGCTCCCGGAGTAAGGCCAATTCTTTTTTCTGCTGTTTTGATCTCTGCTGGGACTCCGATATCCATAACAGTTCTCCTATATTTGAATTGTTTATTTAACGTGGATGTCTTTGACTAAACGTTAAACCTTTTTCAGTAGTACAGGATTGCGGAAATAGCAGAAATTTTACGTATTTGCGCAATAATATTGTTTGTTGTTATTATATATTGCATGAATAATGCACAAAGTTCTTTAGATGCCGTTGATCGTGCCATCCTGTCTTTATTGCAAGATGACGGGCGACTCGCCAATGTTGACCTTGCCGATGCAGTCAATCTCTCACCATCTGCTTGTCTGCGACGAGTGCGTCGTCTCGAAGAAGAGGGGTTCATCAACCAATACGTGGCTTTAATTGATCCAAGTAAAGTCGGCATGGGAACCAATGTCTTTGTAGAGATCACTTTGTCAAGCCAAGCCGAAGACGCTTTAGATGCTTTCGAAGCCGCCGTAACTGCACGTCCAGAGATCATGAGTTGTCACTTAATGGCTGGAGACTTCGATTACCTCCTTCGCGTGGTTATTGATGACGTAGCTGACTATGAAGCGCTTCATCGAACTCACCTTGCTCAGCTACCTGGAGTAGCTCGATTAGTTTCAAGTTTTGCTTTGCGGCCGGTGTGCGATAGAACGGCTTACCCGCTGAAAGGATGAAAAGAAAGTGACGATTGGCTTTGATCAGAATATTGGATTCATTGGAGTGGGAAACATGGGTTTCCCAATGGCCTTACGCCTCATTGAGGCCGGTTACAAAGTCACAGTATTTGACTTAAACCCCGAACCGCTTGAACAACTTTCTAAGGCGGGTGCCTCTGTTGCGAAACATATTAAAGAGACAGCTGAAACTGCAGATGTTTTGCTTACTTCCCTTCCCCGACCCGACCATGTTGAAAGAGTCATGGTTGCTCAAGAAGTACTACCTTCTTTGCCTGCTGGCTCTCTTTGGATTGATCTCACAACTAACCGAAAAGAATTTATTCAAGAGTTAGCCATGCAAGCTCCTGACAATGTTTCTGTTGCAGATAGCCCGGTAACAGGAGCAGTTGATGGTGCCCGCAATGGCAAACTTACCCTTTTCCTTGGTGGTGACCCTGAGGTTAGAACCCGCTCACTCAACGTTCTTAATCACCTCGGAAGAGTTATTGAATGCGGAGAGTTGGGTTCTGGGAATGTAGTGAAACTCGTTACCAATCAGCTTTGGTTTATTGCTGCTGCTGCGCTAGGAGAAGGATTTGCCTTAGGTATGGCAAACGGCGTCGATCTCGCCGTGCTTTACGATGCCATCACAGACTCTGTCGGTGATTCGTTTGTTGCCCGGCACGATGCCCCGTCTATTTTTGCTGGCCATTACGATCCGTCATTTACTTTGGATCTCTGTTTAAAGGATTTGGGTTTAATCAGTGAGCTTTCTTCACTTTTGTCCTCTGACTTGCCAATGACTGAAGCGGCTCATGGGGCATTCAGTCGGGCTGCTGCACGCTACGGAAACGAAGTAGGTGAACTTCATGTTGCTAAACGAATTGAGGATGACGAAGGTATCTCTTTTCGCCTTGAAGGTGACTGGGTTCCCCCATGGGAGCAATAACCCGAAATGCTTACTCTTCGTTTCCGCCCACGATAAGTCTTAACTTTTGGCGAGTGTGCTCAACACTTAAACTTTCATGAGGGCCAGGTATTTCTTCTACCGGTCCATCATCTGCGTCAAATTCTAATTTTAAGGCTTTGCTCATGACTGCATGCATCGCATACGTACATGTGACGTAAGTGAATTCGAGAATTTCTTCATCGCTTAAATGTTTCTGCAACTCTTCAAAGACCTCATTTGAAACGTCACCATTTCCTAAAGTCAATCCATCGGTATATGCCAACACTGCTTGTTGTGCTTCATTAAAACAGTCCGCTTCTTCCCAGTGGGAAATAGCAGCAATCTGTTCTTCAGAGAAACCTACTGTTCGGCAAGATTTGCAGTGTTGGGAGTAAACAAACCGGCTACCTATGTTCCAACCAACTCGAGTTTGACCTAATTCACGTAATTGTGGGTCAATAAGTCTTTTTTCCGATCGGTAAAGAGCGAAGCCATGGGTGGCATGATCAAAGACATCGGGAACCAAAGCAAATACTGTCCACCAGTCCCCTGGTGTTCCAGTGTCTGTTCCTGGTTCATCTACCGGATCTCGATCACCAAACAAGAGTTGAAAAACCGGTTCTGCTCCGCAATGCAATTCAGATCGACGAACTTGCCGAAGGCGAGGCATCAGGAATCTCTTTCAGCGGGAAGCAGGTCGAAGCCTCGTAAACCTTCAAGGTCCATCGGTGAAAGAAAGGTGGAATGATCAGTGTTATCTGTTGCAGTCATTCGTTCTGTAGCTAATTCTGGGTCAATTGCAAACCCTGACGTATCTCTACACATTTCAACCATGATTCCATTTGGATCAATGTAATAAAGAGAGACGCACCAGCCATGATCTACTTCCATAAAGGGGACTACATCGTCTTCCGTCATTCGTTGCCTTACAGATTCTGTTCGTTCTTCATCTGCTGCGAATGCGACATGGTTTACCCACACAGGGAGGCCGTTTCCGGTAGATATCTGTGTTGAATAATTTGAAGACTCCCCCATTCCAGAAACTTGAAAAAAAGCAATGCAAGAGCCATCTCCTGTGTCAAAGAAAAGGTGACGGAAATAACTGTCACCTTCACGCTTAATCTCAGTATGAACTAGCGGCATCCCCATAAGGTCTTCATAAAAATGCCTTGTTGCTTCGATGTCGCGGCAGGCGTAAGCAACGTGATGAATGCCAGTTCTACGAAACTCAGTCATGACTCATATTGACATGATGGCAATAGCCATCACGAACCGGGGAAACTTTGACGATTAAGCGTCAGTGACCATTGAGCCAACAATTTTGTCGGTTACTCGCTGCCCTCTCTCATCAACCAGTGCAACCACCACATCGATTAAAGCTATAAGGCCAAAGATTAGACCAATCACTGGAAAGACATATGCTGAACCTATTACCCAAATCAGCCCTGCTCGTTGCAACCCTCGATTCGAACCCAATAATTCCCCAGTATTTGCATCAACTATCTTGAGCCCAACCACTTGCTTCCCGGGCGTTACACCGGTAGCCCCCATACGCCAACCAAAAAGATACAACGACAGAGCTGAAACCAATACAAAGGCCAGTAATGGGCTTCCGAAAGAGAGCGCAAAAGAAATCAATCCCATAGTGATTGCATCAATTAGATACCCACCAATACGTTTACCAATATTTGCTTTTTCCGGAGATGCGTTTCCTGCATCCATGCTTTCAAAATCACTCATATTCTTTCCTTTGTCCTAATTTGATTTCTTTATTAACTAATAATTGGGGTATCGCCCGATGGTCCTTGATCAAGACCTCCTAGCGAATCGCTCCCATCAATAGTTCCAGCGAAAGTTTGACCCCCTACAGAAGCGTCCTGTGGCTCCTTAAGATTCTTACGGTTCTGATCTAAAACGACTTGAGTGGAAAACATTTTGTCTGTTATGCGTTGGTTTTTGTCATCCCATAATGGCCACAGATAATCAATTAACTGGTACATACCAGAAGTAAACGTTCCGAGAACTGATGGGATTATTGATCTTCCTAAACCTTTTGCTCCACCAGGTGGAGTTCCTGTTTCGATGTTGATGAGTTTGGTCCCGGCCACTCGCTTACCGGGGGTGAGCCCAGTTTTTCCTTGCCGATAGCCGAAATACCAAATCGACCAAATAAAAGCTATTGCTCCTAAAATCGCGGCGACGCCCCAAGATCCACGAGCAACCTCCCAAAAAATTTCTCCTTCTTCCCCATCAGTTAAGGGAAGAATTCTTGACTTCTCTACTGAGTCGACCTCTTTAACTCCGTCAACGAAACCGATTACACCAAGTATTACCGCCGGCATCCATGCAAGAGTCGTAATTAAAATATCAACGACTGTTGCTCCAATACGTTTGGAATAGTTTGCCGGAACAGGACCTACAGAAGCAGCCTCTTTACTCTCTTGATCTTGTAAAGTTTCAAAATAGTTCATGCAAACAAACTAGCCTAAATTGTGATTAAAAAAAATTCGGTTTGTAGTAGATTCAACTCTCATCTACGTCCGTAAGTCTAGGAAAATAATAATCAGGAGGTGATTTGAATGACGGTAACGTATCGGGCCATTTGGCAAGAAAACCGGAATGATTTAGAACTCGTCGCGAAGAAAACCTTTAAAGATTGGGTTCAAGATAACCACCCCGAACTAGACCTTTCATTAGATAGGTCCTCCTATATTTCTTCTGCCGGTTTTGAAGTTTTAGTTTCCGCCCGCACCTCTATAGAGCAGAACGGTTTTTCTATTACCGAATTCTTCCTCAGAGAAGAAGATGGCTCTGAACGTAGAACTACAACCCTTAGAGTCACTGCCGGTGATGAAAATTGGGTGTGGGTTGATGTTGAAAGAGTTAGCGACAATCTTTGGGCTCGGCCTGATATCAAGAGCCCGTGGTTGGTTCGTAGTCTTCTTCATAGAGCCAATGCCGTTGGTTCTGCGCCTCGGTGGGGGGTGGTTCGATTAGCAGATAGCCCATTGGCTGTTCGTCCAACTTCAGTTCAAACAAACCTAATTAATTTAATAAAGAGCCCAAGACGTGAATGTCCAGTTGTTGTATTCGCTCATGACTACCGTGACGGACCTGAAGCAACTGTAGAAAGGGCTCAACGAGTATGTGATTCTTTAGCCGGTGTCGTAACGGTAAGAATTCTTACCCCAGGTTCCGAAGCCGTGTTCAATAAAAGTATCGGAGATGAATACGGTCTCGAATCAGGAGAAGCGCGAATTTACCTGCCTGGAGATCTGCCTGCTAATCAACACCGTCTGCTTGACCGTGAGATAATCTCACGGTCTCCCGAGTCAGCGGCCACACAGTTCGGCATGTTGCTGCAACCAGCGATGGCGAATCGGCGACCTCCTCCCATCTTTGACTCAAGTTTTGATTTACTTCGTGCAGGTGTTGGTTTAACCGAAGGCGAGTCTCTTCGTATCGCCCACGATGAGCTAGCTGAGAACGAAGCCTCTATAAACCGATTACGTTCAGATCTTGAACGAAGTCAAAACGAAGTGATCGATGCCATCGCTGAACTGGAGGAAAGGGACACTAAGGTAGCTTTCCTCCAACGCCGTATCGCCGCTCTATTCCGAAAGGAAAACCAAACTTCTGAAGAAAATACACGAGCACCTGAGGAAGTTGCTTCAGTTGAGGAAGCAATCACTGCTGCCCGTCAGCATCTATCTGGAGTAGTTATACCCGGAGGCGTCGATGGCGGCATTGACGAGTTAGATCAAACGTTACATAGCAGGACCTGGGGAAATTCTGTATGGCGCGGCCTTGTTGCTTTAAACACTTATGCGCTTCAAAAGAACCGAAATCCGGGTGGTTTCCATGAATGGTGTAAAGACGCGGAAAGTGCCAGAGTCTGGAGTTTTGGTGCTAACAAATACGCCGCCGATGAATCTGAAACAGTAAGACGGAAAGAAAACTTAAGAAAGTTAAGAATTTTTCCCGTAAGCCACGAAATCGACTCCTCTCAAACTATTTACATGGGTGCGCATTTAAAAATTGCAAACGGTTTATTAGCTCCGCGTCTTTATTTTCATGATGACACGTGGGGTAAAACGCAAAAAATACATGTCGGCTATGTTGGCAGACATCTCCCCACAGAAAGATTTGACTAACTGCGTTTTTATTCGATACGTATCCCTGAAATAACCCGGCTTATCACCAACTGCTGAATTTGTTCTGTTCCTTCAAAAATGTCGTGAATTTTGGCATCCCGGTGCCAGCGTTCGACTGGGTATTCGCGGGTATAGCCGTAGCCACCGAGGATCTGAATTGCTCGTTCCGTAACCCACGTGGCCACTCTTCCGGCTTTCATCTTCGCCATCGAACCTTCTGCATTTTCAAAGGTTCCGTTTTTACCTAGCCATGCTGCTTTCCAGATCAGTGCACGTGTGGCTTCTATTTCTGTTGCCATGTCGGCCAGCATGAAAGCAATGGCTTGATTTTCTATAATCGCTTTTCCGAAAGCATGCCTTTCTTTAGCGTATTGAAGCGAATACTCATAGGCCGCCCGAGCGACACCAAGTGCCTGTGCCCCCACTGCTGGTCGTGTCGCTTCAAAGGTTTGCATCGCTGCTTGCGCATTGCCGCTTTTTCCTTCACGGACTCTAGCTAAGCGTTCATCTAACTTTTCTTTACCGCCAAGGAGGCAACTTCCTGGAACTCGAACATCTTCTAGAACAACTTCTGCTGTGTGGCTTGCCCGGATTCCATGTTTCTTATATTTCTGACCTTGGCTTAAGCCTTTTGTTCCTGGAGGAACAATAAACGAAGCATGCCCTTTCGCTCGAAGTTCAGGGTCCACAACTCCAACAACCACGTGAATGTCTGCGATTCCTCCATTAGTAATCCAAGCTTTTGTTCCGTTAAGAATCCATTCATCTGTCGCTTCGTCATAGACAGCCCGTGTTCTATATCCTGCTACGTCTGACCCAGCATCTGGCTCGCTGGCAGCAAAAGCACCAAGTTTGAGATCTTTTTCATCTCCATAGCATTGCGGGACCCATTCCATTAACTGTTCTGGAGTTCCGGAGGCAGCTATACCCGCGGCGGCTAGTCCAGTTCCCATGATTGCCATACCAATTCCGGCGTCTCCCCAGAAAAGCTCTTCGATCGCTAACGGCATAGTCAGTCCCGTTGGGTCACCCATCATTCCGTTCGCCATAAATTCCCAGCCGTAAAGCCCAATCTCTGCTGCTTGTTGAACTACGGGATAAGGGAACTCTTCTTTTTCGTCCCATTCTTCAGCCACGGGTCGTATAACGTCAGCTGCAAAATCATGCACCCAGTCTCGTAACTGAATTTGTTCGTCGGATAATTTCATTGAAAATTCGCTCATAATCAAACTTTAGAACGTCAAGATCGTTTTTGTCATAGTGGGGACAGTCAAAACCACCTTTGTGACGATAAACCATTTGCAATGAATCACGATCTATCGCTCAACGATACGGGTACCTCCGATAGCCTCAAAGAAGTATGAATTCTCAATCTTCTGATAGCCAAAAGACGGCATCTATTCCTGAAAAGCCCTCTCTGGAAGGACTTGAATCACGTTGGGATACAGCGTGGGAAGACGAAAACGTTTTCCGTTTCGATAGAACCAAATCAAGAGATGAAATTTTCTCTATCGACACTCCTCCTCCAACGGTCAGCGGCTCTCTCCATGTTGGGCACGTATTTTCTTATACACACACTGACACAATCGCTCGCTATCAACGGATGCAAGGCAAAGAAGTCTTCTATCCAATGGGGTGGGATGACAATGGTTTACCTACTGAGCGACGTGTTCAGAATTATTTTGGTGTTCGTTGCGATCCTTCTCTTTCTTATCAAGAAGATCTCTCTCCTCCGGAAGATGCCGGCGACCCTAAAGCGATCAAAAAGCGGGGCGATATTGATATAAGTCGTCGCAATTTTGTTGAATTATGTCATTTGTTAACACAAGAAGATGAAAAAGCCTTTGAAGCGCTGTGGCGACACCTCGGGCTCTCAATTGATTGGTCTTTGACATATGCAACGATTGACGACCACTGCCAAAGTATCGCTCAACGAGCTTTTCTCGAGAATTTGGACCGAGGCGAGGCTTATCAAATTGAAGCGCCGTCGCTTTGGGATGTAACTTTTCGAACCGCTGTCGCCCAAGCCGAGCTTGAAGATAGGCCTCAATCAGGTGCCTACCATAACTTATTGTTTCATTTGCCTGAAGGTGTTACCACACATGATGGTCAAGACGATTTAATGATTGCGACTACTCGACCAGAGCTTCTACCAGCATGCGTTGCTTTGGTTGCCCACCCAGAAGATGAACGATACAAACCATTATTTGGATCATCAGTAACCACACCAGTCTTTGGTGTAAGTGTTCCGGTGCTGTCTCATGAATTGGCAGACCCTGAAAAAGGGACTGGTATTGCCATGATTTGCACTTTTGGAGATACAACTGACGTTATTTGGTGGCGAGAATTGGATCTTCCCGTTCGGGCAGTAATTAACCGGGAAGGACGTTTCCAGCAAGACTCTCCACAAGGTATTGAATCCGACGCTGGCTTGGCAGCTTATTCTCGTCTTTCCGGTAAGACGGTTTTTTCTGCTCAAAAAGAACTTGTTGAAATTCTTCGTGAGACAAAAGAATTAGTTGGGGAACCAGAACCTATTGAACATCCAGTTAAGTTTTTTGAGAAAGGTGATCGGCCTTTAGAGATTGTTACAAGTCGTCAGTGGTACATTCGAAACGGTGGACGCGATAGTGATCTCCGTCAAGATCTAGTTGACCGGGGAAACGATGTCTCCTGGCATCCGGCGTATATGCAGGCGCGGTACACCAATTGGGTTGGCGGTCTTAACGGTGATTGGCTAATTAGCCGTCAACGCTTCTTTGGGGTACCAATTCCTTTGTGGTATCACCTAGATGAACAAGGCGACCCTGTTTATGACCAACCAATTGCCCCTGATCTTTCACTTCTTCCCGTGGATCCATCTTCTTCAACACCATCAGGCTTTGAAGAGTCTCAAAGAGACCAGCCCGGCGGTTTTACTGGTGATCCAGATGTAATGGATACGTGGGCTACTTCTTCTCTTAGTCCTCAAATCGTTTGTGGTTGGGGAACTGACGATGATTTGTTCCAGAGGACCTATCCAATGGATTTACGTCCTCAAGCACACGACATTATTCGAACTTGGCTTTTTTCCACGATGGTTCGCTCTCATCTAGCAGAAGATACGGCCCCCTGGAAGCACGCTGCTTTAAGCGGATGGGTGCTTGATCCAGATCGAAAAAAAATGTCGAAATCTAAAGGAAACGTTGTTACCCCTATGGGGCTGTTAGAAGAATACGGATCTGATGCTGTTCGCTATTGGGCAGTTAACGGCCGACCAGGGACAGACACCGCATTTGATGATGGTCAGATGAAAGTTGGTCGTCGTTTGGCCATAAAAATCTTGAATGCAAGCCGTTTTGCCCTTGGCTTTGGTGAAGGGTCCTTAAACGTTGATCCTTCCGCTATAACTCATCCTTTGGACCTTTCACTTCTTAGCCGTTTAGCGGACTTAGTCCAAGACACCACAAACGCCTTTGATGACTTTGATTATGCGAGAGCGATTGAAAGAACAGAGTCTTTCTTTTGGTCTTTTACCGATGACTACGTAGAACTTGTCAAGGTTCGGGCATACGAAGGAGATGATGTAGGTGCGGAATCTGCTCGTAACACTCTACGACTTACTCTTTCTGTTCTCTTACGCTTATTTGCTCCGTTTCTTCCTTTCGTCACTGAGGAGGTTTGGTCTTGGTGGAAATCTGGTTCAGTGCATAGACAACAGTGGCCTTCATCATCAGATCTTCGCTCAGTCACACAGGGAACAGAATCCGAAATCGTGGCCGTTGCTTCCGATGCCTTAGCCGAAATAAGAAAATGTAAGACGCTCGCGAAACGTTCTCTGGCTACTCCTGTTGTGTCTTGTTCCATTACTGATACACCGGAACGCCTTTCTCTTCTACGTGAAGCGTTAGACGATGTAACTTTTGGAGCGAAGGCTTCAGAAATCATCCTTAAAGAAGGCAACGAGTTGGCTGTTGAAGTTGAACTTGAGGCGGTTAACGACCCCGACTGAGCCTCAGATGGTTTTCTGCGTCAAACTGTCTCATGACTGAAAATTCTGCTCCTACTTACGATCACATTAAAGTTGTTTGTGATGGGAGGCGGGCAACGTTAACTTTGGCTCGCCCAGATTCATTAAATAGTCTCACGAATGATGTAATGGCTGAGATCATTGATGCTGCTAATTGGTTTGATCACCAACCCGATCTTCGCGTGGTCGTCGTTTCAGGTGAAGGTCGAGCTTTTTGTTCCGGATTTAATGTAACCGCATTTACCGATACTGGAATTTCACCTGCTGGTGGTCGTGTTCCTGCCGATACTGGTCGCCTGATGGCAGAAGCCCTTGAGCGAACATCGCCGGTACTGATCGCTCGCTTGCATGGGCACGTCGTGGGTGGCGGACTTGTTCTTGCCGCTTCATGCGACCTTCGTGTGTCTGCTGATGACGTAAGATTTTCAATCCCGGAAGTTGACTTAGGTATCCCACTTGCGTGGGGCGGAATTCCTCGTTTAGTAAGAGAGATTGGTCCGGCACTAACTAAAGAGTTGGTTATGACTTGCCGGCCATTTGATGCAGCGGAAGCTAAAGCAGCAGGATTTTTGAATTCAGTAGTTCCCTCGGAAGATTTAGATGATGCTGTCGAATCACTTGCCGAAGCTGTGGCTTCTCGCCCACGCATGGCCATTCTGGCAACAAAACGTCACACAAATGCTGTTACGGAACAAATGGTGGGGACGGTACGTTCTTGGTCCGATGCTGAAGGTCTCGGTAATGCGTTACGGGATCCTGAAAGCAAAGAAGCTCAAGCTGCATATATTGAGAAATTAAAGAATAAACGCTCTTAATATTCGCATTTGCAAGTTTTTTTTATATATTATCTTGCATGAACGAGTTTAAAATTGGAGAGGCAGCACACCTTCTAGGAGTCACTGCGGACATGGTCAGAAGATGGGTGGACGCAGGTGAAATAGCTGCCCATCGAACTGACGGCGGTCACCGTTTAATTCACGGAGAAGACTTAGCCCTATTCGCTCAAAGCCGCGCTAACGACCCAAATAAGTCAGAGAGTGACGTATCCGCCCGTAATCGACTAACTGGGTTAGTTACGAGAGTGGTCAAAGATCAGGTAATGACTCAAGTAGAAATCCAAGCTGGACCTCATCGAATTGTTTCTCTTATTTCAACTGAAGCAGCCGAAGACCTCGGGTTGGCGCCAGGAGCGCTCGCTTCTGCTGTTATTAAGTCAACAAATGTGGTGATTGAACGCCCCCGATGAAATGCCTTTGGATTTTCCTTCTCCTAGCTTTAGGAGGGTTAAGCGTTGCGTGCTCGGATACATCTGAGGAGGCAGTGTCAATCTTTGCTGCTTCTTCCCTAATTGAAGTACTTCCTGACCTACTCAGTTCCTATGAAGAAGAGTCTGGGGTGGGCATCACTATTGTTTATGGCGGATCTAATCACCTTGGTGCTCAAGTAAAAGATGGAGCCCCAATTGACTTGTATTTGACTGCTGATATCGAACTTCTTGATCCGCAAATTGAAAGAGTCGATGAATTTATCTTTGCCTCTAATTACATCACGCTTGTTGTTCCTGTTGACTCAGAGAAAAATATTTCTAGTGTCACTGACCTCACTAGAGCTGATTTAGATATTGCCGTCTGTGCCGAAGAGGTTCCTTGTGGAAAAGCAGCCGGGGAACTTGGAGTGGTGATCGCTGCAGACACATATGAGCCGAGTGTTCGTTCAGTGATCAGTCGATTGACTCTTGGAGAAGTTGATCTGGGAGTTGTTTACGCTACCGATGCTATTTCAGAACCTCGTATTACCTCCGTATGGCCTGAGAATCCTATGTGTCCTTGCGTTGACTACCACGGAGTTTCTTTCACATCTCGGGGCTCAGAGATAGCTGCCCACCTTTTGAGTGAGGAAAGTAGCGAAATTCTGACACAATACGGGTTTTTATCTCCATGAAACGATTTTTTATAGTTCTCGCTGCAATAGCAACTGTTTTCCTGATTCTTCCATTTATTGGCCTTTTCCAACGGGCTCCATGGAGTTCACTTGGTGACTTACTTACGAGTTCCACTGCTACTGAAGCTTTACGAGTCTCTCTGATTGTTAGTTTTGCCGCCACCGTGATTGTCTTTATACTCGGCACACCTTTGGCTTGGGTGTTAGCCAGAATTAATTTCTCTGGTCGGAGATTTATCCGTTCTCTTGTGGTTTTACCAATGGTTCTTCCTCCGGTAGTCGGGGGAACAGCTTTACTGTTTGCTTTAGGAAGAGGGGGTTTCATCGGTCAATGGCTAAATGCTTGGTTTGACATCTCTTTGCCTTTCACTACCTCAGGGGCTGTAGTTGCTGCAGTATTCGTTTCTCTCCCTTTTTATGTGATTTCCATGGAAAGCGCCCTTATCACTTCGCAAGATCGACTCCATGAGTTGGAAAATGTTGCACGCACACTCGGACTCCCGCCTCTATCAGTTCTCTATCGCGTCACATTGCCACAAGTTAGGCCAGCTATGGTCGCAGGTTTAGCTCTTGCTTGGGCTCGGGCTTTAGGTGAATTCGGAGCAACTATTACTTTTGCGGGGAATCTCCCAGGGCGAACTCAAACGCTTCCTTTGGCTACTTTTTTAGCTTTGGAGTCCAATCCTGAAGAAGCTTTAGCCCTTAGTTTAATCCTTGTGCTTGTCTCTCTTTCGGTCCTCTTAATGCTTCGTGATCACTGGATGCCTTCAAGCAGTAATTCAACAAAATTTTAGGCTCTGAGGCTGGGCATTTTAGGGCAGCGTCTAGTACTGTCCGGTTGATGGATAGACCCGATTCTCACCAGATTCAAGCGGCCGTACATCGTGCTGTAGGTGAGCCTACTTCCATTGAAAATTTGACTATTTCTTCTGCTGGCCCAGGGGAAGTCCGTGTGGCGGTATCAGCATGTGCGATATGCCATTCCGATCTTATGTACGTTGATGGTGGGTGGGCTACGAACTTTCCTTTAGTTCTTGGACATGAGGTATCGGGGCGCGTAGTTGAAATTGGAGAAAATGTTTCAAACGTGACAGTTGGAACTCCAGTAGTGGTTTCTTTGATTAGAACATGTGGACAGTGTCGACCATGCCTTAAGGGGCAAGATGTTGCTTGTGAGGGAGAGATTCCTTTGGACGTAAAGAGCCCTCTGAAAGATAAAGATGGATTAGCCGTCTCTCAGGGTCTCAACACCAGTGGGTTTGCAGAACAGGTACTAGTGCATCACTCACAAGTAGTGGAAATCCCAGAAGAAATGCCACTCTCTGTTGCTTCTTTATTGGGGTGTGGTGTTTTAACTGGCGTAGGCGCTACTCGTAACACTGCTGAAGTCGGTGAAGGAGACATCGTAGTAGTGATTGGTTGTGGAGGTGTCGGGATAGGGGTCATTCAAGGTGCCCGCCTCGCAGGAGCTGAAATAATTCTGGCCGTCGATCCTGAAGACCATAAACATGGCGCTGCAATGGATATGGGAGCGACTCATACGGCTAACCCGAAGACCGACGATGTCGTTGAAGCTCTAAATGAAGCTACGGGCGGCAGGCTCGCTGATCATGTATTTGTTGCTACATCTTCGGTCGCAGCTCTCTCAGAGGCGGTTGAACTTGTATCTCCGATGGGTGCCCTTGTTTTAGTAGGGATGCCCGCAGATGGCGCAACCTTCACCATTGACCCCGGACTCCTTGCTGCTCAGAACCAGAGAATCCTTGGATCAAAGATGGGAACGGCGCGACTATCTATAGATGTTCCTGCTCTTATAGATGATTATTTCACTGGGGAACTAAGTCTTGATTCAATGATAAGTAGCACTCATCCGTTAGAAGACATAGACAAAGCTTTTGAAGAAGTTCGCACTGGACAAGTATTACGGACTCTCATAGTCTTCAACGATGCTTCACCTGGAGGTAACCCATGAAAGTAACTGAGATTGAAACTTTTGTTGTAGGCAACCCTCCGCCACGACACGGCGGCCGTTACTTTATATTTGTTACCGTCACCACCGACAACGGAGTCAAAGGCGTAGGCGAAGCATACGTCGCTACTTTTAACCCACATCTTGTGGCCCAAATGATTGAGGATGTAGCGGATCGATGGCTTGTTGGCAGCAACCCTTTCAATGTTGAATCATTTTGGAGGAGAGCATATTCAAGCGGCTACTCGTCTCGTCCAGATCCAACTTTATGTGGAGTAATCAGCGCATTAGAGATGGCGTGCTGGGACATTATTGGCAAAGAAACTAACCGTCCTGTTTACGACTTACTAGGCGGCCGTGTTCACGAAGGATTACGTTCCTACACATATCTTTATCCGCCGTCAGAAGATGCATACGCCCCTAAAGATGAGCCAAATCTTTACACCCAGCCCGAATTAGCCGCTGAACAGGCCTTAGTTGAGTTAGACAAGGGATTCACCGCTATAAAATTTGACCCAGCTGGCCCTTACACTGCTTTTGATGGAAGACAACCTTCGTTAGAACGTATTAACCTCAGCGAACGCTACATCTCTGCTTTACGAGAAGCTGTCGGAACCCGAGCAGATCTCCTTTTTGGAACCCACGGCCAGTTCACCCCGTCTGGCGCATTGAGGCTTGCAAAAAGGCTCGAACAGTACGACCCCCTCTGGTTCGAAGAGCCTGTTCCAGCTGATGATTTAACTGGCATGGCTACTGTTGCCTCTGGCACAAGCATTCCTGTCGCTACCGGTGAAAGACTTACAACCGTTTCAGAATTTGCTGCTGTTTTGAACGCAAAAGCTGCTCAGATTCTGCAACCAAACTTAGGGCGCAGTGGAGGAATCCTTCAGGGTAAAAAAATTGCTTCTATAGCGGAAACACATCATGCGCTTATTGCTCCTCATTGCTACTGCGGACCTGTTGTAGCTGCAGCCAACATTGCTTTAGCTACTTGTTCTCCTAACTTTCTTATTTTGGAATGCATTGGAACCTTTGATGGATTTCATGCAGATCTTTTAGAAACCCCAATTAAATGGGAGGACGGAAAAGTTATCCCTTCTAAAGAACCAGGCTTAGGAGTCGTCCTCAACGAAGAAGTAGCACGAGCCCATCCTTACTCCGGAGAAGAGTTGCATCTAGCTCCTGAGATCAATCCTCAACCTGTAAGTGAAGACCTATGACTGAGAACCGGCGACGCGGAGCGAGAAGCCAGAGGCCGAAGACCCGTGACATGATTGCTGAACAGCCTTCTTTCAGCCAGCCTCAAATGCGCTTTGACCCCATGAGAGCGGTTTCTGAAGATGAATTAGAAGCCATTCATCAATCTTCGCTAAGAGTCCTCTCTGAAACTGGTATCAACTTTTTAGATGAGATGGCAAGACAACAACTTGCCGATGCAGGCGCAGAGGTGAACGGAGAACGAGTTCGATTTGATCCCGAGTTAGTTATGACACTTGTTTCAACTGCTCCTGAAAAATTTGTGATGCATGGTTTGAGGCCAGAACGTGATGTGATCATTGGTGGGGATTTAATCACCAACACCCTGGTGGCTAGTCCCCCGTTTGTTACTGGCTTAGGTAAAGACCGTCGAAATGGGAATCGTGAGGATTACCGCAATCTCCTTAAAATGGGACAAGTTCTAAACATCATTCATGCCTCCGGCGGTTATCCCGTTGAACCAATGGATTTGCATCCTTCTGTAAGACATTTATATGCGACTCATGATTCTTTAACCCTTTCGGACAAAATTCCTTTCGTTTACAGTTTGAGTAGACAACGCAACATTGATGCTATGGAGATGACCCGCATCGCCCGAGGTGTCAGTGAAGAAATTTTTGACACCCAACCATCAATTTCTTCTGTAATCAACGCCAGCACCCCATTGCGTTACGACACGGTAATGCTTCACGGAATACAAGAAATGTCTGCACGCAACCAGTGCATAGTTATTACTCCCTTTACTTTGGCTGGAGCAATGGCCCCAGTAACTGTTGCGGGTGCGCTTGTTCTGCAAAATGCTGAAGCACTTGCCGGCATTGCTTATACACAAGTAGTTCGGTCAGGAGCACCAGTAATTTATGGTGGTTTTACTTCAAATGTTGATATGCGTTCTGGTGCTCCAGCTTTTGGAACTCCAGAATATTGGCAAGCTTGTCTTATAGGTGGACAACTCGCAAGAAGATATGGCGTGCCATACAGATCTTCAAATGTGAATGCTTCAAACAGTACTGATCCTCAGTCCGCTTATGAAAGCGTCATCTCAATTTGGGGAGCAGTTATGGGTGGAGTGAACTTGATGATGCATGGCGCAGGCTGGCTTGAAGGCGGGCTGCTGACATCGTATGAAAAAGTAGTCATTGACGCTGACATTCTCAATATGGTTGCCGCCATGCTTAAGCCGATCACCATTGATGATGCGAGTCTGGCTGTTGAAGCTATCGCTGAAGTCGGCCCAGCTGGACATTTTTTTGGGTCACAACACACGCAAGACCGATATAGCACTGAGCATTTTCAGCCAATGGTTTCTGATTGGAGAAACTTTGAAAGTTGGGATGAGTCCGGACGCGTTGATGCTTTCCAACGAGCAGAAAAGTTAGCGCACCAAATCATTGACGCTCATCAGGAGCCAGAAATGCGTGAAGAAACTCGAGAAGAACTTGATGACTTTCTAGAGCGTCGAGTCGCTGAGGGCGGCGTAGAAACCGATTATTGATTTTACCTAGGAGAAAATAATGAAAACCAGCACGCAAGTTGTGGTCATTGGAGGTGGCGTAGTTGGCGCAAGCATTCTTTACCACTTAACTAAGGCAGGTTGGACTGACGTAGTTTTAGTTGAACGCAAAGAACTAACCGCCGGATCAACTTGGCATGCTGCTGGAGGAATGCTCACACTCAACGGTGATCCGAATATTGCTGCTTTGCAGCGATACACCGTACAACTTTATAAAGACATAGAAGAAATATCAGGTGTTAGTTGCGGTATTCACCAAACTGGTGAATTGATGTTGGCAGACACTGAAGAACGATTGGATTGGCTGCGCATGATACATGCGCGTGGACAATATCTGTCTATGGAAACTGAAATGATTTCCGTCGCTGAGGCTAAAGAGATGCTTCCAATTCTTGAAGAGAAACATTTCGCCGGAGCCATGTGGGACCCAGTCGGCGGTCACGTAGATCCATCAGGTGTTACTAATGCATATGCTACTGCAGCACGAATGGCTGGAGCAGAGGTTTATAGAAATACGTGGGCTCACGACCTAATTCAAAAAAATAATGGCACTTGGGATGTAGTTACTGAACAAGGAACAATAAACACTGAACACATTGTCAACTGTGGAGGCCTTTGGGCCCGTGAAGTTGGACGCATGTGCGGAATTGAGTTACCAATTCTGGCGATGGAACACATGTACTTACTTACGGAGGAAATACCTGAAATCAAACCCTGGCTTGAAGCAACAGGAGGATTCGGTTTTGGCGCCGTAGATTTTGGTGGCGAAATCTATCTACGCGCTGAGGGCGGTGGCCTTTTACTTGGAACCTACGAACAAGCATGTGTCCCCTGGTCTGTTAAAGAAACGCCATGGGATTTCGGCTCCCAACTCCTTGCTCCTGACTTAGACCGACTTACTCCTTCATTCGAAGTAAGTTTCGCTCATTTCCCAATTTTCAATGAGGTCGGAATTAAGCAAGTAATAAATGGTCCATTTACGTTCGCTCCGGACGGAAATCCACTAATTGGGCCTGTACGTGGCCAAAAAGGGCATTGGGTGGCTTGTGGCGTCATGGCAGGTCTAAGCCAAGGCGGCGGTGTTGGTTTAGCTATGGCAAATTGGATGACTACAGGGGACCCAGGTTTTGATATTTGGGGCATGGATGTAGCTCGTTATGGCGACTGGACTACCCCGGGCTACACACAAGAAAAAGTTATGGAGAATTACAGTCGACGGTTCCAAATTTCGTTTCCTAATGAAGAACTACCCGCAGGACGTCCGTTGTATACCTCTCCCATTCATGAACGCTTAACAGAGGCAAATGCCGTCTGGGGAGCAAGTTATGGACTTGAGAACGCATTGTGGTTCCAAGAAAAAGGAAAGAAACCAATTGAAGATGTCACTTTTAAGCGTTCGAATGCTTTTGACCTCGTTGGAGAAGAGGTTCGTACCGTCAGAGAAAAAGTAGGGCTGATGGAAACAACAGGATTCGCAAAGCATGAGTTTTTCGGATCAGGAGCAAGAAAGTTTTTAGAAAAACTCGTCACTAACAAAGTTCCTTCTGCAGGACGACTTACTCTCGCCCCCATGCTCAACGAGAAGGGCATGCTGATAGGAGATTTCACTATCGCAACTTTGGCCGACCCATTTACTGAAGAAGAACGTTTTCTCATCTTCGGGTCAGGTGTCGCAGAAGGGTATCACCACCGATGGTTCACAAGTCATTTACCCAGTGACGGATCTGTTTCCTACCGAGTTCTAAGTCATGAAATGACTGGACTTTCTATTGCCGGGCCACTTGCTAGAGATGTCTTAGCTTCGTTGGTTGAAGAAGATGTTTCAAATGAGGCATTCCGATTTTTAGATATTAGACCAATGAACGTTGGTATGGTCCCCGCCATAGTTGGGCGTATCTCGTTTAGTGGAGATCTCGGTTATGAGTTTTGGGTACCAGCTTCTTTGCAAGCGTCTCTTTTCGACTTACTAGTTCAAGCTGGAGAGCCACACGGAATGAAACTATTTGGACTACATGCTCTAAATTCTTTACGTTTTGATAAAAACTTTGGAGGTTGGGCTACTGAATACCGACCTATCTATAACCCGTGGGAAGCAGGCTTAGAGCATTTTGTAAAATTAGACAAAGGAGACTTTATTGGCCGGGAAGCAGCTTTAGCCGCTAAAGAAAAAGGTGTTGAGCGTAAGTTGACTGCTTTTACCATCGATACTGAAGATGCTGATGCAGTCGGCGATGAGCCGATCTGGGTTAACGGTGAAGTTGTCGGATGGGTTACTTCTGGAGGTTACGCACACTGGTCGCAAGCATCATGTGCGCTTGGTTACGTCCCGGTAAATGCAGAAGGAACATTTGAAATTGAAATTCTCGGTAAGAAGCGTCTCGCTACCCCATTAGACGAACCGCTCTTCGATCCTTCGGGATCAAAAATGAGAAGTTGAGAGTTTGATGAACGCTCAAGAGAAAATGCGTCAGTCAGCAAAGGACCCACTAGTTCAAGCCGCTCTTTCAAGCGGCCATAGAATCGTGATGGGTCCTGGAGAGCCCGCCTTGACTGAGTGGGCTGCAGCAGGTTTATCTCTGCCTGATCTTGAAGAAATGCGAAATTACCGAGTTAATCGGATCAGGGAACAACTAGTTAAAAACGATGTTGCTGGTGCTTTACTTTTTGATCCACTGAATCTGATGTACGCCACTGATTCTCCCAACATGCAACTCTGGGTAACTCACAATCAGGCAAGATGGGCGTTCATTGCTGCTGATGGTCCAATAGTTCTTTGGGAATTTAAAGACTGTGATTTCCTTTCTGGCCATAATCCTCATGTAACGGAAGTGCGTCCAAATACTTCTTTCACTTATTTTTTAGCTGGAGATCGTGCAAACGAACAAGCAGAAAAAATGGCAAAGGAAATACATGCCCTCGTAAAGGAACACGGAGGCGGGAACACCCGTTTAGCTGTTGATGTGATTCCTCCACAGGGATCAACGGCGTTGGAAGCCACTGGCTTAACTCTCACTAATGGAATGGAGATCATGGAGAGAGCTCGAGCGATAAAAGGTAAAGATGAGCTTTTAGCAATGAGGTGTGGAATTGAGGCGACTCGTATCTCTTGTCAGAAACTTTTTGAAGCCCTCACTCCGGGAATTTCGGAGCAACAACTATGGGGGGTGCTTTGGGCTGAAATGCTTGCACGTGGTGGTGAGTGGATGGAGTGTCGTCTGCTTTCAGCGGGTCCGAGAACGAATCCATGGTTTCAGGAATGTTCTAGTTATGTCATTCAAGATGGTGATTTAGTTGGCTTTGACACAGATCTCGTTGGTTCGTACGGGATGATGACTGATATTTCGCGGACGTGGATTTGTGGCGATTCAGAACCAAGCGCTGCGCAAAAACATACGCATGAACTGGCTGTTGAACAGATGACGCAGAACATAGAGTTACTTACTCCTGGACGCTCATTTCATGAGTTAACGCACAAGGCTTGGTTTCCTTCGTTAGATGATTACCGTCATTACAGTGTCCTTTTCCATGGGGTGGGTCAATGTGATGAATGGCCGGGCATTGGTTTTCCAGCGAGTTGGGATAATTTCGGCTATGACGGCGTCCTTGAACCTGGGATGGTGATGACAGTTGAGTCTTATGTAGGCCCCTATTCCGGCGGCGAAGGAGTCAAGTTAGAAGATCAGGTTTTGATTACTGAAACTGGTTACGAGAATTTAACACCTTGGTCTTTAAGCCTCACTGAGTTCTGTTGACTCAGCCATTCACAGAGAATGATGAATTAGGGTTGATTTCTCGATTTCTGGAATAGAAACCTAGGTCCATCTCTAACCCGGTGTAGCGTCCGTTCACTTTTATTGGATCAGCGTCATGGTCATGGCCTGCTTCAACTGCTGTAATAAGTTCCGCCATACAGTGGCCGGCTACACCTGCATTCTTGTATTGATTTCCGCTTGTGCCGATGGCCACATAGAAGCCATCAAGGTCTGTTCGGTCATATATCGGGATCCAATCGTCACTGACGTCGTAAAGGTCAACCACGCCTTTTTTCTCATGCGGAAGACCAAGTCCTTCTACTCTTCTAGCACAACGCAAAACTTGGGCTTCCCATTGATCATCATGAATTTCTTGATCAAAGTCATCTGGGTCTACCCATTCTTTAACATCACATTCTGGATCCTCGCTACCAATCAAGATGTTATTGCCGACTGCGGGGCGGAAATATACTGCTGCGTCTCCATCTGAAATGTGCAGACCATCGGCTTCAAAATCAAAGCCTTCAGGAGAGGGAACATGGTGGACTTCGTGACGTAATGCCTTAGTTGTTATGTTCATCGTGCCAGTAAGCCCCGCTAAGTCGTTAATCAAATAAGAATGGGGTCCGGCTACGTTAACAACTACTGGAGATTGGATTTCTGTTCCGTCTTCAAGACGTACTCCAGTAGTTCTATTATCCTCGTTATTTATGGCTACGACTGTTTGCCCAAATCGGAATTCAGCCCCGAATGCTTCGGCCGCTCTCTGTAAGTTGTGTGATGACAGTTGAGGGTCACTTACATAGCCTGACTCAGGAGTAAACAAGGCTCCTTCTATGTCGTCTGTTGGGTCAGCCCAGAAAGATTCATCCTCTGGTCTGCTTGGTGGGCCGAGTACGCCATGATCCAATATTGGAAGACGCTCTGAAAGACGATTTAAATCCCAATGCTCATGTGGGATATTGAGTTCTTCGAGCAAAGGGGTGACTTTCTGATGATGACCATCTGGGGCTTTAATAAGAGCGGTTCCGGTTTGTCTGAACTCAATTAGTCCAGATTCGTCTATTTCTGGCCCCCCTAAATAGTTCTCCCAATCTGTCCAGTAATGCATCCCTTCATAAGACATAGCAACGCCTTGATAAGTGGAATAGCTAAATCGAACAATCGCACATGAATTTGATGTAGATCCATATCCAGCTGCCGGCAGTTTGTCGATATTGCAGGTTTTCCATCCTCGTTGAGCTAGTTCATAAGCCACAGCGGAACCAATTACTCCTGCTCCAATAATTACAGCGTCATATTTATTTTCTGAACTCATTAAAATTTCTCCGTAGTGCTAGCGGCCTATAAATTTAGCGGGACGTTTTTCTGCCCATGCCAGTCCTGCTTCACGAACATCTTCAGTTGAAAAATTGCTTGCCTGTGCGGAACCCTCAGCTTCTAAAGATTGACTCATTGATGAAGTTGTTCCATTGTTTAAAAGAGCTTTACTAAGTGACAAAGATAAAGGTGGTCCCGCTGCTGTTCTTTCAGCTATGTCATCGACATAGGCGTCTAACTCAGCATCAGGAATAACACGATTAACTAGTCCGATACGATCAGCTTCAACTGCATCAATTACTTCTGCAAGAAACACAAGTTCTTTTGCTCGGTGAAGCCCTACGCGCCTCGGCAAAAGCCATGATCCACCAAAATCGATTGAAAGACCTCTGCGGGCAAACACTTCCGAGAATCTCGCATTATCTGATGCATATATAAGGTCGCACCCTAAAGCGAGATTTAGTCCTGCTCCTGCAGCTACGCCTCTTACTTTTGCTATCACTGGATGCTGTATGTCATAAAGAGCTAATGCTGATTCTTTGATTCGGCGAAGATTACGAAGTGGTATCGTCGTTGAAGCCGCAATGGCTTCATTCCTTTTGCCTCCAACATCTGCTCCGGAACAGAAATTTCCTCCTTCGCCGGTTACCACAACAGCGCGAATTGAAATGTCTTCATTAATTTCTCGACATGCTTTTCCAAAGTCAGCAAACATAGCAGCCGTCATTGCATTCATAACTTCAGGGCGATGAATCGTGATTGTGACTATGTCAGATGCACGAGTGATTCGTAGTTCTTCTGTTCCTCCATCAAGGGGAACTTTCGTATTTTCTTCCATATAGGGAAGATACCCGCTCAAAGAGCAGTAGTACCAAGCGGCACTAATTTAGGTTTCTGATAAAGCTGCTTGATCTGTTTCGTTCTCTTCTGTTCCTACGACAGAATCGTCGTAATCCATTTCTCTTCTAAATTCATCTAAGAGTTTCTTTGACGAAGAGAACATTATGTAACCTGCGGTTAGGACTAAAAATGCTCCATTTCCGGTAACTATCAGGGTTTCCGAAACTCGAAGCAAGCTCGCTATCCAAACTAGCCCGATAAGGCCAACCCCAAGCCCGGTGCCGGCTGCAAGTGAGGCCCACCGCCATCGGTAGTGTTCCTCTTTCCGTAAAAGCCCGGCAGCGGGTAGAACGAAAAGTGCAGCTACTGCTATCCCAATGACTGAAAGATAACCAAGTCCGCCACCCTCTTCGGTGTAAGCATCATGAATTATCTTGTTTGATAGTCGTGCATCATTATAAATAGACCCAATTCCTAATGTGTTTAACGGACAAGTCGATGAGTCGGCATCACATTCAGCTTTTAAAGCTGCGACTTCTTCTTCTTGAGCTGGTGTTAGTTCCCCTGATCCGCGCTCGTCAAAGGTCCATCCTGCAATTGAGCCAACATAAATAAACAAGACTGCCATAACTGCAGTAAGGATTCGGCTCCAACTAACTGTAATTGACAACGGCCGAAGAGCAGAATAAGGAGCTGTCCATAATGCATAAATGCCGCCCAGGACCATGACAATGCTAGAGGCCAGCGCGAGATAAATCCCTATCCCGTGGCTATAGGAAACTGTTCCTTGAGCGCTGTTGACTAGGAGATAAGTCAAAGTAACGATCAGCATCGCTACCGAACTTATTACCACTCCGTCGGGAGAGAACCATCGATTTCCAGAACCAGCTCTTCGGAAAGAAGAGATCGCTGCAAGTATGAGAAATATACTCAGACCAAAGACAACATATCCTGCCCAAGAACCTCCAGATGCTTGCAGTCCGGTAAAGGATTGACCAGCGAGATCTAAGTCAGTGGCACGAGAGTGTCCGCTAAGAAGACCAGAATCTTTACCCCAGGTAAGGAAAGTTGAGATTAAAGCAACGACACCTCCAACCCCAGCAGCCGCATAACCAATACGTTCTTGTGGAGTGAGTCCCTTATGTTCTTCCATCTTCTCACTAGGTTTTTCCGCTGCTGATTCTTGAACTTCTTTGAGGAGATCTTCAGGGGTTGAGCGAGTGGCCCATGCTTTCCTTATCCGAGAAAACAAATTACCTGTATCAGATTCTTCAGGTTGTGATAACCGGTCAAGAACTACGGCAACAATGAACAGCGCGAGACCTGATGAGGCTGCTTGAGAAACTGAGAGGTTTTGCACTGACTTATATACCAAACGACCAAGGCCTCCTGCGCCCATGATGGCGGCGATACCAAGCATTGAGATTGAGAGGAGGAGTGTCTGATTAAGCCCTGCCATAAGAGCAGGACGAGCTAGTGGCAACTGGACATCAGTGAGAACACGTAATTCTGTTGCCCCATAGGCGCGACTGGCTTCTACCACATCTTCAGGTACCTGCCGAATGCCCAAATTTGTTAGGCGTATCAACGGCGGTATGGCGAAAATCATCGTAACCATAGTTGCCGGCACCACTCCGATACTGAAGAAGAAGATAATCGGAAGCATGTAAACAAAGGCGTGCACAACCTGCATAGCGTCAAGGATGGGTCGAACAGCATTCCACGCCGAATCAACTCGTCCACAAAGAATCCCTAAGGGAATACCTATCAATGCGCATAAAACTACGGCTACAAGAACCATGCCGATTGTTCGAATAGATTCAACCCAATAATCAGCCCCCAGGAAACCACATAAAGCTAGTGCTAGTCCTGCTGTGACCCCTACGCTTATCGATCGGACTAGACAGCCAATGACGAAAATCAGGAGTACTGCCCCCCACCAAGGGAGCCATTCAATTAGAAAATTATCTACAAAGTTTCTGAGTAAAAACTCAAATGGCCATTTGATTGCATCAAGAAGCCAAACAAGATTCGCGTCAACCCAGTCCACCATCTGATCAATCCATGCGCCAAATGGCACTTCCCATTGATCAAGGATTTCATTGTCCCGTATGCTAATTTTATCTTCTTCAGTGGCCCAATTTAAGATACGACTCATAGGAATACCTCCCGCTCGAACCCATCAATTAATTGTTCTACCCGTCCCATTTCTTCCATAATCTCTCTAGGTTCAAGTTCCCCAACTAACCGTCCTCCTTCATCAACCACCGCTATTGGAATTCCTCTTCCTGCAGCCGCGTAATTATCGTTTAACCGGTCAGTCGCTGTTGTTGTCTCATAGTCTGTGCGGAGAACACTATTTATGTCAGTTGTTCCTTGTACAAGAGCCGAACTTGCGTCTTCTTTTGTTACCAAACCAGTTGGTCGGCCTTCTGCATCACAGCAGAAGCCTCCTCCTCTACTTCCTAAACGATCCATGACAGTTGAAAGTGTTGCATTAGCCTCAAAAGTGACGGCGTCTTGCATGATTTCATCTACTGTAATGACTCGTCCTTGATCAACATCTTGAACGAATTCAGCGACATAGCCATTAGCTGGCTCGGTAAGAATCTCTTCTGGTGTACCGATTTGAATAATACGGCCATCCCTCAAGATGCATACACGATTCCCGATCCTTAATGCCTCATTTAGATCATGTGTAATAAAGAGAATCGTTTTATGTAGTTGGTTTTGAATCTCCATAAGTTCGTCTTGCATTTGACGACGGATGAGGGGATCCAACGCACTAAACGCTTCATCCATGAGAAGAATCGGAGGGTCACTACATAACGCACGGGCAAGACCTACCCGCTGTTGCATACCTCCGGATAGTTCACTTGGCATGTTGTAGGCATAGGATTCAAGTCCGACCATCGACAGAGCGCGAATGGCCGCTTCCTCTCTTTCAGAGTTAGAAACTCCCTGAACCTTTAATCCATAACTGGTGTTATCAATAACATTTCTATGCGGGAACAGTGCGAAATGCTGGAAAACCATTCCGGTTTCTTGACGGAATGCTTGTAAATCTTTTCCTTCTAATTCTTGAACGTTTACTCCGTTCACCATTACTCGTCCAGAAGTCGTGTCGTGGAGTTTATTTACTGTACGGATAGCTGTTGACTTACCTGAACCTGATAAGCCCATTACAACAAAAATTTCACCTTTGTTTACAGAAAAAGAAATGTCATCTAGGCCTACGACGTGTCCGGTTAATCTTTGTACATCGTCTTTAGGCACTCCGTCTTTGACAAGGTCAAAAGCTCGTCCACGAGGATCTGGTCCAAAAATCTTATAGACGCTTTCCAATGAGATAATTGGTTCACCAAAATCTGTCATCAGTCCCCCTAAATTTCTGACTAAAAGTCATAGATATCGCTGCTTCAACGAACTTAGCAGGTGTTACATCCCTTATTGCAAACTTGGACTTCACCTAGAGGTAATTCTTTTTTTCTGGTTTTTGTGTGAAAACGTTAGAAGGGCGGGGCTTAAAAGCCCCGCCCTTCCTATTAACAATTGTTCTGACTAATTAACCAGCAGCGGAAATCCATCCAGCTACGGTGTCAGCGTTGTCGGCCATCCAGCCA
>JAQWOV010000011.1 GCA_029245675.1 Acidimicrobiales bacterium | reverse complement strand
CCGATGTTCACCGAAAGGTCGCGAACACTTATTCCGATCTCGAAATCTTCCTCTACTTTGTGTTTGTTATCGCACATACGACCTTCTTTACCTTTACAAAATTGTATAGGTAACCAAACATTTATAGTACAGAGTGCCATACAAGAAGAAAAGCTTTGGTCAGTGTTGAGTTAACGTTCTCTCTTGGATTTGCGGTATAAATGAGTGATGAGCAGTCATAGGCGATGGATAAGAACTTGGGCAAGAACTGTAGGCATGCCTGTAGGTATAACCGATGATGATAAACCAGAGTTTTTGCCAATAACTCAAAGAAGCGTGAAGCGAGCTTTAGCTTTTAGGACCTTTTGGATAGTCATGCACGTCACGACATGTCTTTTTATTATCGCCGCCGCTGGAAGAACTCTAGAATTCTGGTAACTAGTTTAACTACCCAACAAAAAGGGGAAAATAAGCATGAGCGAATCACACCTCAACGAGTATGGAGTCGAAGTCTCCACTCGGCGCATCTTTAGCTGGGATGAGTTTGACATGTTCCACTGGGACGATGACGGACTTAACGGTCAGATAATAAGTGGTGAGCATATGCATCTAATCCGCGCCACTTACGCTCCGGGGTCAACCTACCCAATGCATAGTCACCCTCATGAGCAATTCAGCCTGCTGCTCTCTGGTCGGATGCGACTAACCGTAGGAGAGGAAACTCGGGAGATCGGACCAGGAGACGGCTGGTATGCCCCTGCGAATGTTACTCATGGAGGTGAGGTTTTAGGCGAAGAAGAAGCGGTGTTTATTGATGTCTACTCTCCGGCAACACAGTGGATTATGGAAGATCTTGCGACCGCTAAAGTAACCCCCCCTTCTGGTGGGGATGGTGTTCTATGAAATCATCGGTATAGATACTGGTATGAAAAAAATCTCTTTAATCCTTGGTTTTGTGTTTTTTTCGAGTTTGTTGCTTGGGTGCGGTGACGACCCGGATCAAGCACTTTCGGGCCAAATAGAAGGAGTGGAACAAATAGCTGATTCAGGTCAAGAAACGAATACAACCATTAATTACCTTGTTGACGTGCTGTATAAAGAAGGACCCTACGGCCTTATGCAAACGGACTCTCTTAACAATCCATCTACAGGTACACCTAATTTTCATCGTTGCTACACAGAGATCATTGACTTCTACAACGAGTTTGTTGACATACAGAGATTGGCATCCTCAACCGAAAGTCTTGATGAAGTAGGCCAAATATGGACAGAGCATCTAAATAGTTTTGATCTCCATGCTGACACGATTTTGGAAGAAATCGGGAGGTACGACCCTCGGAGTTTCTACGGAGATTCAAAGGGTTGGGGAAATGAAACCAGGAGGCATGGTCTTGGGAGTTGCGATGATTGGTACCCAGAAGCCGTAGGCACGGTCGTTGTAGATGGGTTTTCTGCTTTTGAAACATGCTCAGAACTAAGTGATAGCAATTCGGAAGAACAAGAAAACCTATGTCTAGACGCTGGAGACAAGTTTGAAGACGAAATGGGTCTATTCCTTGAACGGGCGAAATTAGCTCTCAACCACCATGTTTCAGGAACGGTAAAGTAAGCCGCTGGTCACAATGGTGGGCCGTGAGGGATTTGAACCCCCGACCCCCTGCGCGTCATGCAGGTGCTCTGGGTCGCTTCGCTCCCCC
>JAQWOV010000021.1 GCA_029245675.1 Acidimicrobiales bacterium | reverse complement strand
TTGGTTGAAGCTCTTGAGCGAGGGTTAGATGAATTAGACGGGTTTTATACCTTTTGTATAGGAACCCGCGACGGCTTTGCCGTGGTTCGCGATCCGATTGCCTGCAAACCAGCGGTGATGGCCGAAACCGACGACTGGGTAGCAATGTCCTCGGAGTACAGAGCAATAGCTCAACTTCCTGATGTTGGTGATGCTGAGGTCTGGGAACCAGAGCCCGCTCGAATTTTTGCTTGGAGTAGAACATGACCGGTTTAGATCTTTCAACGGAATCACTCCGAGATGTGAACGCCGCTTTACAAGCTGCTGAAAGTGGAGAGTTTGTAATCACACATCCACAGGGTGCACACGCACTGGCTTGCGGTCTTAATGATTCTATTGAGGTCAAGATTGAAGGACCTGTCGGTTATTACTGCGCAGGCATGAATCAATTGGCCACGGTATTAGTGGATGGAAATGCAGGTACAGGATTGGCGGAAAATATTATGTCGGGTTCCGTCACAATCACCGGAAACGCTGGACAAAGTGCGGCAGCGACTGGACATGGGGGACTGGTAGTGATTCAAGGGAATGCTTCAGCGCGTTGTGGTATTTCTATGAAAGGTGTCGACATTGTGGTCGGCGGAAATGTAGGCCATATGAGTGCTTTCATGGCTCAAGCCGGAAACCTTGTAGTTCTTGGTGACGCCGGGGATGATCTTGGAGATTCAATCTATGAAGCTCGCTTGTTTGTGAGAGGCTCTGTTGCCAGTCTCGGAGCTGATTGTATTGAGAAAGAGATACGTCCTGAACATCTCGAATTTTTAACTACTTGTTTAACTGAGGCCGGCATGAATGCAGACGTGTCAGATTTTCGTCGTTACGGTTCAGCACGCACTCTTTACAACTTTCAACCCGACGACGTTGACGCAGCTAGTGCATCCAACGAGAGGAGTGATGGCTGATGAGTAACGATTGGCATCTTCAAAAATCTCATACGTTTAGTCCAGAAGTAATGGCAGAGATTCAAAGGGCAGCTAACACGGGTGTGTATTCCATTCGAGGATTCGGCGCTAAGCGACAACTTCCAAACTTTGACGACCTTGTCTTCTTAGGGGCATCTATGTCTCGATATCCACTAGAAGGGTATCGAGAGTCCTGTGGAACGGATGTTGTTTTAGGAGCCAGGAATGCAAGCGAACCTATACACCTAGATATACCCGTCACTATCGCCGGTATGAGTTTTGGTTCGCTTTCCGCTAACGCGAAGGAAGCTTTAGGGCGTGGAGCCTCTGCCGTTGGTACATCCACTACCACAGGTGATGGAGGAATGACCGATGAAGAACGCAGCCACTCCACAAAACTGGTTTATCAGTATCTGCCGTCACGTTATGGAATGAACCCAGACGATCTTCGTCGAGCTGACGCTATTGAAGTAGTAGTCGGACAAGGAGCTAAACCAGGTGGTGGCGGCATGCTGATGGGTCAAAAAATTGACGCCAGAGTCGCATCTATGCGAACACTACCTGAAGGAGTTGACCAGCGAAGCGCTTGCCGACATCCCGACTGGACAGGACCCGATGACCTAGAGATAAAGATCATCGAACTTCGTGAAATCACAGGATGGCGTAAACCTATTTACGTCAAAATCGGGGCGGCTCGCCCTTACTACGACACGGCGTTGGCGGTGAAGGCTGGGGCCGACGTGGTTGTAGTAGATGGTATGCAGGGAGGCACGGCGGCAACCCAAGATGTGTTTATCGAACACGTCGGTATTCCTACTTTGGCTGCCGTTCCTGAAGCAGTACGTGCTCTTAAAGAACTTGGAATGCACAGAACTGTTCAACTCATAGTTGCTGGAGGTATCCGCTCAGGCGCGGATGTGGCGAAAGCTTTAGCGTTAGGTGCTGATGCTGTATCGATAGGAACGGCGGCACTGGTCGCCATTGGCGATAATGATCCGGCGCTTGACGAAGAATACAGAGCACTCGGATCAGCAGCTGGTTATTGGGATCAATATCAAGCGGGAAATGATCCCGCGGGTATCACTACCCAAGACCCTGTTCTCGCTAGTCGTTTAGATCCAGAATTAGCTGGCCGTCGCTTAGCTAATTATCTGAAAGTGTTAACACTTGAGGCACAGACTCTGGCTCGAGCATGCGGAAAATCTCATGTACATAATTTGGAACCTCAGGATCTAGCGGCTCTCACTGTTGAAGCGGCGGCGATGGCAGGAGTACCGCTAGCTGGCACCACCTGGATACCTGGGAAGGATGAAACTGATCGTGAAAGTGATTAATGAACGAAGCGGCGTTTCCACAATGCCGCAACTAAGAGGAGAATCTAATGACACCTGATGAATTAAAGGCACGCATCTCCGAAGACGGAGTGGAGTTTATTTACGCCATGTTCGTAGAGATGCATGGTAAGCCTTGCGCCAAATTGGTGCCAGTGTCGGCTATTGACGACTTATTAGAGGTGGGTGCCGGGTTTGCCGGATTCGCTGCTGGCCCCTTAAGCCAAACACCAGCTGATCCAGATGTTTTAGCGATACCGGATCCATCTTCATATACGCAGTTACCGTGGCAACCAAATGTGGCGGCCCTCCAGTGTGATGCGACAGTTGAGGGAGAGTTGTGGCCTTATGCCCCAAGGGTGATTCTCCGACGTGTTATGGAAAAAGCTGCCGAACAAAACCTTGTGTTAAAGGCAGGAGTTGAAGCGGAGTATTCGATGCTTCACCGTAATGAAGATGGTTCGTTCCGCCCTGCAGACGAACGTGACACATCCGAACAACCTTGCTACGACGCTCGCGGATTGACTGTGATGCTCGATCATCTCACAACAGTATCTAGACATATGGACGCGATGGGGTGGGGCAATTATGCAAACGATCATGAAGACGCCAATGGGCAATTTGAACAGAATTTTGAGTATGCCGATGCTCTTACAACATCTGATCGTTTAATTTTGTTGAGACTTATGATGCATACTTTGGCTCGCCGACAAGGGTTGTATGCCACATTTATGCCAAAACCATTTGCGGACAAAACCGGTAATGGTTTACACACGCATCTCAGCCTTTGGACCGCGGATACCGACGAACCACTATTCCATGACGACGGAGACACCCGAGATCTTGGCCTTAGTTCAATGGCTTACTCTTTTATCGGTGGAATTTTGGACCATGCTCAAGGATTAACTGGGATAGTTTGCCCAACGGTTAATTCATTTAAACGAATTGGTGTAGGTCCCCCTGATTCTGGAGCGACATGGGCACCGTCTTACGTCGCTTACGGTGGGAATAATCGGACTCAAATGATTCGAATACCTGAAGGGGGACGGCTTGAGGTCCGAGTTCCCGATGGAGCAGCAAACCCTTACCTGGCATTAGCGGCACTTTTAGGTAGTGGATTAGATGGAATAGCTCGTGACGTTGATCCTGGTGAACCCAATGTTGACAACCTATTTGCTTTATCACTTGATGAGATTCAACAACGCGGGATTACCGCGCTACCTCCTACTTTGCTACATGCCATGGATGCTCTAGTCGCTGATGACACTTTGCGGTTCACATTAGGGGCGGGACGCGACGGCGATTATGTAGATTATTTCGCTGAAGTTAAACGGGCAGAGTTCCGGTCCATCAATGATCAGGTCAGTTCAGTTGAACTTGATACTTACCTGACACTCATGTAGGAAGCATAAGTTTGCTCATTTTGAAAAGAAGTTAGATGGACTTTATTTACACTCCTAAGATGAAACGGTGAGTGATAAACGGTGGTCTCTGGAACAGTCAACTGCATGGGCAGAAAAAGTTGGCTGGCTCGTCGGATGCAACTTCACACCATCAACTGCAGGCAATCAGTTAGAAATGTGGCAACCGGAAACTTTTGATCCAGAGACGATTGATCGTGAACTTGGTTGGGCCGCAGACCTTGGAATGAATGCAGTACGCGTCTATCTCCACGACCTTTTATTTAAAGTAGATAGCAAAGGCTTTCTTAACCGAGTAGATCAAGTATTAGAGATTGCGAATAATCACAAAATAGGGATGATTCCCGTGCTTTTCGATGGGGTTTGGAACACTCATCCCGAACTTGGCCCTCAACCTGAACCAACACCAAAACTACATAACTCTGTTTGGGTACAAAGCCCAGGAGCCGTAATACTGCATGACCCCGAACAATGGAGCACACTCCATCCCTATGTGACCAAAGTATTTGAAAGGTTTGGTGAAGATTCCCGAGTTTTAGCTTGGGACCTCTTCAATGAACCCGACCAAATGGATAGAACAACAATTGAAGCAGGAACACGAGATCTAAAGATTGAAAATGCTGCCGGGCTATTAACCGAAGTGTTTAACTGGGCCCGCTCTACTCAACCGTCTCAACCTTTAACAGCCGGAATATGGGAATACGACAGCAACCTAGCCCCAGTTATGAACAATGTTAGTTCCATATCGTTAGAGCAAAGCGACATAATTTCTTTCCACCATTACGGACCAGAAAAAGACTTAGCCACAATCATTAATGGTTTACATCAGTATCAACGCCCATTGATCTGCACTGAATGGCTAGCCAGATCAGAAGGATCAACGGTAGATAATTTACAAATATTCTCTGACCAAAAAGTAGGAGCCATCAACTGGGGGCTAGTTGATGGAAAAACACAAACACGTTTTCCATGGCGGTCTTGGTGGGAAGAAGTTGATGAAGAAGAGCCATGGTTCCATGAACTACTTCATTTCGACGGGATCCCATATTCTGAATATGAGTCAAGTGCTTTTCAGCGAATAACGAAACTCCATTTATGATCGGAACCTTCCTTGACGGCAGCAGTTAACAATGTGTTATGGCTAGGGCAACCAAACTTATTTGACTAGCCGGTAAGGCTGTATCTACACTTTTTGTACCTGAAGGTAAAGGACAAAAAATGAAAACCATCTTGACGGTCTTAGTTCTATCCGGTTCCCTTCTTCTGGCTAGTTGCAGTGACGACACCGCAGGTAGTGGGGTAGACAGCAGTTCTGAGTCTTCTTTTTCTACTGAAGCTTCAACAACTCTTTCTACTGAACCTTCAACAACTCTTGGGTCATCTCCTACTTCTAATGAAGAAATACTGGTTACCGCTGATAACTATTGTGAAACTGCGCTTCACTGGTTTGAGGACTGGACAAATAATTACGCTGATCCAGGCCCAAGCCACATTGAGTACTTGAATCTGATGGCAGAGTTATCTCCACCAGAACTCTTAGACGAATGGGCTATCTACGTAGAGGCTTTTACAACCGGAGAAACGAACGGTCATGATCTAGACGATGTTCATGACCTACTGATCAATCATCTTGAAACTGAATGTGGCATTGACAGGGGGAGCAGCCCTCAACCAGATCAAGAGTATGCAGGATGTTGGGCTCGAGCCATATATCTCATCGGGTGGGGAGTTGAGCAAGAAGTATTCAACGACCCAGCAGAATTTCAAGGAACTCTTCAGATGGCTTCACAAAATTCTGGCAATACCCAGGGTGTAAGTATCTTGGTGGGTTTAATCGAGGAATTATACGATGCCCTTGGAGCACTACCTTCAAGTGGTGCTGGACCAGGCTATGGAGAATGCGCGTTCTTTGATTAGCAGTGTTTAGAAAGACAACTATTAGATTTAACTATAAACAAGAGGTATAAATACTTTAAAATTTTTTGAAAGTGTAAGAAATGAGTGAGCGCGTGATCTAAAGGGTAAGAACAGCAAGAAAGAGGAATTATGAAGCAAGAAATTTATATGAGAAATCGTTTAACCCATATAAAAATAGGGTCATTAATCGCCGCATGTCTTTTATTCGCTGCATCCTGTGGGTCAGAAACATCAAGCTCGAGTTCAAATGAGCTGTTAACTGAAAAACTTGCTGAAACTCAAGAACAAATTGCGGAACTTCAACAAACTATCCAGGATCTTCAGCAAAATACAGAGAACCAATCAGTACAAGTCGAAGAGTCACAAGATGAAACTGTTCAGGAAGAACTGACAGAAAACTCTGATGAACAGATAGAAGATTCTGATGAATCAGAAGTTGATCAAATAATGCAGGAAGAAGCAATGCTTCTTGAGTCCTACTTATGGCTAGAGAATAGTGAAGCGGTTGAAGAACTCCAAAAACTTTTGGGAATAGAAGCAGATGGATGGTACGGGGCAGTTACTAGAGAAGCCCACTTAGCTGCTTTAGAAGAAAAAGGATTCCCTGCAGAAGGTGTTCCTGATGAAGAACCACTACCTTGCCCACCTCAAGATCCCATGCCCGATTCTGAAGCGATACCAATGGCATCAATTGTCTTAGACATGGATGGAGATGGAAATACTGAGGCTGGTCAAACTTATTACAACTGGGATCTTGAAGTCTTTTATGCGCAAGTATCTGGTTCTGGGTTCGGCCCATATTGGGTTGAATTAGATGACATTGGTACTGCGCCTGCGAATCAATGGAAGGCAAGTTTTGGCACAGATATAAACGCAGATAATCGAAGTGAATTCTGGGTAAGACAAATTCCATTTGGGGCTTCAACAGTCGGTTATCGAGTTCTTATCTTTGAAGATTGTGAATTGAAGATTGCCTACATTCCTGACAGTAACGAACTATTTATTGACGGGGGCACTGTAGGGACTTCGTGGCGGATTGCTTGTGAATTAGAAGACGGTGTACCTGTAATTGTTCAATACGAAAGAGTTGTAGGCGCAGTTGAGGGTGAAGGATCGCTTACTGGAATGGTGTATCAACTTAGTTCAACAGGTTTTACTTTCATCACGGTAAGAAATTTAGAAACTTTTGTAGATCCTGGTGGGCCTTATGGCACCGACTGTGAAAGTTGGATACATGATTCTCCTCCGTGGATCGAATCATAAAGACAAGAAAATTTTAGATTAAGGAACGATCATGAAAAATGTAACGAGAATGAAGTTTGGTGCTCTAGTAATTGTAGTTGCCTTATTTGGTGCTGCTTGTTCAGATAGTGGTAACGATTTGGACGAGGCACGAGCAGTTCTTGAAGAAGCTACTGAAGCATTAGCAGACGCTGAACAAGCGCGAGTAGATGCAGAAGCTAAAGCTGCTCAAGCAATTGCCGATGCTGCCGCTGCTGCCGCTGAAGCAGCATCGGCAGAGGCTAGTGCCGCTGCTGCAGTTGCTGCCGCCGCTGAAGAAGCAGCAGTAACTGGTGACGCTGATGCTCTTGCTGCCGCTGAAGCTGCTGCTGCTGTCGCAGAACTTGCAGAAGCCACTGCCGCCGCTGCTGCCGCTGAGGCAGCTGCCGCCGCGATAATTGCTGAAGCTGAAGCCGCTGCCGCCGCAGCAGCAGACGCAGAAGCTGCAGAAGAAGAGGATGCCCCTGAGTCAATCCTTCCTGGTACCCCAGGATTGTTAGATTTGGTAACGGTTGGCACCGTACCTCTAGGAATTCTTCCTGGATTGCTTGATCTAACGTGCCCGGGTGACCCCGCGCCAACCGACATTCCAGTTATTGATTGGGAACCATCTTGGGAAGTTGATATTGATGGAGACGGCGAAATTGATTATGCAAGCATTATTGATGCCCAGGATGACACCGGAAGATGGTATCTTCACGTAACTTCTTCCTGGCATGATGTTGAATTTTATTTAGATCTTGGCCCAGATTCAGGTGAAGTAGATTTCGATATTGCATACATAACAGATGTCAACGAAAATGATCGGGAAGAAATTTGGGTCTATTCGATGGGTATGGGCGGAACACATAGCCCAGGTAAGCATCATATGGTCGTCCTTCATGGTTGCTCGCTCACTGTGGTCGGCAGCAATATAGAGGGCCACGAGGACCAGTTCACAATCTGGTTGGGTCTTGCACCGACTGGAGATAGATATCGTGTTCACTGTTCAACTTTTGAAGGAGAACCGCTCTTCACCTATAATGAGGATTATCCAGTTGAAGGCGGATTCTGGGCCATTTCGGGTCTGCCATTTCGTCTTGTTGGTGATACTTTAGAACTAGTTATTTCGGTAGAGCTTGAAGGTGCAATAATTCCTGGGCCTTATCCGTCTCTAACCACAATGAATTGTCCAACGTTTTGATTCAGAAACTATCGAAAAAAGAGAAAGAAAATGTTTCACGGTAATAGACCTTCGTTAACGCGAATGATATTAGTAACGATTTGTTCAGTAGGCCTTTTCGCTGGATGTTCAAGCGAGAAAAGCCAAGATAACTTAAGTGCTCTCCAAGCGTTAGAACAACAAGTCGAAGAATTAGAGGAACAATTAGAAGTTTGGTCAATGGAAGACACACAATCTCCAGCTACAACAGAAGCACCAGCCACAACAGAAGCGCCAGCCACAACAGAAGCGCCAGCCACAACAGAAGCGCCAGCCACAACAGAAGCGCCAGCCACAACAACCACGATTCCTCCCGAAGAGACGCTCGACTGTGAAATAAATGTCATGCCCGGCACGATTCCTTCACTATGCGGAGTGCACTTAGGAGACGAAGGAACTTCAGCTTTTCTTACTTTGATGGAAAAACTTGGACTCCCCACTGACATCGGTTGGTCGTCACCAACTTGCCGAGGTGGTTTGAGTCCCGACACTTTAGAACAATCTATTTATTGGGATAATCTCCGAGTCTCATTTTTACAAGAGCCTGACCCTGATTTCGATTTTTCTTTTATGGTGTACTCAGCTCCGTATGTAGCTGATTGGATTATTGACTACCACGAAGGCTTTGATGATTGGCCAGAAATTTTTATAACACCAGATATGGTTTCTCTACCAGGTGGAGTGCAAATGGGCGATTCAATCCAGTCCATAGGGGAAGCATTCAATATAGATATTGAAGTAGACGGAAAAGAAGGAATTTTTGACACCCTCCCAGAAGCAGCATATTTGCTTTATATGAATGAACTTTTAGAACCAGAAGATTATCCAGAAGGCTTTGAAGGTTCAGACTGGGGAGAGACCACAGGGTTTATGTTTGATCATTCAGAAACTCCGGAAGGACAGGTTTCACAGTCAATTTCTGTTCCACGAGTTCCTTACTGTCATTAAAAATTTAACAAAAATCTGTAGTAGATTTTTCTTTATGTAAGGTCTCCTACATATGGGTTCTGTTTCTCGCATTTCTGCTTTAGATGGAATACGCGGGTTATCCGTTCTAGCAGTTGTTATTTACCATGCATGGCCTTCAATTCTTCCAGGCGGATGGATAGGGGTTTCAGTTTTCTTTACCCTCTCTGGGTTCTTGATTACCCAAATAGTAGATCGTGACCATGAATTCACCCGAGCCTCGATGGCGAGTTTTTGGGGAGGTAGGGCACGCCGCTTACTTCCTGCGGCACTAGCGACTATCGCCGCAACAGTGACGGTAGTTGCAATCATCGATAAAGACATCTTGAGAGATGTTTCTGAAGAGGGTCTAGCTGCAACTTTCTATGTTCATAATTGGTGGTCATTATCAGAAACCGGAGGGTATTGGGAAATTTTTAATTCTGATCCTCGCCCTTTTGCACATCTTTGGAGTCTCTCTATTGAGGAACAGGTGTATTTATTTTGGCCTTTGTTAGTGGTCGTATTTGGTCTTCGTAGAGCGTTAATGGCGGGTGGAGTTGTTATAGCAATTGGTTTAGTTCTTTGGTGGGGGAATGCTGATGCTTACTTTGCGACACCATTTCGGTTCGCTGAAGTTTTTGTCGGAGCGCTGCTTGCGTATTTAGTTAAGAACTACCCAGGTTTTAAAGTACCAGGACCTCTTGCTGGGCTAGCTGCCGGTGTTTTGATTTGGGGTGTTTTTGTTCTTGGAGAGTCAGACCCGTTTGTAACACAAGGTGCACTTTTACTTATTGGAGTGGCCGCCATGATTATTACGGGTTACGCCCTCCGCGAAACTAAACCCAACCTTTTTGTGGGCTGCACGCCTTTAGTTTGGCTAGGTAAAAGAAGTTATGCCATTTATTTATTTCACTGGCCTTTTTTAGAACTACTGGATGCTCCACCACTTGTAGCTATTGCTTTAACACTTATTGCTGCAGAAATATCTCACCATTTTTTGGAATGGCCCATCCGTATTGGAAAAAAAATTACAAAGCCCTTATTTACTCTCGGTTTAGTTTCTGCTGGAACCGCTCTCGCGTTAGTTGTCATTATTTTTATAGCTCCGCGTCCTACATCTCAACAGCAAATCAGTGATGCTGTTGCTGCTGTTCTTGTAGAGACGACAACTACAACAACTTTCTCACTTGAAGAGTTACCACTGGCCTCAACAGCACCAGAAGAACATCTGACAACAAGTTCTTTACTAGAAACAGAGCCATTAGAAAACAATATCGAAACTCAAAAAAGTGTTTACATCAGCGCTAGCCCGAAAGTGGCAATTATGGGTGATTCCATTGCTCAAAACCTTGGACCAGCGCTTGATGGGTGGGTAGATGTAGTCGGTGGAGAAATAGGTACGTATGGCTTTGCTTTATGTAGCCCGGTCTTTACAGAAGAAAACTATGAGTCCTTTACGATTACTCTGTGGGATCAACAAAACCCTCATGCTTTTGGGCAGCCATGTAGACGAGTAATTACTCCTGAATATGACTTGGTTTTAGTTTTCGATCATGCGTCAGTATTTTTTGACCACACAAATGTTGAAACAGGTGAACAATATGTTTTTCCTGCGACTCTTGAACTTATTGAAGAACCGTATAGCGACTTAGTGGAACAAACGAAATTAGCAGACGCTCCTTTAGTATTTTTTACTGCTCCTCAAACTGAGGATCGTTCTGATTGTTTAATTCTGGGTGAAAGGCGCCCGTATCGAGAAAATTTGGAAACATACAACGCATTTATTACAGAAATAGCAAATTCTGAAGATCACGTATTTGTTTTCGATACCGCTTTAAAAGTTGAAAGTGATCCGGAGCGATATCCGCGACCAGATTGTGTTCACTTTGAGGCATTTGATGTTGATAGTGGTGCAATCAATTTTGTAGCCGACTTTATATTTCCAAATATTATTCTTGAAGGCCCTTAGTCTCTGTGTTTGTTTTTTTCAGATCGGGTCGCTTGAATATCGGGGCAGCACCTACGTAAAGCCCATGGACCCGTTTAGAAAATCGTGAAACATCTTTTGTAGATCGCGCTACTTGTCTTGTCAGCCATGTAACTGATGCTAAACAGATCCCACCGCCAATTAACGTTGTTGAAGTAGGTGTTTCGTTCATCCAAATCCATAACCAGATAGGTGCAGCGATAATTTCAGAGATCAATAAAAGACTGACATCAGCTGCCGGAACAAATCGGTGAGCATAATTCCATAATGGTGCGAATATTCCAATGAGTATGCCACCACCAATGCACCCCATCATGATGTCATTTACTGGGACGTTTAAACCAGGACCAGGCAGGGAAACTATGACAGAAACTATTGTTGCGGTAATGCCACCAATGACTACCGGGACTCCAGGATCCTGAATTGGGGCACTACGTATCAGAACGGTATAACCACCAAGAAATATTGGGAGAATAGCGGCGAGAGTAATTCCTATTGCATCACCACTTCCTAAGTTGCCACCCACCATGATTCCTATACCAAAGATTGAAAAAATCATGGCAGTCAACGTTTTTCGATCTACCGATTCTTTGAGGAATATTCGACTAAAAAAAGCGGCATAAAAAGGGCTCGTACATTGCATCAGTAATACAAAAGCTGCGGTAGCCCTACTCAGAGACACGATAAATAATGTAAACAGTACTCCCATCAAGATTCCAGCAATTATTTGGTTTTTTCCCGCTTCGGCTACTGCTCGAAATGGGTTATGTCTCGCGAGACAAATAATGATGATGGATAAAATTGCTACGGATGAACTACGCCAGAAAAGGTACTGCCAAGCATCAGCTTCTTCAACTGATCTAAAAGTCAATGGACCAAAACTGAAAGAAAGCCCACAAATTAGAACGACGATTGACCCTTGAAACCGACTAAGTATTGGAGCCATAGATTAAACAATCTCTAGAGCGACTATTAATGGAGATCTTAGGGCGTTGCAGCCTCAATTTCGGTAACCCTCAAACAAGATTCTTACATTAATAAACTGATCCCAAGTCAAACTTATGATTACTGGGTTCTTCTTCTGCCCAGTTGGTTCGCCAAACTTCGGCTGATAACTCACCAACAGGCATAAGTGAATTTTTAAATCCCAACCTTCTGGGTATTAATGGTTTGATAACTACCTTGTGATTTGGGACCATGAAATAGGGGAATGAATAACGATCGGATCCTTGGTTAATTACACGATGTGCTGTGGCGGTGTAGTGACCGCCGGACCATAGTTCAAGCATCTCTCCCGTATTGATAACAAGTGCCCCTTCTGGACATTCAACCTCGATCCATGAACCATCTTGATTTTTGACTTCAAGACCTCCACCAGAGTCAGGATGTAAAAGAGTAAAAATATTTGTGTCTTTATGTGGATGTATCCCGTATTCAGATTCTTTAGGAGTAGCAGGATACCGAAGAAGCGTCATATTGGTTAATGGCGCTTCAAAAACTGACTGAAGCATATTTGAATCAACGTTAAGAGATTTAGCGACCAAGATAAGAAGATCAGTAGTCAGAACGTCACACGCTTCCCAGTATGCAGAAATAATTTGATGCATGTCATCAATCTCATTGACCCATCGATTAGATCCATATAAAGAACATTCGTTACGGACTGGATGTTCTGGCGGGCATTCCCAATGAAGTTTGAACGCCTCGTAAGCGTCAGCGTTAGTTCCAGTTATTTCTTTTCTATTCGGAGTAAAAAAACCAAGAGGAATAAAACCCCGATAATTTTCAGGAGTAATTTGGTAATTTATTTTGATCTCATCAGATAAAGCAAAGAGCCTTTTTAGCAAAGACCGCATTTCTGTAAAAAGATCTGGATCTATTTGATGACCAGTAACGCAGGCAAATCCAATTTCCCGCCACGCTGTATCAAGACGTTTGCCACAATCCGCACCAGTGAGATCAATAACAGGAATCTTGTCTGCCATCATTGAGCCAGCATAGTTGAAAGAAAAACTCTCACCCAGATTTGATTAAGTAAAAGCAGGAACTACTTCGTTGCAGAAAAGCTCCATTGACCTCTTTTGTTCTTCATGACCAAGTCCGAGACTTGCATAGTAAATAAATTCGTCTACCCCAAGGGCTTCATATTTTTGGAGTTTGGTTATTACCTCATCTGGGGTACCGAACATTAAATTTTCTTTCAACATAGATGGCTCGTATTCGTCGCGGTTATCAACTTCTTCCAAAGGAATCGTTTTTGGAAACCCATTAGAGACGCCACCTAAATTTTTGAACAGATTTTCAAACTGGCTGAGTTGACGCTGAGCAGCTTGCACCGGAACCATCCACTCTTCTTGAGACTCATAAACAGCGGTATGACGCATCATAGTAAAAGTTGGACGCCCTGCTTCTGGATAATTTTTGAGAGCGTCTTCGAACTGGGATTTATAGAGTTCAGCTTCAGCGAATGAACGGGCAATAGGCCATGACATAACGTTGCAACTATTTTTGACTGCATAATCAAAGGTAATAGGAGAACGTGCAGCAACCCAGATAGGTGGATGGGGTTGTTGTACAGGTTTAGGCACAGAAGTTGAAGTAGGAAAAGACCAGAACTCTCCATCATGTTCATAATCTCCAACCCAAAGTTCCTTGAGGACTGGAATCATTTCTTGCATGTAACGCCAAGCATCAGACTGCAAGAGACCAGGGTGCATACGATCAAATTCTCGTTGGTACGCTCCTGAACCAATACCGAATTCTAATCTTCCCCCGCTAACGAGATCGAGAAAAGCAGCTTCCCCCGCTAAATTCAGAGGATGCCAGTATGCAGCTACTGCTACTGCAGTACCTAAACGAATTTTTTCTGTGTGCCCTGCCCACCAAGTAAGAATTTGAAAGGGATTCGGAGCGATTGTCATTTCTAGTGCGTGATGTTCCGCCGACCACACCGTGGTGAATCCACCTGCTTCAGCCATCTGCACCATTTCAATTGTGTGATCGGCGACATCACGCATCGCGTAGGTGTCATCCATTCTTTCTAAGTTGATCGCTAATTGAAATTTCATATAAATATTTACCTAAAAATGTGATTAATTTTTGCAGCAACGCAAGATCATAAAGACAGGTTATGCCAATGACGCTCAAGGAAGACAGTTAGAGAGTCAATAAAAACTTTTGACTTTTCTAGTAAACCGAGATGTTTAAGCGTTGGGACAATAATAACTTCAGCGCCTTCTATCTCTTCACCTATCGCATTGGCCATCGCAGGTGTTGAACCACTGTCGTTTTCGCAAGTCATAACAAGCGTGGGAATAGAAATTGGTGGATTAGGGCGGATCAATTCAATAACTCCACTAGCGAGAACACGGCGGCATTGAGTGTAAGAATTTAAATCGTTGCTTAGGATCCCAGAACGAACTTCGGAAACAAAGTCAGGATTTTCTTCAATAAAAGAAGGAGTAAACCATCGTTTGAGTGTTTCATCTATTGTTGCTTCGATTCCGCCAGTTGAAGTTTGGACAGCGCGTTCTTCAACAAGGCGCTGTGCTTCTTGATCTCGCTCATGTGGAGAGTTCAAAATAGCTAACGCTCCCGTTCTTTCAGGATGATCTAAGGCAAATCGGCGATTAATCATGCCTCCTAACGAAAACCCAATAATTGCAGCCTTGGCGACGTTTAATTCATCTAGAAGATCTACAAGTTGTTCAGAAAACAAAGTAAGAGTTTGCGGCTGGAGAGAGGCACCAGATTCTCCGTGACCGCTTAAGTCGTAAAGAATCACACGGTAATCACTACTGAAATAAGGAGCGATGTCATTCCAAGTTTTGAGACTTAAGCCGAGTCCATGAACGAAGACAATCGCTGGGGCATCAGTATCCCCTAAGACCTCATAATTTGTACCTGAATTTGTTCGCAATGGCATGGAAGATTTCTTCTCCATTTAGGTTCGTTACATTGTAACGAGACAGTGGCAAGGCCACTTAAAGGACAACGCATGGTGAATACAAACTTTCAGAACCAGAAGACGAACGACTCATCACCGGAGATTCTTGTGATAGGCGCTGGGTTAGCCGGGCTAACAGCAGCGACTGTGCTGAAACAAGCAGGACATGAGGTACTAGTAGTTGAAGCCGGAGATGACGTAGGTGGACGAGTGCGTACAGACCATCAGGAAGGTTTTCTTCTGGACCGCGGGTTCCAAATACTTTTAACCAGCTACCCAGAATTGGTTCGACATTTAGATTTAGACAGTCTTGAATTGTGCCCATTTGCTTCTGGAGCAAAAATTTTTCAAAACGGAAAGTTTGAAGTGGTTGCTGACCCATTCCGAGACTTTTTTATGGGATTAGCGACAGCTACGTCTTCTGCGATCAGTTTTAAAGACAAGTTAAACTTGTTTCGTCTTCGTAATTCTTTAGTCCGGGGGAAAGCTTTCCTGACGCAACACGAAGATGTACATGTTTTAGAACACCTTCAAACTTTAGGCTTTTCTCAAAAAGCGATCAGTAATTTCTTCGTACCGTTTCTTGGCGGTATCAAACTTGATCCTGAACTTAAAGGGTCAGCCCGCTTATCGTTACTGATACTGAAAATGCTTTTCACAGGGACTGCGGCTTTACCAAAAGACGGGATGCAAGCAATTCCTAACCAATTGGCAACCGAACTGGGGAGAGAAAACATTCTTCTAAACAGCCCGGTCAACAAACTTGAAGAATCAAAAGCGATTTTAGACTCGGGGAAAAGAATCACTGCCTCTCATATAATCATCGCTACTGAAGCCCCCGCAGCGTCTCGACTTCTCGGCCACGAAGAACCTCTTTGGGTGTTTTGGAAAGTTTTTTAAGTTTTTTGTGTTTTCTTGTAACACTTTGGTGGTTTTGGTCGTTTACCTCTTTGTCAATCCACAAACCAATTATTAGGAGAATATATTATGGAAATTTTACTTAATTCTATTTTGAGTCTTTTGATTTCTTTGGGTTTGGCCCCTGGTGCAGATAATAAGGTTGATTCCGCTGATCAGGTCCAAAGCGAAGGTATCGAGATTGTTGTAGAAGATAGTTCTGACACTTATACGGATCTTGTGACTTCTGTTGAGAATTTTCGACAGATGGCTATTGAGGTTCTTGAAGATATAGATGCAGATATCGATGAAGATGTTGATGGCGACGTTCCTGTTGTCGACGATGTTGATTCTGATGTTGATGAGGATGTCGTTGAAGATGTTCCTGGTGATGTCGAAGAAGATGTCCCTGGTGACGATTCTGACGTAATTGAAGATGATTCTGACGAATCTGACTCTGATGAAGGTGCTGCTGAGCCTAAGGGTTCTATTTGGCTAGCTACTGATCTTTCTGAACGCCTTGGCGGTTGGGCTGATATGAGCGATAGAGCTAAAGAGCGTCTTACAGAGTTGCATGCGTTAAAGCATGATGCTGCTGTTGCTAAAGCGGAAGCTAAAGCTGAAAGAACAGCTGCGAGAATAGCTCGTCAGGCCGCTAAGGCTGCTGAACAGGAAGCTAAGGCTGCTGAACAGCTCGCTCTAGCTGAAGCTGGCGAGTTAGAAGCTAAAGATATCCTCGATGCAGAACGTGACGCTGCTGATCGCCTCCGCGACGCTGAAGAACGCGCTCGTGAAGCTGCTGAAGATGAAGTTGAGCTAACCCCTGAAGAACGTGAAGCTGCTAAAGCGGAACGTATGGCTGAAAAAGAAGCCCGTAAGGAAGCTAAAGGCATCAAAGGCGGCGGTAAAGACAAAGGCGGTAAAGGTAACAACGGTAAAGGTGGCCCTAACCGCAGGTAGTCTCCATTAAAAATGCTGAAACTTAAGTATCTACATGGTTCCTCTTGAGTTTCGTCCACCTGGGGTCGCTTCGGCGGCTCCAGGTTTTGGAGGTGTAGATACAAATATGTGTGTTTTTTGTGAATACACCGAACAGTTTTTGAGGATATGGCTAAGAAACCGAACATTAAGCAACTTAAAGAAGGCGACGAGTACGCCTGGCTTTGGTTTTATGACGAGTTCTATGCGCCTGTGTACAGGTATGTGACTGCTAAAGGTGTTACTGATTCGGAGAATGTGACAGGGAATGTTATGGAAGCGGTAGCTAAATCGATTATGAAGTTCAATGGTTCGTTGAAGTCGCTTCGTTCTTGGGTGTTCTCTATTGCTCATAACCATATTGTTGATCAGTATCGCCGTCAGGCTCGTAGGCCAGAAACCCTTCAGGAAGACCCTGCTTTGTTCTTAGGTGAGTCTGATGAGTATTTCGAGTTTGATTTCAGTCCAGAGATTAAGTATTCGATTGCGAAGTTTTCTTTGGAAACTCGTGAAATGTTGATGCTTAAGTTTGTTTCCGGGATGTCCGCTAAAGAGATCGCTGTTCATTTAAACAGGTCGCATAGTTCGGTGCGTGTCAGCATTCATCGTGCTTTAAAAGATATTAAGGAAGATTTAGAAACTAGGGGAGTTAAACAGTCATGATTAGGTTTACTCAACGTTCAATAATTAGAGAACTTCGTGCTTCCGGTGAGGAAATTCCTGTACCGGAGAATAAAGAGCTGGTCCATCGGATGGCGTCTCTTGCTAAAGCAAATCATTTGATGACTGATAAGCCTGCTTCTCGTGTTAAGAGAGTTGTAGCTGCTTTCGGTAGCCTTGGTTTGGCTGGTTGGGTTCTTTCTGGTGTTGCTGGTGCGTCTGTTCTTTTCGGTACGTTAACGGTCACTGATTCTTTACCTGATCCTATCCAGCGTGTAACTTCTGAGATTTTAGAAACTGTAGGCATCGATGTCCCTAACCCTGACGATGATGTTCCCGCTGTTGTAGAAGAAGATGTTGATGAACCTAACGTCGACGTGGAGCCTGAAATTGAAGCTCCTGAGGTAACTGTTGTACCTGAAGATGTTGAAGTTATTGAAGACGTTGAAGATAATAAAGGTAAGCCTGAGAATCCAGGCAAGTCAGAGGACGCTGACAAACCTGAAGATGCTGGAAGGCCAGAAAACCCAGGCAACGGCAATGGGAACGGAAACGACAACCCTGGAAGACCTGATGATGTAGGTCGCCCTGAAAATCCAGGCAATGGTAACGAAAACGGAAACGATAACCCTGGAAGACCTGAGAATCCAGGTAACGGTAATGGAAACGATAATCCTGGTCGTCCTGCCAATCCAGGTAACGGAATCGGTAAAGATGACTCAGGTAAGCCAGAAAACCCCGGCAATGGGAACGGTAACTCTGGTAAAGGTAACGGTAAAGCTAAATAGTTTAGTTTTAGCTTAAGTCTTTATTTGCGTCCTTTAAGGAACGCTGCGATGTATCGGTCTGCTTGTAGGTATCTTTGGTCTTCTATCAAGACCAACTTCTTGTGTATATTTTGCTGCACCACATCCACCTAGCCAAACAGATGCATTACTTCTGAATGGACAAAAAACTGGCCCCGCTCTTAATGTCGCAATACTTACTAACGTTGCACCTTCTTACTCCTCAAATCAAGAAGCACTTATTTCTGCAGCTATACCAGGACGTTATGAAACAGAAGTCCATGGGGAAGTTATGAATCAGATGAAAAACTGGTTTGGAGAACAAGTTGACACTTGGCGACATTTACGCACCTACTCTATTCGACATGGTCAACCTAATTTTCAATCAAAAATGTCTTTCCGAAAATTTAACCAAATTAATTCAACGCTATGGATATGCGGAGATCATCGAGACACTCCCTCTATTCAAGGGGCAATGGTTTCAGGCCGAAGGACCGCCGAATCTCTAATAACGACTCTTAAGGATTAGGGCTAAGACTGTTACTCGCCAGTATCTGAGAGACTGCCATAGTAATTACTCGCCTGTCTGCTCCACGATCTTTGGGCGGTGAGTACCTTTTTGCATAACGGGCAACAGCATCCTCGCAAACATCTGGATCACTACTCACTGAACAGACACCCTCAAAAGTAACCCAGCGGCCACCATCTACTTGAGCAACAGACCCAACCAAGTTTCCTTTTTCAAGAAGCCGGGTTTTTAAACTTCCAGACCAAGTAATAATTTTGACTTCTTTTGATTCATCGTCCCACATAAAACCAATTGGAGTTGAATGAGGCCTCCCGTCAGGTCTCACCAAAGTGAGTATGGCCAGATGCCTCTCAGTTACGAAATCAATTAAAGCAGGGGCGATTTGTTGAGGAGAAAAAACAGCCATTATTGAGTGGTCCTTTCAAAAAATAGATTTTAATCTTTTTGGCTACTTCGCCGGCGATGGCGTAGTCGCTCTTGGGCTTCCTGTGTCCCGTCATGCCATGTGCCAAAAACGGCATCAACGGGTGTTGGAGTGTTCCCATAGTTAACTTCAAAATAGCGGTGGTGTAGTTGATGGTAAAGGTCGCCAGTGGAGAGTTTCCACTTATTTCTAACCACGATGTAATCAAATCCGGAATGAGAAAACGCTGGACTTAAACCGTTGTAGAAACCAGAAACAATAATCACGATTGGATGCACAGGAACTATCCACCAAATCAAAAAGACTGTGAAATAAATAATGTGCTCAATTGGATGAAATGAAATACCGCTCCATGGACCAATATTTACGTTTCTATGGTGACGGTCATGAGCGAGTTGATACAACGGTTTCCAGTGGAGCGCTCGATGGACAATCCAAAAATGAAGTGTTGACCAAAAAATGACACCAATAGAAATCATTGCGACTAGATAAATAGGTGATTCACTCCACGTCACACTGGGGATTCGATTAGAAGCCCAAGCCCAAAGAGTCAACGACTCAAAGAGAGACCAGAATGTCACTCCGCTGGCCAGGCACCAAAAAATATTGTCCCTAACCTGATTTTTCCAAAGAAATTTTCGACTACTAGTAGCTAGCCATCGTTCGGTAAATTTAAAATCTTGACCTTGAGCGCGACGAATATAGAGCCACCAATGTAAGGTGCCCGCTAAGGCACTCAATAGCAGGGCGTTCCTCAGCCAGATAACACCCATCCACCAAAGATTTAAAGTTTCCATTGTTTCAGAACTTGGAGTCAAAAAGTTCCAAGACACAATGCCTAAACCGATAAAAAGAAAACCCCAAGGAAAGTAAAGGCCGAAAAGTAACCATCGAACAGTCTTCAGGGGTCGAGGGGGCCACGCATATAGCGGAGGCTTTCTAATAGGCACAGCGGGTTGATATCTATTTTCAGTTTTTCTTATAGTGCCCGCCATTAGCGCTTCCTCAAAATTTTCATGTAATGCGTATTTCTAGCATTTTTTTTGAAAAAAATATAGCCAAACATAAGATTGATTTATGACAATTGAAATCCCTTTAAAAATGCGTGCCGCTCTTCTTCACGGCCGGGGCGGACCGGAAATGCTTGAACTTCGAGATGATGTTCCAGTTCCGGTTATTCAAGAAGATGAAGCACTCATAAAAGTTTCTGCATGTGGTTTAAACAACACTGATATCAATACTCGGGTCGGGTGGTATAGCCGCTCCGTAACTAGTGCAACAGCAAACAGTGGATTCGAAGAAGCACAAGTCGAAGATGCCACCTGGGGACGAAGTGGCCTCCAATTCCCCCGTATTCAAGGAGCCGACGTTAGTGGCTATGTCGTCATGGTGGGAGACGAAGGTGATCAATCGCTGGTAGGGAAAAGAGTGATAGCGAACCCCTGTGTTCGAGATAAAAACGAACCGTCAAATCGCGAACTTGCTGGATATATAGGTAGCGAACGTGACGGAGGATTTGCAGAGTACTGCGCGTTACCTATCCGAAATATTCATTCCATAGAAACAAACCTTACGGATGTAGAGTTGGCGAGTTTTCCTTGCTCTTGGGCTGCGGCTGAACACATGCTGCAACGCGTCCAGTTAGAAGCTGGACAAAGTATTGCGATAACTGGAGCATCAGGGGGAGTGGGAACCGCTCTTGTTCAACTCGCTAAACGGCGTAAGGCCATGGTTTACGCCGTCGCTTCTTCACAAAAGCTTGACCGGGTCAAAAGCGTTGGAGCTGACGTAGTCGTAGCTAGAGAAACCGCCAACACTCCAGCTGAAATTGAAGCATTGAATGGTAAAAAAATAGATGTAGTCGCTGATGTTGTCGGTGGGGAAGACTTTACTGAATGGTTAGAGGTGCTTCGTCGAGGAGGAAAGTATGTTACAGCTGGTGCGATAGCGGGACCAGTCGTAGATTTAGATTTACGTACTCTATATCTCAAAGATCTTGAACTTTATGGAGCAACAGTTTTTGAATCAGCACTCTTCGAAGATTTAGTTGGCTATATAGAACGCGAAGAGGTGCAACCACAAGTAGGCAAAGTATTTAACTTTGAAGAAATCCATGAAGCACAACGGATCTTCAACCTGAAAGAGCATGTTGGATCTATTGTTTTGACTTTTTGAACTAGCAATAGTGAGTTACGAAAAGAAGTACCGATTTAGTGTGCGATGCCATTTATTTGAAGGCAATTCAGGATGAAGGGCAGCTAGTCCCGTACAGAATTTACTAATCCGTATCGGTCGCACTTTGTTTTCCCATAGCAAACGATCAAAAGAACTTGGTGGGCCATCTGATTTAGTTTCAAAAACAAAATAGTCAAGTGAAATTTGGTTGCCTTCCCAATCTTCGCAAACCAAATTCTCATCGCAGGTCAACCTCGCTGAAGAATTCAAGTCCACCAAAGTAGAACGCTCATATTGTGTTGTTAAAACTGGCTCAAGCCGGGTAGGGATTTCTAAATCTCCAACGGCAGATTCAATGAAACTTCTACCTTCATCCGTGATCACTCTGGATCGATCAAGGGCGTAATCAAAACGTTTTTTAGTGTTTTTCTTTCCGCCAGAACGAAGCTTTACTTCAAGTTTGCAGATACCAGCATCAAGATAGCTCCGGCTTCTTATTTTGTATCGACGCCTTCTTCGATGAGCGGCGGAACGGTATGAAGCAAAGTCTGGGCTATCAAAATAAACGGATCGGTAGTTAAAACTTCTCTTTCCATCAATTTCTAACGCAGCACAAGAAGAGAGTGATTCTAAGAGTTTGCCTGCGGTGAGGCTGTCCACAATATATTTTCGGTCAATTCGTGTTCGAAGTGCCGCAACCTTGTCCATTTCTTCCAGAGTGATGGGATCAAAGTCTGCAATGTTTAACATCATGCAAAATTACCTAAGTGACTATTCATCAGCGTTGGCTTCAACTCTGTATCGAACGTTTACAACGGTGCTGTCATTGACAAGATCAACTCTTCTTACATTGACCTTCAGAATCTTTTTACCGAGAAGAGATCCAAGCCGTTCAGCTAACTCTTTTTCATCAAGATAAGCCTTATCAAGAGTCAAGGTTTTACTTCGTGAATCAGAAAAAAGTTGCGGATGATCACCAACAAACATGGCAAACAGAATTGCTGCCATTAGCGCTGGAGTAGCCCATGACGGATCAATAGGCATTCCAGCTAGTAAACCTAAAGCGAGTGCTGTGAAGTAATAAGCAATTTCTTGCTGCCCTAACTCGTTTGAGCGAAGTCGGATAATGGAAAGAACACCGAAGAGTCCTAATCCAAGACCAAGATTCACCTCTGTTCTCGTAAGTGTCATTGTGATACCCAGAAGAGCAACATTTATGCCTAGAAGCGCAGGGATCATGTCTCTTCGACGGTGGCGTGGATAGTAAAGGCCAAAGACTAGAAGGACAATGGCGACGACATCGCAGATGATAAGGAGAGGTTGAGACATTTAACTTTGCTTTCTTTCTTGTTTTATAGTGCTTTAACTTTATTAGTAGTTGTAGAGATTCACAGAATCAGTAATTAATTGTCGGTGCAGATAAACCCGCCTTGTTCGTCACCAGTATCCGGCTGTCGATCAGGGCCCGAATTTCCGACAAGAAAACACCCACCTGCTGCAGGAATCATTGGGACAGAGAATTCTTCTGACTGTAGGTTTCCATTTTGGTCCGCAAACGCGATAGCAAGCATGTTTGACATATCACATAACCCAAAATCCGGTGTAGAAGAACCAGGGCAACCAAATATGGCTGACGGTACTGACGGGGTAAGGCCTGTTCCCGATATGGTCCCAGACCAAGGTTGACCTGGAATAGGTTCAGGGTCAATGAAGAGGTTTATTTCAGTTAAGTTAATTGCAGGATTAGGGTAGTTTCGGTTATCAGGGTTTTGTTCAGGAATTTCAATGTCGTTATACCTTTCAGTGCTTTCTAAAAGGTCTTCTGAAACTTCTTGACCACGGGCGTAGGCCAAGCTTTGACGGAAACGATCAAGCGCTCCTTGCCATGCTTCAAATGAGAGCGCGTCGTCATGGGTTTCTTGCGCTTCGCTTACAACTGGAGATATTTGCTCTTCCCAAGTGTTCAAAAGAGATTCAACTTGTTCTTGAGCAAAAGGACCGCTCATAAACTCGTTATAAATCCGTTCATATTCATCAGTGAACATAACCCACGAACCCATGATCTTGTCACAGGCAGCAGACCGTTGACTCAGCCCCCACATGCCGTAAGAGAAAGATTTACAATCATCTGTAATTTCACCCCACCCATCAGGCACAGGAGTAACAGGGTTAGCGTCAAAGAGAATATTTTCAAAAGAATTGTCTAAATCCCATGGAATAAGGTGCATTTTTTCGGTAGAAGGATCTGCATACCAATAAAAATTGTGATTATTGCAACCTGCGTCAAAGCCAGCTCCCTCAAAGTCGCAATACCAATGAAAAGCACCATCGTCGTTCCGAATTAAACGGTCAACAACGGAATAAGAAATAACTTCTTCTATATCCATCCATTTTCTCATTATTTCTTGTAACTCTTCATCAGTAGCAGCAGAGACTTCTGAGCCAAAAGATTCAATCTGGCTCATGCTTAAGTCCTCGTCGTCTTCGTTTGTCTTTAAACCGTCGTAAAGCGCATTACGAGATGTTGGTTCACCGTTGGAATCTATAGGCCAGACTTCTTTATAAAGATTTCCTGTTCCATCTTCAAAGTTGTGACGGGTGAATCTCCCATCGATTTGTTCAGTCAAAGCAAAAAGGCCGACAAACTCTCCGTTTACTACTAAACGAGCATGAACAGATCGGGGAGCAGGAACTCCCATTTCACGAAACAGCCAATAGCCGAGTCGTTCATGCATAAGTGTTTGATCAAGATTCTGTGAATGAAGCTGAAGTTTTCGCAAACCAAAAAATTCTGCATCAGGGTCGTTCCAGTTGATCTTCACTTTCATGGACAACTTGGTGCAAGCCTTAGCCCCACCGTCAGCGAAAATAGCTCCCTCTCCAACGCAACCTACCCAGGCGCCAACTGAACCCTTGTACCTAATACCTACCGGTCCGATCGTTTCCCCTTCAAAAACAAGTTCCCCTTCTACATACTCTTCGGCCATTGGATCAGCATTTAATTCATCAAGAGCTGCTTGCGGAAGAACTAATTCAAACGTATGGAGTTGGTCCTGATCAAAAATGTAGTTTGAATCTCTAAGGTCATCGTCTAACGGTGGAGGATCAGTTTCTTCTTCTGTATTTTCAGGTTCATCTTGAGGAATAGAAGTAGATGCTTCTGAAGTCACTGGTGGTTGACTCGTGTCAGAAGAATTACTGCTACAAGAAGCAGCGAAAAGGATTACCGCTAAAAACATAGAGATATTTCTGACAATTTTCATATTTTTCACGCAGTCAAATGTAGAGATTTAAAATTCATTAATTGAATGACTTACAGTTTACAAAACCACTTGTGTTTTTATCTTTATCTCATTTTTTCCAGTAATTTAATGTTTTTGTGGGAAATGCGTATCTGTTGTGTAGAAAGTGAGTGTGCTCAACTTTACTTTGGCTCCTGAACTTGAAGACTTAAGGTTACGTGCCGCGAAAGTTGCTGCTGAAGGTGTCGAGAAATTTGGGCGGTTCACCGATAGCTGGATGAACGGGTATTCATCAGAATTTTCACAAATGATGGCATCCGAAGGCTGGATCGGTATGAGCTGGCCTAAAAAACATGGTGGGTACGAAAGGTCGTCAATTGAACGAGTGATCGTTGGTGAAGAAATGATCTCCGCCGGGGCACCGATCGCTGGAATGTGGTTCGCGGATCGTCAAATGGGTCCCAGCCTCATCACTCACGGGACATCTGAACAGCAAGAAAAATATTTACCAGGAATGCTTAACGGGACGGCCACTTGGTGCATAGGAATGAGTGAACCTGATTCCGGTTCAGACTTAGCGTCCTTAAAAACGTTTGCTGAAAATGACGGGGATCAATGGGTCATAAACGGCCAAAAAATTTGGACAAGTTTTGGAGCTCAAGCCGACTACATGTATCTCATATGTCGAACTATTAATGAAGGGCCGCCGCACAAGGGAATTTCCGAAATCATTATTCCAATGGATACTCCCGGGATCGAAGTCCGCCCTATTACCGATATGACAACAAATAAACATTTCTGCGAGGTTTATTTCACCGATGCAGAAGTGCCAATTGAGAATCTCGTCGGAGTAGAAGGAGATGCTTTTCGTCAAACAATGCGTCAACTTGAACATGAACGAGGGGGTATAGATCGCCTCGTTTCAAACCGACCTCTCTACGATTTGGCTTTAGAACACGCCAATTTCACCAAAGCAAGCGTCAGGCAGGAAGTTGCGAAACTCGAATCCGGTTACCGGATTGGTCGTTTTCTCGTTTATCAAGAGGCTTTAGGTCAAGCTCTCCCTGGTTTTAGCGCCGCAATCAAGGTGTACTGCACGGAACACGAACAACGTGTTGCAGATTTCGTTTTCAAAGTATTAGGCCCCGAAGCAACTCTTTGGAACGATGACACAAAAGGCCTTATCTATTCTCCGGGTTACACAATCATGGGCGGAACCTCAAACATTATGCGAAACATCATTGGAGAGCGCATGCTTGGGTTGCCACGGGAACCAAAAATTTGAATTCATCTTCAGAAAACACGCAGCGATGGAAAGACATGACTCTCGCGCAAAGAGAGAAAGAGTACTCCCCAAGTTCTTGCATTGAAGACATTGAGCCGTATATTTCTGCCTACGTTACAAAAAGTGAAGAAGCGCGAAAAAAAATTGGCGAAGGGAAAGAATTGGCCTATGGACCAAAGCCTGCACAACGATTTGATTTTTTCTCTCCTGTAAATAGTGAAGGAAAAAAATTTCCATTAGTCGTTTTTATCCATGGGGGTTATTGGCAGGAACTATCGAAAAAAGAATCATCATTCGCGGCCCCAGCCTGGGTAGAAAACGAAATAGGTTTTGCAGCAATTGATTACACCCTGGCCCCCGAAGCATCGCTTCATGCAATTGTTAAAGAATGTCAAGAAGCGATTGCTTGGATGATCACCGAAGCTGAACAGCTCTCAATAGACACAGACCGCATTGTTTTAGTCGGTAGTTCAGCAGGAGCACACTTAGCGGCAATGACAGCTAGAAAAATACCTGTGCGTGCAACAGTCCTTATTTCAGGCATATATGAACTTACGCCACTTGTAGGGACCTATATAAACGATGCGTTGAATTTAAACTCCAATGAAGCAAAAGAGTTAAGCCCGTTATACAAAGACCTGAAAGGTTTCCCAGAGAGTGTGATTTGTTGGGGCGAAGTAGAAACAGAAGAATTTAAAACACAAAGCCTTGAATTCGCTGCCTGCCTACGAGCGCAAGAAAACACCACGTTTGTTTTTGAAGTAGAAGGTAAAAATCATTTCGATGTTGTGTTCGAATTAGCTGATATCAGCACAGGGATGGGAAAAAAAGTATTGTCTTTCCTAAGGGAAGTTTAAGGAAAATTATTTATGCCAAAATTTAAACCACAAATTCCAAAAATTGTGGACCCAGAAGGAGTAACTCTCGGGATTGAACCTCGTCCAATGGATCAAACAACAGATGACACTCGCGCCGATAAAGCCTTAGAGACTGGCGGCGAACCAACGGTAGATTTTACGGGAAACACAAATCCATACATCAACTATCAGAGCATCGACCTGCTACTTTCTCTCCAACACCCGCGTAGCGACGCATATGACGAAATGTGCTTCTTTGTTATGGGGCAAGTGAAAGAAATACTCTTTAAAGGACTTCATTTCGAACTCTTTAATGCAAAAGCCCGCATCCAACAAGACGAAATCGATGATGCACTCATGCTTCTTAATCGTTCAACAGAGTTCGTTGAGCTCCTACTAAAAACTTGGGATGTAGTGGGAACAATTTCAGCTGAAGGATTCAACCAGTTCCGCGACTATCTAGATCAAGCTTCCGGCCAACTCTCATTTATGTATCGTCATGTTGAATTTGTTTTAGGCAACAAAGACAAACAGTTAGCTAGCGCTCACAAAAACGTTCCCCATGTGTGGCCACATATCAAAGAGGCGTTAGAGGCACCCAGTCTTTATGACGAAGTTATTGCATGTTTAAATCGAAAAGGTCACACAATTGACCAAGAGATGCTTGAACGCGATTGGGCGGCCCCTTACCCGACGAATGAAAGCGTCGAACAAGCATGGTTCGAGATCTATCAAGACCCGAGTACAAGTAACCGCCTTTACCAATTAGGGGAGGCGCTAATTAACCTAGACGATGCAATATCCCAATATCGATGGCGCCATTTTGTCCTTGTGTCTAAAACGATTGGATACAAGCCAGGCACCGGAGGTTCCGACGGAGTTGGATGGTTACGTCATACCGCGGAACTCAGGTATTTTCCCGAACTTTGGTCTTTACGCACCCGAATGGGTTGATGAATTAAAACTGGTCAGCGATTAAGAGCGTTGTTAACTAATTCGGTCACTACTTGATGGCAACGTTTGACCGAAAGACTTTGCCATGTTCGCAGTCGGTCCCAAGACTCCCAACTCGTGTGCAGATCCAATAGATCAAGCATTTCAGATTGAACGGTGTGGCTGAATTTAGAAAGTTCAGCTTCAAATGTGTGGGCTAGTTGTTTACGGAGGCGCGCAGCCAAATTGGTTTGCTGGACTTGAAGAGTTGGAATTGCATGCATCAAAGTGAGCGCTGAACGACGAACAGGAGCGACAGTTTCAAAAAGATTGGCTCGATGGGTCACAATGCCTTCAACCCGTTCTTGTCGGGTGCCCTTAATCTGGTGGGCGACAAATAGCTCAGGATGGCGTTCTATTTGTTTTTGGGCGACCGCGACTACTAACGCGTCTCGGTCTGGAAAATGATGATAAATAGATCGAGTAGTCAAACCCACTCTGGCGGCAATTTCCTGGACAGTGGGAGTGAAGTTGCCTTCGGAATAGAAGTCATAGAGTGCTTCAATTACTGCTTCGTTAGTGCGTTGTCCTCGGGCAACGCGACCATCTACGCTCATTTTGTTCATTTCTCCAGCGTGGATGTCAACGCGTCGGATAAGTGATTGAGCACATCTGTTGGAGCAGTGCCACCTATAAGGTTGTTGGCTTCGTCAGGGTCTTCGACGAGATTGAAGAGTTCACTGGCTTCGCCGTTATCTCTATTAAAAGTGGCTCGCCAGTGGCCGTCGGTAATGGCTTGCCAAGTCGGCAAGTCGGGTCGTAAGCGAATCATGCTCGCCACGTGATTTCGAGTAGGAGATTCTGAGTCGGAGACAATAGGCAAAAGCGACTCTGCAGAAGCATCTTTAAGAGGTGAAGCGTTACCGGCATCAAGTAAGGTTGCGGCAATATCGAGAGCCTGAACTGGCGCGGTTTCGACTCGTTCAACAGTGCCTCCAGGTGGGCGAATGATCAGTGGCACCTGAACTGATGATCGGTAGAAGTTCAGCTTTGCCATCAGACCATGATCGCCGAGCATTTCACCATGGTCAGCTGAGTAAATGATCCAAGTGTTGTCAAGCTGTCCGAGCGATTCCAACTGAGTTAATAGATCGCCGATCCGCTGATCGATAAGTGAAACCATTGCGTAATATTGGCGAGCGCCAGCTAATACAAACTCATCGGTTAGTAACTCACTATGCGAATGTTTGCGAAGAAAGGTTAGATGGGTATCCCAGTCATCCGTTGTAGAAACCGGTTCAACTCGAGCAGTACGTTTAATCATGGTTCCTTCGTAATATTCAGCCCAGATAGGGTCGCCCATAAGCGGAACATGGGGCTGCACGAACGACAACTGCAAAAACCAAGGTTTATCATCTGCCTGACGACTAATCCACCGCTGTGCTTCGTCAGCGAGAAAGCAAGTTAGATCTAACTCTTGTGGTAGAGGAGAGGTGACACCCTTCCAGTGCCGGTCGCCTCCTCGAAAATTAGCTAGAACAATGTCACGGTACATTTCAAGAACGCCATGCTCATCTAAGAACTGCATGTAGGGCGTAGTCCAGTCACCGACGTGAACGTAACGATCGAACTCTTCAATTACGTAGTCAAATCCGAAACTACCAATCCACTCCTCCGTTGGCGCAGGCGAACCAGGTTCGACACTCATCGGCCACGAATCGAAGTGAGTTTTACCAATGGAGGCTGTGTTATATCCAGCCTCTTGAAGGCGTCGGGGAAAAGTATCCCATTCAGGTTGACAGTTGCCGGCAAAGTTTCCGAGTACGCCATGATCGCTGGGATAACGTCCGGTTAACACTGACGCTCGTGCTGGTTGACAGATTGGACTTTCGGTCCAAGCTTGATCAAAACGGACACCTTCCGAGGCCAATCGATCAAGATTAGGTGTTACGACGATGTCGTTGCCCGCACAACCCATTACGTCAGAACGGTGCTGATCAGCGTAGATAAATAAAAGATTTGGTTGATTGTTTTGCATTAGACCACCATTGATATAAAGTAATTTCATACTATATGAAATTACTTTATGAGATCAAGTTCAAAATAAGAGCTTTCTCCCATTCGCCTCAGATGGCGCCATCTGATACGCAGGAGTGATATGACAAAATTCAAAGGAACAATTGGACGCACACTGGCCGATTCCAAGCCATATTTTGAAGAGCGACCACACCCTGGAGTAGGTGCACCTAACGTGGTCTTCGTCTTGCTCGACGATACTGGATTTGCGCAGCTAGGTTGTTACGGATCTGATATCGATACACCGAATATCAATAAGTTAGCGGCTGGTGGTGTGCAGTTCACAAATTTTCACGTGACCCCAGTATGTTCTCCGACACGGGCAGCACTACTAACTGGTCGATCCCAGCACGCTGTCGGAATGCGTGGCCTATCGGGATGGGTAACAGGGTTCCCTAATGCAACTGGAAAAATCTCTAACTCCGCCGCCACGATCGCTGAAGTTCTTCGAGATGAAGGATATGCCACGCTATGTGCCGGCAAATGGCACCTAAATCCTGGTACTGAAATTTCCGCTGCTGGTCCTTTTGATCAATGGCCCCTTGGTCGCGGGTTTGAACGCTTTTATGGATTTTTACCGGGAGAGACCGATCAGTTTTCTCCAGAGTTAGTACGCGATAACACACATATTGATCCCCCGGCGACACCTGAGGAGGGCTACCACCTTTCCGAAGATCTCGTAGATCAATTGTTAAAGATGATTAACGACAACAAGGGACTTCGCCCTGATCGTCCCTTCTTCGCCTACCTACCTTTTGGAGCTACCCATGCACCTCATCAGGCGCCACAGGAATATCTAGACAAGTATCGAGGTCGCTATGACGAAGGTTGGGATTTGATACGTCAGCACTGGTTTGAGAGTCAAATTGAACTTGGTGTAATTAACCCCGACACTACTCTGGCTCCCCGTAACCCTGGTGTTGAACCCTGGGACGACCTAAGTGAAAATCAACAACGGCTTGCTTGCAGGCTCCAAGAGACTTTCGCTGCATTCTTAGACCATACTGATGACCAGATTGGCCGATTCGTTGACGGGCTTCAAGCCATGGGAGAACTTGATAACACTATTCTGGTGCTTTTAGCTGATAACGGAGCCTCCCAAGAGGGAGGGGCATCCGGCACTATGCACGAAATGAAACATTTCAATGGAATCAAAGAGTCACCTGATGAAGCGATAAAACGAATTGACGATATCGGTGGACCTAGCAGCCATACAAACTATCCATGGGGTTGGGCTCAGTGCGGCAACTCGCCATTTCGCTGGTATAAGACACTCACACATGAGGGCGGTGTACATGTTCCAATGATTGTCCACTGGCCATCTGGTCTTGGAGACACCGCCGGCACTAAACGAGATCAGTTCACCTATGTATCTGACATTGTGCCGACCATCTATGAAATCCTTGGCATCACGCCGCCTGTCTCATACCGAGGTAACGACCAGTTACCAGTAACCGGACATTCATTTGTCTCGGTTCTCGGTGATGTAGATGCTCCAGCGACCAACACACTTCAATACTTTGAATTCGCTGGCAACCGAGCAATAATTGCTGAGCGTGATGGGGTCTGGTGGAAAGCAGTTACTAGACATCAACCCGGCGCTGATTTCGATACTGAACCTTGGGAATTATTTGACCTTACAACAGACCCATCTGAATGCCATGATCTCGCTGATAGAGAGTCAGACCGGCTAGATGAACTCATTGCTCTTTGGTGGCAAGAGGCAGAAACCCACGGTGTGCTTCCCCTTGATGAACGTCGACTTGAACTATTTATCCCTCGTTTAAATGACCATTCGGTTCATCGGCCAGATCGCCGCTATACCTATCGACCACCTATGTCACCGATCCCAACCCGAACAGCAGCGTCGCTTACTGACAGGGCGGTTGACATCACAGCTCGAGTCACCAGCATGAAAGGCGACGAAGGAGTCTTATTAGCAACCGGCAACCAGAACTCTGGCTGTTCATTATTCATACAGAATCAGAAACTTGTTTTTGACTACAACGCTTTTGGCGATCACACCACTGTGGAATCAAGCATTGAAGTCCCCATTGGTGATAGCACCTTAGAAGTCCATCTTGAACGTGATGGAACTACCGGTTGGGCGGAGATGTCTATTGATGGACAGATCTGCGGTAGAGAAACTATTCCGCTCTATTTATTGACATTTACTTCAGTTGGTATCAGCGTTGGAGAAGACCACGGATCAGCAGTATCTCCGCGATACCCATCACCTTTTGCTTTCACTGGCACTCTCCACGACGTTACTATTCAACTTCCAAATGGGAGGGACGTAAATCAAGATGAAGTGACGGCCAAACGTGAATGGTCGCGCCAGTGAGTTTCACCACTGATGGGTATTAGGTGTCTGATCTCAGACGCCAAACCCCAGGCAAAAGCACACCAGCTAAAGCTGCTTTAAGGATGTCGCCGACAATAAAAGGTGTCACCCCGTAAGCAACAGCACTTGCTTCGGTTGCTCCTGCAGTGAAAGGTATGTCAAGTTTGTAGGCAAGCCAAAGGGCACCAAAGGTGTAGATAATTATGCTTCCAGCAATAAAAGCTGGGAGTGAAGTAACAAGATTACGATCCTGACCTCGTTCAGCCATTAACCCCACAAGAAACGCAGCGACTATAAAGCCAAAGAGGTAACCAGCGGTTGATCCAGTCGCGACTTCCCACCCACCAGCACCATCTGCGTAAAAAGGAAGACCCAAAGCTCCCAAAATTACGTAAAACATTTGAGAAGCAGCCCCAAGTTTTGAGCCGAGAACCCCACCAGCTAGAAGGACGGCAAAGGTTTGACCAGTGATTGGAACTGGCGTAAACCCAAGAGGTATCGATATTTGTGCCGCTCCTGCGGTAAGAAGCGCAAAAGAAGACACTGCAACCAAATCACGAAGACGTGACCGAGGAATTAAATCAATCAAAGTTATTGGCCGGGGAAGGTGAGAAATAGCAGTCATGATTTTCCTATCTATAAAGAAGTACCTTTTGAAAGTTTAGATGAAACTAGCGGTTCAACCCTAAAGAAAGTAAAAATTTTTAGTTACGAAAAGATGGAAGATCAAAACAGTTAAGGAGTTGACGAGTTTGTTCAGTATCTCCATTAATTGCAATCTCTCCATTGTCAATAGACGCACTTAGAGAGACTCGACCTGAAAGTAGATCAGCTAAGACTTCTTGACTTAAAACAATTTCGGCATCTGCATCGCTTCCATCGGTAGGTATCGCCACACAATTACGCACCCAAAGTCCAGTGGTAATCCCATCTGTAATCACCCACCGCAAATGCATATCCAAACCTTCAGCTTTTAATGGATCAACCAAAACTTTCAAACTATGAATAAAAGTTTCCGCTGAACCAGCGAGAACCTGATTGCGTCCAAATCGATGAATCCTAAACCGCGAAAGATCAATTTTTTCTTCTAACTCAAGAACACGGGTAAGGCACCATCCGCGAACGTTTGCTGAAGTTGTTCGCTGACTAATTTCCCGGAGCACTCCTGCAAGAAGTCCTCGTTCTTCAGTCGACCCTCCATCGGCTCTACCCACTGAATTTTCTTCACTACGGATAAGCCAGGTTGCTAATTCAAGCGCCCACCGCAGGTCATTTTCTTCCAAAGCATTTTTTGCCTGTTTAAAAACTTTTTCTCTTCCCCCGAACCCTTCAATCAAGCGTTGACATCTTTCCACTGTTGGCAAAGGAAAAAGTGAAGATTCTTCACCATCAAACCACCCGACTAATCCGTTATGAATTTGTCTTACATGATGCTCAACCAACCCATAATTTTGTTGAGTTAGATAGGAACGCTCAAAAAAATCAGGAAGTTGAACAAATTCAATGAGTTCTCCTTGGGTAAGACCCCGATTCACCCCCCGTACGGTTTGATCCCAGAGATACTGCAAAGCATCGCGAGCATCAATCACCCCGGCAGAAATAGTGTCTTTACCTACAATTGGTGGCCCATGAGCACCAACAAGATATTCAGGGCCCATAGCCAGAATTTGATCTAAACCTGAAATAAGGACACGGGGGTCCCTGTATGGTTCACCGCGAATAGCAAACACATTAAACAAAGCAGGCCAAACCAGATTATTTACACAAACACCCAGATCCGGAAAGAAAATTGTGATGTTGTCATCAGCATCCGAAGGAGCAGGAACCATTTGCACCCGAAAGCCTGCAATCGTGGCTTCAATAGTTTCTGAAACTAGATGATTAGGAGCGACAAATCCAGAAGTGAAAGGGGCATGCTCTGCTCGCCGGTAATACAGGCCCAACCCAACACTCGCTGCTGCATCAGGTCCATCTTCTGGTAAAAGCATAGAGAATTGATGAACTAAGCCTCGCCCTCCTGTAGGGCTAATCTCAGTCGCCATTGTTTGTAAGTTCTTTTCAATCCCAAAGTGACCCCAGATCGGCATGTCATCGTTTTGCCCATCTAAAAGAGCTTGAGTTCCACTGCAGTAGTGATAATGGGTATAAATAACTGCCGCCACCGGGGTTGAACAATATTCACGAACCGCAGAAAGCGAAGCATTCATCTCTTCAATTGACTCACCAGTATCAATAACGATTAAACCTTCAGGGCCTTCAATAAAAGTCTGATTAGATAAACCGTTCCCAACTTGACACCAAACATGATCTGTCACCTCATGAAACCCTTCGGCCAGACGCTCAAGATGAGTGAATTGCTGCTGATGGGCACGTTGCCCACGCGGGCCAATAGTAACCACCGAATCATCTGGCGAGAAACTTGCTGGGATAGAACTACTCATCAAAAATCCTCATCTACTTATCAGGCAGAACTTGTTTCTGCCACTTAGATAGTTTCTCGTCTGCTTCGTCCCGGGTAAAAATCGGCTCAAAAATATCTCCTTGGTTTGAAGATCCACAAACATCAGATCCAATCCCTTGGCCACCAGCTACTGCTGCCCCATACACGGTAGCTTCAACTGTCGAATGCCTAACCAACGGTCTGCCGAGTAGATCCGCTTGAATCTGACAGAAAGCATCACTACGACTTAACCCTCCATCAATAGGTAAAACACTATTGGACTCAAGGCCAAGGCTCTCAACAGATAACTCAACAATTTCACTCATACGAAAGGCAATCCCCTCAAGAATTGCTTTCGCCAGTTCACCTTTTGAAGAAGAACTAGATTCCCCTTGAATTAACACAACAGCTTCAGGGTCGTTGTAAGGAGTGCCTAAACCATGCAGAGCGGGGAGAACAAAAAGTTCACCTGAATCAGAAACGGTGTCCACCAGAGAAAAAAACTCGGATATTGAACTCGCAATTCCTTTAGAAACTGCCCAAGGGATCATCTCTCCAGCGCTTCGCACCATCCCTTCAGAAGCAAACAAGGTCTTATCGTCCCACCCGCCCAACAACATTGGAGTTAAGGGAGAAGAGAAATGAGGATCCGATCCCGTTGAAACCATCAAAACACCCGAGGTGCCGTAGGTAGCTTTCCATCCACCAGAGTCAGTTATACCGTGAGCGAACATGCCAGCTTGTTGATCAGCGACAACAGATCCAATTGGAACTGTTGCTCCTAAAAAATCAGACGTAGTGAAACCAAGATGGCCAGTGGTCGGGCACAGGGAAGGGAAAAAATCTATATCAAATCCTTGATATGAAATAAGTTTTTCATTCCATTGACTTGGATTAAAAAAATCAAGGTAAGCCGATGACCATGCACAAGACCTATCGGTCACATGAAGATCACCGCCACTAATCCGATACAGAAGATAACTATCTAAAGTCCCCCATAATAGAGATCCATTAGACGCTCGTACTCGGCCATCAGGAATGCCATCTATGACTGCTTCAAGTTTTGAAGCAGCAGCGATAGCCATTACGGGATACCCGGCTTTGCGTAACTCATTTGATCGGTTAATTCCACGAAGATCATTCCAAACAACCATCGGGGCAACCGGCTTACCAGAGTCCTTTTCCCATACAGCAATGCTGGAACGTTGGGTAGTTACCCCAACAGAAAACAAGTCTGTTGGGGAACATTCCGCATCTTTTAGAGCGTTATTAGTGGACAGTACGACAGCATTCCATAACAGTTCAAGATCCTGTTCTACATGAATGGAGTCAGAAGCGTTACTAGATAAAGGGATTTGTGAGGAACCGATCGTGTTTCCGTCACCGTCAAAAATAACTGACCGAGTACTTGTTGTCCCAACATCGAGACCAAGTAAGAGGTCAGGCATCAGGAATAAGATTTCCCGGATTTAAAAGCCCTTTAGGGTCAAGTGCGTCTTTAACGCTACGAAGAAGAGCTAACCCCGATTCACCGAGGTCATGGACTAGATAGGGCTTACGAACTCTTCCAATGCCATGATGATGAGCAATTCCGCCTCCGCATTCTGCGGTCTTTTCCATTATGTGTTTCCAACAGTCAAGATAGATGGGCTCAAGATCCATTGGATCTTCTGCCGCCGCAGCAAATGAAAAATAGAGGTTTATTCCAGTTCTATACGCATGTGAACTATGCGCAGAAACAGCTACCACACCAGGAATATTCGACACCGATTCAATAACACTGTTGTAAAGGTCTTCAATTTGAGACCAAGAGGAAGAAACTTCAACAGTGTCAACGACCAAACCACGATCAAATAACTCATTCCATGTGGGAACATGGTTACGATTTTCCATCCAGTGAATTCCGGCTTCCTCGTCGCCGCGAATTAATCCGCAAGAGTCTGCTAAAGCGTCAACAGCATTGACTTCAGCTTCCACTCTGCCTTCAGGGCCTTCGTGCACTAAGAGAAGAAGTCCGTGGCCTTCCATTGACCAAGTTTTGAACGTACGACGAGTTTCCCTCTCGTCATATTGTCTCATCACGGGCGGCAACCATCCTGCTTGAAGAATTTGACGTTGAGCCTCAATACCAGCAGACAGCGAGGGCGTATGAAACACACGGTATTGACGTTTCTCAGGCTGTTTACGTAACGCCAAAGTTACTCCAGTAACTATGCCCATTGTCCCTTCCGCACCTAAAAGAAGATGACGAAGATCAGGGCCGGCAGCGGCACGAGGTGCTTTCCCGAGAGTTACAAGATCTCCATTTGGTAACACAGCGTCAAGAGAATAAACCATGTCTTCAATATTTCCGTAGGCAGTAGAAAACTGGCCAGCCGCTCGGGTGGATACCCATCCACCCACAGAACTCAATGCAATAGATTGAGGCCAGTGCCCGATTGTTAACCCGTGTTCAGCGACAGCTTCTTCTGCCTCTAAACCGTTCACACCCGCATCAAACGTTGCAGTCAAATTGAAAGCATCAATTTCTCGGATTTGATTCATAGAAGAAAGATCAATTAAAAGTGTGCTCTGGTCTGGGCGTACTCCACCACAAACTCCACTTCCTAAACCAAAAGGAACAACTGCAGTACTTGTCTCATTTGCGAGACGCATCACGGCTTGAACCTCTTCCACAGAATGAGGAGACACCACGGCACCTGGTCTCCCTTCAAAAACATCAACCCAAGATTGAAGATGACTTAAAACCCAGTAGTCGTGTTTACGGTGAGATACGTCTTCATCGGAGGTCAAGACATTGCCGCTTCCAACAATTTCTCCAAGTTGAATGACTAAATCACTATCAAGCATTCGTTTCTCCGTGAGAAGTAAATAAACTATTTTCGATATTATGGCGTTCTTCGCAAGAAGCGATTTCTTTCTTTTTCTTCGCCTCATCCCAACCTAGAAGATCTCCCATTTCATTTGCTGCCTCTTGGAGAACAGAAATGCCTCCGTCAAGATCAAAAAAGGCACGAGGGACACGTCGAACCCAATAATCTTCAAGGCAAATAGCGCCTTCTCGGGTAACTGCTTGACGTACTTCAGCTGAAACACCGCCACCATCACCTAACACATCTTTGGCTTCTGAACCATAAAGATCAATCAAATGGTTTCGCTCGTCTACTACAACATCTCCACCGACCAGAGGTTGTTCTTCAGTAGTGCTTTTTTGAACAGAAAGGTCATGTAAATCTGCAGCCTCGTCAACTACTCGTTCGGCCATAGAGCGGTAAGCAGTCAGTTTTCCACCTGCAATGGTAAGTACTTTTCCTGGACCAGTCCAAATTTCATCCCGTCGAGAAATTTCCGACGGGTCTTTACCTGGTTCAGAAATCAATGGTCGTACACCTGACCAACTAGTAACAATGTCACTTGGTTTAATTGGTTCACATAAAAAACTACGATTCGTTGACTCAAGCAGGTAATTAACATCTTCTTCTGTTACGCCCGGCCACCAATCAGCTTCTGGATAAAACGTGTCGGTTGTTCCGAGATAAGTGGTGTTACCTCGTGGAACAGCAAACATGCTTCGTTTATCAATAGCGGTCAGAAGAATGGTGTCATTTAGAGGTAGACGTTCATGCGGTAAAACAAGGTGCACGCCTTTGGTGATGCTTAAATAATTTGGTTCATTTGGATCTTCAAGAGACCGAATAGAATCAACCCATGGACCGGCAGCGTTCACGATTGCTTTCGCACGAATTATCGTTTCTAAAGACTCTCCTTCAAGAGAACTTTTTACTTTTACACCGGTAACGATTTCATTCTCAAATATGAATTCGATGGCAGGGGCATATGTCAGAATAAGCGCACCATCTGATGCCGCTGATCGGGCATTAGCTAGCGTCAAACGAGAATCATCAGTCACAAACTCGATGTAACGCACAGCCCCAGTAGTTCCGTCCGTAGCAGCTAAAGGCTCACGCTCAATCAGTTCGTCAAAATCCCAGACCTCATGATGATCCTCTTTTGGAACCTTTCCGAGCTTTTCGAAGGTCCACATTGCTGTACGAAACTTTGCGAGACCTGCGGCTGAACGCGTGGGTAAAAGAAATCCTGTTTTACGAGTTAAATGAGGTGCTATCTCTCTTAATACTTGACGTTCTCTCGCAGCATCACGTACTAACCCGACGTCTCCTTGAGCGAGATAACGGACACCGCCATGAATCATCTTTGAACTACGACTACTTGTCCCTGAAGCAAGATCCTGCGCTTCCACGAGAACAACAGATAATCCTCGCGACGCTGCTGAACGAGCTACACCTGCGCCAGTGATACCTCCACCGATTACAAGAACATCAAAATGTTCACTTTCTGCACGAGCGAAGAGTTTTTTTCTATCCCGATTATCTAAATCTTGAGGTCGTAACGACGATATATCACTAACCATGCCTCATACCCTAGGTTTAAGAAATCCATCTCATAATCATCCAGCCATATAAGTTGAAAATATTTGAATTATGAAATTCTTTCAATCAGTGCGAAGATTTGATTACAGCACGTCGACCTTCATAATTTGCAGGAGAATTTACTGATGACAGACAGTTTCAAAATGCTTTGGATTGACATAGACACGCTGAGACCAGATCATCTCGGCTGTTACGGATATGAACGCCCTACCAGCCCAAACATCGACCAATTAGCAAAAGAAGGTGTTCGACTTGAGGAGTTATACGCCTCAGACTCTCCCTGCTTACCGTCAAGATCAGCTTTACAAACAGGGATGTTTGGGATCCACACTGGCGCAGTTGGTCACGGAGGTACTGCAGCTGACCCATTTAGTGAAGGGCTACGACGAGGATTTCAATCTCCCCGAGCCTTTCATAGTTTTGCTTCAGTCCTATCTCGAAAGAAAATTTGGACGGCGACAATAAGTGTTTTCGCACAAAGGCATTCCGCTATGCATTGGTATGCAGGTTTCAACGAGGTCATACAGGATGGATATAACACGTACTTCAGCGAAGGAGTGACTCCCTACGCTCTGGAATGGCTAAAACGCAATGCCCAAAGAGATTCTTGGTTTCTTCATGTCCATGTTTGGGATCCACATACGCCATACACCGCTTCAGAAGAAATGGCGGAAAACCTCGGAGACCAACGACCTGATTGGATAACACAAGAAATTTTAGAAAAGCACCAAACACTTGCAGGACCGCATTCAGCCTCGGAAACTCTCGGCTTCGATCCAGATAGTGACGTATCAAAATATTTTTCACGCTTTCCATTAATGTCCCCAACATTGCAAACGCTTGCAGATGTAGACCGGATGTTTGATGGTTATGACACCGGAATAATGCGTGCCGACAGCATGGTTGGAAAACTCATGAATGCGTTAGATGAACAAGGAGTCATTGACGAAACAGCTGTTGTTGTCTCTTCAGATCACGGAGAAAACTTCGGAGAACTAGGGGTCTACTGTGACCATCAGACTGCTGATGAATACACCCATCATCTACCCGGAGTTATTAAATGGCCGGGACTTAAAGGAGCTTCCCAAGGCGGATCAGATAAGGGCAAGCATTACCAAGTAGACCTTGCTGCTTCGGTGCTCGAAATAGCTGGAGCAGAAGTGCCGGAATCTTGGGATGGGGTTTCTTTCGCCAATTCACTTAAAGACGGGACAGGGCAAGAAGACGGAACCTCTGGGCGAGAATCCTTAGTTCTTTCCGCAGCGGCGTGGACAGTGCAAAGAAGTTTGCGATGGGAAAATTGGCTCTATATGCATACTCGACATGATGGCTATCACTGTTTCCCAGAAGAAATGCTTTTCAACCTTGATGAAGACCCACATCTATTAAATGATCTCACAGAAGCGGAGCCTCAAATAGCTACTTCCGCTGCTGAACAACTAGCAAAGTGGAAAGAAGAAATGCTTTCTTTGTCTATACATGATGTTGACCCTCACGACGTCGTTCTTAAGGAAGGTGGACCATTTCATGTTTGGGGACAATTACCCGCTTACATTGAACGTCTTCGTGCCACTGGAAGAGAACCAATAGCCAAAGATTTAGAAATGAGATACCCAGAAGCCGCTGCCGGTAAAGACCCACAGCCACCCTGGTTTTATTAATAAGAAGTGACAGAAAATTAAGTTAGGAAACAGATGAATACGCCGAACACCAATGACATGGTCCACATTGCTCGATGGGAATGGGGAGAAAAAGAATGGTCCCCCTTTTCATCAGAGGAAATGGATCGTAGGCAAAATGATTTACGAGCACACATGGAAAGAGAAAATATTGATGCTTGTCTCCTTACTTCATGGCATAACATTTGTTACTACTCCGGATGGCTTTATTGCTATTTCGGGCGGAAATACGGGATGGTTATAGACCAAAAAGTTGCCACTACTATTTCAGCCGGCATAGACGGAGGGCAGCCTTGGAGACGGACCCACGGTGAAAACATTGTTTATTCCGACTGGCGTCGTAACAACTATTACGAAGCGGTTAAAGAACTAACCCCAAAAGTAAAACGATTGGGTGTCGAATTTGACCATCTCAGCGTTGATCAATTTCAAGCTTTATCCGCAGCCTTCCCCGATGTCGAATTGGTTGATGTCGGAACATCCACAATGTGGATGCGCACTATTAAGTCATCTGAAGAACATGATCTCATTCGTCACGGAACACGTATTTGTGACCTAGGTGCAGATGCGTGTGTAGAAGCAGTAGCAGCTGGTGTCGCTGAACACGAAGTAGCTCTTGCAGTCACAGAAACAATGGTTCGTGAAATTGCCGACACTTTTCAGTTCGTTGAACTCATGGACACGTGGACATGGTTTCAGTCCGGTATAAATACCGATGGAGCCCACAACCCAGTTACTAACAAAATTATTGAATCTGGAGACATTTTGTCTCTAAACACGTTCCCAATGATTTTTGGGTACTACACCGCCCTTGAAAGAACTCTATTCTGCGACCACGTTTCAGATGAGCATCTGCGTTTGTGGGAAATAAATGTAGAAGTTCATGAACGAGGATTGGAACTAATAAAACCGGGCGCACGTTGCTGTGACATTGCCTCAGAATTAAACGATATTTACCGCAGTTACGACCTGCTTCAATACCGTTCTTTTGGGTATGGACATAGTTTCGGAGTGCTCAGCCACTACTACGGTCGAGAAGCAGGAGTAGAACTTCGAGAAGACGTCGAAACAACACTTCAACCAGGGATGGTTGTCTCCATGGAGCCAATGATTGCAATTCCTGAAGGTCAACCAGGGTCAGGAGGATACCGAGAACACGACATCCTTATCCTGGGAGAAACTGGAGCAGAGAATATTTCTGGATTTCCGTATGGGCCTGAACACAATGTAATTGGGGGATAGTTCAGCGAAGACTAATTTTCTGTTTTTCCAAAACCACCACCACCAGGAGTTTCAATTTCGAATCTGTCTCCAGGATTCACGAAAGTTTGGGCGCTAGCTCCGAATTCAACCACTGTGCCGTCAGCATGAATCAGGCGAGTATGACCAACGGCTCCGGGTTCACCACCATCTACCCCATAGGGTGGCACAATACGATGCCCAGAGAGCACATTAACTTCCATCGCTTCGTTGAATAACACGCGCCTAACTGTTCCATCACCGCCGCGCCGGTAACCATTTCCGCCAGAGCCTTTCCGAATATGGAAAGTTTCAAGCAGAATCGGAAAGCGCCACTCAAGAACCTCTGGATCAGTAAGACGAGAATTGGTCATATGAGTATGTACCGCGTCGCAACCGTCAGCATTCGCAGTTGCACCAGCGCCTCCGCAAATAGTTTCATAATTTTGGTAATTATCATTGCCCCAAATAAAGTTATTCATCGTTCCTTGCGGAGCAGCTAAAACACCTACAGCACCAAACAATGTGTCCACAATCACTTGACTAGTTTCAACGTTTCCCGCAATAACAGCTGCTGGATATGAAGGATTAATCATTGATGGCTCTGGCAAAATAATTTGGAGAGGTTTCAAACACCCGGCGTTAAGCGGAATGTCGTCGTTGACTAAGCAACGGAAAACATAAAGAACTGAGGCGTGAGCGATTGATGAAGGAGCATTGAAGTTTCCGGGGTGAGTGTCGCTAGTCCCCGTAAAGTCAATACAGGCTGATCGGTTTTCATGATCAACTGTTATCTTCACAGACACTTGATGCCCATCATCCATTAGATAGGTAAAGGATGAGTCAGTTAAAGCATCGATAACGCGCCGCACCGATTCTTCCGCATTGTCTTTCACATGTTTCATGTAAGCGTGGACAACATCAAGACCGAAATGGGCGATGACTCTACGAAGTTCACTTGTTCCTTTTTCGCAAGCTGCAACTTGAGCTTGGAGATCAGCAATGTTTTGTTCTGCGTTGCGGGCTGGCCATTGACCTCCGGTTAGCAAACCATGAATGTGGTCATAACGAAAACGTCCATCTGAAACAAGTAGAACGTTGTCTAGCAAAACTCCTTCTTCGTCAACGGTGGTCGAATTAGCAGGGGACGAACCGGGAACGCTTCCGCCGACATCTGCGTGGTGACCGCGAGACGCTACATAAAAAATAATGGATTTTTCATTCTCGTCAAAGACCGGTTTTATTACTGTGATGTCTGGGAGATGAGTGCCACCGTTATAAGGAGCGTTCATGACGTAGACGTCGCCGGGAGTCATAACGGGGTTTTGTCGGATTATTGATTTTATGGATTCGCTCATCGAACCTAAATGAACAGGCATGTGTGGAGCGTTAGCGATTAGATCTCCATCGGGATCAAATAAAGCACAGGAAAAATCTAAGCGTTCTTTAATGTTTACTGAAGCGGCAGTGTTCTCAAGCACAACTCCCATTTGCTCAGCGATATTCATAAAAAGGTTGTTGAAGATCTCTAACTGAACAGGGTCTACATCAGTACCAATAGCTGCACGTTCCGGAAGAGCGACGACTCTTTCAAGTATTAAATCCCCGTTTTTGTTAGCAGTCGCTGACCATCCAGGTTCAATAACTGTGGTTCCTGTTTCTTCAACTAACACCGCAGGCCCTAAAACCGGCTCTCCAGTCCTTAATGAAGACCGAGCTTTGAAAGGAGTTTCTTGAGTTTCTCCATTCATGACGGTAGAGAAAACCCCGAGTTGAGTATCAGTGATGTTTTTGTAATCTGATTTCAAATCTACGCTGTCGGACATTCCGACAGCTTCAACTTGTAGCGATTCAACAATTAGTTCTTTTTCTGGAGAAATAAATCCGAATCGTGAACGATGCTGCTCTTCAAAAGCACTTTGTACAGCGGAACATGAACCTGCATCAACTTGGAGTGCGGTATCGGATCCTGCGTAGCGGACACCGAATCTCTTCATAGTGGTGATCCGGTTATCTGCTACGCCTTGTGTTTTTACAATGTTTACACTTTCGGTTTCCATAGAATCCCATCGAGGTTCAAGGCTGATCAATAATTCTTCAGACAACGTTGATTCCACCGCACCCTCGCTGAGATGGCGAATATCAGCTAAACCGATTCCCAGGGCTGAAAGAACGCCAGCATGCGGATGAATATGGATACGACTCACTCCTAAGCGGTCAGCGACCAGACAAGCATGTTGCCCTCCTGCACCACCAAAACAAACCAAGGTATAAGAGGTGATGTCGTAGCCTCTTTGCACAGAGATTTTTTTAATAGCGTTAGCCATATTTTCAACCGCAATCGAGAGAAATCCTTCTGCAACAGACTCTGCCGACTGAGCAATCCCAGAAGCTCGTGAAATTTTCTCCGCGAGTTCATCAAATTGTTTAGTGACGGTTCCTACATCAAGTGGCTGGTTTCCTTCAGGCCCGAAAACTTGAGGAAAGAATTCAGGACGCAGTTTGCCCAGTAAGACATTCGCATCGGTAATTGCAAGTGGCCCGTTATTCCCATAACAAGCAGGGCCAGGATCTGCTCCAGCAGAATCTGGACCGACACGTAGCCGAGAACCATCAAAGTGAAGAATTGACCCGCCACCAGCTGCCACAGTGTGAATATGAATCATTGGTGCTCGAACACGAACCCCAGCAACTTGTGTTTCATGTGTTCTCTCAAATTCACCGGCATAGTGCGACACATCGGTAGAAGTTCCTCCCATATCAAAACCAATGAGTCGATCAAAGCCAGCAGTTTCTGCAGTTTTTACCATTCCAACTACTCCACCAGCCGGTCCGGAAAGCAAAGCATCTTTGCCACGAAAGCGGCGAGCATCGGTAAGGCCACCATTGGACTGCATAAACATAAGATTCGGGCCGGAGTCATCAGGACGAAGCTTTTCATCAACAGAGTTCACGTACCGACGCAAAATAGGAGACAGATACGCATCCACAACAGTGGTATCCCCACGAGAAACAAGCTTCATTAGAGGGCTTACTTCATGGCTAACTGAAATTTGTTGAAAACCAAGTTCACTAGCAATTTCATGAAGAATTTTTTCATGCTCGGTATACCTATAACCATGTAAAAGCGCTATAGCTATTGCATCAAAACCTTCATCCCGCACTTCTTCTAAAAGAGTTCGCGCGTTAGAAACATTCAGAGGCGTGATTACTGAACCGGCAGCAGACACCCGTTCATTAATCTCAACCACCTTCGTATAAAGCATTTCAGGTAAAACAATGTCCAGCGCGAAAAGTTCAGGACGGGCTTGATACCCGATTCTTAAAGCATCGCCAAAACCACAGGTGGTTATGAGCGCGGTAGGTTCCCCTTCTCGTTCTAATAAAGCATTTGTCGCAACAGTAGTCCCCATCTTCACTGCAGCAATTTCGTCAAATGGCAAAGGATCACCAACTGAAAGGCCAAGAAGTTCACGGATACCTTGAATTGCAGCATCTTCGTAAATGCGAGAGTTTTCGGAAAGTAACTTATGAGTAACAGTTGAACCATCAGGGCGACGTGCTACAACGTCGGTAAAAGTACCGCCCCGATCAATCCAAAATTGCCATCCAACCATTACAACCTCTCAAATTTGTCTAATTAGGTATTCTGATCCGTTCCCCCCTAGCCAGACAACCCCTAATCAGGCTACGTTGCGATAAAGGAATAGAACCTCAACTAGAAGTTTGGAGTAAAAATGCCTGATGTAGAACTAGATTTTAGCCGCGAAGAGTACGAACTTCGGCTTGCCAAAGTACGGTCAGCGATGGAAACCAGAGGCATAGAAGTTCTTGTTTCAGCTGATCCCTCAAACATGTCTTGGCTCACCGGCTATGACGGGTGGTCGTTCTACACGCCACAAGCGGTTTTAGTAACCCATGATGATGACCCAATCTGGTGGGGACGCGGCATGGATGCAAAAGGTGCACTCCGGACGGTTTATATGGATGAACGTCATGTTGTCGCATACTCAGATGACCATGTTATGTCAACGGAAAAACATGCCTACCAGCATTTAGCTGCGCTCCTTTCCGATTCACGTTTCGACCAAGCAGTGGTTGGAGTGGAACTAGATAATTACTACTACTCGGCAGCCTCCCATATCCATCTTCTAGCTGGTCTTCCGCAAGCACAAATCGTGGATGCCACAGGTCTCATTAATTGGCAGCGCACAATTAAATCCGAACAGGAACTTGTCTACATGCGCAGGGCTGCACGCATTGTAGAAAAAATGCATCACCGCATTCTTGAATTAATTGAACCCGGGATGAGAAAAAACGATTTAGTAGCGGAGGTCTATCACACTTCAATTGCGGGGACAGAAGAGTTCGGAGGAGATTATCCTGCCATTGTCCCGCTTATGCCTACGGGAGTTGATGCATCAGCTGCACACATAACCTGGGACGATAAGCCATTTAAATCGGGCGAAGGAACTTTTTTCGAAATAGCTGGAGTTCATCGGAGATACCATGTTCCACTCTGTCGGTCTGTGTTCCTTGGCGATCCTCCCCAAAAGATGGTCGACGCTGAAAAAGCTCTCGTGGAAGGACTTGAAGCCGGTCTTCAAGCAGCGCAATCAGGTAATCGAGCCTGCGATATAGCAAACGCTCTCCATGAAACGCTTGCCCGCGCCGGTATTGAACGAGATGCCCGCTGCGGATACCCCATTGGACTTAGTTACCCACCTGACTGGGGTGAGAGAACGATTTCACTTCGCGGCACAGATGAATCTGAGTTAAAACCCGGTATGACTTTTCATTTCATGCCAGGTCTTTGGATGGATGATTGGGGAATGGAAATTACTGAAAGTTTCATGATTACTGAAGATGGACCCGCAGAAACGTTTGCTGATTTTCCAAGAAAGCTTTTTGTTAAAAAATGAATGACAATACATTAGCGAGAACATTAAATATTCTTGAAAAACTCATTGGTTTTGACACCGTTGCTTTGACTCCGAATCTTGACCTCATTAACTATGCAGAGAAATATTTAAGTGACCTCGGGGCAAGAATTATTCTCACCCACAGTTCAGATGGAGAAAGAGCAAATCTTTTTGCTTCCTTTGGTCCAGAAATAGATGGAGGGATAGTTCTTTCAGGTCATTCAGATGTAGTTCCAGTTAACGCAGCCGACTGGGTTACACCACCTTTTCAAGCCGACCAACGCGATGGCTGTATTTTTGGACGCGGCGCCGCCGACATGAAAGGTTTCATCGCTTGTGTGTTGGCCATGGCGCCATGGTTTGCTTCACTCGACCTCATTAAACCTTTACACATCGCCCTTACCTTTGATGAAGAAGATGGCTTTCATGGGGCGCCGATTCTGTTAGATGACTTGAGAGAAAAAAACATTAAACCTGACGCGGTAATTATTGGAGAACCAACTGGGTTAGAAGCCATCGCCGCTCATAAAGGTTGCTATGAATATGCCACCACAATCAAAGGGCTTAACGGCCACAGTTCCGAACCGGGAAAAGCAGTTAACGCCGTTCAATACGCTGTTCGATTCATTAATCGGCTCATGGAATTAACTGAAGAAATGACTTTCAGGGCGCCTCACGACAGCCCATATCAGCCGCCTTCAACAACGATGAGCGTTGGGACAATACAAGGTGGGCAAGCTCGGTGTGTAGTAGCAGAACACTGCAAATTTGATTGGGAGATGAGACCAATCCAAAGATCCGACGCAGTTTATGTACACGAACAGTTATCAGCCTTCTCAGAGCAACTTTTATCTGAGATGAGAGAGATCCATCCAGATGCTTCAATTGAGACAGAAAGAGTATGTGAAGTTGATGGGCTTGAATACGAAGAAGACTCGGCTGCGCTTTCTCTCATGGCTACGTTGTTAGAAAAGTCAGATTTCGATGTGGTTTCTTACGGAACAGAAGCAGGTCTTTATCAGGCCTCTGGAATGCCGGCTGTTGTCTGGGGCCCCGGAGATATTGAAGTTGCTCATAAACCAGACGAATTTGTACAAATTTCTGATTTAGAAACCTGTTTGTCAGTCCTAGAACGCTTAGGGCAAGAAGTGTTGACAAAAACGGATTAAACGAAAGGACTAAATATGACTCGTATGACCCCAAGTGAAGCCTTTGTTGAAACTTTGGTTGCAAATAATGTAGACACCATTTTTGGAATCATGGGTTCGGCATTCATGGATGCAATGGATATTTTTGAACCTGCCGGCATTCGTTTTATTCCAGTCGTGCACGAACAAGGTGCCGCACACATGGCAGATGGTTACGCAAGAGTCAGCGGCCGGCACGGGGTAGTGATCGGTCAAAATGGGCCAGGTATCTCAAACTGTGTAACCGCTATTGCAGCAGCTTTCTGGGCGCATAGCCCCGTAGTAATAATCACTCCGGAAACCGGAACAATGGGAATAGGTCTCGGAGGATTCCAAGAAGCAAATCAACTACCCATGTTCCAAGAATTTGTGAAATATCAGGGACACATCAACAACGAGCATCGCATGGCAGAAATTACTGCCCGTTGTTTTGATCGAGCAATGTCGGAAATCGGACCGACACAACTCAATATTCCGCGGGACCGGTTCTACGGCGACATAGACGTAGAGATTCCCGAACCTATGGTTCTTGATCGCGGACCAGGTGGTGAGCGCACACTGGACGAAGCAGCCGATCTTCTCGCTGAAGCTGAATTTCCAGTCATAATCTCTGGCGGTGGGGTAGTCATGAGTAATGCTGTAGCAGAAGCTGTGGGCTTAGCAGAACGTCTTGGTTGCCCAGTAGTCAACAGCTACCTACATAACGACTCATTTCCAGCAAGCCATCCACAATGGTGCGGACCACTTGGATATCAAGGCTCAAAAGCAGCGATGAAACTCATAAGTCAAGCCGATGTAGTTCTGGCATTAGGAACAAGACTTGGACCATTTGGGACTCTGCCACAACATGACATGGACTATTGGCCCTCAGACGCAAAAATCATCCAAATCGATGCAGACCAAAAGATGCTCGGCTTGGTTAAAAAAATATCTGTAGGAATTTGTGGAGACGCAGGAGCAGCAGCAAAGGCATTAACCAAACGATTAGAAGAGCGTGAATTAAAAAGTGACACCACTCGCAAAGATCGCTTAGAACGAATCGCCGAAGAAAAAGCAGTTTGGGAAGAAGAGCTAAGCGACTGGACAAACGAAATCGATGATTTCAGCATCGAGATGATAAAAGAAGCCATTGATGAAGAAGAAAACTGGCTGCATCCCCGACAAGTATTAAGAGAACTAGAAAAAGCCATGCCCGCCCGAGCCATGGTGTCCACCGATATTGGCAACATCAACTCAATTTCTAACAGTTATTTACGATTCGAAGAACCTCGATCGTTCTTTGCTGCTATGAGTTGGGGCAACTGCGGATATGCCCTCCCTACAATTATTGGAGCAAAAGCTGCAGCTCCGGAACGTCCAGCAGTCGCTTATGCAGGTGATGGAGCATGGGCAATGAGCATGAGCGAAATCATGACTTCGGTTCGCCATAACATTCCCGTGACTGCAGTCGTTTTCCATAACCGGCAATGGGGCGCTGAGAAAAAAAATCAAGTTGACTTTTACGGCCGTAGATTTGTCGCCGGAGAACTTGACGGAGGAGAAGACTACTCAGAGATCGCTAAAGCCATGGGCGCCGAAGGTATCCGTATCGACGACCTTGAAGAAGTAGGACCGGCATTAGACAACGCAATTAAGGCACAAATGGAAGATGGTATTACGACAGTGATTGAAGTTATGTGCACTAAAGAGTTAGGTGCTCCATTTAGAAAAGATGCTCTTTCCACACCAGTGCGGTATCTCAAAAAATATTCAGACTACACCTAGTTAAATAGGCTGTTCACCCTGCTAACTCGCGTTAGTAACAAGCCACGAAAAAATCGGATCCGTAGGTCGTGTCGAAAGCATTTCAGGATGCCACTGCACTGACAAAATAGGCAGATCCTTATGCTCAAGACCTTCAATAGCCCCATCTTTTGCACGAGCCGTGGCTTCAAGGCCTTCTCCTACACGATCTACTGTTTGATGGTGAAAAGAATTGACTTCACATTTCGGTCCGTAAAGATGGGAAAGCTCTGAACCGTTTTCAAAAAATACCTCATGAAAACGTGTAGTTATGGTCTGATCAAAAGCAGCGTGTTCAGGAACATGTTGATTTAAAGAACCACCGGAATGCACATTAATTACTTGGTGACCGCGGCAGATACCAAGAACAGGCAATGGTGTTTGAACAACGGCATCAAGCAAACCAAATTCAAATTCATCACGCACTGGTTCATAAGGAAATAAATCGGTGTCAGACGTTTCCCCATAGTTCTTGGGCTCAATATCTGTACCCCCAGTTAGCAACAATCCGTCTAAATTATCTATTGCATCAACAGGGTCAACGTCAATAGGTAAGAACACCGGGAAACCTCCCGCAGAAAGAATTCCTTCGGCATACATAACCCAGAAAACATCAGCGGAACTATCAGACATAGAAGACCAGTTCCCGGCAAGATCACGACCAAATCTACGTTTCCCAGTAATACCAATTACTGGCCGTTTCATACTGCAACCACAATCGGTGTCCAGAGAAGAACATCTTCGCCATCTCGAGAAGCCCGAGTTTCAAATCTTAAAATGCGACCATTTTGAAGCGAAAACTCCTCTTTGAGGGTATGACGAAAAGAAAGTCGATCGCCTTCAAACACAGGACCCAAATGGTCACAACCATCCCACCCCAGCACAGTCGCTAACCCAGGTAAAAGTCGAGTTAACGACGCTTGAGCTAAACCTTGGGTATGTCCGCCATAAACCAGTCTTTCCTCAAAGGAAGAAGCTTCAAGATCTCTATGAATCGCAGCCTGATTAAAAGTAAAACGAGCCAAAGCAGGTGCGAGATCAACATGATCAGCTAAAGGATCACGACGTTCTTCGCCTACCACCCATGCCGTCTCTGGCAACAAAGACATATCCCAAGACGGAACCAAACTTGTCCAAGAATCTAATGACGCTGGATCCATGGGGCCTGGAATTTCATCACTATGCCCCGGAGCATCGCCTGCGCACGGCAACAAAGCCACGCGCTCATAACGAGCAATCATTTCTTCCCCAGAACGAGTCTCAATCCCTAACCAGACTTTCCCCCGGTTAAGGCCCGCTTTTGGTGAAGCATCACACAACCCTAAAACAACAGTAGAAGTCGACAATGTTTCACCGACCTCTACCGGTCTTAAAATTTCAACAGAACGATAGTAAAGATTAGCGATAGCTTTTCGTGTGGCATTAGTCGTTTGCCCAATTGAAATCTGCATGATCAAACCAGGATTAACTAACTCCTTAGAACCCCCACTAACCCTTCGATAAAGGTCACTATTTGCCGCGAGCAAATGCTGATCACCAGTAACCGCACGATAGAAAGTGTTATCTGCAGCAGAAAGAGTCAAAGAAGGAAGAGGCGCAATTACTTCACCTTTATTTAGTTGATCAAAAAACGGGCCGTAATCCATAAATAGAAATCTAGACCGGCCAGAGGCGACTCGTCGGTTTCGGCGTGGCAAACTTAAAAAATGAGATATGACGTAGAGAAAACATCATGGTGGCTTTTCTTAGGAAGCGCCGTCTTTTTCCTTGCCGCTTCAGTCAGAAACCCCGAACCACTATCCATCATCGCTTCATCATTTTTTACTTTAGGATGCTTAATTTTTCTTTTCGGGAAAGGACATGAAAAATGAACGGCGGACACCTTTTAGTAGAAGGACTAGTTTCACACGGAGTAAATACTGCCTTTGCAGTACCAGGAGAGTCTTACCTAGAAGTTCTCGACGCCCTATATGAAAAATCTGACAAAATACGGCTGGTTGGCTGCCGCCAAGAAGGCGGCGCCGCCTATATGGCCGAAGCGTATGGAAGACTAACTGGACAACCCGGCATATGTTTTGTCACTAGAGGACCAGGGGCGACAAATGCCTCTATAGGCGTACACACTGCAGCACAAGGATCTACTCCACTTATTCTCTTTATCGGACAAGTACCCACAAGTCACCTCGGATATGAAGCATTTCAAGAAATGGATTACACAGCGTTCTTTGGTGGAATCGCCAAATGGGTAACTGAAATAACCCATCCTGATCAAATCCCTGAAGTCATAAATAAAGCATTCAAAATTGCTACTTCGGACCGGCCCGGACCAGTCGTAATTGCATTACCTGAAGATGTCCTAAGTGAGAAAACAGAAAAAACGATTATCCCACTCGAACCAACTAAAGATCATTCAATTTCAGAACAAGAAGTTCAAGAAATAATGACAATCTTGCAGGAAGCCAAAAAACCTGTTCTCTTAGCTGGAGGAGGAGGATGGACAACAATAGGACGAGAAAACCTTTGCCGTTTCGCTGAAAAACAAAACCTCCCAGTCATAGTTGGATTTCGTCGTCAAGATTTGATGGATAACAACAGCTCCTGTTATGCAGGAGAAGCAGGGGTCGCGATGCCTCCGCCGGTTCGACAAACTTTGGATGAAGCTGATGTGATACTCGCAGTTGGAGTCCGGTTTGGGGAAATGACGACAAACGCATACACCCTCTTCCAAAATCAAAGTCAAAAAATACTTCACATTCACGCTTCAGAAGCAGAGTTTGACAAAGTCGTTAAAGCAGACCTTCATATACGCTCCAACCCAAATCTGGCTGTAGCCGCATTGTTAGAAATGCCAAGTATTGCAGATAAAAAAGAGCAATGGAGAGAAGAAACCCGTAACCGTTTCCTTTCAACACATAAAGTCCCTACAGCCATCACAGGAGTAGACATGGCTGCCGCTACCGCTTACCTCCAAGAAGTACTTCCCGAAGACGTAATTATTACTAATGGCGCAGGAAACTTCTCAGTTTGGCCAAACAAGTTTTTCTTATATGGATCTAGTGCACGGCTATTGGCCCCACAGAACGGAACTATGGGATATGGGGTGCCTGCTGCGATATCAGCAAAAGTTGCGGCACCAGAACGAGTCGTAGTGTGTTTCGCCGGCGACGGGGATTTCCAAATGAATATGCAAGAACTTGGAAGTGCGATGCAAGAAGAAGCTCAACCCATCGTGCTTATTGTTAACAATTCAATGTATGGCACCATACGAATGCATCAAGAACGCCGCTATCCGGAACGGGTAGTTGGAACAGATATTAAAAATCCCGATTTTGTTTCTATAGCTCGTGCTTACGGTTTTTATAGCGAGCAAGTAACCAGCATTGACGAATTTAAAGCGGCATTCGATAACGCTTTAGATTCTAAAACCGGAGCAGTTCTAGATTTAATTGTTGATCCTGAAATGCTTACCCCCCAACAATCAATCACTCAAGCTCGCTCACGGCAAGGTTAACCAGTTACGAGATCCAGAAATATTCGTTTAAGAAAATAGAACATATTTGTTTTACGAAGTAGTTGGAGAATCAAGAATAGCGGTGTCCGAGATCACTAGTTGGCTCAACGACAGATAGATTCACTACATGGCACGTAGTACACACCAAGCGCTTAGCGACGAACGAAATGAAAAAGTAGAAATCTATATCAACGGGGAATTCTTCCCCCGACACGAAGCAAAAGTTTCTGTATTTGATAGTGGATTTCTCGTTGGAGACGGGATATGGGAAGGCATCCGTCTTCACCATGGAAAATTTGCTTTCTTAGACCGGCACTTAAACAGACTCTTCGCCGGGTTAGCCGCTGCAGACATACCATTAGAAATGACACGGGAAGACGTCACTGGCGCTCTCCAAGAAACTATTGAACGAAACAACATGGATGATGGAGTTCACGTCAGACTAATGATCACTAGAGGTGACAAAAAAACTCCCTCCCAACACCCATCCAATGTTGTCGGCGGACCAAACGTTGTCATTATCGCTGAACATAAACAAGCCGATCCTGACGTTGCAGATATTGGAGTGAATCTGTTCACTGCGACAGTTAGACGACCTGCACCCGACATGCTGGACCAACAACTCAATTGTCACTCTAAATTGCATGAAGTAATAGCTTTAATTCAAGCAGTTCATGCAGGGGCTGATGAAGCGTTAATGCTTGACCCCACCGGAGCGGTCGCTACCTGTAACGCCACCAACTTCTTCATCGTTCGCAATGGCATCGTTCATACTTCAACCGGGCAATACAACCTCAACGGAATCACCCGACAGGTAGTTCTTGAAACTGCGGAAGCAGCCCAAATCCCAACCCGTCAAGCCCCCTTTTCACTCACAGATGTTTACGCAGCGGAAGAAGCATTCGTAACCGGAACATTCGGCGGTTTAACTCCAGTCACAGAAGTTGACGGCCGAACAATTGGCGAATCAGCACCTGGCCCAATGACCCGACGTCTCCGCGGACTTTATGAGGATGCAGTAGCAGCATCAGTATCGAAATGACAGTAAGGGTTAATTGTTGTTCAGGACCAAGGAATATTTCCACAGCCCTGATGTATTCGTTTCGTGAAAGACAAGACACAACAGTGTTTGATGAACCGTTTTACGCCCATTACTTACAGGCCACTGGTCGAGAACACCCTGGGCGCGAAGAAGTACTCAAGACACAAAACCAAAACCCAACTCAAGTAACTGAAGAAATCATGTTGGCCGACCACGGAACCCCCGTGGTTTTCTTTAAACAAATGGCACACCACTTGATCGAAATGGACCGATCGTTTCTTTCTCAATGCGTCAACGTTCTACTCGTGCGAGAACCAACCGAAATGTTGGCATCACTATCAGTGAACTTAAAAGACGCCACGCTCGGAGACACGGGCCTTGAATCACAAGTTGACCTGATGGAAGAAATACTCAAAGAAGGAGAAACTCCGGTGGTGCTTGACGCCACAACTTTACGTAAAGACCCACGCAACGCATTAGAAACATTTTGTAAAAACATCGGCATCCCCTTTGATGAAGAAATGCTTTCATGGCCTGCAGGACCAAAACCAGAAGATGGTGTATGGGAAAAATATTGGTACCACGGAGTTCACGCCTCCACAGAATTTTTGCCTTATGAACCTAAAGAAGTAACTATCCCGGAGCATCTCAGAGGCGTAGTTGAAGAAGCAGTACCGCTCTATGAACGCTTAAGCGAATACGCTCTCGAATTATAAAATCATTACCTTTTGTTAAGAGAAGCAAGTTCAACAGCGACTTTCGCAGCCACAGCAGCATTATTTTTAACTAAAGCAATATTCGTTTCAAGACTTGCTCCACCTGTGCTTTCCACAATATGCGCAAGCAGAAACGGCGTAGTTCCCGAACCAGCCACACCTTGAGCGGCTGCCGCAGCCAAACCTTCATTTATCGCAGCGTTAATCACTTCAGGATCAGCTTCATCTTCAACAGGTACCGGTGCTGCAAGAACCACTCCAGATTTCATACCAGAAGACCAATGTGCAGAAATGGCGGCTGCGGCTGCTAGAGGATCATCAACTCGTGCACTAATAGGAAGATTCGAACCTCGGATCCAAAATTCAGGGAAAACATCGGTTTCATAACCCAGAACCGGAACACCAAGAGTTTCAAGAAATTCTAAAGTGCGCGGTAAATCCAAAATAGCTTTAACCCCAGCACTCACCACCGTTACAGGAATCGTCCCCAAAGCAGTCAAGTCGGCAGAAACATCACCAGAATCTCCACGATGAACACCACCGAGCCCTCCGGTAGCAAATATTTGAATACCGGCTTTCTCCGCAATAAACATCGTGGTAGCTACCGTCGTCGCTCCAAGAGTTTCCTTAGATAACGCCACACCTATATCACGCAAGCTAACTTTTTTAACTCCGTCGCTAGAACCAAGTTTCTCAATTTGGTCAGAAGAAAGCCCAACACAAAATTGACCATCCATAAGTGCAGTAGTTGCAGGAATAGCGCCGTTTTCACGAACCACAGCTTCTACTTCTAAGGCAGTAGAAACATTTCTGGGATAAGGCATCCCATGGCTAATAATTGTCGACTCCAAAGCGACAACAGGCTTCCCAGAACTCAAAGCATCAGACACCTCAGGAGCGAATAACAGTAAATCTTTTAAATCCATTTAAACAGTCTGCCCACATCTTTAGCAATACCCATACTCAGAACACAATCATTTCAGGTGTTTGCCCTAAGTCGAAAACAACGCGAGACTGCACATTATGAAGCGTCCACCGATCCGCATTCTTGACCTCAAAGGCACACCAGAAGAAATGGGATATAAACATGGAACAACCTATGCGGATGAAATAAAAATCTACGCAAACGAACGCATCCGGCTTGCCAGCGGACAAGTCTGGGCGGGGCAAGAAATAACTGAGTCACAAGTAATAGAAATCGCTGAATCTTGTCTTCCCGCCCATGAAAAACATTCACCAGAACTTTACGCAGAAATGTGTGCAATGGCAGAAGGCGCAGGCATAACGCCAGCCGAAGCAGTCGTAGTAGGAGGGTTTACCGATTTTGTCGACACTGTCCGCAACGTTTTTGGCGGCCCATACCCCACAGACGTCATAGAAGACGACTGCACAGCATTCATCATTCCAGATTCACAAGCAAACGGTCAGGGGCTCTATGGCCAAACATGGGATATGCACGACACTGCGACTGATCACGTAGTTCTCATGCGAATCCAACCCGAGAACGCTCCAGACGCACTCATATTTTCTACCGTGGGGTGTGTCGGACAAATCGGAATGAACAACCAGGGAGTATGTGTCGGTATAAATAATCTTGTCGGAACTGATGGATGCCCAGGAGTTATGTGGCCGTCAGTAGTACGAGCAGCATTGGCTACGTCGAACGCAAACGAAGCACTAAACGAAGTTTTGTCAGCCGATCTCGCCGGTTCACATAGCTTTTTGATTTTCGACTCATCCGGCACTGGATACATGATTGAAGCCATGCCTACAGCCCGACCGCACACAACCTTGGAAGAAACCCCACTTGTACACACGAATCATGTTCTCTGGGACCAAGCAAAAACGGTAGAGGCATTGAGAGATCCAACGATTAAAGCAAACTCAGAAAACCGTTTGTCCCGAGCCACGGAACTTTTAAACCAAGAGCAAGTAACCGTTGAAGATTTGATGTCAGTAACTCGCGACCCCGAAGCTATTTGTAGAACCTCTGTAGACCCTTACCACATTGAATCAAGTGGAGCGGCAATCATGCGACCACAGACTTTAGACTTTTGGGCTGTCTGGGGAGTGCCCAGCGCTAACGAATACGTGCACATACCGTTCAATGAATGAAATTACTTATGCTCCGATAAGAGTGGAATGGGCAGAACAACTTACTGCCATAGAACACTCAGTTTTTTCCAGTATCGGCACTGACGACCTGCTCAGTTATAAAGACATCGTCGGTTACTGTGAAGTTTTCCCAGAAGGAGGGTTCGTAGCTCTTGACGGAGACACCCCAGTTGGATTCGGAGTCGGGCTTCTACTTGATTTTGATTTTGACGACCCTAACCACTCCCTTGATGATTTAACAGGAGCGGAAGGCGGCGGAGATCATTCTCCAGATGGAGAGTGGTATTACGGAGTGACAATCGCAGTTAATCCCGAATACCGAAAAAAAGGTATAGGGCACCAGCTTTACGAACTACGAAAAGAAACAGTAAAGAAATTAGATAAACGCGGAATTGTTGCCGGTGGAGTTATACCCGGATACTCCAAGTACCTCCATGATATGTCTGCCGACGAATACATAGAAAAAGTCATAGCCGGCGAACTCTATGACCCAACTTTGAGTTTCCAATTACAAAATGAATTCGAAGCACGAGGAGCGATACCCGATTATTTGGATGACCCATCAGTTGGAAATAATGCTGTACTCATAGTTTGGAAAAACCCTGATTATCAAGCTTAAAAGAAAGCTCTTAACCCATGGCCGAAATTGACGCGACTTTAAAAATTGAAGACACAGTTGCTCTTGTCTCTCGATGGTTAGATAACACACAGCGAACTGAAACCAGAAACGAACGTCGGCAATCTAAGCGACTATCTGCTCTTATTTCCGATCCTGAAGGTGTTGCATTTACAATGGATTTTGTTGATCGTGTTGCGCGTCACCGCGATAACAAAGCAGCCGCCAATCAGCTTTCTCGTCTTGCTCGAGAACGAAAGTTGCCGTCTTTTTTGAATTTGTTTGATAAAACTATGCTCCAAGTAGGAGCCCGCATCGCTCCTTTTCTACCAAGTTTCGTAATGCCGCTTGCTCGTTTTCGCATGCGTTCACTTATCGGACATCTCGTCGTAGATGCCGAAAATGAGCCAATGCATAAACACCTAAATAACCGCAAAGCGCAGGGATATGCCTGCAACGTCAATCTTCTCGGAGAAGCAGTTCTCGGCGAAGTAGAAGCAGAGAAAAGATTTAAACAAACTCTGGCTTTAATCAGCGATTCAGAAGTTGATTATGTGTCAGTGAAAGTTTCTTCTATTACAAGTCAAATTAACTTATGGGCGTTTGATCACACACTTCAGAGAATAGAAGAAAGACTTCGAACCCTTTTTTCTCACGCTGCATCTACCACTCCTCCGACTTTCGTCAATTTAGACATGGAAGAATACCGAGACCTAGAACTTACTATGCGTGCTTTTATGAAACTTCTTGATGAGCCACAGTTGCGTTCTTTAGATGCAGGGATTGTTTTACAGGCCTATCTTCCAGATACGTTTTCGGCGCTTCAACGGTTAACACCGTGGGCAAATGAAAGAAAAAGAGTAGGTGGCGGCGAGATAAAAATTCGTTTAGTTAAAGGCGCGAATTTAGCTATGGAAAAAGTTGATGCCGCACTCCATGAGTGGAATCAAGCCCCATATGAAACAAAGGCAGAGGTAGATGCAAACTACAAACGTTGCCTTGACTGGGTTCTTCGCCCTGAACACATGGAAGGTGTACGTATTGGTTTAGCAAGCCACAATCTTTTTGATGTGGCATGGACGCATTTGTTAACACAAGAACGGAACGTCTCAGACAGGGTCGAATTTGAAATGCTTCAGGGAATGGCTCCCGCGCAAGCCCGCCAAGTTTATGATGACACACTCGGGTTATTGCTTTACACCCCGATAGTGGGTAGGGCCGATTTTGACGTAGCAATAAGTTATCTATTCCGCCGTCTTGAAGAGAATGCTTCCGAAGATAACTTTCTTCGTCATCTCTTCACTCTCAAACCAGATAGCCAAGAATTTTTGAATCAAGTCAAACAATTTCGTCATGCAGTTGCTACTCGTTGGGAAGTTAGTTCAACGCCGCGTCGTCATGAAATCAAAAATCTGAATAAAGCGACAGACTTCTTTAACCACCCCGACACCGACCCGTCTTTAGACACAACACAGGAATGGATAAAAAGTATTCATGGCCGAGTACCTCAAAAAATCAAAACGCAGATCACTACTTCCGTTGAAGACATTCAAAGATTTATAACTGAAGCAAAAGACGCACAAAATAAATGGATACAAATTTCAGTTGGAGAACGGCAAAACATTCTTCGCCAAGTGGCAGAAGAGATTCTAAAAAGAAAAGACGATCTCTTTGTCACAATGGCTCATGAGGCAGGAAAAACATGGACAGAAATAGATGCGGAAATTAACGAAGCTGCAGATTTTGCAAGGTGGTATGCCGAAAGATCAGCAGAACTCAGTCAAGTAAATTATGCAGAATTTACTCCGCTTGGAGTTCTGGCGGTAGTGCCACCTTGGAACTTCCCTACGGCAATACCCACCGGTGGTGTGCTTGCTTCCTTAGCAGCCGGAAATGGAGTTATTTTCAAACCTGCGACGGAAACACCAAGATGCGCAGAGATTATTGCTGAAGCTTGTTGGGCAGCAGGCATTCCAAAAAATCTGCTCCAATTTGTAAGAACTCACGATGACGATGTTGGAAAACATCTCGTCACTTCAGTCGATGGGGTGATTCTTACCGGATCTGTAGAAACCGCAGATTTATTTCGATCATGGAAACCCGACATGTTTCTTTCAGCAGAAACAAGCGGGAAAAATGCACTCGTCGTGACACCACAAGCAGATTTAGACCTTGCGGCTGCTGACCTCGTCCGTTCCGCGTTTGGACATCAAGGACAGAAATGTTCCGCTGCAAGTCTGGGGATTCTTGTTGACTCTGTGGCAACTGATGAACGATTTCTTCGCCAAATAGTTGACGCGGCGAAATCACTTATTGTCGGCCACTCCTATGAACCAGAAACAACATTCGGCCCACTCATTGCCCCTGCCTCAGGAAAGTTGCTCCACGCACTGACCACCCTTGAAGAAGGCGAATATTGGCTCCTAGAACCCCATCAAATCGACTCAGTCGGAAAACTATGGACACCCGGAATAAAAGCAGGAGTCCAACCCAACTCGCCATTTCATCACACGGAATACTTCGGACCAGTGCTCGGTCTAATGGCAGCATCAAACCTTGATCAAGCCCTTGAATGGCAAAACGCCGTTGACTACGGACTGACCGGCGGAATCCATTCTCTCGACCCCACAGAAATTGAAACCTGGCTAGACAAAGTCCAAGTTGGCAACGCCTACATTAATCGACACATCACAGGAGCGATCGTTAACCGACAACCATTCGGAGGATGGAAACGTTCCACGGTGGGAAGCGGCGCTAAAGCGGGAGGGCCCGATTACCTTCTTCAACTCGGCAACTGGTCTCCAACTGATCCGGTAGACCTTGATGCCGCTCAAAAAGATGATGATTACTGGTGGGGTAATCACTACAACATTGATCAAGACCCCTCCGGGCTTTTTTGTGAAGCCAATATTCTGCGTTATAAACCACAACCAAATCTCATAGTCAGAATTAGTTCCGACGCTAAAGAAAAAGAAGTAGAGAGAGTGCTAAGCGCTATCAGACACTGCGAAGTAGTTTGCGAAGTCAGCAGAGAAGAAGAAATTAACAACAGTGATTTCGCTGCATCGCTTGCCTCATATCATTTCGGACGCATCCGACTACTTGGCTCAACTACCGAAGACGTACGCGCAGCGGCAATTCAAGCAGAAGTTCATCTTGTAGATGAACCGGTCACCTCCAGCGGACGTCTCGAACTCCGTTGGTACGTCCGTGAACAAGCGATTAGTTGGACGCTGCATCGATTCGGAAATCTCGTCAATGCCGCAACTAACTAATAAACATCGCCGGTTTAAACTGTTATTAGAACAAAATGAGACCTCATGACAGAAACAGATAACCAACAACCCCAGGGAGCCTTAAGGAACTTACGCATCGCCGACTTTTCACGAGTATTAGCCGGACCCTTAGCAACTATGGTCCTAGGAGATCTAGGCGCAGACATAATAAAAATCGAACAACCCGGAGTAGGCGACGACACACGAACATGGGGCCCACCATGGTGGTCAGACGGAGAAAACACTACAAGCACCTATTACCTTGGATTTAACAGAAACAAAAGATCAATCTCACTTGATTTACGCAGTGAAGAAGATCGAGAACTGGCCCACCAAATCTGTCAAAGCGCCGACATAGTGGTTGACAATTTCCGAACAGGAACAATGGAACGCTTCGGATTGAACAGAGACAGCCTGGCTAAAGACAATCCTGGGATCATCACCTGTGCAATAACCGGATTTGGCAGCACCGGACCAGGAGCAGAGTTAGCTGGATACGACTTTGTAGTCCAAGCAATGAGCGGCATTATGCATATCACAGGAGAAGTAGATGGCGAACCCTCAAAAATAGGTTCAGCAATGGTCGACAAATTAACAGGACTTTACGCAGCGATAGGAATCTTGGCGGCAGTCCAAGAACGTCACCAAACCGGTTTAGGCCAACATGTAGAAGTATCCCTCATGCAATCAGCGCTAGCAGGTTTACTAAACGTGGGAGCAGCCCATGCCACAGCAGATATAGATCCCGGACGACATGGAAACAGACACCCTTCAATAGCACCTTATGAGCCATATCAAGCATCTGATGGACCAGTAATTATCGCCGCAGCGAGCCCGGTGCTCTGGGAACGTCTATGCGAAGAAATGGGGCGAACCGACTGGATGAAGGATCCACGATTTAAAACCAATGAGGATCGGCTGGTAAACATTGATGCCCTCGCTACGGAAATCAATAAAGAATTATCTAAAGACACTGCCGCAGCGTGGGTCGAGCGACTACAAAAAGCGGGGATTCCCGTCGGAATGGTCAATGACGTCCGAGCAGCCTTTGTGACAGCAGAAACTCTCGGTCTTGATCCGGTGGTTACCTTCGGCGATGATGAAAATGCTTTCCGTTCAGTTCGTTCTCCACTGAATATGGAAACAACCCCACCAACGGTCCGCCGAACCCCACCAACAAATAACCAACACGGTGAAGAAATAAGACGAGAATTAGAAGACAGTTAAACGATAGAAGTCCGTCTATTTAGGGTTCAATAATGTTGAACAGTAAAGGAAAGTCCGTAAAGGTTTCCCAAATATCAAAAACAAGATCTGCGTCACCCTCAATGCTGGCTTCATTTAACTCAACAAGATCAGAAATGCTGTCACCACTAGACACCATATGATTTAATTGCTTTCGCGAGCACGTCACAACAGCATTCGGTTCATCATGAATTAGCCCAGGTGAAGCATGAAGAGTCCCATTAGAAAGTTCAACCCGAATCGTTTCTTCAATGTCGGGCAGAATCCAATTCAAAAAAACATGCCCCAGTTTGGCAGCCTTTTCTCCATCGATCTTGATCGCTAGATAATCAAATACCTGTTGTGTTGAAAGACCAGACGCAACGTCAGGGTTAGGGCGGCGAAACACTTCAGCGTTAAGAGTCCCTTGACGAAGTTCTTGAGCCCCCATCAGATAGACATCTCTCCAAACTCCAGATTCTGCTCGCCAAGCTAGTTGTTCAAATGCATCAGCTTGAAGCAATCGGGCTTCTTCGCAAGTGGGATCAGCGAACACTGCATGCCTTAAGACTTGAGCCACCCAACGATGGTCTCCTTCTTCATACGACTTTCGGGCTTGAGCGAGGAAATTATCCATACCTCCCATGAATTCCACATAGCGCTTTGCAGATTCAACCGGTTCATGTGGTTCAAGGCTTGATGGATGGCCGTCATACCAGCCGAGATAACGCTGATAAACGGCCCGAACGTTATGGCTAACTGTCCCGTAGTATCCGTGACACAGCCAGTCTTCCCATAGCCCAGGAGGTAGTTCAATCTGTGCAGCAATTTCATCTGGCGTCTCTCCAAGATTTAGGAGACGAACTGCTTGGTCATGGATCCAACGGTAGAGGTCACGCTGACGCACAAGATAGCTTTTAACGTTTTCTTCCCCCCAATGCGGCCACCCATGGCTGGCGAAAACAACATCTGATACGTCTCCCCAACGTTCAAGAGCTTCATCAATGTAACGACTCCACATCAACGCATCGCGGACCAACGCGCCACGAAGAGTCAACACATTGTGCATGGTCGCAGTGCAATTCTCTGCCATGCATAATGCACGATGATCTGGAAAATAAAAATGCATCTCTGCCGGCGCTTCAGTCTCGGGAGTGAGTTGAAATTCCACAGGAACTCCATCTAAAACAAGTTTTTGTCCTGTCTCCGTAATTTCAATTGTCGGAGGTATTAATGCAGAGGAACCAGCCGGGATTCCTTTTCCAAGCCCAGTGTCTACATGGCCTGTTGAACCCCACGGTAAGAACATGCCCATCTGGTAGATCGAACGTCTAATCATCGCAGGACCAGCAATAATGTTCTCACTTACAGCTTCAGCCATAAATCCTTCGGGAGCCACAATAGGAATTTCACCTGCTTGTATTCGCTCTTGATCTACGACACCAAGAATGCCCCCGTAGTGGTCAAGGTGAGAGTGCGTATAAATAACTGCAACAACATCACGGTGCCCTAACTCTTCTGTTACAAGTTCGTAGGCAGCTCTTGATGTCTCGGAAGTGGTTAAAGGATCAATTACGACCCAACCAGTGTCTCCTTTAATAAAAGTAACTGTTGAAATATCAAAACCACGGACCTGCCAAATCCCTTCACACACTTCATACAAACCATGTTGAGCGTTGAAACCTGCTTGGCGCCAAAGTGAAGGATTTACTGTCTCGGGAAGTGGATCATTAACGAAATCTGAACGTGAAAGATCCCACACAGGGTTTTGTTGTGGTGATGATTCAGATCGAGGAATTATTGGGTCTGTTCGCGTAGCAATAAAACCTCTGGCAACATTTTCTGCATCTGCTCCGTTGTCTAATGGCAATGAAGCAGCAAAATCTTCAATGGCTTTTTTAGTCGAAGCCGCAGCAGGCTTTGGAGAGCGAAGATCAGTCATAAAGTCTTATGACCTAGTAAACATTTTTCCAGTTTGTTCATACATGGGTACCGGACCAAGTCCATCTCCATAACGACCAGATTCAAACCGGGCGACCACGAAGTGATGAACTTCATCTGGCCCATCTGCAAGACGAAGAGTACGCTGTCCGGTGTAAAGTTTTGCTAAAGGCGTCCACTGCGAAACTCCAGTGGCGCCATGCATCTGTATAGCTTCATCAATTATGTGACATACCTTCTCAGGAATCATTGCTTTCACCGCACTGATCCAGACACGAGCTTCTGCATTACCCATTGTGTCCATGGCTTTAGCAGCACGCAGAACCATAAGCCGCATTGCTTCAGTTTCAATGCGAGCCCGTGATATCACTTCCATGTTCTTGCCCAATTTAAGAATTGTTTTACCGAAGGCTTCTCGGTGTAGGCCTCTTCGAACCATGAGCTCTATCGCTCGTTCAGCAGCTCCAATTGAACGCATGCAGTGATGAATACGACCCGGACCTAGTCGAACTTGCGAGATTTCAAATCCTCGACCTTCACCAAGCAAGATGTTTTCTGCAGGTACTCGGCAATCTTTGAAAGTTATATGCATATGACCGTGAGGTGCATCTGCGTGGCCAAAAACTTCCATTGGGTGATCAATAGTCATCCCGGGGGCATCAATGGGTACAAGGATCTGTGATTGCTGGCGATGAGGAGGTGCATCAGGATTGGTTTGAACCATTGTGATCATGACTTTGCACCTTGGATCACCCGCACCTGAGATGTAAAATTTTGTACCATTAATAACCCACTCGTCACCATCAAGCACTGCTTGACAAACCACATTTTTTGCATCTGATGAAGCCACATCAGGTTCTGTCATAGCGTAGGCAGAACGAATTTCACCATTCAATAGTGGTACGAGCCATTTCTCTTTTTGCTCTGGGGTGCCTACGCGTTCAAGAACTTCCATATTCCCTGTGTCGGGCGCTGAACAGTTGAGAGTTTCAGAAGCAATTGGGTTTTTCCCAAGTTCTGCGGCGATGTAGGCGTAGTCAAGATTGGATAACCCCTCACCTGTTTCCGCATCTGGAAGGAAAAAATTCCACAAACCTTTTTCTCGGGCTTTTCCTTTTAGCTCTTCGAGGATTTCTAACTGTCCAGGATGGTAACCCCAAAGATCTTCACGTATTTCACCGAGTCGATGATATTCACCAGTTACTGGCTCTACTTCTGTAGCTATAAAGTCGACAACAGCGTCATAAAGAGGTCGAGCCCCATCTGACATAGCCAGATTCAAACTCTCATCGCTTGGGTCGTTGATATGAAGACCGGGTCCAATTGCCATTATTCTCTCCGTTGT
>JAQWOV010000014.1 GCA_029245675.1 Acidimicrobiales bacterium | reverse complement strand
CCTGATGGATTGATGGTCGGAGAAATTATTCATATTTGGTGGGTCGCTGCGGAAGATCATGTCATACATCATGGGACTTTGGAAGAAAACATGTTTACTGATCATGGTCCAATAACAGTTGATGGAGAAGTTTTTTCCGGGATGGTTGATCCTGATGCTGTTTTAATCGATGAATCAACTATCGGTTTGATAGTTCTAGACGGTTTTCTTCGACAAGGACCTCCCGGACCGATTTGCTATCTCACCTCGAATGACGGGCAAAATTTTTCTTCACAATACGCTTTACTTGATATCGAGGACCGTTTTGACCCGTCCGTAGTGATTATTGAAGAGACTTGGTGGCTAGCAGTTGGAATTCTGTCAGAAGAAAACCCAACAAGTGAGGTTTTTCGTAAAGAACCAGATGGCGCTTTTGAGTTGGTCGCAACTGTGATGGGAGGTGTCCCAGATCTCTCTCATGAAGATGGAATGTTTCGTTTACTCACGTGTTCACTTGACGGAATGAGGCACCAAATCTCTTCCGATGGGATCCTCTGGGAGCAACTAGAAAATATACGTACACCGGGTTGTGATCCGTCAACAGTAACTGGAAGTGACTATTTTCTTTTCAAAATGCAGGAAGGAACTCTTCCACCTTTGGAATAATTAGTGGCAGATATCTATAACTAGCCGTGCTGGCCCTGCAAGAGTAAACACATTGAATGTCGCTTCATGATCTACTCCTATTGCCCAGGTTGAGTAACCTTCGAAATCTCCCATAAGTGATGCCTGCATCAAGTTGCTTGTACCTACATCAGATCCATATAGATCTTCTGGTCCGTCATACCATTCTTCCTCTGGTAATGCCCATCCACTTGAAGCAAGCATTCTGATAGTTAGGTACTCTAACCCTTCCACCGCTTCCGTTGGATCAAAACTCTCTTCTCCAACGTCGGAATCAATATAGTTTCCAGTCCACCAGATTTCCCATCCCGTCGGAGGAGTGCTTCCAGGGCGGAATTCTAAAACCCAACGGTCATAACCTTCATGTGCACCAATTCGAGCTGTTTCCTGGATGCTTGGTCCTGGAAAATCACCTGAAGGCCCAGGCCAGCCAACCGTCACTTTTGGATCAGCATCCCATGAGTCACATGCGGATACAGTCTCTTCCTCTTCAGGAGCCTCCTCTTCAACCGTCTCCTCTTCAACGGCCTCTTCTTCAGCCGCCTCTTCTTCAGGAGCCTCTTCTTCAACGGCCTCCTCTTCAGCGGCAGTTGTTGTTGGTGCTTCGGTCGTCGACGATACTTCTGCTGTTTCCTCAACTGCAGAATTTTTGTCTGAGCCACAACCGAATGAAATCAGAGTTGCTATCAAAATAAAAGAAATTTTTCGCATACCCTCACCTTAGTCTTATTGGATCGGGCAAGTGTTTCTATCTATCTTTTCGGCCATAACGCTCGGCGGCTTTGCTTATCAACATAATTACTGTCCAAGCGACAAGTAAGAAAATTAGGGCGCTGGGATGGAGAATTCCGGTTAAGACTCCTGCTACTAGCAGTCCTCCTAAGAGAAAGTACTGACTCAGTTTGGTTCTTCGCATGACCATCCGTCAATTGGAACATCTAGGTACCATAAGTAGTCAAGTACGGTATCTGTTACACATTCGCTGTTTGCAAGAAAAGCACCATGGCCCTCACCGTTACTGGTTATCAAGACCGCCTGGCCTATGGAATCCGTTAATCCTCTTGCCCAATCCATTGGGGTAGCGGGATCTCCTTCTAAGGCTATTACTAATGCAGGTGTTGAAAGGTCGGCCTCTTCCTTATGAAGCGGGTCTAAGGACGGAGGCATCCCATAACAACCGGTATCAGATCTCCATAAAGAACCAAAGTGTTCTAATTGATCCGCAACCACATCAGCTTCTTTTGTTATTTCTTCTTTTGGCGGACGATTAGGGTCATCATTACAGCTAACTAAGAATTGGACTGCACTAGAATTATCGTAAGTTCCATCTTCTCTTCTTCCTTCATAATCATCCACTAGGCGCTGACTTATTAATCCTGTTCCTTTTTCTAATACTTCTATGATTCCATCTTCTAAATCTGGCCAAGAGTACGGACTATAAAGAGCGGCTCCTATAGACCATATGAACTCTGATTCGGTGAGCTCTCGATCATTTTCGGTTGGAATATTTCCGTTTTTTAGTAATTCTGTTGCATCAAGAAAAGCCTCTTCAGTTCCCCCATACTCATTGAGCGTGCAAGACACTCTGGTATCACAGTCCGTTGTAAACCGATTCCATGCGTTTTCAAAACCAAGACCCTGTATCGGGCTAAAAGCGCTCGGGTGTTCTTCTGGGGACACTGGGCCATCTAGTACCATTGCGCGTACCCGCTCTGGGAAGAGCGAAGCATATACAGCACCTATTCTTGTGCCATAGGAGTATCCCAGATAGTTGATTTTTTCTGCTCCTACAGCTGCACGAATGCTGTCCATATCACGTGCAACATTGTTCGTTCCAACGTGATAGAAGAGCTCTCCACTCATTTCTAGACATTCTTCCACGTGTTCTGTTGCTTCGATAAAGAGTTCAGTTGTGTCTTCTCCGTCTTCTAACAGCCAACTTTCATCTGAATCAGGGTCGTTCGGGCATAACACTTGGGTGCTAGATCCAACACCACGGGGGTCAAAACCTATGACATCAAAATTTGAAAAAACCATTTCCCAAATTTCTGCCCAGTCTCCTACTAGTTCAACTCCAGAACCACCTGGGCCTCCAGGGTTCATCAATAACGGACCTAAGTAGGGGTCGCTGGTAGCTGGCAAACGAACCACCGCAATGCTTATAGATCCAGAATTTGTGTCTGTGTAGTCGAGTGGAACTTGCAGATCGCCGCATTCATAGATTGCGTAGCAAGTAGACCATTCAATTTCTTGAATGGCTTCGACAACTGGTTCTTCAACAGTTTCAGTTGGCTCTGTCGTACTTGATTTGATTGTTGTCGTAGTAGTTGACGTGGTTTCCTGTTGTTGAAGAAGTTCGGATTCTGAGGTCTTACTTGAACAGGAAACACAAAAGAAAATAATGGCGACCAAAGTGAAGAATTTTCTTGCTCTCATTTATTCCACGCTTCGCGTAATCGAGTCCACGTATCAGTTAAAGATTCGGGAAGCACTCTAGCCCCAGCAACTGTTGTAGAAAAATTTGTATCCCCAGACCACCTTGGAAGACAATGAACATGCAAATGTTCAGGGATTCCTGCACCTGCTGCCTTCCCTTGGTTAAGGCCTACATTTATTCCATCAGGGTGATATGCCTCCTCTAAGGACTGAACTGTCTTTTTAACTAACTGCCAGAGTTCTTCGTACTCTTGAGATGTTAAATCAGTTAATGCTTCCACTTCTCTAAGCGGAATAATCATTGTGTGTCCGGTGGTATATGGGTAAACATTTAGCAGAACAAAGCAAGTCTCTCCTCTGTGAATAATTAGTGTTTCCTCATCTGGAAGTTCACTTTGTTCTATAGCCGAGAAAATCGATACCCCCTCCGGAGTTTCTACTAAAGACTGCGGACTGGTTTCACCCTTTATATATGCTTGGCGCCATCCAGCCCAGAGATGCTCTAGTTGACTCACTTACGTTCTTCTACTTCATGGGTTAAACGGGAAAGAAATTCTTCAAATGGTAAATCTCTTTCCGGGTTCTCTGATCCTCGAACATTTTCCCCGACGGTTCTATTAGCAATATCGTCTTTTCCGACTACGAGCACGTGTGGAATTTTTTCGATTTTTGCTTCACGAACTCGTTTACCTAATGGATCTGTCGCTGCTTCAATTGATGCCCTAAAGCCAGATCGCGTTAGTTCTGTCAGCAATTCTTGTGCGTAGTCCTCATGTTCTCCTGCTATGGGAAGAATGCGAACTTGTTCTGGAGCCAGCCACGTTGGAAAAGCGCCTGCGTAATGTTCGAGGAGCACACCAAAGAATCTTTCAATTGACCCCATTAGCGCACGATGTATCATCACCGGTCGATGGCGATTGCCATCAGTGCCAACATATTCCAGAGCAAACCTTTCGGGAAGGTTGAAGTCAAGTTGGATGGTTGAGAGTTGCCAAGAGCGTCCAATGGCATCAGTTATGTCTACATCTATCTTTGGCCCATAGAAAGCCCCTCCCCCTTCATCAACGATGTATTCAAGGTTTGCGGATTCCAAAGCTGCTCGTAAACCATCTGTAGCTATGTTCCAAAGCTCATCTTCCCCAACAGATTTTTCTTCTGGTCGAGTGGATAACTTTGCTTGAAAATCGGTGAATCCAAAAGCTTGCAAAACTGAAAGGGTGAAATTTAGTAGCGAAGCGAGTTCTTCTTCTATATTTTCTTGAGTGCAGAAAATGTGAGAGTCATCTTGTGTGAAGCCTCGACTTCTTAGTAGGCCGTGGATTGCTCCTGATAGTTCATATCGATAAACCGTTCCGAGTTCAAAGAATCGCAAGGGAAGTTCTCGATAACTTCGTTGACTACTTTGATACACAGCAACATGAAATGGGCAGTTCATTGGTTTGGGATAGTAGGAAACTCCATCTAGTTCCATTGGCGGGTACATGCCTTCGGAGTAGAAATCAAGATGTCCACTTGTTTCCCAAAGAACAGATTTTGCGATATGCGGGCTATAGACAAAGTCGTATCCGCCACTTTCGTGACGTTCACGGCTGTAGTCTTCAATAATTTTTCGGACAAGAGCCCCTTTTGGATGCCACACCGCTAGGCCTGGCCCTAAGTTCTCCGGCCATGAAACTAAGTCTAGATCCGAGGCTAGTCGACGGTGATCTCGTTTTTCGGCTTCGACTAAACGCTGGAGATGGTCCTTTAGGTCTTTTTTGTTTGCCCATGCAGTTCCATAGATCCTCTGGAGCATTGGTCTGCTGGTGTCACCTCGCCAATAAGCTCCTGCGACTTTTTGTAGTGCGAAATGCCCAAGTCTTCCTGTGGAGGGAACATGTGGGCCTAAACATAAATCAACAAAACCTTCATCATTTTGGTAATAACTAACAGTTCCATCGAACTTTATTTCTGATGCCAATTCTTCGTCACTGCTACCTGAAGCAACTTTCTCAATGATTTCTTTTTTATATTCGTGGGTAGAAAATAAATCCAGAGCTTCATCTGCAGTTATTTCATGTCGGTGAAACTTCTGATCTGCTTTAACAATTTCACGCATCCGCTTTTCTATAACTTCAAGGTCTTCAGGATTAAAAGTAGCGTTTTCTGGCAGATAGAAGTCGTAGTAAAAACCATGCTCTATTGGTGGCCCGATCGCGTAGGTTGCTTCAGGCCAGAGATCTAATACTGCTTGGGCCAGTACATGAGCAGTTGAATGACGAAGAACTTCAAGTCCTTCTTTGCTTTCTTGAGTAACTATCGCCACTACATCTCCGTCAGTTAATGGCGTATTCAAATCAAGGGTCTCTTCTCCGATTTTCATGACTAGAGCTGCCTTCGCTAATCCACTTCCAATTTCGGCTGCAAGATCGTAACCAGTGGCGCCATCTAGCAACGTTCGAGAAGAGCCGTCTGGAAGAGTTATTTTTATATCAGTCATACTGTCTTGAGAATAGTCAATAGAGAGGGCAATCCTGTGGGAATAACGTCTTGCCACATTTTTTAGCCTCTGAGAGGTAAGGTCTTGATTGAGGATAGCGAAAAAAATAGTTTCATGTACGGGAGAGTTACGTGGGTATTCTTGACGATAAGAAGTTGTTAATCACTGGTGTTCTTACCGACGCTTCGTTAGCGTTTTCAGTTGCCCGATTAGCTCAGGAACAAGGTGCGGAGATCATTTTGACCGGGGCGGGACGTGGAATGCGTCTAACTCAAAGAACAGCAAAAAAACTACCGATAGTCCCTGAAGTTCTTGAATTTGACGTCACTTCTTCTGAACAGTCAGATGCTCTCCAGAAACAACTAATCAAATCTTGGGGGCGAGTAGATGGTGCCCTTCACGCAATAGGTTTTGCTCCTGAAGCTTGCCTGGGGGAAGACTTTATGACTCCTAAATGGGAGGATGTTTCTGTTGCGATGGAAATTTCTGCTTATTCGCTAAAAACAGTGGCGGAGGTTGTGCGACCTTTGATGACTGAAGGTGGATCTATCGTTGGCCTTGATTTTGATGCTCGGTTCGCTTGGCCAGCGTACAACTGGATGGGGGTCGCTAAGGCTGCCTTAGAATCAACTTCTAGATATTTGGCGAGATCACTTGGACCGGAGGGCATTCGAGTCAATATGGTTGCTGCTGGTCCGATTAGAACCATGGCAGCGAAAAGTATTCCCGGTTTTGCTGCGTTCGAAGAAGTTTGGGGCGAACGCTCTCCGCTTGGCTGGGACATTCATGACTCTGAGCCTGTCGCGCGTGCTTGTGTAGCGTTACTTTCTGACTGGTTCCCGTCTACTACGGGAGAAATGGTTCATGTAGACGGTGGGTTTCATGCAGTCGGAGCTTAAAAGCTAAGCATCTGATTCGTCAGAAAATTCTCCAACTAGTTCTTCAACAACATCTTCCATTGTTATAAGGCCTATGGTTTTCGAACTAATGTCCTGTAAAACCATCTGATGATTTCTGTTTACCCGCATACGCATTAACGCTTCTTCTTGTGTCATTTCTGGTGAAACTATCGCAAGTTCTCGTATTGAGTTCTCTGGAAGTATTGAGTTCTGCATTTCTGGGCCGTATTTGAGAAGGTCTTTGGCATGCACCATGCCAAGAATTTCATCGAGATCTTTTCCGATCACAGGTAAACGTGTGTGACCACTAAGTAAAATTTGTTTCTCAATTTCGGCGATGGTCATCCCTTTACGCACCACAACCATTTCTTCTCTTGAAATCGATATTTCATTGACTGGACGTATACCGAGGTCTAGCGCATTTGTTAAGAGTTCATGTTCAAATTCATCGATTGTGCCTTTTTCATGCGATGATTCGAGAATTGCTGAAAGTTCTGAAGCGCCTAACGCGTGATTAACTTCATCAACTGGCGTGTACCCGAATGGTTTAACTAAAACGGCGGCTAACTTATCGAGCGTCCAGATTAGTGGAGTCATAGATACTACAAATAAATGATGCACAGATATAAGCCGTTGCAAAGTTTTTTCAGGAGCGGTAACAGCAAGATTTTTTGGCACCATCTCTCCTAGAAGTAACTGAATCGTTCCTGCTATTCCAATTGCCACTATCCAACTAATACTTTCGGCCAGAGTTTCTGAAGCCCCAAAAAATTCTGCTACTGGATGAATAAGTCGACCTATAGATGGTTCGGCGATAATACCCAAAACCACACTGCTCGCAGTAATGCCTAGTTGAGCTCCTGAAAGTTGTCTTCGGAGATCTTTGTGTGCTTCTAAGGCCCGAATAGAGTTTCGGTTTCCGTCTTCTGCGCCTTCTTTTAATCGAAGAGGTCGACTTGCTATTAGTGCAAATTCAACTGCCACAAAAATAGCATTCATCACTATTAGAAGAACTACGCCTAAGAAGATCATGATGAAGTCACCCGAAGAGTAATGATTCGTCGTCTTCTGACTTCAACTACTTCTATTATCCAATCTTTTTCAACGACCCTCTCTCTTGGCTCTGCTAGGTGTCCGAGTCGTTCAAGAACAAAACCGGCAAGAGTTTCATATGGTCCTTCAGGGATTCGGAAGCCTGTCGCATCAAATACTTCTTCGAAATTCAAGCGACCAGCAACAAGGAAACTTCCAGGGTTCTCCAACTCTGCTGAAGTCAAATCACTGTCATACTCGTCTTTAATTTCTCCTAATATTTCTTCTAGTAAATCTTCTAAAGTTATGATCCCAGCTGTTGCACCATGTTCATCGATTACAACTGCCATCTGAGTCCTGTTGTCTCGCATATCTGACAATATTTCTTCCAGTTTCCTTGTTTCAGGAACTGCAAGAATTTCTCTCATAATTTCTGACACAAGTGTCGTATTTCTCTCTTCTGGAGATAGGCGGTAAACCGATTTGACATGAACAACGCCAATAATGTCATCAAGGTCTTTATCAAATATTGGAAATCTTGAACGCCCTGTATCCAGCGAATGCTTTATTAGATCTGAAACCTGAGTAGCTCGTTGTAAAGCATCTACATCGATACGTGGAATTAATGCATCCACTGCGGTTTTATCGCTGAATCTTAATGATCGAGTTAGAAGCGATACTTCTTCTGGGTGTAAAGCGCTTGATCCTCTTTCCGCGATTAAAGTCTCTAATTCTTCGGGTGTTCGGGAAGTATCTATTTCGTTTCGAGGTTCAACTCCGAACCGTCGAACAACTAAATTAGCTGTGCTGTTTAAAAGTTTCACTAACGGGCGAACTAAAACGCTGTAGCCAGCTAATAAAGGCACTAGCTTTCTGGCCGTTGGTTCTGGAGCCGCAAGCGCTATGTATTTTGGGACTTGTTCTCCGATTATTAAGTGGAGAACTGTTGCGACAAATACTGCGAGGAGAACGCTCCAACCTGTTGGATGATCATCTCCGGTTAATAGGCGGGCCATTGTTGGTTCAGCAACAAAGCCAAGCATCAATGCGGATAACGTAATTCCGAATTGACATCCTGACATTTGTTCAGTTAGGCGTTTTAAAGCGCTAAGAAGAACTCGATGGATACGACTTCCCTGATTTGCTTGTGCCTCTACACGCGCTCTATCAAGAGCGAGCAAACTGAATTCAGCAGCCACAAAACTTGCATTGAGCGCAAGGAGAGCAGCCATGATGAGAAGACCAGAGGTGGTGTTCATTAAGTTATTACTTTAGCGAGAAAGATCGCAGGCACATAGTTGTGCCATTAAAAAGAGTTAGTATCAGTCTTGCTATGTCAGGTATTGAGATATTTCTAATCATTTCGATCTTTATGATTGCTTCCGTCATTCAAGGATCTATCGGTTTTGGTGCAAATCTTTTTGCTGTTCCATTGTTAGCTCTCATTAACCCTGAACTTATACCAATTCCAATTTTGGTAGTAAACCCGATAATGAATTTAATGCTGGCTTGGCGTGAACGCGGCAATGTTGACCGTCCTGCGGTGATCTCTGCTCTTGTCGGAAGAGTACCGGGAGTGGTTCTTGGTGTTCTAGCTTTAAGTTTGATTTCCTCTGACCATTTAGGGCTCTTATTTGGGATTCTTATTCTTCTTGCTATAGGACTACAACTAAGCGGGCTCACTCTTTCACGAACTCGACCGATAGTGGCTCTTGCCGGTGGCGTAAGCGGATTTATGGCTACAACGGTGGGGATAGGTGGGCCTCCAATAGCGTTGGCTCTGAAAGATTTACCAGGACCATCTTTTCGAGCAACCATGTCTCCTTATTTTGTAATCGGATCTTCTCTTTCTATTTTGGGTCTTATTTTGGGTGGACAGTTTGAGATCAGCGATATTTGGAACTCTTTGTTGCTTCTTCCTGCCGCTATTGCGGGTATTTTGATCTCTGGGCCTTTAAGGTCTCGTGTTGATTCCGTTCGAATCGTGTACTTCATCTACTTTCTCTCTTCCGCAGGAGCCATTGCCTTACTCTTGCGTTCCCTATTTTAATTCTTGAAATGTTTGATTACGTAATTTGTCTTGAAAACGTTGAGCGAAGGTTTGCTGAAACCGCTGCTCTGTCAGATATCTCATGGCAGGTCAAACAAGGTGAGCACTGGGTAGTTCTTGGTCCTAACGGTTCCGGAAAGAGCACTCTGCTTCAAATAGCTGGGCTTCACCTTCATCCTTCTTCTGGTGACGTGACTGTTCTCGGCCATGAGCTTGGTCGGGTCGATATTCGTCAATTAAAAAGTGAGGTGGGATTTGTTTCCGCCTCTCTGTCTAGTTCTTTTCGATCCAACATCATGGCTTACGAGGTGGTCATGACTGCGTTATATGGCGCCCTTGAAACTTGGTGGCATACCTATTCAAAAAACGATCATGATCGAGCATGTTTACTACTTGAACAGGTCGGCTGCGGAGATAGAGCCAACCATGCTTTTAGTGTTTTGTCATCTGGAGAGAAACAGCGCGTTCTTCTTGCTCGCTCTCTTATGACTGACCCTGGATTAGTTCTGCTTGATGAACCCACTGCAGGGTTGGATCTTGGAGGGAGAGAAGAATTACTTTCTTCATTGACTTCGTTGGCTTCTGATTCTTCGGGGCCATCGGTTGTTCTGGTGACTCATCACGTGGAGGACATTCCTGAAGGTTTCACTCATGCCGCTCTTATGTCTAACGGTCAGATGATTAATCAGGGTGATATGAAAGAAGTAATGAATTCTAAGAACTTGAGTAAATGCTTCGATCTTCAAATCTCACTGTCAAATCAAAGCGGTCGTTACTTCGCTAAGGTGTCTGATAAACCATGACGTGCCATGTTTTAATTTTTTCTGGTGGGCCTATCCCGCATTCTTTACCTGAATTTGATGTTGACTTTGTTGTTGCAGCTGATCATGGGGCTGATCATGCGGTAGAGAATGGATATCAAGTTGATGTTCTTGTAGGTGATCTTGATTCTGTGACTCAAGCGGGTAGAAACTCAGCGAAGAAAGTTGTACAGCATCCTGTAGATAAAGATGTAACTGATCTTGAGCTAGCTTTAGAGGAATCTTCAAAGTTGGGGGCTACTCAAGTCACTGTTGTCGGTACTTTTCAAGGACGAGTTGATCATTCGTTTAATAATCTTTTAGTTCTCGTGAACGAACAGTGGGCACACATGTCTCTATCGATGGTTGTTGATGATTCTCATGTCTGGATTGTTCACAACTCTTTGGAGGTTGTTGTTCTTGTTGGTGCGCAGGTGAGTTTACTTCCGGTGGGAAATGAAGTTGCCGGAGTTACTACAACCGGACTGCAATGGTCTCTTTCGGATGAAAGTCTCTTGTTGGGCGAAGGCCGTGGAATGTCTAATCGTTCCATTGCAGAAAACGTGTCTATCTCTATACGTTCTGGAGTTCTTTTAGTTTTCATCAGTCAACCTGAATGAAGCCGCCCGTAGTACTGTTCTTCATATGTCTGCTATGAAAGTCGTGCCGTGCACTCCCAACATTGGAGCTACTGTCACAGGCGTTGACCTTTCTAATGAAATTAGCGGCACCGAAGCTGATTTTCTTTACGACACTCTTTTAAAACACTTTGTTCTTTTTTTTCGAGATCAACATTTAACTCCAGAACAACTCAGTTTTTTCGCTCGTAAATTTGGTCCCCTTGAAGGAACTCATCACACTTATGAATCTCTTGAAGGCTTTGACCATGTCACTGTTTTGAACATGGGTCCAGAGAATCCTCCTGATAGTGCCGAATGGCATGCTGACTTAACCTTCAATCAAGATGCTGCTTTTGCTTCAGTACTCCAGGGTGTAGAGATACCTTCAGTGGGGGGTGACACTTTGTGGGCTAATTGTTTCGCTGTTCATAATGCTTTACCTCCTGGTTTACGAAAAGATTTAGAGGAACTTTCTGCTGTTCATGACATGGGATCGTTTCGGTCTCACGCATACAAGACAGGCGGCATTGATGGAATTAATGAACAGATGAGTTCTGTGGGTTCGGCTGTGCATCCAATTATTGATCATCATCCGGTCACTGGACTTCCTTTTGTGAACGTAAATGAAACTTTCACGGTTCACATTCTCGGTATGACCCAGCCCGAGAGCCGTCGTTTGTTGAACTATCTTTTTGATCTCATTAATCGGCCACAATTTCATGTTCGTCTTCGATGGCAAGCAGGAACTATCGCTCTTTGGGATAACCGTGGTTCACAACATTACGCCGTGGACGATTACCTTCCTGAACGTCGTATCATGCATCGAGTGGTCGTAAGTAGCGATGCACGCCAGTCTCAGAAGTAAAAGGGCCGCTACCCCATTGTCGTGCAGTATTCAGGTTTAACTACTGCAGTGATTCGATCCTCTAGCCGTCCAACATGTTCACGTGGAAACTCATCTTGTCCCCAATATTTCTTTGCCATCTGATCAAGGAACTCAACTGCTCCTTCTGTTTCCCATTCAACCAATGTTCCGCGTATCTCTAAATATCGTTCAGGATTTTCCGGATCAGTAGCCGAGAGTGCTACTTGATTGTTTCTATTCAGGTTCTGCCATTTCTGGCGGCCTATTTTATGAGGGAAACGGATGTGTTTTCCGTCGTAATCAGCCCATACCGGAGAAGCCTGTGGTTCGCCGTTTGGTCCGACAGTAGCGACATGCCAAATAGACGGTTTTTCTAAAAGATCGCTGTGTGTTTCAGGAATAACTGTCATGATTAATGCCTCTTCTTAATTGTAGCTACCCAGCCACCGAGGCCTGTTCCTGGCAGATGGTCTCCGTATTCTTGAGAAAGAACCTCTAACACTTGTTCTTGTGAAAGTTTTTCCAGTTTCTCTCCCACTTTGTCGTGTGACCAATATTTTTCATTCAAACCGATGACTAATAGTCCCCCGGTTTTTATGATGCGTAGCATTTCACGCAACGCATCAGTTCTTACGTGAGCAAAACTGAGAACCCCAACTGCTACTGCAGCATCATACGTTTCAGTTTCTATTTCTAGTTTTTTATTGATGTCTGCTTCAAAGAGCCTCTGGTACACATTCGTATCTTTGGCTTTTTCGATCATTAGAGAGGAAAAGTCGCATCCTTCTATATTGCTGAAACCGAGGTTTTTTAAGGCCACGCCGGAAAGTCCTGTTCCACACCCGATATCAAGGATTCGTATATCTCTTTTATCTATGTGGTTTGCGAGTGCGGCTGCGCATCTTTGCGGCTGTGCGTAATCATTTTCTGACAGTTCTTGGTCGTATGTTTCCGCCCATGCCTCATAGTGCGCAAGGGTGTCATCTTGTGTTTCAAGGTTGTATGACTGGCTTAGAAAATTCTTTTCTGACATTTGAAAAATTATTGTTTTAGAGTTTCATCTTTTAATCGACTGAAATTCACGATAAGTCACGCATCTCCATATCCACTCACCGGGCCCGAAACGGAAATTCGTGAGCCACGCTTGTGACCAAATAAGTTGTATAACCCAAACAAGAATTATGAATACTGCGACGGCCCCACGACCTAACTCTCCTCTTTCAAAAATGGTTGAGAAAACAATCACTCCAATTATTGACTGAGTGAGATAATTGGTTAAAGCCATTTGCCCTACTGAACGAATACGGGTGTGTAACGGTTTTGTGGGTTTTTTATCCCAAAGAGTTATTAGTGAGATGAAAGCTAACGCCATGGGTATGGTTGCTGCGTCATTTGGTAGTTGTCCTACGATGGCTACGTCTATTTCATAGTCAGCAACTGCTTGCCAAATAATCCCTGCAGTCGCAAGTGGTATTCCTATGCCTAGTCCCCAGGTAGCAGTTCGGGTGTAGACGCTTTCATCTTTTTCTCCGGACATGAAACCAATCCGGTAAAGCGCCACTCCGATAAGCATCGCTCCGAGAGATCTAAGACCGATGTTGCAGATGAACCAAAGTCCAACTGCGTCGCTCATCGCGTCGCCTTCTATCCAATAGCCGCCAAGTTCATTTACTGAATCATTGATCGTGTACTGGGTTGCTATTCCTATGAGAATTGCCAAAGCAAACATTCCTCCACCGAGCATGAGTAAAGATTTTGGTTTTTGCTTCCGTAAAAGGAGAAGTATCGGCGCACATATTGCATACACCCGAAGAATGTCACCTTCCCATAACCATGCATGAAGTAATCCGATAAGGAGTAGTAAAAAATTTCGCCAGAGGCTTAGCGAAACGTAACGTCTGCCTTTTGCTGCCGCACGATCTGCGAATAATACAATTCCGGCTCCGAAGAGCATTGAAAATATGGCCATAGCTTTTTGGTCGATAAAGATCTCTCCAAAGATGCCAACTACCCAGTCAATGGCGTTGTTTGAACCTCCGGCATCAAGGTTGTAATAGGCAATATCTCCAATGCCGTACATCACCGCATTCATGATGAGAATACAAAGAGTTGCTATCCCTCGAATAGTGTCCAAGTTAGTTATTCGATCGCTTTGTGTGACTGGTCCCGACATGATGGTAAAGATATCATTTTTTCCTCTGTTGTTGATTGCGCTAACTTGGAATCATGCTTTTAGTTAGTTGCCCGCAATGCGGCGAGGAAGAAAATCTTTCTGGGGAGATCTCTGGTGAACCTGGTGAAGAAATTATAGAAGTTTCTTGTGAGTCGTGTGAGTTCTCTTGGGTTCGAGATCGAACTCCTACTTGTCCTACTTGTAGTTCTACGGATCTCCGCCAAGCAGCTCGTTCTATTGTTGAGAAGTCGCGCGGTACTCAACTATCTATTCAGTCGATTGAAGTTATTTACCTTTGTCTTGTTTGTGATGCCGCTGATCTTGCGACCTGGAATCAATCTAATACTCCTCTTAAACCTCGGGAAATGCCTGTAAATGAGGATTAATATTTTATTTTTCTAATAGTCGTTGTGCGAGTGACTGAAGTCCTGCAATAAGAGATCCTTTGATGAGTACAGCATCTCCGGTACTTAAACCAGCAAGAGATTGGTCGATGTCGTCTTCAGGTGTTTGTCCGTAAAGGTCCGTTCCGACGGTGAGAAGAACTAATCCCAGAGAATGAGCGTACGCGGCGACCTCTTCATGAAATTTCCTAGCGTCATCGCCTAGTTCTGCCATGAGTCCAAGTACTGCTACTTTGCGGCCGGATTTATTCAGTGATGCTAATGCTTCGAGGGCGGCCTTAGTTGAAACAGGGTTAGCGTTATAAGCATCGTTGATAACGAGAAATCCTGAAGATGCGGTCTCTAACTGCATGCGTGCAGGAGAAAGTGTTCCTTCGCTAAGGCCGAAAGCGATTTCTGGAAGTTCCATACCAAGGAAGAGTCCGGCCGCTGATGCAGCCAATGCATTCTGGACCATATGTTTGCCACTAACTTTCAGTTTTACTTCTTGCCTTCCCCATGGTGATTCGATCTGAAATGATGGCTGTAGTTCTGAATCAAGTTCTATGCCAGATGCTCGTATTTCTCCTTTTTCTCCAAAAGTGAGTACCTGCGCTCGAGTTCTGCTGGCTTGCTTCATGACTTCTTGACTATCTGCATTTAATATGGCGCATCCTTCTGAAGGAAGGCCTTCTATTAACTCCCCTTTTGCTTTACCGACAGTCTCAATATCTTCAAATAGTTCAGTATGAGCAACTCCTACTGTCGTGATTATCCCTATATCCGGTCTACTTACACTGCATAACTGTTTGATATCGCCGACGTGGCGGGCGCCCATTTCTACTACTACGGCTGTTGCTTCTTCTGGAGTGTTAAGGAGGGTAAGGGGCACTCCTATTTCGTTGTTAAAGGATCTAGGGCTTGAGTGGGTTAAGCCGCGTTGAGTCAGCACTGAGGTCGTGAGATCTTTCACAGAGGTCTTTCCAACTGATCCTGTTATCCCAATGACAGGTGACTTGATCGATGTTCTAGCCGCTTCTCCGAGTTGTAATAACGCAGATGCTGTGTCAGTTACTTCTATTGATACTGCATCTGTATATTTTGGACCGTTAGTCAAGTAGGCGGTTGCGCCAGTAGCGATTGCGTTTTCGATGTAGTTATGGCCATCTCGTTCCGCGACGAGGGGAACAAATAGACAGTTTGCTGTCGCTGTTCGTGAATCCTGTGTTGCTCCATCAAGATTCATGTCTTTTCCTTCGAGTTTTCCGTTCACGATTTGCGTTACTTGTGTCGTAGTAAACCTCATATATAGAGTTTCACAGGCTAAGAGGGTCAAGTGGTGCCACCCTTGCAGTTTGTCCTGCCTCTACCATGCCTATATGGACAAATATCAATTGGTCGTTCTCTTTGGCGGTCGTAGTGCCGAGCATGACGTCTCATGTGTCTCGGCGCGACATGTTCTAGGTGCTGCAGATCTTGAACGTTATGAAATCATTCCAGTTGGTATCGATCGTGAGGGGAACTGGTCGCTTTCTACCTCTGCGGTTCGAGCTCTCCAAGACGGTGTTCTTCCTGACGCTCTTGATCCAAGTGGTTCTAATTGGGATCCTCTTCCTGAGTTGAAAAGGTTGAGCCAATCGGGTTCTGTGGTCGTTTTCCCTCTTCTTCATGGTCCGTTAGGGGAAGATGGAACAGTACAAGGTCTACTTGAAGTCGCTGATGTACCTTATGTGGGCAGCGGGGTCTTAAGTTCATCTTTAGCAATGGACAAGTTAGTTGCGAAAGATATTTTGAATCATCATGGCATCCGTCAAGCGCGGCATCGAGGGTTTCATTCTGATGATCTTCCCGTTCAAGGAAGTGAAGGTGCTAATGCCTTATATTCTTCTCTTCTGGAAGATTTAGGCCCAAAAGTTTTTGTAAAACCAGCCAATCTCGGTTCCTCTATAGGGGTTTCTGTCGCAAGTGATGTTGCTGAGTTAGAGAATGCTCTTGGGGTTGCTGCTTCATACGATGAATGGATTCTTGTTGAAGAAGCAATTTCTGGACGTGAAATTGAGTTAGCTGTTTTGGGAGATCGAGTTCCACAAGTTTCAGGACCTGGTGAGATTCGACCAGGTGCCGAATTTTACGACTACGCCGACAAATACGAAGATGGTAGTGCTGAGCTTATTGATGATCCCGATCTCGACTCTGAGGTTGTTGTTTCCCTTCAACAAAATGCTGCGAAAGCTTTTACTGTGTTGCGTTGTTCTGGAATGGCAAGGGTAGATTTTTTTGTTTCCGAAAATGATGAAATCATTCTCAACGAAGTGAACACGATTCCTGGGTTTACCCCTATTTCTATGTATCCGCGTTTGTGGGAAAAGTCGGGGCTTTCTTATTCCGATCTCATTGATCGGCTTGTAGACCTTGGTTTACAGAGATATGCAAGGCAGAGACACAAAACTATTCGGTGAACCTCTACTCAGCTGGGGTAAGTGAGGTCCGTAGAAAGTGAAGAAGTTCTTGTCGCCTTTGTGCAGATGGACGCAATACTCTTTCAACTCCTGCTGTCCGAAGTATTTCAATTTCGGTTGCTAATCCGACAACAGTGGAATATGCACTGAGTAAGACAAGTTGAGCATCGGTTTTTCGCATGCGTCCGGCCTCCATTTCACCTTCCATCCAACTAATTGCTCGCTCCATTAAAGGTCCCATTTGATTTTTTAATCTGGGTGCTGCAGGTGAACCAGGTCGACTGACTTCACGGAGAAGTCCGAGTAGAAGTGGTTGTTCTAGAGCCACTCGGAACACTGAACGAACTAAGTCTTCTATGCGGTCTCGATGAGGATCATTTGAGGCTAATACTTCTTCTAGGGATTCCGTAAGAATTTTTACGCTCTCATCTAGAACCGCGTTCAACAAGCCGCGTTTTGATACGAAGTGATAGAGAATAGTTTGTTTTCTTATACCAAGTGACTCAGCTAAATCGTCCAATGACGTGCCGTCATAACCAACGGTACTAAAGGACTCTAAAGCCTTAGCCAAAATACGTTCTTTGGTTTCACCTCTTGGAGCCATATGTTCAACCTAACCTATTTTTCTACCATTTGGTAAGTCTTGGTCATATCTGATAGACATGTATTAATGATTTCTGAATCTCTCGCCGGCAAACGTATTGCAATTACTGGTAGTACCGGATTCCTCGGAACAGCGATCGTCGAAAAACTTCTACGTACCATCCCTGACTGTGAACTCGTTCTCATCGTGCGACCCGGCAGACGCGGCGCTTCTCATCGTGTATCCAGAGAAATTTTACGCAATGACGCCTTTGACCGATTAAAAACAGACCTCGGTTCTGAAGCATTTGAAGAAATGACTAGTAAGAGAATCATCGCCATTGGGGGTGACGTCAGCGTTGACGGACTTGGATTAGACGAACAAGGACTAGCCGAACTCTCAACTTGCGACATCTTCATCCATTCCGCCGCATCCGTAAGCTTTGACTCCCCTCTTGATCAAGCCGTTGAAATCAATCTTCTCGGCCCTGTTCGTATCGCCGAAACTCTAAAGAATTTACAGGTGGCCCCACATCTTGTTGCCGTCTCTACCTGTTATGTAGCAGGCAGCAGACGAGGCTCTGCTCCAGAAGAACCAATTAATGAAAGCCACTTTTACGTCAATGTCAACTGGCAAACAGAAGTGGAGACAGCACGACGGATTCGAATGGACACAGAGTCAAACAGCCGCACTCCAGAAAAATTGTTTGAGTTTCGCAAAAAAGCCGAAGAAGAATTGGGGGCTGTTGGTACCCCAGCTTTAGCTGAGAAGACAGAGCAACTTCGAACACGCTGGGTTGACGACCGTATGGCTGAAGCTGGAGTATCACGAGCTTCTTCGCTGGGCTTTCCTGACGCTTACGCCTACACAAAGGCTCTAGGCGAAGTAGCCCTTGCTGAAACTGCAGACTCTATACCTATTAGCATTGTTCGCCCCGCCATAATTGAAGCGGCCGTAACTGAACCTTCTCCTGGTTGGATTCGAGGGTTTCGGATGGCTGAACCGATTATCATCTCTTATGCCCGCGGGCTACTTGAAGAGTTTCCTGGAATACCAGAAGGCGTTATTGACGTAATTCCTGTCGATCTTGTTGTCTCAGCCATTTGCGCAGTTGCCGCTCGCGGCCCAATTGAAGGCTCCGACATTGTTCAAGTTGCATCTGGTAGTTCAAATCCCCTGCGATATGGACGACTGGTCGACCTAGTCCGTGCTTGGTTTACCGAAAATCCAATTTACGACGAATACGGCCAACCTATTTCAGTTCCAGAATGGTCATTTCCTGGCCGAGGGCGCGTAAAGAAACAACTTGAGCGCGCTAGCACCATGCTCAATAGAGCAGAAAAAATAGTTGGAGCTCTCCCGGTGAGAGGACGTCAAGCCGAATTGGGAGCTCGCCTAGCAGAGCGGAGCGAGCAAATTGAGCGAGCAGCCAGTTATGTAGATCTCTACGGGGCTTACGCAGAGTGCGAAGCCGTCTACGAACTTGATCGCCTAATGGAACTATGGAACTCCTTGGACGCTGAAGATCAACAAGCTTTTTGCTTTGATCCAGCCGTAGTTAACTGGGATACTCACATTCCAAATGTATGGATGCCCTCGGTCGTAAAAGCTGGTCGAGTCCCAATGAAACCTCCTTCTAAGAATGGAGAAAGCAGGCCAGAACGCCTCAGGAGACAAATCCTTTCACCAGATCGACACCTTGCGGCATTTGATTTAGAAAATACCTTGATTGCATCCAACGTTGTTGCCTCATATGCATGGTTGGCTAGCCGACGTCTTTCTCCCCGAGATCGTTTACGTTTCGTGGCTAAAACGCTTCTTGAAGCCCCCTCGCTGCTAGCGCTTGACCGAAAAGATCGAAGTGACTTTCTTAGATATTTTTATCGCCGTTACGAAGGGGCTCCTGTTGAGCAAATCGCTGAAGATAGTGCGGAGAAATTTAGTGAACTGATCTTGTCGAAATCTTTTCCGGCGGGAATACGTAGGGTACGAGAACATAAAGCGCTTGGTCACCGAACAGTTTTAATTACCGGAGCTTTAGATTTTATTGTTGAACCATTACGACCTCTCTTTGATGACATCGTGTGTGCCGAACTTGGGCAAAGTAATGGAACATACACCGGTGAAATGACCGCTGTTCCCCCTACAGGAGAAGCCCGTTATCAGGCCCTATACGATTACGCCCAGAAACATGGCCTTGATTTAAGAGAGTCGATCGCCTACGCCGATTCTGCAAGTGACCTTCCGATGCTTGAAGCAGTCGGATTCCCTGTCGCCGTTAATCCAGAAACACGATTAGCAGCAATCGCGAGAAAGCGTGGGTGGCTCGTTGAAGACTTTCAAAAATCTCCTGGAACAAACCGACGTCTCCTTCCGCTCGCTCCTCAACAAAATCTCAACAGCCGTCAACGGTCAGTGATTACGCCATGAAAGCTCTTGAATTCAGAAGAAATATTCCTCGTTATGCTGCCGCTCGTTTAGCAGGTTCATTCACACCTGGGCGTGGCAGCGGAGTAGGGCCTATACGTCTCGTCGATGCTGATCTTCCCGAGTTACCTAACCAAGATTGGGAAATAGTGAGACCACGCCTGTCTGGCATTTGCGGATCAGATTTAGCAACTATTGATGGAAAGTCTGCCAGATATTTTGAACCACTCGTTTCTTTCCCATTCATTCCAGGTCATGAAGTCGTTGGAGATCTTCAAGATGGAACCAGAGTGGTTTTAGAACCAGTCTTAGGCTGTTTAAGTAGAAATATTGATCCGCCTTGCAAGTCATGCCAGGACGGCCAATTAGGAAATTGTGAATACGTCACCTTTGGAGAAATCAGTCCCGGTATACAAACAGGTTCATGTTGTGACACCGGTGGCGGATGGTCAATAGCGTTTGCCGCTCATACAAGTCAACTCCACCCTGTGGGGAAAGATCTAAGCGACGAAGCAGCCGTAATGATTGAACCAACCGCGTGTGGCGTGCATGCAGCTCTAAGTACCGGTATTGAACCTGAAGGAACCGTAACAGTGATTGGTTCAGGGACTCTGGGGCTTGTCACCATTAGTGCTCTTCGTTCTTATTTTCCAGACGTAAAAATCTTGGCTACAGCAAGATATCCGCACCAAAAAAGCCTCGCTTTAGATTTAGGGGCTGACGTAGCGATTGCACCCAATGAAATTAAGCGTGCGGTACGACGCATGACTAAAAGCCGAGCAATTAGTTTGAGCACTGAAGATGGAAACGTTGACCGCCTAACAGGGGGTTCCGATGCAGTAATTGACTGTGTTGGATCTTCAGAGAGCATTACCGACGCTCTTTCTGTAACTCGACCTCGAGGGAAAATTGTTCTTGTAGGAATGCCTTCATCAGTGAATATTGAACTCACTCCGCTCTGGCATAGAGAAATACAACTAGTAGGCGCCTACACCTACGGCACAGAGAAACTCGCAGATGGAAGCGTTGCTCGGACCTTTGATCTTGCTGCCGATCTAGTTGATTCTGCCAAACTTGACCGGTTGCTCTCTGCTGTCTACCCACTTAGTCGATATCAGGACGCTCTCGAACATGCCGCTTCGGCTGGACACCGTGGCGCTGTGAAAATTGCCTTTGATCTTCGCTCTGAAAAGGAACGTGATTTGTTGTGAAGAATGAAAAAAATCTTGCCCCTCGTCCCGGATTTGTACTTGATGTTGATCGCACGAGTCCACCGGTTCTTTTCCATCATGGAGATACTTTCAAGTTAGAGAAACTTCCTGCGGGTCGATCTCGCGTGATTTACCCTCCAGAGCCGCTTGAAGGACTCCGAGATCCAGACAGCGCGATTCGCCACGCTTTAGAGAACCCAATAGGCGACTCCGAACCTTTATCTGCTCTTCTACGCCCCGATATGAAACTAACTATCGCTTTTGACGACATCTCACTTCCTTTGCCTCCAATGAGAAGACCAGATATACGGCAAAGAATCATTGAAGCTGTCCTTGATTTGGCTGCTGAAGCAGGAGTAGATGATGTTCACTTGATCGCTGCGCTTGCAATTCATCGCCGTATGACAGAAGACGAACTACGGCATGCCGTTGGAGATCGGGTTTACGATGCCTTTGCTCCCTCTGGACGACTTTACAATCATGATGCAGAAGACCCAGAAGGAATGGTTGTTCTTGGGGAAACTCCACATGGTGAGGATGTACAGTTCAGCCGTCGTGCCGCAGAAAGCGACCTTGTCGTTTACGTAAACATAAATCTGGTTTCTATGGACGGCGGACACAAAAGCACGGCAACTGGCTTATCCGGATACACCGGCTTACGTCACCACCACAATGTTCACACGATGAGAAATTCCACTTCTTTTATGGATCAAGAAAACTCTGAACTTCATGCTTCCAACTGGCGAATGGGCAAGGTCATTCGCGACGCCGGAGTAAAGATTTTTCAAATTGAAACAACAGTAAACAACAATACTTTTGGACGTTCCGGACCTCTCGCTGTTCTTCAAAAAAGAGAATGGGAATGGTCAGCGCGGGACAGAGCTTCTTTCGTAGCAATGCAAAAAGGTCTTGATGTCATGCCATCTTCAGCACGACGTCAAATTTTTAATTCCTGGGAAGCCCCCTATGAAATGACTTCTGTGCAGGCCGGCGAGGTAGAAGCCGTACACAAAATAACAACTGAAAACGTTTATAAACAGCAAATAGTTGAGGTAGAAGGACAAACCGACATTCTCACCATGGGGCTTCCATACATTTCCCCTTACAACGTCAATTCTGTAATGAATCCGATCTTAGTAATGTGTCTCGGGCTTGGTTATTTCTTCAACATGTATAGAGGTAAGCCTCTTGTACGCGAAGGTGGCGTCGTTATTATGAGCCACCCAACTCCTTGGGAATTTCATTCTGTCCATCATCCGAGTTACATAGATTTCTTTGAACAAGTTCTTGCAGACACCACCGACCCAATTGAAATTGAAAGAAAATATGAGAAACAATTTGCGGAAGATGAGTGGTACATCCATCTATACAGAAACTCTTACGCCTATCACGGAGTTCACCCCTTCTACATGTGGTATTGGGGTAGTCACGCATTAGAGCATCTCGGAAGAGTGATCATCGTTGGCGGTGATTCTTCAGCTGTACAAAGGCTCGGATTCCAGTCGGCTTCAACTTTGCCTGATGCTCTTGAAATGGCTTCTGATGTAGTTGGTCCGCAACCAACTATTACGCACATGAAGAACCCACCAATCTTTCTTGCGGATGTGAAGTAATTGAATGCAATAACTAGCTCCCTAGGTAAAGCACGAAGCTTTATTAACAAATCCGGTTTTCCTTATCGATCTGCACCTACTCCATATGGTGTTGAGCCTGCTCCGGTAAAGAAAAACACTGGCAGCGACTTCAATACAGATTGGGCAAGAAAATATCCCGCCCGATTAACGCGTGCAATGCTCATTGAAGGATTCATGAGACCGGCAATGAAATTTCTTGCTGATCCTCATATATCGGGAGTTGATCGTTTAAGCGGAATTGATGGCCCGGTAATCTTTGCGGCTAATCATCACAGTCATGCAGATACACCGCTTTTACTCTCAACTATTCCTGACCCTTGGCGTCATCATCTCGTCGTTGGTGCTGCAGCTGACTATTTTTTTAGCACGCGGGTCGGTGGCACAATTTCTTCTCTAGTTATGAGTGCCGTTCCGATTGAAAGAACCAAAGTTGGAAGACGTTCTGCGGAGATGGTGCGCGATCTCATCGATGAGGGTTGGAGTCTCATTATCTTCCCTGAGGGAGGACGAAGCCCGGATGGATGGGGTCAACCGTTTCGCGGTGGGGCTGCATACCTCGCAATTCGCTGTGGCGTCCCAGTAGTTCCCATTCATATTTATGGAACAGGAAAAATCCTACGAAAAGGAAAGAGTCTTCCACGTCCGTCTTCTACAAAAATCACCTTTGGTGACCCATTGATGCCGGACGAAGGTCAAAATGCTAAACGGTTTGCTGAGAAGCTAGAAACTGCGGTAGCCGCGTTAGCTGATGAAGCATCCACCGATTGGTGGCAGGCTCGTCGTCGTGCATATAGCAAAACTTCTCCGGACTTAACGGGACCAGATGCAGGTGGTTGGCGTCGAATCTGGGCTCTTGGAAAAAATGATCGTAGATCTCAACGTAAACGTTGGCCTGATTTTTAAGATCTTTGCTTAATTCTTGTCCTGTTTGATCAAAGATTGGGCCGTCGCTAAGCGCGCTACTGGTATCCGGAATGGTGAACAAGAAACATAGTCGACCCCTGTTTTAACAAGAAGATCTATAGAAGCAGGATCGCCACCATGCTCTCCACAAACCCCAACTTCTATCCCGGGCTTAGAGATACGGGCTGCTCGTGTTGCTGCCGCTATCAACGGCACAACTACTTCTTCGTCCAAGATTTTAAATGGATTGGCAGGCAGAATATTTAACTTTAAATATTCATCCATCACTTCTTTTTCTATGTCATCACGGCTGAAACCGAAAACCATCTGGGTTAGATCATTTGTTCCAAAGGAGAAAAAGTCAGCTTCTTTAGCGATTTCTGATGCAGACAAAGCCGCTCGTGGTGTTTCAATCATCGTTCCTATTCGCGGCAAATCCTCAAGACCTGAGGCCGTAGCCGTTTCTGTTATTTCTTCTTCGATCCAACTACGAATAATTTGCAATTCTTTTCTTTCAACAACTAATGGGATCATTATCAGCACAGAAGGTTCTTTGCCTTCTTCAACTAGATCTGAAATAGCTTTAGTTATTGACCGAGCCTGCATGCGGTACAACTCGTGACGCAATAAAGCTAAACGAACACCCCTTGTTCCTAGCATCGGGTTATGTTCGGAATCAGGGTGAGATGAACCTACAAATTCATGAAGCGGGGCATCTAAGAGACGTACAGTAACTGGCAAAGAGCCAGCCACCCTAAGTAGTTTTACGAAATCTGATCGTTGTGTTTCTTCTAGTTCTTCTAAAACATTTTCTGCTGAGCTGTCATCTGCGTTCAAAAATCTTTGTATAAGTGACAACCGATCCCCGAGAAACATGTGTTCTGTTCGACAAAGACCGACTCCCTCAGCCCCAAATGCTAAAGCTGTTGCTAAATCTTTTTCGGTGTCGGCGTTAGCCAGTACTCCGATACGCTCTCCACGAATTTCATCTGCCCAATCGAGAAGCTTCTCTAACTCCGGTATTTTCTCCGAGATAGTAACTTCTTTGAAGCCCGAAAAAACTTCACCACTTGTCCCGTCTAAGGAAACAGGTTCACCTTCGTTTATTTTCACGCCACCAAATATGACATGATCATTTTTGATTTCAAGTGACGAAACGCCAACCACTGCGGGAATACCCCATCCTCGTGCCACCACCGCAGCATGAGAAGATATCCCTCCTCGTGCAGTGATTATTCCTTCAGCTAACCGCATCCCTATTTCATCTGCCGGTGTAGTTTCTGAGCAGACTAAAACTGTTTTATCTCCTCTTTCGTCCGCCGCTAAAACCGAGTCAACAGACAAGCACAAAAGGCCGGATGCTGCCCCGGGGCTAACTGGGGTTCCCGTAGCTACCAAAGACAAGTTCGCCGCATTTGGAACAAAATCTGGATGAGTGAGTTGCTGCACCAATTGCGGATCAACCGCTGCTACTGCTTCCCATCGTGCTTCTATAGTTCCAGTTTCTTCAGCAGAGTTGATCAGTTCTTGAAGATCGTTAAGGGTTTTAGCTTTACTCATTTGTTATCCGAAATAGTAAAAATTAGAGATTCAAGCGTTCAGATAAGTATTCAACGAGACCAGCTATTGGTATCCGTTCCTGAGTCATGGTGTCACGTTCTCTTACCGTTACTGCTTGATCGTCAAGTGTGTCAAAATCGATAGTCACACAATAGGGAGTTCCAATTTCGTCTTGGCGGCGGTATCGACGTCCTATCGCCTGTGTCTGGTCATAGTCACACATCCAGTGAGGCTGCAAGAGTCCCAAAACTTCTTGTGACGGTTCAATTAATTCAGGTTTCTTTGAAAGAGGCAGTACGGCAATTTTGTATGGAGCGATACGTGGATCAAGACGAAGAACTGTTCGTATGTCATCATTGACTTCTTCTTCGTCATACGCGGCCATAAGGAATGCCATCGCAGCTCGAGTGGCTCCGGCGGCGGGCTCAATAACATATGGCGTGTACCGCTCATCGTTATTTGCGTCATGATATTCAAGACGACTACCAGAAGCTTCTGAGTGTTGTTTAAGGTCAAAATCTGTTCTATTTGCTATTCCTTCAAGTTCATCCCAACCCCAGGGAAAGAGAAATTCAATATCTGCTGTAGCTGCTGAGTAGTGGCTCAATTCATCTTCAGCGTGTTCTTGTAAACGAAGCTTGCTGTCTGGTATGCCAAGATCGAGATACCAGTTGTGTCTCTCATTGCACCAGTAGCGATACCATTCATCTGCTTCTGCAGGTGGAACAAAATACTCCATTTCCATTTGTTCAAATTCTCTAGTCCTGAATACAAAGTTTCCAGGTGTGATTTCGTTACGGAAAGATTTACCGATTTGGGCTATACCAAAAGGTGGTTTTTTTCTGCTGGTATTTAAAACGTTGGCAAAGTTGATGAACATTCCTTGGGCAGTTTCAGGACGTAAGTAAACTTCTGCACTCGTATCCACAACCGGACCAGCCTGTGTTTTGAACATAAGATTGAATTCACGAGCTTCAGTGAGGCCGCCGGTCTTTCCACATGAAGGACAGGTTGTCGAGTCTTCTAATTTGTCTTCGCGGTGTCTTGTTCCGCATTCTTTACAATCCACTAAGGGATCTGAGAAGTTAGTTAGGTGTCCGGAAGCTTCCCAGATAGCTGGAGGGGAAAGAATGGAAGCGTCTAAACCCACTACATCTTGACGTAACTGGACCATAGTTCTCCACCACTGGTCTTTAACGTTTCGTAATAACTGCACCCCTATCGGCCCATAATCGTAGGTTGATCTGAATCCGCCATATATTTCTGCGGATTGGAATATAAAGCCTCGACGTTTTGAGAGGTTTACGACTTTCTCAAAAAGTGTTTCATCATTTGTAACCATACTCTTCAAGGTTACCTTGCCTGTCTGGTCGGAGGGGGCTGTTGAGCGTCATAATGCAATTAAGACTTCAATGGCGGGTAAATGAACACGACAAGTAATTCAAAAGCGGTTTTGTTTAGACGTGCGGTCGCTTGGTCTATTGATGCCTTCTTGATTCTGATTCTTATTTCTGTGGTGGTAATAGCTACTGCGGAACGTTATGACGCTCCATCAGGTTTGGGCGAAGAAGAAATATGCAGCCAGCTCTCAGATGCATCTGACAATTGTCTACAGGTCTTAGATGAAGTCCTGGTTTTTGATCTTGGAGTTAAGTCTCCTATTTTTTGGATTCCTTTCTTTGCCCTCCTAGTGAACTTTGTGGTACTCACAGGATTTATGGGATTTAGCATCGGAAAACTATTGATGGGGATCCGCGTTGTTAGTAGAGAAGACAGGAAGTTACCTGGTTTAACTTCTGCGGTTGGGCGTACTTTGCCTTGGATAGTGGTTACGGCTATTCCTCAAATAGGTTTAGGTCTGCTGTTAGTAGAAGTTGCGCTCGTCATCTCGTCTTCTGAAAATAGGCGTCTTGGTGATCGCATCGCTGGCACAGTAGTCATTAGCCGATCAACGAACCAAGAAAATTAGAGATTTGGCTCCGTAAATGCTTGAAATGAAGAATTACAAATGATAAGTTACCCACGAGTAACTTACATAATCTTAAGAGAAACGGTGAACTCTTGAAATCCTCGATAACTACAATCTTCGTACTACTTATCTGCATATCTTGTGGTGGTGATAGTGGGAGTGGGTCATCTGAAGAAACAATTACTGGCATTCAGGGCGGACAGCAGGTAGTGAGTCAAGACATAATCGAAGCCGCTCAAGCTCAAAGAGACAACAAGAGCGAGACCATTGAAGAAATTGCGGAAGAAATAGGTGTTCTTTCTGTTGAAGAAGTAGAAGTTGAAGAACTCGTCACAGAAATAGAAGAAGAAGCTGAAGAAGAAGAAATAGATGTCGCCACCGCAGAAGAAGACCCACTAGAAGGAATCCTGAACGCTTTATCTGTTTTCACTACATGCATAGAGGAAGAGGGATTTGAATTTGTTGGTGTTCCTGGTCAACCCGGTCCGGACGGTGAAATTCTTGACCCCGATGATATTGAACCGGGTTACATTGAAGCACTTCAAAAATGCGCAACTGAAAGCAACATTCTTGAATCGTTCCAGTCTTATTCGGATGCTCAGGCCAATTTGACCACTGAACAAATCGCTGAAATCAACTTTGGTTTACCGGTCTTTCAAGAATGCATGGAGCGCCTCGGTTGGGAGGTTGAAGAACCTGTCCCCAATGAGCGTGGCCTGCTTGAATTTGGTCAAAACGGAACCGGACTTACCCCGCCTGAAGGCACAGACAGTCTTGATCCTGAAGATATCGGTGCTTGCCGCAACGAAGCCCAGACTTATACAACTGAGAATTACGTAACAGAGGAAGAGTAGTTATACCCATGAATAAAAAGCAGATATGGACATTGAGTTCCATCGGAATAGTTGCAGTTGTTCTTGTAGGTTTATTCGTTTGGCCAGGTCTTGGCGACGACAACGGCTCTTCTTCGAGCGTAAGTGATGGGCCAACTTTTGTTGTTGCTCCAGTTGAACTGCGAACACTCTCTGACGACATAACCGTGCGCGGCGAGATCCGCAGAGATCAACTTCAGCGAATTACTTCAGGAGTTGATGGACAAGTAAGTTCTGTCCTTGTTGATGATGGCGACACAATAAACACTGGAGACGTTCTTTATGCCATCGATGGCCGTGCTGCTGTTGCAGTTGATGGAGAATTCTCGTTTTTTCGTCGATTAGATGTTGGGTCCGATGGTCCAGATGTGCTGCAACTTGAAACAATTCTTTCTTCGGAAGGTTACGACGTTGGGGTTATTGATCAGCTCTACACCGAATCAACTCGTGCCGGGCTTCGAGAGTGGCAAATTGATCGTGGGTATGGAGGCGCTAGTCCGGAGCCGAATGAGAACATCATTATTTCACTTAGTTCCAACTCTGCTGGCTATACCATCGGAGCGAAGAACACAGTAGCTATCGAACTTCAACCAAGTGTCCCGAATCAAGAGTTGACCTCCGGCAATTCTGAGGGGCTTGGAGGAGAAAATCATTACGCTAAAAGAGAAGTTCGTAATCATTTTTATGGATTATCAACCTTTGTCGGCGAGAACAACGGCCCTGTTGTTCAAGTAGACAGACCTAGTGTTGAAGTGACTGTAAGCCCTGCATCAGTTGCCGAGGGAGGAAGCGCTACCTTCACTTTCACCTCCGATATTGCCATGCCCTCCGACACTGTTATTGAATACACGGTTACTGGGTCCGCAACTGCAGATGATGATTACGAAGACGACCCGCTAGATGGAAGTTTCATTTTTCCGCAAGGCGCCACAAGCTACACCCTCGCAGTCACAACGTTGACTGATGATGTGATTGAGAACGTTGAAGAGTTAACCATTGGAGTAGGAGATGGCTTTAACGTCAACCAAGACTCTGCCTATATACCTGGCCCATTAAATGAAGCAACTCTTGAAATCATTAGTCCAGCAGGAGATGTACAGACCATTGAAGTAAGAGCTACCACTGTTTCAACTTCAGAAGGAGGTAATCTCTCTTTCGAATTTGAAACGGATCTCGTACGAAATGAGGAAACCACTATCACTTTCTCTGTCTGGGGTACCGCAATAAGCGGGTCCGATTATTTTGCCGAAGATCTAGAAGTGGATCTCCCAGCAAACGCTGAAACAGTGACCGTTACGTTTCAGACTCGAGACGACAAATGGGTAGAGCAAGATGAAACTCTTTGGGTAACCATCACTTCAAATCCTGATGAGGATTATGTCATCGGAGCTCAAGAATCTACTTTAGGAACAATCGAATCGAATGATATGCCGGAGTTAACAATTGAAGGCGGCGGGAACGTTGGAGAAGGCGGGAACGCTCAGTTCATAATAAAAGCAGATCAACCTGTGGTTGAAGACACCTCAATTAACTACCAATTGAGAGGAAGTGCTTCTCCTGGTTCAGACTATAAAGAGCTCCCTGGCACAGTAGTGATGCTTGCCGGAGAGAGCGAAGTTTCCGTTCAGATTGAAACTATAGACGATGACGTAATTTTTCTTCCTGGAGATATGGTCGTAGCTTCTTGGCCGGCACGAATCGGCACGGTTTCAGTCGACGATGGAGAATTCATTCTTCTTGGCCAGCAGGTGCTCACATTGACAGAACCCGACTTCACGATCACCTTGACTTTGAACCCAACAGATCGAGGAAATCTTGAGGTCGGAATGGCAGTAGAAGTTGAACTACAAGCAAGCGATCAAGATGCTGTTCCGGGAGTCATCGTTGAGTTAGATGAAACTGCGACCGTGAGCGCTGACGGATCCGAACGATATGAAGGCGTGATAGAAACCGCCGAGAGTCTTGATGCAGTTGATGGCGCAAACGTGAACGTTGACGTTACACGTGAAGAAAAGATTGATGTAATAACTGTCCCGGTTGCAGCAGTTCTTCAAGATGGGCAAGGAAACGATGTTGTCAGAGTTGTGTTAAGCGATGGAACAACAACTCAGGTACAAGTGGAAGTTGGACTTTCTGAAGGAGCTTTCGTGGAGATCACTGACGGTCTTACCGGCAATGAACTGGTTCTGGTGGAAACCTAATGAACTCAACTGGGTTAAAAGATCCCAACCCGGTAAATTCCCGCCAGACGCAACTCTTCTGTTTAAACGACGTCTACAGGATTTATGGTGAAGAACCAGTAGCTGTTCATGCTTTAGATGGAGTTTCTTTAGACATCCACTCTGGCGACTTCATGGCAATAATCGGTCCTTCCGGATCAGGAAAATCAACGTTACTGGGGCTTCTCGGTTGTCTTGATTTACCCTCCCGCGGGTCAATAAAAGTTTCTGGTACAGAAGTCACAGAACTAGATGACGGAGCACGCTCTAAGTTGCGGGGCGACTCTATTGGATTTGTTTTCCAACAATTTCACCTAATTCCGTATTTAACAGCCCTAGGGAACGTAGCGACCGCCCTTCTCTATCGTGATTTAACCAAAAGTGAAATAAATCAACGTGCATTACAAGCTCTTGACACCGTTGGTTTAGCCGAACGTCATGATCACCGGCCAGTTCAACTGTCTGGAGGGGAACAACAGCGAGTTGCCCTGGCGCGAGCAATAGTTACTGATCCACTCATGATTCTGGCTGATGAACCAACCGGTGCCCTTGACACGAAAAACGCGAAAATGGTGATGGATATTTTTAAAAATCTTCAGGGACAAAACCGTGCAGTTGTTCTCGTAACCCACGATCTTGAAATAGCTGAACAGATGGACCGAGTTGTTTCTATGCGAGACGGAAAAATCATTGCAGATGATTTACGCGATGAACGTAAACAGTCGTTACAAGATACTTTTTGGGAATCCGGCAGCGGTTCCAAACTCGAGTAACTATGAATTGGTTTCGCGAGATACTCAATGTCGCTATTAGCGGCCTAACGGCAAGAAAAGTCCGTACTTTACTCATCATGCTCGGCCCAGTGTTGGGTGCAGCAGGTATTGTTGCCGCCGTTGGGTTAAACGAATCCGCTAAAGGTGATGTGCGTCAGACTCTAGAAAGACTTGGCACGAACTTGATTGTCGCTTCTGCAGACGGATCTTTCTCTGCAGGTCAAGCACCTACCCTCCCCGAAGAAGCTGTTGAAAGAACTATGAATGTATCCACAGTTGATCGAGCAGCTGGAATCACTGAAATAGGTAGCCTCATCGTTCTTCCTTCTCAAGGTGGGAAAGATTTTTTTCGAACGATTCCGATTCCAGTATTAACTAGCGATCAAAACCTTCTTCATGTCTTAGATGCCAAAATGCTTCACGGTCGATTTATTAACGGAGCCGACGAAGATAACATCTTTCGTTCTGCAGTGATTGGCCAAGATCTCGCTAACGACTATCAATATCTCCCTGGTGAGGTGCGAACTATAGACGTAGACGGAGAAACCTACGGGATAGTTGGTGTTCTAGAAAACGTTGATCTCGTACCAAAGCTCGACACCGCGGTGATAATCCCTAAATCTGCTGCTGAGGAAGACTTTGATGTTGAGCAAAAACCAACCACGCTTTATGTAAGAGCAACTGACGGGAACGTTGATTCAACAGCAGAAGCTTTACCTATGGCAATTAACCTCGGTGGAGACGAAGCAGTTACCGTCGCTGTTCCTTCTGACTTGCTTGAAGCTCAAGGAGCTGTGGATACTACTCTCAGAAATATTCTTTTCTTAATGGGTGGTTTAGCGCTTCTCGTTGGCGGGGTTGGGATAGCGAATGTTATGTCTATTTCTGTCATTCAACGCTCTGGAGAAATCGGTATTCGTCGCGCTCTTGGGCATACAAAAACGACAATAGCTTTACAATTCGTTCTTGAAGCCCTGTTTGTGGGGGTTCTGGGTGGAATCGCAGGAGTGGTAACCGGTGTGTGCGTTATTTATCTTGTGTCTTCAATTCTTGGATGGATAGCGACACTAAACATCCCTCTTTTCTTGGTTGCAGGAGGCATGGCTCTAATTGTCTCGGTGATCGCCGGCTTATACCCAGCTTGGAAAGCAGCACGCTTGGAACCACTTGAAACATTACGTTTAGGGTAAATAGATCAAGTTATGTCTGATCTATTACTTTTCGACTTCGTAAGCGACGCTCTAGATGAAATTCGATTGCTTCGTGGGCGATAGATTCAACTTCTGCGCACACTTGTTCATCTTTGACTGCTAATGCCATACTGAGTCCGCCTCCGAGGATTGAACGCATAACTGCTATAGATCCTTCTGACACTGCTCGACCTCGACGACATCTTTCACAAAGCACTCCCCCTTCGTGATAATCAATAGACACAAGTGGTCCATTTGAGTCGCAACGTGTGCACCTATCTAGCTGGGGTTCTAATCCTTCGTGAGTAAGAAGTTTTAAGAAAAAAGCTGGCACAACCAATGGGGCTGGATCGCTATTCAAAGTCTTTAACGCTCCGACCAGCATTTCATACCTTCTTGTGTCGCTCACCTGATCTAAAGCGAAATGATCCACTACTTCGAGCATTGCAGAAGCATTAGCGAACAAGTTCGGGTCCGTGCGCAGATTTGCGAAACGATCAATTGTTTCTGCTTGAGTGACTATCCCGAGTTCCCCTCTTCCTTCAAACATTTGGAACGCCACATGACTCGTTAACTCGAGCCTTCCACCAAACTTGCTTTTTGTTTTTCGGACGCCTTTAACAACTGCTCTGACTTTTCCATGTTCTGCGGTGAGTAAAACCACTATCCGGTCTGATTCTCCTAATCGCCATCCACGAAGCACTACCCCTTTGTCGTTGTATTGGCTCATAATTAGGTTTCAGATACGCCGCCGTATCGACGATCCCGATCTTGATATTCTTTGATCGCCGTAAAAAGATTTTCACGTCGAAAATCAGGCCAAAGCACTTCTGAAAATACAAGTTCGCTGTAAGCGATTTCCCATAGAAGGAAATTTGACACCCGGTATTCTCCTGAGGTACGTATCACGAGATCTGGGTCCGGAATAGTCGAATCGTAAAGATATCGATTTATGGTTTTTTCCGTTATACGTGTGGAAGACATTCCTGTGTCAACAATTTGCTTTACCGCATCAACGATTTCAGCTCGTCCTCCATAATTGAATGCAATGGTGAAAGTAAGTCCAGTGTTTTTCTTTGTCAGGTTTTCTGCTTCTTCCATACGGCGTATTAATCGTTTTGGGACTTGCCGGTTTCTGCGACCAATAAAACGAATTCGCACATTTCTCTCATGCAATTCGTCTTGTCTTTCTAGAAGAATTTTTTCGTTGAAGTTGAGAAGAAACTGCACTTCTTCTGAAGGTCTTGCCCAGTTTTCTGTTGAAAAGGCAAACACGGTGAACCATTTGACTCCAAGGTCATCAGCACCTTCGAGAACATCCATTAGGGATAGTTCTCCAGCGGTATGACCTTCAGTGCGGGGCAATTTACGTTTTTCGGCCCATCGGCCATTTCCATCCATCACTGCAGCAATATGGGTTGGAACCCTTGAGGAATCTAAGTCAGAAATCTTCACATATGAAACTTACCTTCTCTTTTACCAATGAGCCGCACCTTAAGCACCAAGAATTGAAGTTAACCATCTACTCTCTAGACATGGCTTTGCAGAATATTTCACACATCGCTCTTGAAGAAGTATGCAGCAACTTGCCTAATGGTGGAGAAAGACGTCCGGGACAAGAATCAATGACTCGCATGGTTGCTGCATCAATCGCCGAAGAAAGCCATCTCGTTGTACGAGCAGGAACTGGAACAGGTAAATCCTTAGCCTATTTGTTGCCTTGCATCCTTTCTGGAAAATCAACGATTGTTGCAACCGCAACAAAAGCACTACAAGATCAATTAGCCCAGAAAGATCTTCCTTTCCTTCAACTACATCTGGACACACCTTTTTCATTTTCTGTTCTAAAAGGACGTTCAAATTATGTGTGCCGCCAACGACTCCTTGAATATGAATTATCAGACCAACAGCAATCCTTTGATGAACCCAGTATGGGAGTGAATGAGGAACACATGAATTCAATAATTGAATGGTCCAACGACACGGCGACCGGTGACCGTTCAGAACTTCCTTTTGAACCAAATAACGCCACTTGGGAAAAAGTTAGTGTGACCTCTAATGAATGCCCGGGAAGAAACAAATGCCCGAGTGGTGGAAGCTGTTTCGCGGAAACTGCCAGAGATTCTGCAGCTGCAGCCGACATAGTTATAACTAATTTGCATCTTTACGCCTTAGATATTTCCTCAGAGAATTCTTTTCTCCCTGAACACGAGGTTGTTGTTCTTGATGAAGCACACAAAGTTGAAGAAATTCTTTCTTCGTCATTAGGTTTTGAGATCCACCAAGGAAAATTTCGTTCTCTTCTTCGAGAAGCAAGTTCTGTTCTTTCACCATGTCCAGAGTTGCAAAATGTTGGCGAGTTAAGTGAAATATTTGATGAGGCTTTGTCTCAGCATTTAAACAAACGTGTTATACCGCCTGAAGACGCAGTTCTTTCCGACGCTCTTGATTTAGCGGAAACCCGTTTGGTGTCTTTGGCATCAGTGTTAAGGGGTTTGCCAGATGCCGAAACTCTTGATCTTGGAGCAAGAGTAACAAGAGTTATTCAGTTGATCGAATCGCTTCTAGAAAATGTGCGAGTAGCCAGATGGCTTGAAGATGAACTCGTGGCATGGGTTGAGTCTCTCTATGGTCGCCCTTGCTTAAAAGTTGCTCTTATTTCTGTAGATCATATTCTCAACGAGAATTTGTGGCCAGTACGGACTGTAGTTTTGACAAGCGCTACTGTTCCAGCGAATCTTGCTGTCAGATTAGGTCTTGACGAAGAGGACTTTAATTATGAAGATGTTGGTAGCCCTTTCGATTTTGAAAATCAAGCGCTTCTCTACTGTGCTTCTCATCTTCCAGACCCTCGTGCGGAAAACTATCGCGATGCTCTTCACGATGAGATCGAGCGGCTAATTATCGCAGCCGGAGGGCGGTCTTTGGTCTTATTTACTAGTCGTCGCGCTCTTGACGAAGCAACTACCTATCTTCGCCCGCGACTACCTTGGACAGTTCTTCATCAAGATGATCTTCCCAAACCAGCTTTAATAGCCGCTTTCGCTCGAGAAGAAGAATCCTGTCTTTTTGGAACAAAAGGGCTATGGCATGGAATAGATGTTCCCGGGCCTTCATGTTCTTTAGTAATTATTGATCGGATACCTTTCCCAAGCCCTGTTGATCCCTTGCTTAGTGCACGTAGAGAGAGGGTTGGAGATAGATCTTTTAACGAAATAGATCTCCCTATAGCGGCAACTGAACTATCTCAAGGGGTGGGAAGGTTGATTCGGTCTACATCTGATTTCGGGGTTGCCGCAATTCTAGATTCTCGATTAGCTAAAAATCGAAGTTACCGAGGGCAACTCATTGAAGCCTTACCGCCTATGACCCGCACCGTAGATCAAGAATCTGTTCTCTCTTATCTTGAACGTATTGAAACTCGTACCTAGTAACCCAAACGATTTAATGACCGAGGTTGTCTCTGCCAGTTCTTATCTACTCTGACAAAAAGTTCAAGAAATACTTCTTCAGGTAGATGCTGTCGAGCTTTGGTTCCAACTTCTTTGAGAACTAAACCCTTTTTCCCGATAACTATCCCTTTTTGCGATTCACGTTCCACAAGAATTTCGCAACGAATCCGCGGCCACTCCCACTCTGTCACTCGTGTAGCGATTGAATGCGGAAGTTCTTCTTTTACTATGGCCAGAAGTTGTTCTCGCACGAGTTCAGCAACCCAAAAAGCTTCAGGGTTATCTGTGATCATTTCGTCTGGATAATATTGTGGCCCCTCAGGCAATTGTTCCAATATGTAGTTGATTAATTCTTCTACGCCTTCGCCTGTCTTAGCTGAGATAGGAAAATATTGTTCGAAATCAAATCCAGCTGCTTCTGAAAGTTGCGAAAGGATTCGGTCTTTACCTGCTTTGTCAATTTTGTTCAGCACTAAAACTGTTCGGCCTTTGGGTAATGTTTCGGCGATGAGACGGTCACCTTTCCCAATGCCTCCCTCTGCATCTACCAAAAAAAGGACAACATCCATATCTGGTAAAGATCCTCGAGCGGTGGCGTTAAGTCTCTCTCCCAGGAGTGTGTGTGGTTTATGTATCCCAGGGGTGTCACAAAATACTGCCTGAGTGTTATCCCGATTTAACACTCCGCGGATTTCCGTTCTCGTAGTTTGTGGTTTGTCAGAGACGATTGTTACTTTCGTTCCCAGCATCTGATTCAACAACGTTGACTTACCTACATTTGGTCGGCCAATCAGCGTGATGAAACCTGATCGAAAATCTTTAGCTTGTTCTGTCATTTTTTATCAAGTCCATGATCTTGCAGAATTTTTTGCTGTCGTTTTTCCATTATTAGCTTTTCGTCTTCTTCTGCATGGTCGTAGCCCAAGAGATGCAAAATCCCATGAATTAGCAGTAAAGAAAGTTCAGCTTCATAGGAGTGATTGGTTGCCTGTCGGTCAGCTACTTTCGGGCAGATAACAACATCCCCGAGTAGAAGAAATTCGTCTTGGTCTTCTGATTTCTTAGGGTCATCAAGAGGGAATGCTAAAACGTCCGTAGATCCTCTTTGATTCATGTGTTGGGCATTTAAATCTGCCATAGGTTCTTCGTCTACAAAATGAATGCTTACTTCTATGAGACGGTCACCTAAACCTTCTTCTTCTAAAACAGCGATTGCGAGACCTACGATTTCTTTATTTTTGGGCGTAAGTTCAGTTGAAGGTTCTTTTTGTTCGTCAACAAACACCACATTAAGAGTGTTGCTGCTTTTAGTCATTTTTTTTACGTCTCTGCATTCGTCGGTCGTATGCATCAACTATGTCTTGGACGATGCGGTGCCTGACGACGTCTCGACTTGACAGATTCACAAAAGAAAGATCTTGTATTCCAGACAGCGTTTCTTCGAGTCCGTCCAATCCACTACGGCCACCAGGTACATCCACTTGAGTTGCATCTCCAGTCACTACAACACGTGATCCAAATCCGATACGCGTAAGAAACATTTTCATTTGTTCAGGTGACGTGTTCTGCGCTTCGTCAAGTATCACGAATGCATTACTTAATGTCCGGCCTCGCATAAATGCTAAAGGAGCCACTTCTATCTGCCCGCGGTCCAAAAGACGTGTTGCCGTTTCGTGATCAAGCATTTCAAACAAAGCGTCATATAGGGGTTTCAAATATGGGTCAACTTTTGCCATCAGATCCCCTGGTAAAAATCCGACTCTTTCTCCTGCTTCAACTAGAGGTCGGGTAAGGACTATTCGATCAACTTGTTCGTTTTTAAGAGCTCTCACTGCCATTGCTACAGCAAGCCAACTTTTTCCAGTGCCTGCAGGGCCCACTGCGAAGGTTATGACTCCATCTCGAACCGCTTCGAAATATCGCATCTGTCCTGATGATCTTGGCCGAACAGACTTCCCGCGGGCAGTTCGAAGTATTTCTGTAGTGAGAACTTCGGAGGGTTGCTCGTCTGCTTTGATCATGTCTATTGTTCGGTCTAAAACCCGCGAATTGAGTTCGTGCCCATTCTCAAGCAGGTGAACGAGTTCGTTGAATAAGCGACCAACGACATCTACTTCTTGTCCATTTACCGTGACCTCGTTACCACGTACCGAAATCATTGCTTGAGGAAAAGCTGCTTCTATTTGTCGGAGAAGCCCGTCGCGTTCCCCGACGAGTCCAACCATTAAATCGTTGCTTGGCACATTTAATTTAAGATTCGTCATATAGATCTCAAACGATAACTAGTGAAAAGAAGTTCTGAAGATTTTTCACTTTTTCCTTTTCTTCTGTTTCTTTCGTTTGAGCATATTACGAGGTGATCTCTTTTTTTTCTTTCGTTCAGCTTCTACTTCTGCTTGCATTTGAGGCGCAGCGGCATTAACAATTCCTTCTACTGATTCAAGCAAGTGTACGATGCTTTCATCCTCGCCTAAACCGACCGGTTCTTCGGGCGTAGCCGGGGTAATCAATGTTCCGTGACTCCAGTTCACATCAACTGTTCGCCTTTCGTAAGAAGAGCAGTTCTCAGGACAACGCCAAGGGGCTTCTGGAGCTAAATCAAGGTTGCATTTACGCACAGTATCCCCATTGGGATAGGTGCGACTCTCAAATTGCTTACATTCTTGACGCATCGGCATGGCTATAGAACCTTAGCAACTACCGGCGTTTAGAGCGACTAACCGACTGAGCCTTCCATTTGAAGTTCAATTAGTCGGCTCCATTCAACAGCGTATTCCATAGGTAAAGTCTTCGTAACTGGTTCTATGAAACCATTGACCACTAAAGACATTGACTGTTCTTCAGTCAATCCTCTACTCATTAAATAAAAGAGTTGGTCATCCGCGACTTTTGAGACTGTTGCTTCATGTCCGATTACTGCATCTGAAGAACCAACCTCCATATACGGGTAGGTGTCTGAGATGCTGTCATCGTCAAGTATCAGAGCGTCACATTGCACATGGCTCTTGCATCCATACGCATCTTCTTCAACTCGAACAAGCCCGCGATAACTTGAGCGGCCTCCGTCTTTTGAGATCGATTTAGAAACTATTTTTGATGTGGTCTCTGGCGCAGCATGTGTCATTTTCGCACCCGCATCTTGATGTTGGCCTGCGCCTGCATAAGCGACAGAAAGAACCTCTCCTGAAGCTTTAGGTCCGACCATTACTACCGCCGGATACTTCATGGTCAAGCGAGAACCTATATTCCCGTCAATCCATTCCATATGGCCTTCTGCTTCAACCCGAGCACGTTTCGTCACCAAGTTGTAGACATTAGATGACCAATTTTGGATTGTTGTGTAGGTAACTCGAGCCGATTCTTTAACTATTATTTCAACCACTGCAGAATGTAGTGAGTCTGTGCTGTAAACCGGAGCAGAGCAACCTTCAATGTAATGAACTTCAGAGCCCTCATCAGCAATAATGAGTGTTCTTTCAAATTGGCCCATGTTCTCTGCGTTGATACGGAAATAAGCCTGTAACGGCATTTCCACTTTCACGCCTGGTGGAACATATATAAACGAGCCTCCGCTCCACACTGCGGAATTTAAAGCTGAAAATTTATTGTCATTTGGGGGTATCACCCGTCCGAAATAAGCTTTGACTATCTCTGGGTGTTCTCTTAACGCCGTATCCATGTCACAAAAGATCACGCCTTGCTGTTCCAAGTCTTCTCGGTTGCGGTGATACACAACCTCTGATTCATACTGAGCGGTGACGCCAGCCAGGTACTTTCGTTCAGCTTCTGGTATTCCTAATTTTTCGTACGTGTCCTTTATCGCGTCTGGGACATCTTCCCAATCTTCAGAAAGAGATTCTGTTGGTTTGATGTAGTAATAAATATCATCAAAATCGATTCCGGTCATGTCTCCGCCCCACCATGGCATAGGACGATCAAGAAAACGTTGGTGAGATTTCAGACGAAAATCCCGCATCCATTCCGGTTCGCTTTTCATCCAAGAAATCTCTTGAATGAGTTTGTCATCTAACCCTTTTGTGGGTTTATAGACGTAGTCTTCTTCGTCGCGCCAACCAAGCTTGTAACGACCAAGATCAACTCCGATATCCGCGCTAGTCACAATCAGGCCCTCTCCATGATTTGGGTATTTCTCCTATACAGATAGTAACAATATCTCATCGTTTATCCTAAAAAACGTATAGATATTTTAATCACTAGATAAATACTGTCGATCTAACCAACCGAGAAGTATTGCTATTGCTCGTGGGTCGTGACGTAAATGGTGACCTGCTCCACTAATCATTCTCAGGTCACAACTTTCATGTGCTCCGGCGATAGCGCGTGCGTCTAAAGGAGGCACCATTTCGTCATCTGTTCCATGTACGAGCAGCAAGGGGTTTGGAGAGAATTTTTCAGCAGATTTTTCAGCAGATATTTTTGACAAAGATGATTTCCAAGCATCAAAATCTTCCAGTGCAGATGAATCATTAATGAGACCAGCGTCACGCGCATGTAGTAGCAGTCTGCGTGGATTCTCAGCCCAGTCATTGAAATCTGCTGGAGTTGATAATGCTGCTACTCCTTTAATTCGGTCATCATCTGAAGCTGCTGCCAAGGAAAGAGCTCCACCTGTTCCAAAACCTGCAAGCCATATTGGTCCCACTTCTTCAAATGTTGAGAGATACGAAACAGCTGACTTCAAGTCTTCGCGCCACCCTTCAAGGCTAAAAAATCCTTCTGATTCCCCCATGCCACGAAGGTGGGGAACCATTGCGACCCATCCCATTTCTTGAGAAATTCTTTCAGCCAATTCAGGAAGCGTGTCTGGAGAGTTTGCTCCACCGGTTTCTCCGACAGGAAACCCATGTGTGATAACTAAACCTGGGCTTGTCTTTTCAGTGTCTTCAGGAAATAGAAGATTAGCTTCTAGAGATAGTCCTTCTGAAAGAAAATTATGTGTCGTCATTGGAATCAATCAATTCGTTTCATCTGTTCACGAAACTGTTTTCCTCGTTCAACATAAATTTGCGCATTCATCAAATTAGCTTCTTCAGGAACCACTCCTTCTCGGACTGTTGCAGGAACTCCCAATGCCATTGAATGCGGAGGAATGATGGTTCCGTTACGCACCATTGCATTAGCGCCAACTATTGATCCGTAACCAACTACAGCTTCATGAATTACGACAGCTCCTACTCCGACAAGCGCCTGGTCTTCTATAACGCATCCTTCAAGATGGCAAAGGTGTCCAAGAGTTACATCTTCACCAACAATTGTTGGGAGTTCTGCAGTGCAATGAAGTACGGCATTGTCTTGAACAGAAGATCGAGCCCCTATTGAGATGAGAGAATCGTCTCCTCTGATAACTGCGTTTGGCCAAACACTTGCTTCTGGTCCTATTTCTACATTTCCAATAATCACTGCTTCGGGGTGAATATAAGCAGTTGGGTCGATTCGAGGAACAAGTTCACCGAGACTATATATAGGCATTAGCTGGCTCCTTGGAATTGACCATATTTTCCTCCAAGAAAAACTAATGGCGAGCCAACATTTTTATATATAACTTCCTCAACTAAACCAGAAACAAAAAAATGGTCCCCTGCTTCGGACACCTCGTGAATTGAACAATCTATGTTGGCTAGACAAGAAGGAATCATTGGAGAACCAGAAGTCATTGGCTCCCATTCTGTTCCTTCCCAAGGATCTCTTTCTTTCTGAAAGAAACCGTTCGAAAGATTAACTTGTTCATCCGAAAGAATATTGACACCAAAAGAACCCGATTTCTCTATTCTTTGCCAAGTCTGACTACCCGTACCAATGAAGAATCCAACTAAAGGAGGGCTCATAGACACTGACGTAAAAGAACCGATAACTATCGCTAACGGTTCGGCTTCATCCATCCCAGTAACAAGGGTCACTCCGGTGGGACAACGACCCAAAACTTTTCTGTAAAGATCTCCGTCAATTGTCATTTTCAACCTTTAAGTAGACAACTATTCACTTTAAGACTACATAACTGTTTCTCAGGTCGCGATCAAGTTCACGGACTAGAAGTAGCGACAACACAACTTGCCTGTTACTGACTGGTAACTTACCATTCTAGTTATGGCTAAACATGCAGATGGTTACGAATTAAACGATGGCATTTCTGTTGTGGTCAATTCTGAATGCCCTACTTGCCAATTAACTTCAGATCTTTTAGTTGAACTTGGAACTAACGGCCATGTGAAAATCTTTTCACAAGACGATCCGTCTTTTCCAACTTCAGCCGAATGGGTCCATGACGATAGTGAACTGTCTTTCAGTTGGCATAACGATATTGAAGCTGTTCCCACTCTTATCCGAGTCGTCAACGGAAAAGAAGTTGAGAGATTAGTGGGATGGAACAGGAAAGAATGGGAGAGATTGCTTGAAATTGAAAACCTTGCTCCGGGTCTCGTTGACCATAAACCTGGTTGTGGTTCACTATCCGTATCGCCGGATCGAGTTGACGAGCTTGAAATAAAGTTTGAGGGAAGAACATTTATTTCTCGCCAAGTAGAGATCGCTTCTCTTGAAGATGAAATGGAAGCAATGCATGACCGCGGTTGGAGTGATGGAATGCCTGTTGTTCCACCTACTGAATCACGGGTAAAGCGAATGCTTGCTGGAACGTCAAGGAACTCTGATGACATCGTTGCAATAATTCCACCAAATCTTGCCGAATGTTCAGTAGAAAAAGTAGCAATCAATGCCGTGATGGCTGGGTGTCTTCCCGAGTATCTTCCTGTAGTGATTGCCTGTCTTGAAGCTATTTGCACCGATGAGTTCAATATGCATGGAGTTTTAGCCACCACGATGAGCGTAGGTCCTATTTTTGTTGTTAGTGGGCCTATTGCTGAACGCTTGGGTATGAATTCTGGCATCAACGTTCTTGGACATGGGAATCGTGCTAACTCCACTATTGGTAGAGCTGTTCAACTTGTTTTAAAGAATGTGGGTGGTGGGGCGCCTGGAGGGATTGACCGAGCAACTCTTGGCCATATGGGAAAGCAGGGTTTCTGTTTCGCTGAAGCTCCTTCGCCTTGGGAGAATTTAGCTGAAGGTTTCGGATTTTCTTCAGAACAGAACACGGTTACTGCGTTCACAGGGGAAGGCCCGCGTATTCTCGTTGATCAGAAAAGCAGAAGCCCAGAGTCATTAACGCGATCTTTGGCTGATGGGTTGAAGTCAACGATTTCCACACGAATGGTTTTAGGTATGGACGCTATGTTGGTTATCTCACCAGAACATCTGAGCCGGTTTATTGACGCAGGTTGGAGTCGCTCACAGTTTATTGAAAAATTAACTGAACTCTTGATGATTGACAGTGACGAAATAATTGAAGGCGCTGGAGGGATTGAAGATGGCATTCCATCAACTTTTGGAGGAAATCAATTACCGAAATTTCGCCCCGGAGGTCTCTTGGTAGTTCATGCTGGTGGACCAGCAGGACTCTTTTCAGCCATAATTGGTGGATGGCTGAATGGAACTAAGGGAAGCGACCCAGTCACTAAGGAGATAACCCTATGAATCAAACACTGTCTGTACTTGACCCCACATCTGAGGACCGCTCTCCAGAAATCCAGTTAAGTGAACGAATTAAAAGTATTGAAGGCTCAATAATAGGATTGCTTGATATCTCAAAACCCAGAGGTGACGTTTTCCTTAATCAGTTAGAGAAAAGACTCACAGAGCATGGGGCGACTGTTCTTCGATTTATGAAACCAACTTTCACTAAACCTGCACCTGTAGATCTTCGTTATGAAATTTCTAGTAAATGTGATGCAGTTATTGAAGCTCTCGCTGATTGAGGTTCCTGTACGACATGCAGTGTGCATGACATAAGCAACTTAGAAAAAGAAGGTCTTCCAGGAGTATTCGTGGCTTCCGGACCTTTTATTGATGCCGCCGAAACCCAATCAAAGGCGGTTGGAATTGATGTATCTCGCATTTTTGTTGACCACCCGATACAAGATAGAACCGATGAAGAAATGATTAAACTCGCTGATTCTGCTTTTGACGATCTTGTAGAAGCCTTAACCCAATAATTTCAAGTTTGGGGCAAAGATAGTGTGTCACCCTCAGAGGTAGCTAGACCATCAGAAATGACAGTAGAAGCAACTCTCTCTGCTCTTTTTGGATCCAATGGCCACCCCATGATTTCTGCTAATTCACTTTTTTTAATTGGCTTTTTTCTTAAAGCGGCTACTAATTTTCCGCGCCCTTGACGATCTGATCCTTCAAATCTAGATTGAGTTCCACTCACTCCTGCTGACCCTTTAGCTGGATCAACTCCAATGCCTTGCCATGAACAAGAACGATGTATCGGACATTCTTCACATTTCGGATTTTTAGAACGGCAAACCATGGAACCAAAATCAAGCACTGCTTGATTCCAAGCCCATCCCTCTCCTAATGGAACAGAACGATCAGCTAGTTCTTGAGCTTCTGCAGATTTCAAACGGCGCCCAGTCCACCTTGCGAGAACTCTTCCTACATTTGTGTCTACAACAGCCGAGTCTTGTTCATATGCGAAAGCGAGAATTGCTCGAGCAGTGTATGGGCCTACTCCAGGAAGTAATAAAAGCTCGTCAAGCTCTACTGGAACTTCCCCTCCATGATTATCTTTTATAGATTTTGCAGCTTGATGTAGTAGCACCGCTCTACGGTTAAAACCCATTCCTTCCCATTGTTTTACCACTTCAGAAGTTGACGCTAGAGCACAACTTGTTGCTGTTGGAAATTCTTCTAGAAATGCCGGCCACTTCAAAAGAACTCGATCTATTTGAGTTTGTTGAAGCATCACTTCAGCAACTAATACAAACCAAGGGTTTCGTGTTCTTCGCCACGGCAAGTCACGTAAGTGTTCTGCACCCCATACCAAAATATCAATGGGAAGAATTCGTGTAAGTTCCTTGATGTTCACAGTATTGACAGTAGTAGGTCACAAAGAACATCTGCCATATGTCGTCAGAGTACTGAATCACTTGCTAGCGTCACCACTTGTGGCAACTAATCCTGACCTCAACATACAAATCCATCCAGTTTCGGGAGACCCTCGACCGTTAAAAGAATTTTTAACGAACTTCCCCCTTGCTGTTGTAGTACTGGATCCATACACCCACGAAAGTTCTTGGATTCTAAATACGGCCCGACGTGTTCTTTTGAATTTTCAAGGAGCAGATGTGAGAGCTGCTTATTTAGTTACGGGAACAGATTCTGATGGTGCTCAAAAGTTTCTTGGTCCATTAGCAGAGGAAATTTTTGCTTTGGCAGATCCTGAGCGGACTCTGGTTCGCTCCCTTGAACTTTCCAATGTTCCGGCCTTCGTTGTCTTGAAACAGGATGGTTCAGTTCTAGATTCAGCGGAAAATTGGGATCCTGAATCTTGGAGAAGAGTGGCTGAGGAACTATCTGACCTGTCTTCTTGGTCACGACCCGAGTTTCCTGCTGAAGGTGATCCTGCTCCATACGTTGGAACCCCTTCTCTTGGATAGATCTCCCTTGGTGTTCTCTTGACTCGTTCTGTCGCAGTAGCTCCTTCTACTCGTCCGGAAATGTTTGACGTATTGTGCAAGTCCGTACAAGATGCTGGAGCTAATCTGTGCGCAGTTGAAGATGCCGAGGGATTGATTTGGGCTGACCCTTCTAAAGCAAATTTGTTTCCAGAAATTTCCGAGAGTGCTCCGAATCTGAAATGGATTCAACTTCCTTATGCCGGAATAGAGCCATTTGTCCCCTACCTCAACGACAAATGGACTTGGACTTGCGGCAAAGGCGTTTATGCACGCGAAGTTGCCGAAACCGCACTTTCTTTATCTCTAGGAGGTTTCAAAAATCTTCATGGCTACTCCAGAGCGACTTCTTGGGGTGAGCCAATCGGTCGGGTTCTTGGCGACTCTCGGGTTTGCATACTTGGTGCAGGTGGAATCACTCAATGCCTACTCCCCCTCCTTAAGCCCTTTGGATGTGATATCACAGTTGTTCGACGACGTTCCAAGCCTCTAGAAGGGGCAAACCGAACGATAACAACTTCTCGCCTCTTTGAAATTCTTCCACGAACTGACCTTCTAATTCTCGCTCTTTCACTTACCGAAGAAACATATGGAATCATCAATAAAGAAGTTCTTTCGGCTCTTCCAAATCATGCGTGGATAGTAAATGTTGCACGCGGAGGACATATCGTCACCGACGATCTTTTGGAATCTCTGCAACAGGGAACTATTGGCGGAGCTGCTCTAGATGTAACAGTCCCTGAACCTCTTCCTGATGATCATCCGCTCTGGAAAGAACCGAACTGTCTTATCACCCCCCATATTGGAAACACTCCGGAGATGGGTTTAAGAGTTCTCGGGCCATTCATTTCTGAAAACGTTAAACGCTTCTGTAGTAACGAAGAACTACTTGGTCTTGTAGACGTGAACCAGGGATATTGAAAAATGGCAAATTTTGCTGGCTACATTCTTGGCGGCGTTTTCCTCATTGCCGGGATAGTCAAACTACGTTCTCCTTTAGACACTCGTCGTTCCCTCCGTGACCTTGGTTTTCCTTTCCCTAAAGAAACAAGCATTGTCCTTCCTCTTGTTGAACTTTTAACCTCTGCTCTTTTATTCATTGATCCTGCTACTGGCGGGCCATGCGCCGTAGCGCTACTGGTTGCCTTCACTGTCTTGATTTCCAGTCGCCTTGCTGCAGGAAATAAAAGCGGATGTGGTTGTTTTGGGGCTTGGTCCACCCGTCCCCTGTCTTATAAAGACATTGTCCGAAATGTTATTTTTATTATTCTTGGCGCGATTGCAACGCTCGGATGAGAAATTTCGACGAAGATTTGCTACCGTCCTGACGTTGTAACCACTATTTAGAAATTTTTCCGTGAACCCTCAACATTGTGCACAAAAAACTGCAAGCGCTGTACAAGTGCTCGGCGCACGTTTCATGTTGGATCCTGTGACTTTCAAAACGGGACCTGAACTCGGATTACCAGAAGGCCTTCCCGGGTATGTCATGGGACGTTTCGGCACAATAGGAGATATTTCTGCAGAAGAAGCAAGTGCCGCAGCTTGGTGCTGGAATCCATCTCAAATCAAAGAAAACTGGATTGAAGATTTCTCCCCGTCTCAGGCTGGTGCTTTGTATGGACAAGTTTGTGCTGAACGTGGACGTGATTACCTCGAAGGCTTCAGTGGCGCAGCTCGCTTAGTTGAGTTAGCTGAAAAAATAGTTGACTCTGCCAATGGGGAAAACGCGCCAACTTTTACAGGGTGGCGTAATGTAAATCGTCCTGACGATGCGGAAGGGCGTTCCTACTTACTCATACAAGTTTTACGGGAACTTCGTTTCTGTAGGCATATTGTTGCCGCGAAAAGCCTTAACGTGTCACCAGTAGGATTAGTAAAGTTAAAGAGTAGTTACAACATTAATTTGTTTGGGTGGAGAGATTCTGATGATTCTCCAACAGCACAGGAAATTAGCGACGAAGTGGAATCCTTAACTGCAGAATCTTCAGGAAAAGATCACGAAGTCCTAGACGAAGACGAACGCAACGAATACGTTGAGTTAGTACTAGCTGCGCTCGCGCATGCTGATCGATAGTTCAACCAAATAGAGAATACAACAAATAAAAAATAAGGAGTTTGATTATGGATGGCCTAATGATGGACGTTCCTTTGTCACTGATCCATTTATTCGATCGTGCCGAAAGGATCTTTCCAGAAAAAACTATTGTCACTGCCACACCTAGCGGAAGAGAACGCCTCTCATACAAAGACTGGGCAACCCGCACACGAAAACTAGGAAGTGTGCTGGACCAACTAGGAATTTCTGATGATGGCCGAGTAGCAACTTTTGGGTGGAATACGTCTCGTCATCTTGAACTTTATTTTGCTCCGCCATGTAGCGGAAGAGTTGTTCATACTCTCAATATTCGACTTTTCCCAGATCAACTGTCTTATATCGTTGATCATGCTGAAGATGAGGTTATTTTCCTTGATCATTCTGTTGCAGGTTTAATTTGGCCATTAATGGACGGATTCTCCACAGTTCGCCATGTGGTTTTGATGGATGATGGAGCTCCTGCTCCAGATGCAGATGCTATACGAGCGGAAGTACACGACTATGAAGACCTGTTAGCAGGAGTTGAACCCGCTGAATGGAAACGAGTTGAAGAGAACCAAGCCGGTTCAATGATGTATACATCTGGTACTACCGGTAATCCGAAAGGAGTGGTTTACTCGCACCGTTCAATGGTTCTCCATACTTTTGGAGCAATGATGGCAGACACCATAGGAGTCTCTGAGAGAGACGTAGTACTCCCAGTTGTTCCAATGTTTCATGCAAACGCTTGGGGTTTTGCTCATGCGGCAGTAGCTACTGGAGCCACAATTGTTATGCCAGGTGCCGATCTCAGTGCACCTTCCCTAGCGGACATCATAGAAACAGAGAAAGTGACAGTAGCTGCCGGTGTTCCAACGATTTGGATGGGTGTTTTACCAGAATTAGAAGGAAAAGATGTTTCTGCTCTTCGCGCTATCCCTTGTGGTGGCTCCGCTGTTCCAAAAGCACTTTCTGAAGGTTTCCGTGAAGCTACTGGACTACCAATACTGCAAGCGTGGGGAATGACTGAGACCAGCCCTCTCGCTGCTGTTTGCAGCATCAAATCCACTCTTGACCATCTAAGCATTGATGAGAAAGCTGACCTACGGACTTCAATCGGACTGATTTCCCCTGGAGTTGATTTTCGTATAGCTGATGATGAAACCGATGAAGAGCAGCCCTGGGATGGAAAATCTCGAGGTGAACTTCAAGTTCGGGGACCATGGGTGGCCAAAGAGTATTACAACGACGAACGTGCTAATGAATCTTTCACTGACGATGGCTGGCTGAAGACAGGAGATGTCGCTACATGTGACTCCGAAGGCTACATAAGGCTCGTAGACAGAACCAAAGATCTAATTAAATCAGGTGGAGAATGGATAAGTTCTGTTGAATTAGAAAACGAAATCATGGCCCACCCTGATGTTGTTGAAGCTGCGGTAATTGGTGTGGCTTCCACTAAATGGGGGGAACGGGCAATGGCATGCGTTGTAGCTGCTGAGGGCGCTTCATTAACTAGCGAAGATATTCTTGAGTGGCTTGATGGGCGCATTGTGAAGTGGTGGATGCCTGATCGGGTGGAATTTATTGAAGAGGTTCCAAAAACTTCTGTCGGTAAGTTTTCCAAAAAGACTTTACGCGCCCAGTTCGCGGATGTAGTTGTTGACTAAATGCAGGAAACTGCGTTTAGATGATTGATTACAACATGTCATTGTTTATAGAATTGTGTTATTAATTAACTAAATCAAAAGTTGGGGAGATTTACGTGGAACTATTTAATGATTGGCTTGGAATGGCTGGTGGCGGGCAAGCTCTAGGGCGCTTCGCCCACTACTTGGGGGGTATTACCTGGATTGGCTTACTTTATTTCTTCAACTTCATTCAGGGAGCTGCTTTTGCAGAAATGGGTGAAGCAGCACGAGGTGAAGCGCTTCGAAAAATTACTTGGCGAACTCTTTGGTGGTTCCGCTGGGCTGCAGCTCTCACCTGGGTCAGCGGTATTTGGATTCTCGCCCATCAAGAGGTCTTAAATAGCGGCGACTATTGGAGATCTGCCTCAGGTATGGGTATTGCCTTTGGGTTTGTATTAGGTACCACTATGGCAGCGAATGTGTGGATGGTTATCTGGCCAGCGCAACAAATCGCTATCGGTTCTTCTGTCTCTGTTTCAGAAGGCGGAGAAGCGGATCCAGAAGCTCCTGCCGCAGCCAAACGTGCCGGTCGAGCAAGTCGTGTCAACACCTTGTTCTCTATTCCCCTCATCTTCTTCATGATGTGGCCTAGTCACTTTGGAGCGAATTTTGGTAGCCCAGAAGCTAGTACACGAATAGTGATCTGGATTGTCTTTGGACTTATTTGGGCTGTTATGGAACTTTCTGCCTTAGGAAAACTAGGCGGGTATGACAGTGCGATAAACAAGGTCGTTTTGGATAAGCATCAAGACACCATCAAGTGGGGATTTGCCATAACTTTGGTTCTGTACCTGCTCTTTGAAATTCTTTAAATAAGCGATAGAAAGACCCACTTAAACAGTGGGTCTTTCCGCGTTTAGCGACACTTATTTTTCATAATTCTTTTAAATGATTAATTCCAATGCCGCTGTTCTCATCACTGGTGCCACTAGTGGATTGGGTAGAAAAAGTGCCTTTGCTCTAGGTGCTGTTGGACGAACAGTCATTATTCATGGAAGACAACATGAAGCGGTTGGCGATGTCGTTCACCAGATCTCTAAAGCGGGCGGAACCGCTCTGCCCTTCGTTGCTAATTTAGATGACTTAGAGGAACTTAATAACGCTCTCCAAGGCTTCCCAAACTTGCCATTACATGGTGTGATGGCTAATGCCGGTGTCATATCTAGACAACCAAAAACCTTAGGGCAAAGCGCTCAAGGGTACGACATGACCTTTGCCGTTAATGTTCTGGCGCATCAGTTAATTTTTATGAAGCTCGCTGACAAAATTCTTGAAGATGGAAGAATCGTTGTCGTTACCAGCGGAGTTCATGATCCCAAAAATCAACTATCTCGTTTCGCTCGAGTACCCGAGCCCCAATGGGTTGACGTTCATCATCTCGCCCATGCAGATGAAGCTCTCCCTGAATCAGGTTTATCTAATGGATTCTTGAGATATTCAACATCAAAATTGTTAAATATCTTTCAGGCACGAATCTTGCAGGAACAACACTCTCATGTTGATGTGTTTGCCCTTAATCCTGGTTTTATGGCAGATACAAATCTCGTCCACGAAGTGCCTTCTCTCTTCAGACCTCTACTTAAAACTCTTGGTCAAATGGTCACTCCATTCGTAAAAAATATGCGACTATCTTCCACTACTGCAGGAGATGCATGTTCTCTATTTGAGGGATCTAAATGGAAAAATAAAGGCTTCGCATACATAGATGGAGGAAAGATTAAATCCCCTTCTTCCACTGCTCTTCGTGACGACTTACCTGCAGAGCTATGGAAAAGTGCTTCTGAGATGGTGAAAAGTTCAACTTGTCTATAAAAAATATGGTGCTTGAAATTTATTCAACTAAAAGTTGAGCTTCCATTCCTGATTCACGATGACCAGCTATATCACAATAAAGAATGTACCTGCCCGGCTCTAATGAAATAGAACCTGTTGAAGTCTCACCATTCTCTACTTCTAAAACCATTTCATCTTCATATCCCTCAACTAAGAGATTGTGAAGTTGGAACCCGTCTAAAATATATTCTATTTCTATTACACCGGCAGCTGCCGTGTAACGATCTTTGTCAAAGTCTTGAGTGTCGTCTGCTACCACTCTCAAAACTCCATCTGTTGGCTCTGATGTTGACGGTTGCGTTGTAGTGCCACCGCCACAACTACTAAATATGAGAGCTGCTGTTGACACCAGTAGAAAAATTTGAAGTTTCATTTTTTTGCTCATGGCTTAAAGGATATCCATGGGCAATGATAGAGAGATGACCATATCGGTATCATCGATATGGTCATGGGTCATAGTTGTAGGCAATGATAGAGGCATTATGAAAGTTGCTCTTCTTTTAAATAATTTTGCTAAAGCTGGACGGGCTAATGACTATTTAGAACAGATACTAAAGCGTTTAAAATTTCATGGCCAGTCTCCTGATATCCTCTCACCCAATTCGGCTGATCAAGTAAAGAAAGAAGTTTCTGAATCATCAGCAGATCGAATAATAGTTGCAGGAGGAGATGGTTCACTTCACTACGCTGCCAATGCTCTCGCAAACACTGACCGCACTTTGGGTCTTATCCCTTTAGGAACCGGAAATGACGCGGCGAGAGCACTCGGGATTTCTGACGGTGATTTGGCCGACTACGTAGATAGGGCTCTGGAAGATCCTTCACCTATCGATTTGGTCAAGAGCGGCTCTCGCTATTTTGTTACGAGTTGCATCATGGGATTTCCATCAAAAGTAAACCAGCGTTCAAACGATATGCGATTTCCTAAAGGTCAATCTCGTTACACTGTGGCGACTTTAGCTGAACTCAAGTCCTTAGAGTCCGAGCGATACTGGTTAGAACTTGATGAAGGAAACTTTGAAATAGAAGCAACAGCTGTAGTAGTCGCAAATACTTCTTTTTTTGGCGGCGGGATGAAAATATGTCCAGAGGCTGATCCTTGTGACGGAATACTGGACATCTGCGTATTAGGGGATGTGAGCCGAATGAAATTACTTCATTCATTTACAAAGATTCGAAATGGGTCTCATGTTCACGAATCAGAAGTTTTTCTTTATCGATCTCGTTCAATCAGTATTAGAGCAGACGGTCAAGCAAGAGCGGATGGTGAACCCTATGCGGATCTTCCACTCACAATGAAAGTTCAGCCCAATGCTCTTCTAGTTGCAGGCGTACGACTAGCCTGATCCTATGAGCGACTACCAAATTAAAATTACCTATTGTGCCCCTTGAGATTATTCGCAGCACGCCGTGAGCGCTGCTAACGATCTTCTCTCCAACTATCAACATGTCATCAAAGACCTTTCCTTACTTACAGGAGACAAAGGGATATTTGATGTCGAAGTAAATGGAACCAAGATTTATTCGAAACATGAAACAGGGAGACACGCCGAACCTGGTGAGGTTTTAGAGATTTTCACTGAACTTGTTGGACCGGAAATTTCAATTTACGGAACTTAGTTCAATAGCACCTCTTAGCTTTAAAGCGGGTAAGATTGAAGAGGTTAAGGTTTTCTCTTAGTTGGGAAAAGTTGGGAAAATTGTTGAGGAGAAATTATGAATCTTGCCGATAGTGAAACTCTTGAGAATCTTAAGGCAGCCTTTGCTGGCGAATCTCAAGCTAATCGTCGTTACCTCTATTTCGCGAAAGTTGCAGATGTAGAGGGGTATCCAGATATTGCGGGAAATTTCCGTGACACCGCTGAAGGTGAAACTGGTCATGCGCACGGTCATCTTGATTACATCAAAGCGGTTGGCGACCCTGCTACTGGGCTTCCAATCGGTGACACCATGGAAAATCTTGCTGCAGCAGTAGCTGGAGAAACTCATGAGTACACCGAAATGTATCCAGGTATGGCAAGTAAAGCTCGAGACGAAGGTTTTGGAGAAATTGCAGATTGGTTTGAAACTCTTGCTAAAGCTGAGAAAGCTCATGCAGGACGCTTCCAGTCTTTACTTGACCAAGTCAACTAATAGTTCTCCAAATATCTCTTTCTATGACTGGGTTAGTCGCTCCTGTGCACTACTTGCCGCGTCTGTAGACCTATGACTGAAAATATTTCTTACCATCCGACTTCGGGACTCACTTATGATCCTGAAGATGATCTGTACTGGGATGCTTCAGCTCTGCACGCTGAAATTGAAAGAACATTCGAAATTTGCCACGGCTGTCGAATGTGCTTCAAATACTGCGACAGTTTCCCTTCCCTTTTTTCCTTCATAGACGACCGCCACGATGGGGACGTCCGGAAAATTAGCGATGTAGAAACCGCACAAGTAATGGACGAATGCTTCCAATGCAAACTCTGTGAAGTGCAGTGTCCCTACACAGTCAGAGAGAACCATGAATTTCAACTTGATTTTCCAAAACTCGTACACCGTTACAAAGCGCAGAGACATAGAACCCAAGGTTCTAGTTTGAGAGATCGAGTTCTGGGAGATCCAGATCGTATAGCACGGTTCTCACGACTTTCTAGTGGATTAGTTAACTCCCTGAATTCTCGTAGCCAAATTCATCGTCTTTTTTTAGACAAGATTCTTGGTATCCACCCTAAAAAAGACCTTCCAAAATTTTCTAGAACAACATTCACTCAATGGGCCCAGAAACGCGGACTGGTTCGATCAGTTGAAGAAGGAGAAGTAGTAATTTTTCCTACTTGTTACGTAGAACATAATGAACCAGAAGTAGGACACGACACGGTTTCTGTACTTGAAAAGAATGGGATTGATGTTACCTGCGATAAAGGACTTGAATGTTGTGGCATGCCGGCTTGGGAGTCAGGAGATTTAGAAACTTTCAGAGAAAAAGCTCGAAATAACTTGAATCGGCTTCTACCACACGTTCAAGCAGGAAAAAAAGTTGTTGCCATTAACCCAACTTGTTCAATGATGTTGCGGCAAGAATACCCAGAACTCGTAGCTACTTCTGACCGAGAAGATGCAGAAACCCTCGCTCAAGCAGTAACAGACCCGGGTGAATTTTTATGGTCAATACGATCAGAAGAGCGATTCAATACTGACTTTAAGTCCACCCCAGAGACCGTAAATTATCACACTCCTTGTCATCTCCGCACTCAAGCTGTCGGTTTCAAGGGCAGAGATCTTCTTCGTAAAATCCCTGGCGTAAAGCCAATCACCACAATGGAATGTTGTGGTCACGATGGAACGTTTGCTATGAAATCAGAAGGATTTGAGGTCTCAGTTCGCGTGGGTCAGAAGGCATTTGATGGAATGTCTTCCCAAGAAGCATCTATTTGGGCTACAGACTGTCCGTTAGCGGCTCTTCAATTTGCTCAACATGCTGATAAACGACCACTTCACCCAATGACTATTTTGGCAAGAGCTTATGAGCCTGATGGCTTTCCTACCCCAATAGAAAACGTAAAGGATGAAATATGAATTCTGCTCCTCACCACGTTAAAAGAGAAGAAATAATTGATTACCAGACCTATTCAGAAATACGTGACGAAATACGTGACGAGATAATGAAGATAAAAGCTTCTAGACGTATACATCTCGGCCAGCATCTAACTTTTCTTTTTGAAAACCATGAGACCATCAAGTATCAAATTCAAGAAATAACTCGAGCTGAACGTACCGTTCGTGAATCTTCTATCCAAGAAGAGATTGCTGTTTATAACAGCCTTCTTGGGAACAAAGGACAACTCGGATGTGCTTTGCTCATAGAGATACCTGAAGAAAAAGATAGAAGACCGCTACTAACTGCTTGGTTAGGGCTTCAAGAGCATTTCTACCTAGTGCTAGCAGATGGTTCTCGAGTTTATGCAGAATACGACTCTTCTCAAGTCGGCGAAGACCGCCTTTCTGCTGTCCAGTACTTGACCTTTTCTCTTGATTCTCCTCCTGTTGGCCTAGGTTGTGATTTTGAAAATCTGAACGAAGAGATAGATCTATCTAAAGAACAAATGGAAGCTCTCGCTGAGGATCTTTCTGCGACACAGGTAGTATGAGTGGAGCGAAAGCCCAACCCTTAAAGAAACCCATTGGTGTAGCCAGTGGGTTCTTTTATTTTTCAGGCCTGATAATTAAGTAGATCTTCACGTTGAAGGTCGAGATACTGCTAACCCTTCCACTACCTCTGTGTTTGGAAGTTTTAAAAGACCTTCTGGTGGTAGATATATTTTTCGGTCTCGTGAACCTCCACCTACAATAACTTTTTCGCATTCCAAAACACGACTATCTACCCACAGAGGAAGATCTTCAGGCAGACCAAAGGGGGTTATTCCACCTAAAGTTTGTGCAGTAATCTCAATTGCCTCTTCAGGAGAAGCGAACGAAACTTTTCTAACCTCTAATTTTTTCTTTACTGTTTTATTTACATCAATTCGTGTTGATGCAAGCGCTAAACAAACAACGTACTTTTTTGGTTCATTCTTTCCGGCAACCAAAATCGCATTAGCTGACTCTTCTATTTCATAACCATAATGTTCACAAAAACTTACAGTGTCAGCTAAGTCAGGATCGCACTCAATTATTTCGTGTTCTACTCCTGTAGCAATGAGTGATTCGAGAACAGAGTCTGGCATTGTTTAACTTAGAAATTCTCTTTTAATTCTGTGATTGAATCTAAAGCTCTCATCACTGGTTCAGTTCCCTCTGGAGGCAAGCCGAAAACAACCCGGTTAATACCTGCATTCATTAATGCCTCTAACTTACTTAGGTCAGTTGGTGCACCATAAATTGATATCTCTACCTCTTTTGGGTCACGTCCTGCTGTTTCACAAGCAATATTTCTTTCCTCTACCCATCCTTTTGGATTGAACTCTCCTCTTCCGGCTATGGGAATCCATCCATTTCCATAGCGAACAGCACGGTTAAGTCCACCTGGAAATATACCCCCTACATGTATAGGTGGATGGGGTTTCTGTACCGGTTTAGGGTTGGAGATAATGGGATCAAAGTTGACTTGGGCGCCGTGATATTCCGATTCTTCGTTTGCCCATATAGATTTCATGGCCTCAATTCGTTCACGCATCAATCCGAATCTCCGAGTTGGATCTGTTCCGTGGTTTTCCATTTCTTCAAGGCTCCACCCAGCTCCGATTCCAAAAAGAAACCTTCCTTTAGAAAGAACATCTAAGCTGGCTACTTCTTTTGCTGTCTGAATTGGGTCACGCTGTATAACCAAAGCTATGCCAGTTGCTACTTTCAATTTTTCCGTTACCGCTGCTACTGCTGATAGGACCACGAAAGGGTCCATAGCGTCGTAATACATTTGTGGAAGAACATCCCCTCCAGGCCATGGCGCAGTGCGGTCTCTAGGTATATGACTGTGTTCTGCCACCCACAGTGATTCAAATCCCCGTTCTTCTAATGCTGACCCGAGAACTGTGGGGGGAATGCTGTATTCACAAGGAAAAATATTTACACCAAAATCCATTTGAAACTCCTCAAAACCTTTTAAGTCTTTACTTTTTATATAACACTTTTAGTGTTTTTACCTAATCTTGCCTTGTATTCGCGGATAATGACCGTTATTATCCCTGTATGCCCTTGGATACAGTTATTGAAACCACTACAAGTGATCTAACTAATAGCAAACTATCTGATCGTCTTCTCGCTGCAGCTGCTGACCTCTTCGCAGAAAAAGGCTACGAACAAGCAGGGGTTGCCGAAATAGCTCGTCGAGCCGGTGTTACCACAGGAGCTATCTACAGCCGATATACCGGAAAAGCAGACCTCCTCCAGGACGCAGTCAAGAATCACGCCGCCGACGAAATCACTCGACTACTCAGAGCTGAAGACAATAGTCAGTCACCAAAAGATATTTTGGCCGATATCGGCGAGCACCTTTTAGATGATCTTCACGAAAGTACCGGGATTTTCATAGAAGCCCTTGTCGCAGCAAGGCGTGACCCTGATTTAGCGATCGTTCTGCACCAACTCGCCGCAGAAGAAGATGGAGAAGTTGCAAAAATTATTGAAGCAGCACAAGCATCCGGAAGCATTGACCAAGATTTAGACAATCTCGCTCTTGTCCGCCTTGCCCATGCCATAGGTTACGGCATGAATGTGACTCGCCTACTCGGATTAGAACTCCCCACTAAAGACTCTTGGACCGATGTGATAAACCGAGTAATAAATAGTTTTGCCCCAACCAGTGAAAACAATTCTGAAATAAATGGAGAAAAAAATGACAACCACTGAAAACCCTTCAAACGAAACCTATGACCTCGTTGATTACGCCAACGACCCTGAGCGCGTCGGCGAGATATCAATGTGGAATCCAGATGTGAGTTCACTAATACATGCCGTTGAAGATAACTGTGATGCCATCTTCACTTGGGGTTACAACAAAGGAGAGCGGAAGCCTTTAGACAAGCTTTATGAAAAAGCTAAGACTTCTCAATGGAATGGACAAACAGATTTAGATTGGTCAATAGAGGTTGACCCAGATGCTCTAGCAAGTGCTGGAACCCGTGACCCGATGGAAGTAAGTTATTTCGCAGATAATCCGGAGTCTCCACTTCGTAAATTTAGTGAAAAAGAATGGCATCAGTTGGGTGTGGAATCGATGAACTGGAGTCTTTCCCAGTTTATGCATGGCGAGCAAGGAGCTTTGCTTTGTACAGCCAAAATTGTTGAAAGTGTTCCATGGATAGACGCTAAATACTATGCCGCCACTCAAGTAGTAGATGAAGCCCGACATGTTGAAGTATTTGCCCAATACCTGGATTCAAAACTTGGGGGAATCGGTTATCCGGTTAACCACCATCTAGGTCTCTTGCTTGATGACATCCTCAACGACAGCCGTTGGGACATTACTTATCTTGGTATGCAAATCATGGTTGAAGGACTTGCTTTAGCAGCCTTTGGTTTCATGCATCAGACAACAGAAGAGCCACTACTTAAGAAATTGCTTCGCTACGTTATGAGCGACGAGGCACGACACGTAGCATTCGGTGTTCTCTCTCTGAAAGAAGTTTACGAAGACATGACTCAAGCGGAATTAAGAGAGAGGCAAGAATTTGCTTTCGAAGCTGCCCTTAGAATGCGTGACCGTTTCATGCGTCAAGAAGTTTGGCACCGTATGGGAGTTGATACCGAAGAAATGGTGAAGTTCCAATTAGCCATGCCTGACGAGCTTCGCGTTTTCCAACGCATGCTATTTTCTAAGATCGTTCCTAACTGCAAGAAACTAGGTCTCTTAGATGCCGGTGATGGTTGGCTCCGCGATCGATTCACCGACATCGGCGTTATTCAATTTGAAGATTGGGTAGATACCAGCGAAGAATTTCTTGAATTAGACGAAGTAGCTAAAGACAGAGAAGCACAAGAAGCTAATTGATTATCTGGTTATTAAACAGAAAATTCTTTCTACTTAATAACCATTTCCAGCTTTTTCATGATGACGAATAACCTCGTCTATAACGAAACGTAAAAATTTCTCAGAAAATACGGGGTCAAGACCAGCTTCATCAGCTAGTTGTCGAAGGCGTTGTATTTGTTCAGCTTCACGATCTAGATCTGCAGGAGGCAACCCAACTTTTGCTTTGTAATCCCCAACCTTGCCAGTGACTTTAAACCGTTCAGCTAACAGCAAAATAAGCGCTGCATCGATATTGTCGATACTGGAGCGAAATTCGTTAAGGGTTTCGTCACCTTGCGTACTCATAAATTGCCTTTCTGCTTTTTACTTACTCCAGCGTAGACCCAACATGGCCGAGGCCACACGATGGGACTACTGTCTCGTTTATCACCTAAGTATCAACGTACATCTAGTTAAGGACAAGAACTGTGGAGATACCACTAACTATTGCAGATTATTTAGACCGAGCCGAACGAGTTTATGGCGATCGCGTTGCAATCATCGATGAACCTGATCAGCCCGCTCCCCCATTACCTGATATCACCTACAGTCGGCTCGCTGAACTTTCAAGAGGTATGGCTACGGGATTTGATGAATTAGGACTTGAAACTGGAGCACGAGTTGCAATGGTTTCACATAATGCAGCAAGACTTCTCGTTTTCTTGTTTGGCAGTAGCGCATATGGAAGAGTTGGCGTTCCAATTAACTTTCGTTTAAGCACTCCTGAAATCCAATACATTCTTGACCATTCCGGTGCAGAGGTTTTGTTTATCGATCCAGAACTAGTTGAGCAACATGGTTCTTTCAATGTTAAGCATCAATTTGTGATCGGACCAGCAGCAGATCAAATCTTCATCGAAGGAGGTGTCCCTAAACCTTGGACCCCAGATGAATCTGCTACTGCCACTATCAACTACACAAGTGGCACCACCGCCCGCCCGAAGGGTGTGGAGATGACACATCGCAATCTTTGGCTTAACGCTTCTATTTTTGGCTGGCAAGCAGGAGTTTCTGATCGAGACGTTTACTTACACACGCTGCCAATGTTTCATTGCAATGGATGGGGCATGCCCTATGCCATGACTGGTATGGGCGGTAAACACATCGTGCTTCGACAAGTTAACGGCCAAGAGATCCTTGAACGGATCCAAAAACATGGGATCACTCTGCTTTGTGGCGCCCCGGCAGTCATCACTGCTGTTCTTGACGCGGCGGCTGATTGGGATGGAGAAATTCCTGGCGCAGGCCACATGCGTATCGTGGTCGCTGGCGCTCCTCCTCCAACTCAATTAATTGCGCAAGTTGAAACTGAGTTGAATTGGGAATTCATCCAGATTTACGGTTTAACCGAGACCGCCCCTCTTCTAACTATGAATAGAAGCCGTTCTGAATGGGATCATCTCGACCCTTACGAGAGAGCAGTCAAGTTATCTAAAGCTGGGGCACCCGCTTTAGGAGTAGAACTTTCTACTAGCAGCAGTGGAGAGCTTTTAGCTCGTTCGAATCATGTTCTCAAAAGTTACTGGAGTCAACCTGAAGCAACGGAAGAGGCTTTGGCTAATAATTGGTTTCACACTGGAGATGGGGCGACAATAGGTGACGACAATTACGCGACTATCACCGATCGAAAGAAAGACGTAATCATCTCCGGAGGAGAGAATGTCTCTTCTATTGAGGTGGAAGATGCTTTGTTCTCGCACGCAGCAGTAGCTGAAGTTGCCGTTATTGGTGTCCCCGATGAGAAATGGGGTGAAACAGTGAAAGCTTTAGTAGTTGTGACTGATGATTCAGTGACTGAGCGAGAACTTATTGACCATTGCAGGGAACTTCTAGCACACTATAAATGCCCAACTTCAGTTGAATTCCGTGACGAACTTGCCCGTACCGCCACAGGCAAACTTCAGAAGTTTAAACTTCGTGCCCCTTACTGGGAGCACATGGATCGACAGGTCAATTAGAAATCTGAAAGATGCTCACGAAGTCGGATTCAGAGGTTTCAGAGGTTTCAGAGGATCACCTGAAAAGAAGCGTCTTGGGTTATCAACCACCAGCATTTCAATTTGGTCTTCCGTGGCCCCGCGATCTTTGAGCATTGGAATTATTTCACGATCAAACCGAGTTGGCTCCATAACTTCTGATAAACGATCCATCGCGTATGTGGGAAAAGGTTCTCCTTTCCAACACCAAACAGAATCATGGCTAACTACTATTCGGTCGCCAGCTCCTTGAGATATTAAACGCATCAAAGAATCTGCTCGATCTTCATCTGACATCAATGCTGCGATACCAAAACGATCAAAACCAAGATAACTACCGCCTGACGCAATAGTCATATGGTAATCAGTGTCTGTTGTTCCACAAGAATGACCGATAATGATTCGGTTAGATGGGACGTTGCCTTGCGTTAAGACTTGCTGCTGTACATCTCCAACAGTGCCGTCATCAGTATGTGTGGTCACAGGGGCACCTGTAACCAACGAAGCGCTTGCTACTGCAGCAAACACTTTTTCTTCGTATTCCGACATGCTTCCATGCCCTGTTCCACACTTAATGATTCCTGGACGCACTCCAGTTGTTCCAATTCCTTCAGTGAGTTCTGAGACAAACATTTCTTCCATGACCCCTTCAATATCTTCATACTGAGCTTTATGGGTCCAATAAGGCGCTCCACCTCCCTCTTCGCGATAAAGACCTGTTGCACAAATAATGTTGAACCCGGTGGCTTCTGCTACTTCAACCATTAATTCGACATCTCTTCCTAGATCTGCGGGACACGGATCAAGAAGCGTTTGATAACCCAAATCTTGTAGCTCGGCGATTCGATCTATACAAATAGAGCGCATATCTGCACGAGAGTTCTTTAAACGATTTGTATGTGATTCCCATCCAGAATAACCAACTGAGAGGTGCTCGTGCATAAGAGTACGCCCGAGTTTATCTACCGGAATAGGGCCCAAAACTGTCTGAACTTCTAAATTTTTGCTCATTTTGGACTTTGTTCTTTCAACACAACACCTGTTCTGTTCTCTCCACAGTTGAACCCTCATACGAGAGTCCTTCTGCTTGCTTCTATTTTTGTATGAAACTCAGATCTAAAGCAAGCACTTGAAACGAATAAGATACAAATGTGACTAGAAACAATCATTTGATTGACCACATCCAACCAGGTAATGCTCCCACATTCGCATGCATTTAATCATTTATGAGATACTTGGCTATGCGGAAAATTTCTTTACTGCTTACGGTGATTTTGTTTGCAGCTTCATGTGGGAGCAACTCTTCCGGTAACCAAATCGCTTCTACTAGTGACCGGGATGGCGATAATATAGCGCCAACAACAACCACGGTGACCACAACTTCTGTAGCGGCCACAACAACCACGGTGCCCACAACTTCTGTAGCGCCCCCAATTTCTGTAGCGCCCACAACAACCACGGCACCTAGTTACGACTACGACGACTATAATATTTTATTCATTGCAAGTGAAGAAGAGTATTTTGATCCTTCTTACTCTGCTTTAGTTGTTGATTCTGAAACTGTGCCCCTCAGCCTGAAGGCCTTATCAATCATTTCTTCACAAGTGTTTGTGTTGAATACAGATGATGTATACCCAGATTTTTATAATCCCGTATTGTCGCCCGATCACACACAAGTGGCTTTTATAAGTTCTGAGCAAGTACATGTGATGGACCTTGATGGTAGTAATTCAACTCAGTTAACTCATTTTGAAAATACATCATCGATTTTTGCTGAAATATCTTGGTCTCATGATGGGGATTATCTTGCTTTTGAAAGATTTTCGAGTTTCTCCCCTGTCGTCAATGGAGAAGTTGTATCTTCCGAGTCTGGGTCTTTGCTTTTCACGGTCAAACTTGACGGAACCCAATTAACCCAGATTGGCGAAGGGACCTATTCTGATAGCAACTTCAGACAGGCGTTTACTTGGTCTCCTACAAAAAATGAGCTTCTTTATATTGCCATCTGCATGGAAGACCCTGGTAATTACGGTAATTGCTACAAAGTTGTTAATCATGATGGTTCACCTGTTAAAACCATCAATGTGCTTACAAGTGATTGGGGAAGTATTGATCTCCCAGATTGGTCCTCAGATGGAACACGGCTACTCGTGACCAACAGTAAAACCTTAGAAAGGTCGGGCAGCGATTTATATAACAAAGTGTTTTTAATGGACCTTGAAGGAAATTACCAAGAACTTGTAGAAATAGATACTGATCTAAGTTCCTTTGGAGCCCGTTGGTCCGATGATGAGACACGGATTGCTTTTTTTGCACACACACACTTTCCCGGTGTTGATCAACCTATTAGTCTTTCTCTCTTTGTGATGGACGCTAACGGTGAAAACTTGGAGAGTAGTATCCTCAGTCTCGACGTTGAGGGGAGATTTTTTGCAGAAAGGTCAATTGGCTTGAACTCTAATACTGGCGAAAGACAACCGTCTCTCGCCTGGTCACCTGATGGGCAACGAGTAACTGTAATGGGCGCTTTTGACACCGGCAGCGACTCAAACGATATTTACATAATTGATGCCAATAACATTACCGCCAAAGAAAAGAGACTTACCAAAGGAGCATTCGTTCAAGGAGTCCCCGTATGGCTTCCTACAAACGAATAGCCACGCAGACAGCCACGAACGAGTAGGAAATTTAGAGTCCGACTGCATTTACTCCATAGATTGCTTGTTCACGTGTGAAGCCTTCAAACATAAGTTGATCAATGAGTCCAGATCGGGAAAATGAAGAATAATTCAAGTAATCCTGTGCACTTTGTGCCGCTTGAGCATTCCAATCAGCGTTTTGCGCGTCAACTCCGTAAGTTGCATCGGCTGTTGAGAATCCCTCATATTCAAGTTGATCAATGAGTCCAGATCGGGAAAATGAAGAATAATTCAAGTAATCCTGTGCACTTTGTGCCGCTTGCTGCTGAGAAACCGTGCCAGTTGGCTCAGAGGTAGTCGCCGGTTGCTGTACTGGATCGTTTTCACTCGTAAGATCAGGGAATATAGAATCAACATAAAAATCAAATAGTCGATCATCTTCAGATGCATTTAATATTAAGCGAAAGCGACAAGAATTGAAGGCCCCATGCTCGTTCTCTGATCTCTCGTCCCCTTCTGCCCACGGATCTTCTCCCCACAAATAAAAATTAGTACTGTCAATCTTCAATGCCTTTTCCTGTTGCCAGTAGTCAGAGTCTCCGAAACGAGGACTATTTTCTGTCAGATCCCCTAGGTAGCAGGTTGCAAATTCTTCAGCAGAGACACTGGTAATGTCGACTTCTTCAAAAATGGATTTTGCATTTTCTGTAGTTATGTCGACAAGCCATTGGCGTGCTTCTGCTTCAGCTTCAGATAAAGAGTCAGATAATGGGTCAGCAGAACCGCCACAGCCAACAAGGCCAGCCAGCAAGCCCAACGCAACAAGAACGACCACAGACCTCTTCATAGAAAAACCATACCTAAGAATTCTTAAACCCTTAAATTCATTGGTTGGTTTTACAAATATGATGGCAGATTTTCGTTTTGTTCCTTATTTATATAAAGAACAGAAGTTGTTGTTTCCCGTTAGTCCTCCCCGGAGTAACCGACCGCTAAATGCTCATGCATAAGAGTGCGTCCGAGTTTTTCTATAGGAATAGGTCCTAAGACTGTCTGAACTTCTAGATTTTGGCTTAAATTCATCTTTTTTCTTTCATGACGAAATGATGACAGATTTTTATTTCTCATGCAGATTCGGCCATTTCGGTTGCCTATAGCAATTGTAACTCATACCGTTATGTGAACTATCCACGATGGATAGGTCCCCATATGGGGAACCGACGAACCGAGGGGGTTCCAAATGAGCAAGCTTTTCAAGCTTCTCTCTTTGTTCCTAGCCGTTGGCGTTGTTGCTGCTGCATGCAGTAGTGACTCTTCCGACGACGCAGGAACTGCTGCTCCGGCAGAGACAACTGCTGCGCCCGCTACTACGGCCGTTGAACTGGATGCCGATGGCAGCCTGCTTGACACCGTTATAGCTCGTGGCACACTTAACTGCGGCGTAAGCGGCAGTGCGGTTGCATTCTCTGAGACTCAAGCCGATGGCTCAGTCACCGGATTTGACGCTGACTACTGCCGTGCAGTAGCAGCCGCCGTATTAGGCGATGCTGACGCTGTCAACTTCGTAGCATTAACCGCTTCAGAACGTTTCACCGCTGTACAAACTGGCGATGTTGATGTTCTGATGCGTAATACCACTTGGACACAGAGCCGTGATTCTGACGTAGGCATGGACTTTGGTCCAACCACCTACTTTGACGGTCAACAGCTCATGGCACGTGTAAGCGATGGTTTCGATGCTTCAAGCACCGTAGCTGACCTTGACGGCGCCATTGTGTGTACTAATGCTGGTACTACAACTGAAAAGAATATTGCTGAAGCCGCTGAGTTGGCTGGTGCAGACATCGAATTGCTTGCTTTTGAAACAAGTGATGAGGTGTACGAAACATTCATTGCTGGTGGTTGTGATATCACTACCACTGATGGTTCCGCACTAGTTGGCCGTAAGGTCAAGCAACAGCCTGCAGATCAAGAGTGGGTGATTTTCCCAGCTACTCCGATCTCTAAAGAGCCACTTGGACCAACATATGGTCAAAATGACTCTGCTTGGGCTGACGTCATTAACTGGACTGTATATGCCACCATCATCATGGATGAATATGGCATCACTTCAGCGAACGTTGATGATCATGTCGGTGATCCAGGTGAAGTTGGTCGTCTACTTGGAGGCGAAGGCGAACTCCAGACCGTTATGGGTCTGAGCGCTGATGCTTTCCATCAGGTGATCAAGCAAGTTGGTAACTACAGTGAAATCTACAACACGAACCTGAATCCTGTTGGCCTTGTCCGCGAGGGCAGCGCTAACGCTGGATGGCTCGATGGTGGTCTTATTTATTCACCACCTGCACGCTAGATTTATCTAAAAAATCTGTAAAAAGCCCCACGGAAGAGGAACTAATAGTTCCGAAACCGTGGGGCTTTTTCGGAACTAGGCCCCGTGTCCCGCTTCTTACTCATTTCTTACTAATGTGACTTACAACATGTCCGATACTCCTACGACAACTTCCGCGAAAGTACTTTCCGCTCGCCCTCCTCTTTGGCGAGACGCTGTAGTGCTCAAATGGGTATCACAACTTTTTCTTCTTTTTATAGTCTTAACTTCTTTATGGTTTCTCACCAGTCAAGCCGGGGACAATCTTCAAGCTCGCGACATTCCCTCTGACTTCAACTTCATTGAACGACCTGTTGATATCCAACTCAGCGAAGGAATCGACACCCACCCAGATTCTGGCGGACGCGCTCTTTGGGTAGGAATGGTAAACACCATACGAATATCAATAATTGGGATCATGTTTGCGACAATGCTCGGAATTATGGTTGGTCTCGCTCGCCTATCAAATAATTGGCTCGTAAACCGTCTCGGAACAATGTGGGTAGAGACTCTCAGGAATATCCCTTTACTAGTACAAATTATTTTCTATTTCTCTGTACTCACTGTTCTTCCGCGCTTAACCCTTGAAAGCGGTCCGATTAACGGATGGTTCCATATATCTAATAAAGGCATATCTATGCCCAGAGTTTTCCTCGCGGATGGCTTCTACCAATGGCTCGTTGTTGTACTTATCGGTGCCGTAGTGGGTTATTACGTTCATCGCCATCGAACCCGCCTGCATAACGAAACGGGTGCTATCACTTCACCAACGCTTTGGGCGCTTGCCGTAATAACACTATTTGCGATAGTAGGAATCTTTATTCATCCGATTTTTTCTTGGGTGGGTTCAATTTTTGGAGCCTTAGCTTCCCTATTTGATTCTCTTCCAGTTCTAGTCCCGCAAATCATCCTTAGTGCAGTCGCACTAGGTGGGGCAGCAGCATGGATACGCAAATTTACCCGTAAACACAGAAGTGCGCGTGGACATCTTTCGCTAGTGGATGACGACTGGTTCAGAATTATCTTTACGATCGCTGTTTCAGTAATTCTTGTATTCGTATTTATTAGTTGGGAAGGGCTTTCGTCCTGGATATTAAATAGTGGACGCGACTTATTTCAAGTAATTGAAGCTAAATTCAATATTGATGGTGCAGCTCGTCCATTTGATGCAATGCGTCCCGAAATAATACAAAAAGGAAAATTCCCTAACTACGGACCAAGCGGCTTAACTATGAGCGTAAGTTTCGCCGCAGTTTTCTTTGGTGTTGTCTTTTACACTTCTGCTTTTATAGGGGAAAACGTGCGTGGTGGAATCCTTGCTGTGCCCAAAGGACAAATTGAGGCAGCTCGTGCAGTAGGGCTTCGCCAAAGTCAAGCCTTACGGCATGTCATCCTCCCTCAAGCGTTCCGGGTCATCCTTCCCCCTACTGGGAACCAGTATCTAAACCTCACCAAAAATACTTCACTAGCCATCGCTGTGGGTTATAGCGACATTGTTCAAGTAGGAACTACAGTCTTCAATCAAACTGGAAAGACTTTACCTGTGGTTGGAATCTGGATGCTGTTCTACCTGAGTTGCTCTCTAACAATTTCTGTAATCGTGAACTGGTTTAATGTTCGAATGCAATTGGTGGAACGATAATGAGTGATCTAAATATTACCGGTGTAGAAGGAACCGTCACTATAAAACCGGCTCCGGAAACTCCAAAACTACCTCCACGAGAATGGGTGAAAGAAAACCTTTTCTCTAGCAAACTCAATACTCTTCTAACTCTTCTCTCAACGGCCATCCTTTTAATGATCAGCCGAGGGCTTCTGTCTTTCATTTTCAATCCGGAACGACAATGGGGGTCAACATCTACAAATCTTCGCCTCATGATGACACAGGCCTACCCTGAAGAACAGTACATACGAGTATGGGTCTCCGTAGCCGTTATCTTCACATTAGTTGGCGCTTCTATGGCCATATGGAACGCCGGAAGTCGCGTAACTCTTAGAAGATTTGGATCATTTCTTCTAAGTTCTGGTTTAGTAATAGATATCTTGACACTGTTAGCTCCATTTAGTGGTCAAGCAAAAATTATTTGGTTAATTATCGGGTCTGCTGTATCTGGAGCAGGAGGAGTTCTCCTCCGTGTAAGCGATAAAGATAAAGACATCAGTAGTTTGACTCTTGTTGTAGCCGCTTTGGCTGCTGCGATCCTCTCACTATGGATTGTTCCTTTTGGCCATCACAGTTTTGTTTTTGAACGCACTCCTCGCTCTATGGCAGAAACTGGAACCGTAGCATTAACAACCAAGTTGCCCTGGACAATAATGGTTGTCATTGGAATACTCGCCTACTTCGTTGGGAAAACAGTGATGACTCGTTTTCCTTCAAAGAATTTGCGTCCCACTATTATTGGTATTTGGTTCCTCACTCCCCCCACACTTTTATATCTCGTTCTTCGCGACCCTGATTTTGACATGGGTCATGTTTTAAACACTGATATTCCGATTTTCTTGATCTTTGCTATTGCTGGTGGGGCTCTTCTCTCTTGGTTCACTCGTCCAGCTACAGGAGAAATAGGGCGGGTTTGCGCTGCTTTAGTTCTTTTAGCTGGATTTGGAATGTTCTTTACCCCGATGCGAATGATCATTCGAATACTGACGCTTCTTTTAGCTACCTTTGCTCTTGCTGCACCTACATTTGCTGGCGACTCTAAAACACGGCGACGATACGTCTTTGCTTGGATAGGTGTATCTGGAATTATCACTTGGCTCGTAACTGCTGTGAATACACCATCAACTATTGAAGTTCCAGGAGATTTCTTTCTCGGCGGTGTTTCTCTTACTCTGCTGGTTGCAATTTTCACCATTGTGATTTCTTTCCCTATAGGGATACTTCTCGCTTTGGCTCGAACTTCCAAGATGCCGATATTTCGTATCCTTTCAACCTGGTTTATTGAGTTCGTTCGCGGGATTCCTTTAATAACGATCCTGATTTTCTTCAGTATTATGGTTCCGCTGTTCCTACCGAAGGGCATGGAACTTAGCGAAGTTTCCGCAATAGTGATTGGGTACTCTCTTTTCTCTGCTGCCTATCTCGCGGAAAACGTGAGGGGTGGACTTCAATCAGTAACTCGTGGCCAGCATGAAGCCGCAGAAGCAGTGGGGATGACTACATCTCAGAAAACCTTCTTTATCGTCTTGCCGCAAGCTCTACGAGTTTCTATTCCACCGCTTGTCGGCCACTGCATCGGCGTGTTCAAAGAAACCTCATTGCTCGCCATTATCGGACTGTTTGACATTCTTTACATTGCTCGAAATGTCATCCCAAACCAAACAGAATTTCTTGGAAGTACGAGAGAGAACCTACTCTTCGTATCACTTATTTATTTCTTTTTTGCATATCAAATGTCAAAAGCCAGCCAACGTCTTGAACGGCGTGTAGGTCTTGGCGAACGATGAGGTAACACTATGAATGAAAATGAAAATACTGAAACATCCGCCAGTGCTCGTGACTTGAGTAACGCTCCGGACATGATCGTCTGTGAAGGCGTCTCAAAATGGTACGGCGATTTCCAGGCGTTGGACGAAGTATCAGCGACCATAAAAGAACAAGAGGTTGTAGTTATATTAGGACCTTCCGGTTCTGGAAAGTCAACATGGATTCGCTGCATTAACCGTCTTGAGCATCACCAAGAAGGACGAATTGAAGTTGATGGCATTGAACTTACCAATGACTTAAGAAATATTGAGAAAGTTCGTTCAGAAGTTGGCATGGTATTTCAGCAGTTCAATCTTTTCCCGCATCTAAAAGTTTTAGATAACGTGACTCTTGCTCCGATCTGGGTTAGGAAAAAACCTAAAGCTGAAGCTGAAGAACAGGCTGCTGCTTTACTTGAACGTGTAGGCATACCAGAACAGGCAGATAAATATCCAGGGCAACTTTCTGGTGGTCAGCAGCAGCGAGTGGCGATTGCACGGGCTTTAGCCATGGAGCCAAGAATTATGTTGTTTGACGAACCAACTTCTGCTCTTGACCCGGAAATGATTAAAGAAGTTCTTGATGTTATGAAAGAACTAGCTCTTTCAGGTATGACAATGATGGTGGTCACCCATGAAGTCGGTTTCGCTAAAGAAGTAGCTGATCGAATCATATTTATGGATGACGGCCAAATCGTGGAGACAGGAACTCCTGAAGTTTTCTTTTCAAACCCAACTGAAGATCGCACAAAGCTTTTCCTCTCTCAAATTCTCTGAAGAAACTGATGTGAAGATCTAAAATGAACGTTGAACGTCTTACCGGTGTTCTCGGGGCTCAAATAGCTGACATTGATCTCAACGATCTTGACAAAAAACAAGTTGAAGAGTTACATCAACAGATTTGCAATCACCAAGTAGTTGTAATACCTAATCAATCTCTTTCACCAGGAGAACAAACAAAATTCAGTAATTTGCTTGGCCCTTATTCTCCTGTTCCATTTGTTGAACCCATTCCCGGTTATCCAGAAGTAATTAAAGTAATCAAAAAAGAGTCCGAATCTGAAGCGTTCAATTTTGGTGGAGTTTGGCATAGCGATTTTTCTTTTTTAGAAATTCCTCCCGCTTTTACAGTTCTTCACGCTCTTAATGTTCCCGACATCGGAGGAGACACTGTTTGGGTTTCAAATACTGCCGCATATGAGGCCCTTGATGACGCTTCAAAAGAAAAATTCGACACGATTACTTGCATACATTCTGCTTCAGCTTCTTACTCCCCAAAACAACAGGCTCTCCATTCTGGACTTTCTGGAATGGATATCCGAACTTCGGAGGAAGCAGAAAAAAATACAGAACATCCTCTAGTTTGCACTCACCCGGTAACAGGAAATAAATCATTATTTTTTAACGGAACCTACGTAAGAGGTCTAAAGGGCGATGGAATAAATGGTTCTGAAGATGAAGTAAATCTACTTATGTGGTTACACAATTGGACCACCCACATACGTTTTACTTTTCGTCATCGTTGGTCAAATGGAGATGTAGTTATTTGGGACAACCGCTCAACTCAACATGTGGCGATAAATGACTACCCTGGGCGGCATCGTGAACTGAACCGGACTACAGTCACCGGGGAAAATCCAAGCAACTAAAGACAATCGTCTTGTAAAAGCTCTATCAAAGATGACGTGTCCCATCGTCCATGACCCTGATGCTGGAGCTCTGCATAATACTCATCAACTATCGCAGTAACCGGAAGTTTTGCTCCGACACGTTTAGCTTCGTCAAAGACAATGTTCAGATCTTTCCGCATCCAGTCAAGAGCAAACCCATGATCAAATTCGCGTTTAAGCATAGTTTCAGAGCGGTTAGACATTTGCCAAGAGCCAGATGCACCCTGACTAATCGCTGCAAGAACCTTTTCCATGTCTAATCCTGCTCGGCGCCCAAAATCTAACCCCTCAGATAATCCTTGAACTAACCCAGCTATACATATCTGATTAACCATCTTTGTTGTTTGCCCTGACCCAACTGGCCCTATCAGATTCACCGCTTTGGCATAACTTGAAATAACCGGCTCAACATTCTCAAAGACATGACTATCACCACCGCACATCACTGTAAGTTGACCGTTTTCCGCTCCTGCTTGACCTCCAGAAACTGGCGCATCAATAAATTCAACACCTTGTTTACTTGCTGCTTCTGCTATTTCTTTCGCCACTGTTGCCGAAGCTGTGGTGTGGTCTACTAGAACACTCCCAGAATTCATTCCTGCTAGTACCCCGGTTTCCCCATAAACAACGGAGCGAACATCTTCATCATCTCCAACACACATAAAAACAATTTCAGAACCTTCAGCAGCGGCTGCCGGTGTGGAAGCCATACTTCCGCCATACTTAATGACCCAATCTTGGGCCTTGCTCTCTGTTCGGTTATAAACAGTGGTCAGGTAGCCCGATTCCTGTAAATGTTTCGCCATAGGAAACCCCATGACACCAAGACCTATAAAAGAAACTTTAGACACCGTTCAAACTCCTGACTTTAATTCAGCCATTGCTGAAAATAGTTCTAACGGGGACTGGACTGAACTTTCTCCATCGATCTCACGATAAATAGCATGAACGTTTACAGCTAAGCGTTCCCATTCTCCCCATTCTTTATAAACACCAAGATCAATTTCAGCAATCGCCTCTTCTGCTGTCTGACCAGATGCATGACGTTCTTTACATTCTTTCTCTATAAACGAAAGGTAATCTCGAACTGCGGTCACCCCTTCCGCATCAGTTAGAGGTCCGTGACCTGGTACGACTACGTCTGCCTCTAAACCAATGATTCGATCACATGCATCTATCCAATTGGAAACCGGACCGTCCCAAATTATTGGAGTTCCATTTATAAAAAGTATGTCTCCGCAGAAAACCGTGGAAGCATCAGGAAGATAAACGATCAAATCTCCAGAGGTGTGAGCGGGACCTACTTCTATGAGTTCAACAGTCCGCCCCCCCACATCTAGTTGCAATTCTCCTTGAAACGTTCTATCAGCAGGAGGAAGATCTATGTCGTCAAAACTAAAGGGGCCAAAAGCCTCGCGAACATACTTGTTAGTAGTTTCTCCTAGGTCGATCGCCAGTAGTGCTGAGATCGCCGACGGGGGCATAGCGTTCATTTCTTGTGCTGCTGCTTCTGTCGTAATGATTTGAACCCCGTCTCGGCCGCCCACCAAACTATTTCCGTAACAGTGATCTCCATTTGCATGAGTATTGACTACAACGTCTATTGGACGCCCAGACGTAACTGTTGACATAGAGTCCAGCATGTCTCTAGTTAGATTTAAATCGAAGAGCGTATCGATGAGTAACGAAGACCAATCTGAAGCCAAAAGACCAGCGTTGCTCCAACCCCATCCGCCATCTGGCTGCAAATAGGCAAATACTCCATCTGCGACCTCATGAAGGCCTTTGGCATAAGGAACGGTATCAAGACTTTTACTCACGAATTTACTTTAGGCGAACTGTATAGAATAGGTGAACCCCGTCTAGCCGATACGGCCGTGAAGATGGCAGGCTATAACGACAACCCTTTGAATTAGGAGATTTTAAAATGGGCAACCTGTGTGAAGGCCGTGTGGCCATTGTTACTGGAGCAGGACGCGGCATAGGACGCGAACACGCTTTACTACTAGCTGAAAACGGAGCCAAGGTCATAGTTAATGACCTTGGAGGAGACACTGATGGTTCCGGCGACGATATCAGTCCCGCTCAATCAGTAGTAGAAGAAATCATTGCTATGGGCGGAGAAGCAGTAGTCAATGGAGCCAACGTTGCAGATTTTGATGCTGCTGGGGAAATGATACAACAAGCCATTGATACTTTTGGAAGTTGTGACATCCTTATTAACAACGCAGGAATACTTCGTGATCGAATGATCTTCTCAATGTCCGAAAGTGACTGGGATGCAGTAATTAACGTTCACTTAAAAGGAACATTTGCTCCCACCCATCATGCCGCTGTCTATTGGCGAGAAAAAGTAAAAGCAGGTGGCGAAGCTTTTGGGCGTATTGTTAACACTTCTTCACCTTCAGGAATTTATGGAAATGTAGGGCAGTCAAACTATGGGGCGGCGAAAGCAGGAATAGCTGCTTTCACCTTGATCACTGCGGTGGAATTGGCGAAATACGGTGTGACAGTTAACTGTTTAGCTCCCGGGGCTTACACACGTATGACTGCTGAACTTCCTGGTTTCTCCGGTCTTGATGAAGAGGGGCAAGAAAATTTCGGACCACGTTGGATATCTGTTCCAACTGTTTGGCTTTGCAGCGAGGCTGCTCAGAATGTAACAGGTCGAGTCTTTGATGTGGGTGGACAAAAACTTGGAATTGCTGAACAGTGGCGTTTAGGACCAACAGCCGTTCAACCAGATGATCCGGAAGAATTGACTGAAGTTATGGCGCAACTGATGGCGGATGCTCAACCCAATTCGGGCATGGATGGCAAGCCTGTTGAGGGGCCTGGAAGACCCGGAAAAACTCTCTAAGTAACTATGTCTATTGATTTTTCTTTAACCCCAGAACTAGAAGAAATACGGACTCGAATTCGCGTCTTTATCGACGACGTAGTTAAGCCTGGAGAAGCTCTTATCGAAGGGCACGGAGAACATGATCCGCAAGAAGGCGGAGAACGTATCGAGACTCTCATCTCAATGAGGAAACAGGCCTTCAGCGAAGGGCTTTGGCTCCCTCATATGCCAGAAGAATGGGGAGGGATGGGTCTCGGGCATGTACAACTAGCGATGGTTCAGGCAGAAGCAGCACGTTCAAGATACGGGCCTTGGGTTCTGAACTGTCAAGCTCCTGATGAAGGAAACATGCACACTCTCCTACATTGGGCAACTGATGAGCAGAAAGAAAAATACCTTCAACCCTTATGTGAAGGCAAAGGAACTTCTTGCTTTGCTATGACCGAACCTGAAGTAGCTGGATCAGATCCGACCTTGATACAAACTACCGGATACCAAGACGGTGAAGAATGGGTAATCAACGGCCACAAATGGTTTATTTCAAATGCTCATCGTGCTCAATTTGCAATCCTTATTACGCGAACGGAAGATGATCCTGATCTTCCTCAAGCAGCAAATACTGCCTTTATAGTTGACCTTCCTCACGATGGATGGAACGAAGTCCGAGAGATTGAAACTATGCATGGATCCACTGGACATAGTGAAATTCTCATTGAAGATCTACGAGTACATGAAACACAAATGCTCGGAGGTAGAGGTCAAGGACATCTACTCGGACAATACCGACTGGGCCCTGCTCGGTTAGCACACTGTATGAGATGGATCGCTCAAGCAGAAACAGCTTTGGACATGATGGTGGAGAGATCCCTAGAACGATTCAGTCATGGTTCTCTCTTAGCGGAGAAACAGGGCATTCAGTGGCTCATCGCAGATTCAACGATGGAGCTTTACCAGTCAAAGTTGATGGTGCTCCATGCTGCCTACAAAATTGATCGAGGTGAAGACTTCAAATCCGAAGTCTCTATGGCTAAACATTTTGTAGCGAACTCTCTAGGTCGCATTATTGATCGTTCAATTCAAGTTCATGGAGCGTTAGGTTATTCAACTGACACTCCCCTCGCGGATATGTATCAACACGCCCGCTGGGCAAGATTTGCTGATGGAGCAGACGAAGTGCACCAGATGAGAATCGCGCAAAGAACCATCAATGCTTTTACTGATTCAGGTTCAACTTCTGCGGCTACAGGAAACCTTCCCATCTAGTTTTAATTTCCAAAGATTTCAACATTATTACTTATCAAGGTAAAGTCTTTTAGAGATTCAAATAATTGAGGAGTTTTCATGAACGATGTTGTAATTGTAGAAGCTGTTCGAAGCCCAGTTGGGAGACGCAATGGAGGACTCTCCACCAGTCATTCTGTAGACCTTCTTGGGACCGTCCAGAAAGCCTTGTTTGAAAGATCTGGTGTTGATCCTTCAGAAGTAGGTCAAGTAGTAGGTGGATGTGTCGGACAAGTCGGGATGCAATCTATGAATGTGACTAGAACTGCATGGCTAAGCGCAGGTCTACCACTGAGTGCACCGGCTACAACAGTTGATGCGCAGTGTGGTTCTTCCCAGCAGGCAACAAATCTCGCCTATGCTCTCGTAGCTTCAGGAACTGTTGACGTGGCAGTGGGTTGCGGTGTCGAATTGATGAGCAGAGTAGGTTTTGGTGCTACTACTCCTAAAGATCCTGATTCTGGTCGGCCAATTAATCGAAATTACTTTGATCACTTTGAGTTCACTAGTCAATTTGAGGGATCTGAAAGAATTGCTGATCAATGGGAAATTTCCCGTACAGATACAGACACTTTTGGTGTGATGTCTCAAGAACGAGCAGCACGAGCTTGGGACGAAGACCGATTTGGAACTCAAATTATCCCGGTGGAAGTCCCTGCAATAGGTGAAGATGGTGAAATCAGTGAGGAAACCATCATGATTTCCAAGGATGAGGGGCTACGTGAAACCACTATGGAGTCCTTAGCTGCTTTGAAGCCAACTGGTAGAAAAGACGGGGTTCACACTGCAGGAACATCTTCACAAATTTCTGACGGAGCAGGCGCTCTGTTGCTTATGACAAGTAAAAAAGCTGCTGAATTAGGAGTGACTCCGCTAGCTCGAATTATTGATACTTGTCTTGTTGGTTCTGACCCTGAACTCATGTTGACAGGGCCAATCGGCGCTACACAGAAATTATTAGAAGAAAACGGAATGACTATTGACGATATTGATGTCGTAGAGATAAACGAAGCTTTTGCATCCGTAGTGTTGGCTTGGGAGAAAGAATTAAACCCTGATATGGATCGGGTAAACCCAAATGGTGGAGCTATCGCTCTTGGGCACCCTCTAGGGGGAACTGGTTCCATTCTCACAACGAAAGCAGTTCACGAACTTCACCGCTCTGGTGGAGAACATGCCCTTGTCACGATGTGTTGCGGTGGCGGTTTAGGAACAGGAACTTTGATTCAAAAAATTTGATTCAATTATTCTGGAAACATAGATAAGTGTGTTGCTTCTAGTTTTTTACCTTCTGGTGTCTCTGTGAAGAAACTTCCTCCCACTACCGAGGTTGAAACAAGAGCAAGAGCCAAGTTTGAGTCATGAAGCGGCGACCAAGAAGCCATACGGACTTCACCAACTTTTTTCCCTTCAGAGTTGAAAGCTGGCCACGGATGTTCGCTTGAGAACTGCATGCGATCTCCGCTTAGAAGAACTTTGACTAGTCGACGTGATGACCCTCTTTCCTTTTCAGCCAGTAAAGCTTCTTTTCCGATGAAGTCATCTTGACGATCCAGAGAAAGATATTTTTCTAGGCCTACCTCTAGAGGTGTTGCTGATCCTCCACAATCTCCACGATAAGAAAAGAGTCCTGATTCGATGCGTTCAAGAGAAGTTGGAGCGCCAGGATGAATCCCGTATTTTTCTCCTGCTTGCCAGACAGCATCCCATAACTCTAAACCTTTACTCCCATCTTGAAGGAAAAGTTCAAATCCTCCTTGTCCGCTCCATCCTGAGCGGCAAACCAACATGGGGATACCATCGTGTTCTATATCTTCAAAACCAAAAAATGGGATATCTCGCACCCATTCTCCCAAATAGTCAGCGACTGTGTCTTCAGCACGAGGACCTTGCACTGCTAGAGGAGACACATCTGGTTCAAAAATTTCGCAGTCATAGCCTTTCGCTAACGCGATGCCTTTACACCAAAAAAGGACATCACTGTCAGCTATAGATATCCAATATCTGTCTTCCGCGAGTTTGAGAATCATTGGGTCATTCAGCATGATTCCGTCGTTATCGCATAAGGGTGCGTAGCGAACTCTGCCTATCCGGCAGTCTGACATATCTCGAGCAGATACGTATTGAATCAAAGTCAACGCATCTGGGCCGACAACTTCTACTTGTCTCTCCGCTCCTACATCCCAAAGAGATACACGTTCCATGAGGGCTTCGTATTCTGCATCAAGATTTCCAAAGGAGACAGGGAGAACCATGTGGTTATAAATAGAAAAATGAGTCATTCCATGTCTTACTTGTGCCTCGTAGAAAGGTGACTTTCTATTGCGTGAACTTAAAGGGAATTGCATTTTTACCAATCTTTCTCCGACACTCCATGTCGGTATTGTCCTGCTCTGCTTGGTTCCAATGGGGTGTTACCAAGAATCAAGTCAGCAGCTTTTTCTGCAAGCATCATTACAGGAGCATAAATGTTTCCATTCGTAAGTGTTGGCATTACTGATGCATCTACCACTCTTAGACCTTCTACTCCATGTACTCGCATCGTTTTCGGTGAAACCACACCCATAGCATCTTCACCCATTCGAGCTGTTCCGCAGGGATGTAAAGCTGTTTCAGAGTCTCTACGCACCCAATCAAGGACATCTTTTTCTTCAGAGATTTCAGGCCCTGGAGAGATTTCTCCCCCATTAAATTTTTCAAATGCTGGTTGTTTCATGATATTTCTTGCTGTTGCTATAGCTTCAACCCATTCTTTCCGGTCTTCAGGAGTTGACAGGTAATTGAATTGGATTTTTGGTTTAGCAAAAGGATCATTTGATTCAATACGAACCCATCCGGTGCTATTTGAAAACATTGGACCGATATGAAATTGATAACCATGACCTTGCGTAATTGTTGTTCCGTCATAACGGACAGCTACTGGTAAGAAATGGAACATGAGGTTTGGCCAGAGAATCCCATCGTTGCTACGTAGAAATCCGCCTGCTTCGAAATGGTTTGTTGCCCCTGGGCCTTTTCTAAATAACCATTTAAGTCCAACGCCGGGTTTCCTCCAGTTCTTTAAATACGGCGCCATAGATACAGGCTCCTTACAGGCGTACTGAACATAGACTTCGAGGTGGTCTTGAAGGTTTTCTCCAACTCCGGGGAGATCTACAACAGGAGAAATTCCTGCTTGTAAGAGAACCGATGATGGCCCTATGCCAGAGAGTTGTAAAAGTTGAGGAGAATTGAAAGCTCCTCCACAAGAAATCACTTCAGAGGCTTCAACTCTGTACCTACGTTTGTTCTTGTGGTATTCGACGCCTGTTACACGATTTTTCTTCATAATTAATTGAGTGACATGGGCTCGAGTAATTAGATGTAAATTTTTCCGGTCTCTCAATACAGGGTGCAGATATGCTCGGGCAGCAGAATGACGTCTCCCTCTATAAACGTTTCGATCAAACGCGTTAAATCCTTCTTGGCGATATCCATTAACGTCTGTGGTAAGTGGGTGCCCAGCCTCTTGAACTGCGGTAAAGAAGGCTTGAAACAGTGGACTAGTTGCCGGTCCACGTTCAAGTTTGAGAGGCCCTTCTCCTCCTCTCCATTCATCAGGTCCCGCTAAGCAGGTTTCCATTCGTTTGAAATATGGGAGACAGTGATTCCAATCCCAATCCTCACATCCTTCTATTGCTGTCCACCGATCAAAATCCATCGGATTTCCGCGTTGGAAGATCATGCCATTTATTGAAGAGGAGCCTCCAAGAACTTTTCCTCGAGCATGATAAACGCGACGTCCATTCATGTGAGGTTCAGGTTCAGATTCATACTTCCAGTCATACAACCGGTTACCTATACCCATTGATAACGCTGCGGGCATATGAATAATCGGATCTATTTTCCAATCACTTCGTCCTGCCTCAATCAGAAGGACTTTGTTCTTAGGATCAGTGCTTAATCTGTTAGCTAACGCGCTGCCTGCAGACCCGCCGCCAATAACCACATAGTCATAAGTCTTTGTCAAGATTTCTCCTATCAACCCTCAGGAAATTCTGCCCAATCTAACTGATTTAAACACACTATTTACTTCTTTTATTTCTATTTCCTAAATGTTTGACGGTCAGCATTAGATTGGCGGTATCTTGATCGCATGAATGCTGATTTCCGCAGTGACACGTTGACACAAGCCACTCCTGATATGAGAGCCGCAATGGCGGCAGCCGACGTTGGGGATGACGTATACGGAGAAGACCCTACGGTCAACGAGTTACAAGAGCGAATTGCCGCTTTGACTGGTAAAGAGTCTGCTCTATTTTGCACATCTGGCACACAATCAAATTTGAGCGCCGTCTTAAGCCATGGACAGCGTGGAGACGAATACTTGATAGGCGAGAATTACCACATTCTTCTAAACGAAGTGTCCGGAGCCTCAGCATTAGGCGGGATGTCCCCTTGGCCCATAAAAGTTAATGAAACTGGGGGAATTGATCCCTCAGATGTTATTTCAGCAATTAAGGAACCAGATCAGCATCATCCAGTCACAAACCTTCTTTGCTTGGAAAACACTGTTAACGGATTTGTTCAACCGGTTGAACTAATTTCTGAATTGGCAGAAACCGCTCATAAATCTGGACTTTCCGTACATCTTGATGGAGCACGGCTATTCAACGCTGCTATCGCTCTCGATGTTCCAGTTTCTTCTTTCACTAATCCTGTTGACACTGTCTCACTATGCCTTTCAAAAGGATTGGGGGCTCCTGTAGGTTCAGTCCTTGCAGGAAGTAAAGAAACAATAAATAAAGCTTTCCGAATAAGAAAAATGTTGGGTGGTGGGACACGACAAGCGGGGCATCTCGCCGCTGCAGGACTTTACGCTCTTGACCATCATGTTGGTCGTCTCGCTGAAGATCATCTTCGAGCTGAACAGATAGCTGAAGGACTTTCAGGTATTACCGGATTAGAGGTGAAACAAGCGAGCAACATGTTATGGGTCACGCCTCTTCCCGAATTGCATGCTGCTCTTGCTAAGTGCTTAGAGGAAAAAAATATCAAGGTCATTCCTTGGAATCCAACTATGCGGATAGTCACCCACTTAGATATAGATGACAGTCATGTCGACTATCTTGTTCAAGTCTTTCAAGACTTCTTTTCTGAACTCTAACCACGCTTCCAATTTGATATATACGGGGGTATTGAGCGCTCTCCTCCAGAGGTTTCAGGTTGTGGTTCACCAACTGATATGCCTAAAGGGATAACCCCTGCCCAAGCAGGTGAGGTGAAATCTCCAAAATCATCTATTGGAGGCCCTGTTCTTACTTTCATAGAATATTCGTCAAGAGGGAGTGTAAGTACCGTGGTTGCTTTTACTTCTTTTTCCGTATTTTCACGCACATCTTTCATTCGGCCTGGAATTCCATGCTCTACAAGAAGATCCAGGGCTTCAACTTTCTTTTCATAGTCAACAATTTCCTGTGCTTTTCCAAAGATCACTACAGAGCGATAATTCATTGAGATATTTACGGCTGCACGAGCTAGGACTATCCCATCAAGCAACGTTATTTCCACACATACTTCTATACCTTTTTTGATGTCACGCAGAAGCCTGCTTGCTGCGGATCCATGCAGTAACAATTGACCCTCTTGCCGGGCATAAAACATTGGGATAACTACAGGGTAAGTTTTGCCTTCGTCTTCACAAATAATCCCAACGTGAGCGACTAAACCTTCGTCTAAGACTTCATGAAGTTCAGACTTTTCTTGTACCCCACGTTCAGGTTTACGCTTGATAGTTGACCGATCGCTCATCTAATAACTCCCAAATGAAAAAGATTTACTGCCTAACTATTGCATAAAAATAAAAAACAATGCTCATTTTTGAGTATTTCTTCTCACTTGCTGATTGACTATCAGCCGTGTCCTATCAAATTGCTGCTCTTCTTGCTGCCACTTGCTGGGCTCTTAGCAGCCTGATCCTAGCTGAGCCCGTACGTCGACTCGGGGGCCCACGATTTTGTCGACTGCGAATGCTTTACGTAAGCGTTGTTTTACTGGTGATATCTATCTTCAGGAATCAGTGGGACAATATCGAATTTGGGGACCTTGGGTTATTAACTCTTTCTGCAATAGTTGGTCTTGTTGTAGGCGACATAGGTCTTTTTACGGCCATGGCTCGTATCGGACCAAGACGCACTTCAGTTTTGTTTACGACGAATGCTCCTTTAGCCGCCTTGGGGGGAGTTCTTCTTTTCGATGAGGTTCTTCACTCTTGGGCTTTATTAGGTGCTGTTCTTACAGTTGGAGGAGTAATACTTGCTGTCAATTACGGAACTAACCGAAATGCTCAAGGTTCTGTTTTTGAGAGAATAGATGGTTCATTGAAAATAGGGGTTTTTTGGGCAGGTGTCGGCGCTTTTGGGCAGGCAGCTGGTGCTTTAGCTGCAAAACCTGTTCTTGATCATGGTGCCGATACTTTGAGTGTCGCTACCTTAAGAGTGCTAATAGCTACTCCATTGATGTGGCTATTAGCTAAACCAAGCGACAAGCTTGCTCGAGCTCCAGAAAAAGAAAAACTTCTAAGAACAGACTGGGTCAGGCTTACTGCCAGTGGAACTCTGGCCATGGTGTTAGGAATGAGTTTCCTTCTTTATGCGATAGGCCATGGTGACACAGGAGTTGCCAGCATTTTAGGTGGAACGACTCCCGTCATTATGCTGCCTCTACTTTGGGTCGCTACTCGTCGTCCTCCCGCTCTCGGTGCTTGGATAGGAGCAATCCTCTCCATCATCGGTATTGCCTTCATGATGTAACATCCTATTTATGTTTGATGCAGTAGTCATTGGAGGCGGCATGCTTGGCGCTTCTGCTGCTCGCCACCTTTCGGAAATTGGTTATGCAATAGCCGTGGTTGCTCCCCCAGAACCTTTAGCCTTGGAAAACCATCAAGGCCCTTTTGGTGCCCACTATGACGTGTCTCGCTCTTCTCGAACGCTTTACATTGATCCAGTTGAACATGAGTTATCAAAAAGAGCCCAAGAAGCCAATGCTTCGATTGAACAGTTCTCAGAAAAAGAAATTTTTTTCGGACAAGGACATCTATTTATAGCTAGGGCAGAAGACGATGAAGATTTTTTTACACATTTCAGTAATTCTTCTAACTCTCATCTAGCGAAAATCTTCGACGCAGAAGGCCTACGAAAGCAGTGGCCAGAATTGAGCTTTCCACCAGATTTCATTGGTCTGTTGGAACTAGATCGTAAAGGAATGTTGAATCCGCGAGCTTTAGTGGCCGCACAATTGTCTGCTGTTGCTTCATTCGGGGGTCAAGTTTTTTCTTCTTCAGCTGACAGTATGAAAATAGGAAATCATTGTTCAGTGAAATTAGTTGATGGCTCACAGATAGAAGCGAAAAAGGTGTTGATAAGCACTGGGGCTTGGTCAAATTCGTCTGGACTGCTCCCTAGGCGTGTTGCTATAAAAATGAAAACTGAAATTGTGCTTTTAGCGGAAGTTGATCCTGATGAGGCCGAACGACTAGAAAGCCTGCCTGTCATGCATTATGAAATAAGGGACAGTGAGGCCGCTGATATATATGCTGTCCCTCCTCAGGTTTATCCGAATGGAAAGATTTTACTTAAATGGGGTGCAAACACCCTTGCTGATAGATGGACTAATGGTTCAGAAGACATCAATTCTTGGTATAGGCAAGGAGATAGCGACCAAATCATAGATTCAGTTAAGCGATCTATGGAAAATACTTATCCTGGGTTGAGAGTTGAAAAATGGCACACACATAGATGCGTGATCACTTACACCCCGCACGGACTTCCCTATATTGATTCGCTGATCGAAAATAAAGTGTATGCCGCCATAGGTGGGAACGGTAGAAGTGCCAAGTGGGCTGACCCGTTAGGTGCTTTAGCTGCTTCTTTAGTCGCAGAGGAAAAATGGAAGGATTCTTTGCCTTCTGATCGCTTCAGAGTAATTTTCGAGGATGAAGAAGCCGACTGGGTAGGTCGAAAGTTACTAAAAGAACGAAATTGTGCCCTCGGTGGGACTTGAACCCACATGTCCTAGAACCGGAGATTTTAAGTCTCCTGCGTATGCCAATTCCGCCACGAGGGCTTCATACCGAGTCCACGTTAGTTTCTTATCTTGCAGTGAGAAACCCGAAGAACATAAAACGTTCACTTAATCTAAGCAGCTAACTCTTCGTTATCTATTGCACGCCATAAAGCAGATCGGGCGATATCTGCACGAGATCCGTAAAGTTCATTTGTAACTATTACTCCCTCTACCATGTCTGCCACTACAGCACCCCATGGTCTTTCTCTGACAGCTACAGAGATGACGACATTTTCTCCGTTTCTTCGAATACTGCGTTGCACTCCGAGTAATCCTGGTGGACTACGAAATACTGGAACTCCAAGCGCTAAGTGTCTACTGGCGCGTCCTAAAGCTCGTACTGTCTCTGCAAATCTGTAAGTCTTTACTTCCATCACTCACAAGTGTCCCACCTAGGTGTGACAATAGAGTTGTGAATGACTCTCAGGATAAAAAAGATTCAGGTCTCAATCCGGCACAGGAAGCTGTTTTAAAGCAGTTGGGTTCTTCACGAGATGAGAGGCCAGTTTTCTCTGAAGACCTTGGCTACCACATCCGAGGAGCTCTAGAAACTGCGGTTGAACCCTATTTATCAGCTCTTCCTCCCAACGAAGAGATCTTTTTTGCTAAACACGAACTTGGGCAAATTCACGGATGTCAAAGTAAGTATTTGGCAGACCGTGATAATGAATTTGAATGGGCTGTGAATATCGCAAGGGGAAGCGTCGTCCATAAAGCTGTAGAACTGGCAATGAATTGGAGAAAAGAGATAGAACCCTCTGTGCTTATCGACGAAGCACTCGCCCGTTATGAGCAAGATTCAGGGAGCCTCGGTTACTGGTTACAAGGGTGCTCTGAAGTAGAGAGAGCAGAATTGCGTTCGGAATCTTTAGATGCTTTTTCTAAATACCTTGAGTGCTGGCCCCCTCTTCGTCCAGCTTGGCGTCCGGTGAGTGAAAGTCGACTGCGAGCAGAGTTATGTGACAGAAGGTTCATTCTTTCAGGACGAGCAGACCTCACGTTAGGGACCGCTGAAGGTTTTCGAGCTGGGAAAGTAATCATCGATTTAAAAACAGGTGGATTTGCTCCTCTTCACGTTGAAGACTTGAGATTCTATGCACTGATAGAAACTTTACGCATTGGCGTTCCACCTCGTTTACTTGCTACTTACTATCTGGATTCAGCTCAGTTATCTCCTGAAGAAGTGACTGAAGATCTTTTGATGGCAACTGTCGCTCGAGTTGTTGACGCAGTTGAGAAATTTGTTTCTCTAATTTACGAGGAAAAAGAACCTAAGAATGTCGCTGGCCCACAATGCCGATGGTGCAGCCTTTCTGAATCATGTGCTACTGGGCAGTCTTACCTTGAAGAGGGAATTTGACTCTAATCATCATCTAAATGAAATAATCTTCCTGTTGTATAAAGGAAGACCCCACCAAGAACTAAAAGAACTCCTGCTGCTGCTCCAACTGGGCGAGGCCCTAGAGATGAAATAAGAATCCCCATAAGAAGATTAGAGAATGGCATAATCCCAAGCACCCCCATTAGATAGAGAGCCATTACGCTGCCTCTTAATTCATCATCTACCTGGAGTTGCACTACAGAGTTCAGGTTTGTCGCAGAGACAAGGTGAACTCCACCTATTAAAAATAAAGCAAAAAATCCAACCCAGAATTTTGGCGCTAAGGCAAAAAGTACAATTGCTGCTCCGTAACCAACTAAAGAACCTAACTGAATACGTGATCTGACTCCGCGTCCTGCCGTAGCAGCAACGACAGGGCCTACTACTATGCCGCCGATACCCTGAGCCGAACCTAGAACTCCAAACCAAAATGGAGAAACTTTAAAAACTTCTTCGGCAAAAACAACGATGTGCTGAGATAAAGGCATGGCAAAAGCAGAGATGAAACTTACCGCAAGAATCGCTGTACGTATCCCTGGAGCATCCAAAACATAACGGATCGCCACTCTATAGCCTTCAAAAATTTTCCCAGATTCTTTTTTAGAAGATTGGCCACTCACTAACTGGTCCGTGTCGAGGAGGAGTAGTGCGATAGCTATCGGTAAATGCAAAATTGCAACTGCTAGTAAAGCCCATCCGGGACCGAGCGTTCCGATAATTAGACCGCCTATCGCTGGGCCTGTTGCACGGGCTGCGTTGAATTGAGTTGAATTCAGAGCAATAGCATTTGGTAGGACCGACCGTGGCACACATTCAGCGACAAATGCTTGCCAAACTGGAAGTCTGACTCCATTGACGAATCCGCCTACAGTGATTAAAAGCAGCCAAGGCCATGGGCTTTCTAGACCTGAATTCCAAGCAAGAGCCATAGCTATGGCGGTTATTGCTTGCATCCCATTAGTTACAAGCAGAATCTTTCTTCTATCCCAGTTATCTGACACCCAGGCGGAGAAGGGGTTCATAAGAAGCATCGGTATTGAACCAGCAAATGCAGACACCCCAACCCAAGCAGCAGATTTAGTCAAGGCAAACATCACCCAACTACCCACAACCATCCGTATCCATCGACCGTTATTTGTGAGTAGTCCTCCTGTCCAGAAAAGTCGATAGTTTCTGTATTTCAAAGCTGGGAATCTACTTTGAGACTCTTGAGGGCTGGGGGGCATCACACGACCTTACACCACAAGACGTATAAATTAACCCTATGAATCTTTTACAAATCGAACGAAGAGAACACGTCGCAATATTAACTTTCAACGACCCTGACCGACGAAACGTCGTTTCATCTGAGATGAACCAAGCGCTCCTCGCAGCTTTCGATGAACTAGAGCCTGATGAGAATATCAGAGCAGTTGTTTTAACTGGTTCTGGTGGCGCGTTCTGTGCTGGGGCAATTTTAGATGACCTACTTAAAGTAGCCGAAGACGAAGGGGGTGCTCTACCAGATATCTATGCTGGATTTCTGCGAGTCGCTCATTCCCCACTTGCAACAATCGCAGCTGTGAATGGGCCAGCTGTCGGCGCCGGAATGAACATGATCCTTGCTTGCGATTTAGTTATTGCCAGCAATTCTGCAAAGTTTGATACCCGATTTTTAGATATTGGTATTCACCCAGGCGGAGGACATACTTGGCGTCTTCGTAATATCACTGACTTAGCAACTGCTAAAGCTATGGTACTTTTTGGCCAGATTTTAAACGGCCCAGAAGCTGCTGATCGAGGAGTCGCGTGGGAATGTGTAGACGACGAAGACTTATTGGAGAGTGCTATCTCATATGCCGAACGAGCTGCAGAATTTCCAAAAGATCTATTTGCAATTACTAAAAAAACTTTACATGAAACTGCTGCCATCACAGAATCTGTTGAATCAGTAAAACTTGAACTTGCTCCGCAAAGGTGGTCTATGCAGCAACCAGCTTTTGTTAATATGATTTCTCGTCTCAAAGCCCGTATTGAAAAAAAGAATTAAGGCTTAACCCATTCTTTAACTAACTGATCTGCACGCCGAACCCATTCTTCAGACGTAACTGCGAATCTCAAATGGTCTTCCCAAGTTCCTGCTATTTCTAAATATTTCTCAGACAGCCCCTCGCATCTTAGATTTAGTTTTTCAACTACTCGTCGAGAGGGAAGATTCCGAGGAACAATAGATATCTGCAATCGGTGTAAACCTAATTCTTCAAAAGCAAAACGCATAAGTACCACAAGGGCTTCTGGGGTGTAGCTATTCCCGGCTTTGTTTTGTGCTATCCAGTAGCCCACATGAGAACTTTGAAATGCACCTCGCGTAACATTGTTTAGATTTATTTCTCCTATAAAGTTGCCATCAGTAAAAACACCAAAACCCCAACCAGTGCCTAATTGACTTTCTCTTTGACGAGAGCGGCATCGCGCTTCAAAAGCATTAATATCTTTTGCTGGATCCTTCTGCCCTGGAGAGCGAAGAGGCTCCCATTTGGCTAACCAATCATTGTTCTGTAGACGAACTTCTTGCCACTGAGTAAAGTCTTCATTTTTCAGTGGCCGTAGGGTGACTCGGCGGCCCTGAAGATTTGGAACATCCTCTAATTCGTTCATTGCTGTCCTTGAGAAATGATAGATGCAACTAATCCATCAAGAATGTCTGATTCCGAAACAAGGCATTCTTTGAAGCCAAAACTCCTCATGATTTTCACCAAAACACAGAGGCCTCCAACGATCACTTCAGACCTCTCTTCCTCCATACCAGGATTATCTAAGCGTTCAGTTTTCGTTTCTGTCGCTAACGTCCTGAACACATCTTCAACTGCTTCTTTAGTCAGTCTGAAGTGATGGATTTTCTCTCTGTCATATTCTTGCAGTCCTTGTTCTACAGCTGCTGTGCAAGAAACAGTTCCTGCTAGCCCAACAAAAGTCATAGCGTTCATAACTTGAGGAATCTCTCTTTTTACATCATCTAAATGGCCTTCAACGATAGATAAACACGACGTAAGTTCCTCGGGAAGCGGTGGGTCATGCTCAAACCATTGCTCAGTTAAACGAATACACCCAATATCGCAAGAAATCACCCCTTGGACTTCCTGATCACCAAGAATGAATTCTGTAGATCCACCACCTATGTCTACGACTAAGAAAGGTCCATTTTCGAGGTCTAAATCTTTTGTTGCTCCCATAAAAGAAAGTGTTCCTTCTTCGATTCCTGATAGCAGTTCAGGCCTCACACCAATGATTTCTTCCGCCAAGTCAAAAAAATCATTTGCATTACTAGCATCTCGAGCCGCTGAAGTTGCTGTCATACGAACTTTCTTAACTTGATAAGAATCAATTATCTCTCGATACTCTCTTAAAGTTTTTCCTACACGACTAATTGCTTCTTCACTCAGAATTCCTGTTGCATCTACTCCCTCTCCTAAGCGAGTTATTCGCATATGCCTCTCAGCCGTGGTGGCTCCGTCTCCTATTAACAACCTCGTGGAATTAGTACCGCAATCGATAGCGGCTACAAAATTATTCATTGTTTTCTTCCAACTGCTGATGAACCCATTTCCCCACAGGGTCATCTCCACCCGCCAAGAACCACGCGTAATGAGCGTGTAGACATTTGACCCCTTTTCTAGTTCCTCCTACGCCGGCGCTGGGACGATGACCTTGGTAAGAATCTGGTATCTCAGCATCTCGTTCTTTGGCATACCGGAGATGTGCCTGAACTAATTCGTCAGGATCAACCTCGGCTTCGGCAGTTTTAACCCCTCCTAGTGATTCAAGTGTTCCGATTCGAGACCGGAGTTTCTCACCAACTAACCAATACAAAGTTGGCATGGGCTTACCGTCATCGAGAACAGGATAATTACGTATCACGATCGGGTCCCCTGAATTATTTCTGACTACAACTTTGAATTTTCCTGACGGTGGCCGGCCAAGAAGCTCCGTTACTCTTTCATATTCTGTCTGAGTTGGGTCAACCATCAAATGTTTAGGGGTCTAATTGACTATTACGAATATCACTATTGCTATTGCTGCCGCTATTGCTATCAAAAGAAGCGCGCGCTTTAGAACAGGAGCACCAGCAGTACTAAGAAGATTTACTGCTTCAACTTCTTCCGAATCAAGAATTCTTACGGATTCTGCTTCATCCGACCTTTCAGAAGGTATTTCCTCTTGAATTACCATGTCTTCAACTTCTGTATCCCCAGTTATTAGTTCACTTAAATTATCAGCAAATTGAGCCATGAGTTTCTTTGAGATATCAGCCATAACGCCGCGTCCAAATTGGGCAGCTTTGCCAGTAATTTTCAATTCTGTTGATACTCTCACATCCGTCTGGTTCCCGTTAGAGACAAGTTGTGCTTCAATATCGGCAGAAGCATTTCCTGCTCCTCGGGTATCGCGCCCCTCTCCTCTCAAGACGATGCGGTGGTTGCTCTCATCTTTCTCAATAAAAGTTGCCGCTCCCTTGTACTGGGCTGAAATCGGACCAACTTTAACCTTGACGATTCCTCGATATTCTTCGCCTTCTATTTCTTGAAGCTGGGCGCCAGGTAAACATGGGGCTATAAGTTCCACATTGGTGAAAAAACTCCAAACTCTTTCTATTGGGGCTTCTACGGAGAATTCGTTTACTAATTCCATTTATCTAATTCCTCTATGGTGTCTATATCATCTGGCCAGCCCTCGCAGGATACTTCAACAATAGGCAATGTGGCGTTCTTTAAAACATTTCTCGCCCCTTGATCTCCGCTAGTAGGAAGTTCCTTCCAAAACTCTTTATGAATTTTGAATGGTGGTCTACGTTTACCTCCGTACGAACCACAAACTAATTTTCCAGGGTGTTTTGAGACTAGATTCCATGATTCTGAAGAGACCATTGGAGTGTCTGCTAAACCTACGACTACTGCCTCATGGTCAGCAGATTTTGCATAGTTGACTGCTAACTGTAAGGAGCTAGCTTGACCATTTTCCCAATTATGGTTATGTAACACTGTGTAATTTTTAGGAATAAGTGACGATAAATCCACTGCGCCTGTCACAACTACTAATTCATCAAAATCTTCTTGAAGCGGTGCTTCTAAAGACCATGAAATCAATGGTTTCCCCTTGAAAGGATGGATTAGTTTATGTTCTGGCCCTTTCCAACGAGAACCAGCGCCAGCGGCCAGAATCACTGCACTAATAGTCATGCGTTAACCATGTATAGGACCTACTGTGTCTTTGAGAGCATGCATAGGTCGTTTCGTACGTAAGGCGATAATTTCTGAAACTACAGAGATAGCTGTTTCTTCAGGAGTCCTAGCCCCTAAGTCCATTCCAATCGGCGAACGTAGCCGAGTAATTTCTTGTTCACTAACTCCATTCTCTTTTAAACGCGCGAGCCGATCTTCATGAGTGCGACGCGATCCCATTACTCCGATATAGCCAACTTTTGTTTTTAAAGATGCGAGTACAGCCGGAACATCGAACTTATTGTCATGTGTAAGTATGCAAATTGCATCTTGGGCATTCAAGAAATGGCCAACTTTATCAATGAGACGATTCGGCCAATCTGCCACTACTTCATCTGCTTGCGGAAATCTTTTCTTGGTAGCAAAAATCTCTCGTGCGTCACACACCGTGACTCGATAACCAAGCACTTTTGCAACTTTGACCAGTGCCCCCGTGAAATCAACTGCTCCGAAAATAAACATCTGAGGTGGCGGAGCAAAAGATTCAATGAAAACTTGTATAGCTTCTTCTCGGGCTTCTCCATGCAGACCGTAGTGTCGTACTCCCGACCGACCAGCAGCCAATTCTCCAAGCGCATCTCGGGAAGCCACCCGATCTAACTCTTCGTTTCCGAGTGTTCCTTCTAAAGGCTTGTCTAATGACTGGACTAAGAGTTTTGCTCCTTTACTCGGTCCTTCAACAATTGTCACCAAAGCAAAGGGGATTTCTTCTTTTAAAAGTTTCAAAAAGGATTCAAACATCAGAATTTGCCACCTCTACCAGTCCAGCGGCTCTAAAAAGAGATGAATAGTACCGCCACAAGTCAATCCCACCGCAAAAGCCTCGTCATCGCTATAACCAAAGGTCACTATTCTCCTGTCTTTTGACTCCATAATTTGTAGAGCTTCAGAAACAACTGCACCCTCTACACAGCCACCTGAGACCGAACCTGCAACTTCACCATCCTCATTAACAGCCATTGAGGCTCCAGGTTCACGCGGTCCAGAACCTTCAAGATCCACAACTCGCGCGATAACGATTTCCTTACCCGCAGAACGCCACTTTTCAAGATCGTCTAGTATTTCTCTCATATCTTCAGGCTAGGGCTTTTCTCATTTGAAAAACTGTCATTCACTTACGACTTTTGCCAAGGTCTTTAGAGAAGTTAGGTTATGTCCGGCTAGGAATTCATCCACATATGGCAAAGCTGCTGACATGCCTTTAGCCAATGGCTCATACCCAGGAGTAGCCTTCAACGGATTAACCCAAACAATTTTATGAGAGACCAAAGCTAAGCGTTCCATCTGTTCTTCTAAAACCTCTGTTTCACCTCTATCCCAACCATCAGAAAGAATAACTACCGTTGCACCTCTAGCCATGCCACGTATACCCCACTCGTTATTGAATAGACGTAGGCCGTCCCCTAGTCTTGTACCGCCAGACCAATCCGGAACTGTTTGCGCCACACGGGTTAATGCAACGTCAGGATCTCTACTTGATAACTCTCGAGTTAAACGAGTTAAACGAGTTCCGAGAGTGAAAGCTTCTACTTGATTTCTCCCAACGATCGCTGCATGAACAAAACGAATGAGCGAACGTGCATAACTTTCCATAGAACCGCTTACGTCTAATAAGAAAACAAGCCGACGCGGCCTTTCTCCAGAGTTTCGATAAAAAAGCCGGATCGGATCTCCACCGAATCGAAGCGCAGCTTTCACTGTGCGGCGAAAATCTAAATACCTTCCATCGCGTGCCTTTTGAAGTCGGCGACTACGCTTAGTTGTTCCATATAGACGGAGATGCTTCATAATTTTATAAAGCTCTTCTAACTCTTTTTCTGAACATTTCGCAAAATCTTTTTCTGCCAATATTTCTGTTCGAGAGTAACGAACTGTTACGGCATCCTGTGTAATGTTTTCTGCTTCTTCATCTGTTTCAGGAGTTTCACCAAGTTCATCTAATAACAACGTAAGAGGTTTAAGATCTTGGACTTCTAGAACGGCAGAAAGTCCCAGATGCCAATGCTGATTGAACACTGCATCGTAAATCGAAATTTCTTCAGGCTGTATCGCCAAAGTAACTCTGCCAGACCAATAAACGCCTTCTCGACGTTCCACTCCTATTTCTGCCAGTGCCTTTCCAAATTCAAGAGTCGCTCCTAAAGGAACAGAAATTCCTTCTCTACGTAACGCCTCAACAAACTCTACGAGGTGCCTATCAATAGTTCTCTCCAGAGATACTGACAACGGTCACCCTTGGCGAACAGCAGCTAAGACATCACCGAATCCTCGATTTCGAACACGCTGCTGGTCTTCTCGATACTTAAGTAGCGCCCCCAAAGTTGAGTCAAGTGCTTCAGGTTCAATTTCATCAGCTCCGACTGTCACTAAAGCTTCAACCCAATCAATAGTTTCTGACACACCAGGAGGTTTATACAAGTCCATGTCTCTAAGTTCAGCCGCAATCGCGGCCACCCCACGAGCTAGTGACAATGGAACGTGAGGTGCCCTGACTCGAAGAATTTCAACTTCTTGATCTATCCCGGGGTGTTCTACCCAGTGGTACAAACAACGCCTTTTAAGCGCATCATGGACATCTCGCGTTCTATTTGAAGTGATGATTACTACTGGAGGATTTTCAGTCTTGAACGTTCCTATTTCTGGGACTGTAATTGAATAGTCGGAAAGAACTTCAAGCAAGAAAGCCTCAAACTCATCATCGGCCCGATCTACTTCATCTATAAGTAAAACAGGGGGAAGATCAGCTGGTTCAAGCGCTCGCATTAAAGGTCGGCGAATCAAAAATTTCTCGTCATAAATCTCACCTTCTAACGAAGCAAGATTTGACTCAGAAGCAAGTCCTGTCACTTCTGAAACTCTCAGATGCAGCAACTGTTTTGCATAATCCCACTCATAAACAGCCTGAGACGCATCAATGCCTTCATAGCATTGAAGCCGAATCATTTCGCTATTAATAGAAGCAGAAAGAGCTTTAGCTACTTCGGTCTTTCCAACTCCAGCTTCACCTTCAAGCAATAAAGGCCTTTTCAGACGAAGTGCCAAAAAAATGGCTGTAGCCAGTCCTTCATTCGCTAAATAGTCTTGCTCTTTTAGACAGGAAATAACTTCTTCAACATTAGAAGCCTTCAAGATATTCATGCCTTCAGGCTATGGCTTTTAGCCTTCAATCAAACTTTAGCGACCCGACTCTTCTAACCCTCGGCGTGTGAGAACTCTTGCTAAATGGCAACGATAATCCATTCCTGCATTAATATCTGCCGGAGGTTCACACCCATCAGCAGCTAATTCAGATGCCTCTGCAGCGGAACTCCCATTTTTTATTGCCTCTTCAACTGCAGTTGCCCTTATAGGGCGTGAATCCATGTTGACTAGACCTACCCCACAAATACCTTGATCTACTACTACCGCTGAACCGACTATTGCCCAATCTTGAGCCCTACGGTTAAATTTCTGGAATGACCAAGTGGAATCGGGAAGTTTTGGCAGTCGAACCTCTACTAGCATCTCATCTTCACCTAAATCAGTCTCTAAAAAACCTGTAAAGAACGAATCGGCTTCTACTTGTCTTCTCCCAGAAGGGCCATCAATAACTAGGCTGCCTCTTAATGCAATTAATGCAGCTGGAAGATCTGATGCTGGATCACCATGCGCCATAGCCCCACCTATCGTTCCTCGATGTCTTACTTGTGGATCTCCGACCTCTGAGGTTGCCGCCGCTAAAAGACCCACTTGTGAACGAACGAGATCACTGTGTTCTACTTCGCAATGGCGAGTTAAAGCACCGATAGCTAATTCTTCTCCTTCATCACGTATGTAGGAAAGTTCTTCTAAACGTCCAATGTCAATTAGAACAGCAGGCGCAGCGAGCCGATATTTCATTAAAGGAAGAAGTGAGTGTCCTCCAGCTATCAGTTTGGCTTCATCGCCGTGTTCAGCTAGTAAGTTCAATGCCTGTTCTGTGCTTGTCGCACGTTCATAATCAAAAGCGACTGGAATCATTGTTCGCTCCCGACTTGTAATACAGCTTTTACAATATTGTGGTATCCGGTACAGCGACAAAGATTTCCTTCAAGACCTTCTCTTATTTCTTCTTCATTTGCTTGAGGATTTTCGTCAAGAAGCGAGACTGCTGCCATAACCATCCCCGGGGTACAGTATCCGCATTGCAAAGCATGGCATTCGTGAAAGGCTTGCTGCATCGGATGTAATGTCTCTCCGTCTGCCAGCCCCTCAATGGTAGTCACCTCTTGTCCGTCTGCTTGCACAGCCAACATCGTGCAAGATTTTACTGCCTCTCCATTGACATGAATTGTGCAAGCTCCGCAAGAAGAGGAATCGCAGCCGATATTGGTTCCGGTGAGGGCCGCCTGTTCTCTGATGTAGTGAACAAGCAAAGTCCTCGGTTCGACATCATGAGAAACTGTCTCACCATTGATGGTAATTGTCACCTGCATATGGTCCCCCTAGTTCTTCCCTCTAAAACTGGATTGATGACATATTGACTGTAGCCGCAAAAAAGCGGTAGTTCAGTATCCACTTGGATTCTTATTTTCATGGAGCCAACCTCTTTAATCCTCGCCATGCTAAAGCACCTGAAACCAAGATCATGCTTACTAATGCGAGAAGGCCTGGCCACGTTGTAGACCAAGCCACATCCCCAAGGAATCCTTGGCGTGAAAGCTCTAGAACATTTGTGATGGGGTTATAGCGAGCTGCAACTTTAAGCCATCCGTCCATAAAGGACTGTGGAACTTGACCCACGGATATGAAAAGAGCGCCAAATGCTATAACTTGCATAAGCATTAAAGAACGCTGTGTTTTCATCTTGTAAAGAATTATTAATCCGATCAAACAAAAAACTACAGCAAGTAACGAAGTGGCGATGTAGAGGGAAATCACAGCCGGCAATCCTCCTGGCACTGTCATTCCAAGTGCCAGAGAAAATAAAAACACTGCCGTTGTGGGTATGAGTGCCCGACAAGCGCTGTACCCAACTGTTCCAACTAGTAAAGGAAATCTGCTTCCTGGTGTGAGAAGGAGACGGTCAAAGAACCCTTGTTCTAGATCATCTGCAGAAGATGCAACCGAGCCAAGACCAGCAAATACAGCTCCCTGAAGCGCCCCATAAGGCGCCATCCAGTTATAAATATTACTAGTTCCGTACCCCTCTATTCGAGTGAGCGAACTAAATGCTCCAGTAAAACTAACAACTAGGACTACTGGCATCACAATGGTCGGGATTATAAGCACAGGACGAGATTTGATTCTGCGCATTCCTCTCATGCAGATAGCAGAAGCAACTTGGCTAGAGTGCCTGATTTCTAGATTTACTAAGTTCATGCCGATCTCAACATTCTTTGCAAAGATCTAATAGCTAAAGAAATGGTTGCTACCGAAAGTAAGAGCGGCACGCCCAATGCTTGAAGTGCATCAGTTGTAGACCAGCCCTCAATCACCAATCTTCGTACAGGATCAACGGTCCAAGTAATAGGGTTATTCTCTGCTAACGCTCGATACCAACCGTCCATAAGTGCGGTTGGGAAAAAAGCAGACGACATGAAGATAGTTACAAAGATCAAAGGAAAAGTTGCACCTACTGCTTCTTGAGATCTCGTTTTAATAGCCATTGATTGAGCAAGACCTCCTATGGCTAAAACCAAAAGAGAAGCAGTCAGGATAATTATCACTGCGCCACTTAAACCGCTTCTTATTCTCGCCCCACAAGCAAGAAAAATAAGAATCAAAATTACCGCTTTTCCAGCTGCTATTACTGCTGCTCCCCCAAGTCGTCCTAAAAGAATAGGAACTCGTGACACTGGAGAAACCATAAGTCGGTCAAAGAATCCATCTTCAATGTCCAAAGCAAGAGCAGTTCCAGCAGTTGTTGCTCCAAATGAGACTGCCTGAACAATACTTCCAGGAAGTATGAAATCAAGAAACGAGTCAACTTTTGGAAATCCGGGCAAACCAAGCGTTCGTCCGAACTGACTGGAGTAAACCGCTGCCATCATGAGTGGAAAAATTAATCCGGGGAGAATGACTACCCACTGCCTGAATTCGTTCTGAAGCGAACGTTGAGTTAGTTCAAGAGTTTGTGTCCCTGCTAAACGAAGACCGGATCTATTTTCGTTCATGTTGAGGGCTCTGCTCCTTCAAGCCGACGCCCAGTGGCTTCTGCAAAAACATCGTCAAGACTTGGGGCATCAAGTTCTAAATGGAGAACTTCCACTCCATGTTGCTCAAGTGCGCTTACTACTTCAGCTACTTTGGCCACTCCACCGTCAAGTCCTATAGCTACTCTCCCATCACGTGCTGGTCTATCTATGCCGAAGCCACTAAGCACTGATTGGGCGTTATCAAGATTTTGTGGATCAATATCTATTCGCAAAGTTGGAGCCCCAATTGAAGCCTTTAAGTCTGCTGGAGATCCTTCTCTTACTATTTTTCCATAGTCAATTATTGCTATTCGCCCAGCTAACTCATCAGCTTCTTCTAAATATTGCGTGGTGAGAAATACTGTGGTTCCAAACTCAGAATTTAATCGCCTTACCTCTTCCCATAACGCTGCACGACTTGTCGGGTCAAGCCCTGTTGTCGGCTCATCAAGGAAAAGTACTCTAGGTTCATGAATGAGAGAAAGGGCAAGATCAAGTCGACGCCTCATTCCTCCGGAATAAGTGCCAACTCGACGATCAGCAGCAGCAGCAAGACCTACTCTTTCAAGTAACTCTTCCCCTCTTTTGCGCGCAGATGGGCGTGGAATACCATGAAGTACTGCCTGGAGTTTTAGAAGCTCACGGCCAGTCATGAGGGGATCAATAGCCGCATCTTGAAGCGCGACCCCGATTATTCTTCTTACATCAGATGCGTTTTTAACAACATCCTGGCCACCAACAAAAGCCTGCCCACCAGTCGGACTTAATAAAGTTGTCAACATTCGAACCACAGTAGATTTTCCGGCACCATTTGGGCCAAGAAATCCGAAAACTTCACCTTCGGAGACTGAAAGATCTATTCCATCTACAGCTACTAGGTCTCCGAAAGATCGCGCAAGCCCTTTGGCCTCTATCTCTTCAGTCATATCAAGCTTCCCGATTTACTCTCATGCTATTAATTGCACTCCATACTTTCTCAGGTGTGAGAGGAACGTCTAAATGTTTAATTCCCAAATAACTAAGTCCATCAAGAACAGCGCTTTGTACTGCTGGGGTTGAACCAATAGCTCCTGACTCTCCTATCCCTTTAACTCCTAAAGGATTATTTGGGCTAGGAGTTTCCATCGGCACTAACTCAAAAGAAGGAAGTTCAGCCATAGAGATGAACCCATAATCAGCAAAATTAGTTGTCTGAAGGTTCCCGTCAGAGTCATAAATCATTTCTTCATACAGGGCTTGAGCTACTCCTTGGGCTATTCCTCCGTGACGTTGTCCTTCCACAATCATTGGGTTGATAATTCGCCCAGCATCATCGCATGTGATCATTCGTTCCAAACGTACTGACCCAGTTTCTGTGTCTATCTCAACGACGGCAACGTGTGTTCCAAATGGATAACTGCAAAGAAGTTTCTCTCTGGTTTCTTCATTTAGGTCATCTGTTGTGGCAGCGATCTCTGCCCAAGTTTTGTTAATTGATGGCGATCCGGCTACATGAAATGAACCAGTGGTTTTGTCTAAAACAATGTCATCAACACTCGCTTCAAGGAGGTCAGCGGCTAGTGATCGTGCTCTTTCAACGACTCTTTCTGCTGCTTTATAAACTGAGGACCCTCCTAACTGAGTAGATCGTGACCCCCAAGTTCCTGTGCCGTCTGTGACTACGTCAGTGTCTCCTTGGAGAAATTCAATATCTTCAATATCCATACCTAGTTGATCAGCAGCGATCATTGAAAAGGTAGTCATATGGCTTTGACCATGCGATAGCGCTCCTGAATAAACTCTTCCTTTGCCCTCAGGGGTGATTTCAACTTTGCCGTATTCGCTTCCACCTGGAGCTGGGCCCGCAGTTACTTCAACGTAAGTTGCAACCCCAATACCTAGTTGTTTTGTGCTTCCTGTTAGTCGTCGTTCCTGCTGCTGTTTCTTCAACTCTTCATACCCTGCTGCTTCAAGAGCGAGATCAAGACTTCGTTCGTAGTCGCCACTGTCATATACCGTCCCCACGCCTGTCGTCACTGGGAAGGAGTCTGCTGCAAGAAAATTTTTCCGCCTTACTTCTATCGGGTCTATACCAGCTTCGGCAGCCCAGAGTTCAACTGCTCTTTCAATCGTTAGGGTTGCTTCAGGCCTGCCTGCTCCTCGATAAGCCTCAGTAGGAGTGGTATTTGTAACTACCGTAATTGCATCAGTTTCTACATTCTCAATTTCGTATACGCCCACTGCCATTGGAAGTGTGAACATTGGAAGAAACGCTCCGAGACGAGCGTAAGCCCCAGAATCAACTAATACTTCAAGACGATAGTGAGAAAGTTTTCCATCCTTGCTTCCTCCGAGAGTGAACTGATGAACGTGTGCTCGTCCAGGGCCCATAGCAAGCATGTTTTCTGTGCGGGTTTCAAACCAACGGACAGGTCTTCCTACTTGCTTAGCTAGCCATGGAAGAAGAATATCTTCTGGATATGGAGATATTTTTGCTCCGAATCCGCCCCCAACGTCGGGAATAATTACCTGAACGCCTCCTGTTGCTTGATCTCCATAGAAAGATTCAAGACTGCCTTTGACTCCTTGTGGCCCCTGATTTGATGTCCAGAAGACCAACTTGTCTTCGTCCCAAGCTGCAGCAGTTGAACGCACTTCAAGTGGCGCCGCTGCTGTTCGTTGATGACCAACCCGTCCAGATACAACTACATCACACGATGAGAAAAATGATTCATCTGTAATCCCAGTAGCCATACCGTTTGTGGAAAAATCAAAAACTACGTTTGTTCCGACTTCTTCGTAAATCAAGACATTGTCGGTGCGCGCTTCTTCCATATCAACTACTACTGGGAGTGGTTCATAGTCAACAAAAACTGATTCTGCAGCATCTGCTCCTTGTTCTGATGTCTCGCTCACAATAACTGCAACGCATTCTCCGACGAAACGAACTGTATCGATAGCCAAAATTGGTCGATTAAGCATTGGTTTGGGGAAAGCCGGATTACCGCCCGCAAGTATTTTCGGACCGTCTAGATCTTCTGCTACTAATACTGCGAGAACTCCGGGCATGTCTTTAGCTTCACTTGCATCAATTGATATCTTTGCGTGTGCCATCGTTGAGCGCACGTAGGTCACCATTGCTGCATTGTTGAGAAGTGGAGAATCTAAATCAGCGGTGTATTTGGCTCCGACGGTCAGAAATGCGGGGTCTTCACGACGTAGAACTCTATTTCCTAAAATGCTCATAACATGCCCTTCAAACTATGAATATTGATGAATCGGCTCTCGTAATCAGATCTGTCTACCGGAAAGAAATCTTAATAGTTAGAGGCTTCAGTGACCGAGCCCGGACTGATTTTTAATTATTAAACGGCCACACCCCTTTAATTCGATGCGCCGCGGGAGGAGGGGGCAAAACGGCGTAAGCCTCTTCCTCAGGTCGAACTAAGTTGTATTCTTCTCGAGCTCTGCGTTCTATTTCTTCATCTGTATTTAATGCATCAATCTGCAACTCATACTCTTTGTTTCTTCTCTCCACTTCTTCTACTTGAGATTGAAGAGAGGTTGAATCAGATCTTTGGTCCAGCCAGTCACTAAATGGGTCTATACCGAAAGCCAAAATAATTCCTACAATTACAACCACTGCTCCGATTGGAAATAAAAAGCGTGCTGACATTAATTCACATGGTGCTTTTTGTTCAAAGCTTCGGCTCCGAGATAAACAGCGTCTTTTCCTAGCTCTGACTCAATTCGCAATAACTGGTTGTATTTAGCTACTCGATCACTTCTTGCAGGTGCACCCGTTTTGATCTGACCACAGTTCGTAGCAACCGCCAAGTCAGCAATAGTTGTGTCTTCTGTCTCTCCCGAGCGATGAGACATAACTGCTGTATAACCATTGCTCTTCGCTAGTTCAACTGCATCTAAAGTTTCAGTCAAAGTCCCTATCTGATTCACTTTTACTAAAATAGAGTTTGCTACGCAGGCATCTATTCCTCTTTGTAAACGTTCAGAGTTAGTAACGAATAGGTCGTCTCCTACCAGTTGGACTCTGTGGCCGATTTCAGAAGTTAAACCTTCCCAGCCTTCCCAATCATCTTCTGCCATTCCATCTTCTATGGAAACAATCGGGTAATTGTTTGCAAGGTCAACGAGGTATTGGATCATTTCCTTAGGTGAAAGTTGACGATTTTCTCCCTTTAAAACGTAAAGATTTCCTTCAAAGAACTCTGTTGACGCAACGTCAAGTGCCAATGAAATATCAGTGCCAGGAATGAATCCAGCTTTTTCGATAGCTTCTACTAGCAGTTGAGCCGCCTCTTCATTTGATTTTAAATTCGGAGCAAAGCCGCCTTCGTCTCCGACAGCAGTAGAGAGACCTCGTTCTCTTAAAACTCCTTTTAATACGTGATAACACTCCACTCCCCATCTAAGTGCTTCTGAAAAAGATGGCGCTCCAATGGGCATGAACATGAACTCTTGCAAGTCAATATTGTTATCAGCGTGCTCTCCACCATTTAATACATTGAGCATTGGTACTGGCAGAATCTGGGCCGTACTGTTTATTAGTCGATAAAGAGGAATGTTTTGGTTGGTAGCAGAAGCTTTTGCCGCCGCTAGTGACACTCCGAGGATTGCATTTGCTCCTAACCGTCTTTTGTTATCAGTTCCGTCCAGATCAATCATGATCTGATCGATGTGTGATTGATCCTCTATTTCTTGTCCAACTATCGCTTGAGCGATTTCTTTGTTGACATTGTCTACAGCTTGTTGGACTCCTTTCCCTAACCAAATGGTTGCGTTGTCTCTGATTTCTACCGCTTCAAATTTTCCAGTTGAAGCACCGCTAGGCACGATGGCACGACCAGTAGCACCAGATACGAGTGTTACATCCACTTCAACAGTTGGGTTGCCTCGCGAGTCGAGTACTTGACGCCCGCGTACTGCTTGTATTTCGGTCATTGTTTTTGTTCACCGGCCTTCAATGGCTTTATTTAATGCAAGAATCAAATTGACAGTCATTTATCTTCAAGTAAAAGACTAGTCCATTTACCCCTGATTGCTTGGCGCTTAAAACTCTGAGTTGTTCTCTTGTTCTAAGACTCTCATCTTTGCAACATACTGTTCAACGGTGACCCGTAAGGCGCCTTCTGGATCTACGTCGTGTTGTCGAGCCCACTCAACTAGCCCGAGTAAGATTTCTCCAAGATCCTCTTCTGTTTCTAAATGCAAGTCCGGTAATGATGGGTTGAAACCAAGAATTGATGACTTACGAACAACTTTTGAGGCTCTTGCTAACGAAGGCAAAGTAGCCGGTATCCCATCAAAAACAGAAGATCGATTTTTTTCCTTTTTCTTTATTTGCTCCCATGTAGAAACCATCCGTTCAACATCAACCGGTTCTTCGCTATCTTCACCTTCTGGTGGGAACACATGGGGATGCCGGTGAATCAGTTTTTCCGTAATCTGAGTTGCGACATCTTCTAGGGTGAACTGCTCAAGATCTTCTGCAATGCGAGCATGAAAAACGATATGAAGTAAAAGGTCTCCAAGTTCTTCCTGTAGGTGCTCTGAACCCTCTCCTGTCTCTTCATCCATTGCATCAAGTGCTTCTAGGACCTCATAAGTTTCTTCTAGGAGATGAGAGCGAAGAGACGTGTGAGTTTGTTTTGCATCCCATGGGCACTCTAAACGTAATTGATCCATTAGAACGATGAGTTGCTCTAAAGAGTCCGTCCGTTTGTCTGTCATCCCAATTAATTAATAGTTGGACCGGATGGAGGGTTTACTTTCCCAATAACTGGATCCCAGCTTCCGTATCTCGCGTCAAGAGAAATAGAGCGAGTCATAGTTGCAAATTCAACCAGTTGTTGAAGTGCCTTTTGTCCTGCTTCTTCAAAAGATGGAGGATCAACAGGTTTTACTTCATCAATTCGAATAATGTGAAACCCGAATTGACTTTGAACTGGACCTATTACGGTTTCTTCAGGGACTACTTCCAATTGTTGAAGAGCGCCAAGGACTGCTCGTTCAAACTCTGGAACAAAAGCTCCTGTTGTTACACAACCAAGATCTCCGCCCTGACTTCCCGAACCGGGATCTTGCGAAAAGGTGACCGCTAATTCAGAGAAGTTTGCTCCGTCGTCAAGCGAATTGATTAACCCTTCGGCTTCTTGTCGAGTCGAAACAAGAATATGACTTGTGCATAGATCATGACCCGCTAGATGAGCATGCTCTTCATAGGCTGCCTGAACCCCGGACCCAAACTGATTCGCCAAATTCAAAGTGGATTGCCAAACTTTGAGTCGTTCTAGAACTGGAGAATCCGATTCGAAACCGTTTTCTAATAATTGTTCTTCAGCAAGTTCGAGATCGGTTTTAGAGGGAACTACTTCATAATCAGCGAGAAGGTCAGCTAAAGCTTCGAATTCAATGAGTTGCTGAATCACTCCCAAAGAGATATCAAGATTTTCTACAGCATCAGCATCTCCGTAATAACCGCGTTCGTTAATCCAGTCATTCAAGGTCTCTCGATCAAGAGAGACCCGTCCAACTTCAATAGCATTACTCGATGATCCACAAGCAGAAACAACGAGCAAAGCACTTATGACTAAAAATCGGAAAAAAGTTTTCATCGTCTAGGAGGTTATGGGAGAATCAGCCAAATCAGCGGTCGGAACAAGATCTTTAAGCATTTCTGATAATTTGATCGCTAATTCGCCTGGGGTTCCTTCATCTAGAGGTTGTGGTATTGGAAGATGTAAAACCTTCTGATCAGTTTTATAGATTGATCCTTCAAATAGTCGTTGTAAACGTGCTTGTCGGCTAAGAGGCAGATCTACAGGAGAGCATCGTGCTATGTATTCTGTTTTTCCCGGATTGAACCCGCCTGGAACTCGAGAAACAATAACTTCAGATATTCCTAACTGGGAACAAAGAGCACGTAATCTTCCCACCGCTAAGAGAGCCATAGCGGGATCTGGAACTGGACCATACCGGTCTTCCCACTCGGCTTGTACCTCATCAACACTTTCTATTTCCGAGTTGATTCCTGCAGCAGCTAAGCGACGGTACGCCTCAAGACGAAGATCACTTCTTGAAACATAATCTTTCGGTAGATGTGCATCAACAGGTATCTCAACGCGTATCTCTAGAGGCTTCTCAGAAATTTTTCCGGTAAGTTCCGCTACAGCCTCTGTAACCATCTGGCAATACAGGTCATAACCCACTGCTGCGATATGTCCACTTTGCCCTGTTCCTAAAATGTTTCCAGCGCCTCTTATCTCTAAGTCTCGCATAGCTATCCGAAATCCAGACCCAAGTTCTGTTGTTTCTCCAATGGTTCTAAGTCGTTCATACGCTTCTTCTGAGAGAGACCTGTCAGTAGGGGTGAATAAATAAGCGTAAGCGCGTTGCCCTGCTCTCCCCACGCGTCCTCTTAACTGATGCATTTGGCCTAATCCAAGTAAATCTGCTCGATCTACTACAAGAGTATTAACCGTCGGCATATCAATACCTGATTCAATGATTGTCGTACAAACCAAAACGTCGTAAATGCCTTCCCAGAAATCAAGAACTACAGATTCCAGTGCAGACTCCTCCATCTGACCATGGGCTACAGCTATTCGTGCTTCAGGTACAAGCTCTTTTAGCCCTCCGGCAACTTGTTCTATGTCGGCTACCCGGTTGTGAACAAAAAAGACTTGACCTTCTCTTAGGAGTTCTCTTCGTATTGCTTCAACAGCGGCACGTTCATCATATTCACCGACATAAGTGAGTATCGGTTGGCGATCAGCAGGCGGAGTATTAAGAAGGCTTAGGTCTCGTATCCCTGTTAGTGACATTTCTAATGTTCTTGGAATCGGAGTTGCTGTCAGGGTAAGCACATCAACATTACTCTTTATCTGTTTTATTGCTTCTTTATGTGTAACGCCAAAACGCTGCTCTTCGTCTACAACTAGAAGCCCTAGTTTCTGAAATTTCACATCACCCGACAACAAACGATGAGTACCGATCACCACATCAACAGTTCCATTTTCAATATCTCTGATTACTCTTCGTGATTCAGCGGCGGTAAGGAATCGGCTCAGCACCTCAACTCTTATTGGATATGGTGCAAATCGATCAGCAAATGTCTGTCCATGCTGCTGCGCTAAGAGAGTTGTAGGTACCAGAATCGCTGCCTGTTTTCCATCTTGCACTGCTTTAAAAACAGCTCTGATCGCTATTTCGGTTTTTCCGAACCCGACGTCTCCGCAAACAAGCCGATCCATTGGCAAAGAGTTCTCCATATCTTCTTTGACGCTTTTGATTGCTGAGTTCTGATCTGGAGTTTCTTGAAAAGGAAACGATTGTTCCATTTCTTGCTGCCAAGGAGTGTCTGGTCCAAATGAATGACCTTTTGTCGTAATGCGTTTTTGGTAAAGAAGGACTAATTCTTGAGCTATTTCTGATGCCGCAGAACGAACTCGTGCTCGAGATCGTTCCCAATCAGCCCCTCCCATACGACTGAGAGTTGGAGAATCTCCTCCGGTATAGGGGCGTATGGCATCAATCTGGTCGGTAGGTAGATACAGGCGGTCATCTCCGCGGTATTCCAAAAGAAGATAATCGCGTTCTACACCGCCCAAAGTTCGGGTTACAAGACCTGAGAATTTTGCAACTCCATGGAATTCATGAACTACGTAATCCCCAGGATGCAAATCCTCAAACACTCTGACCGCCGCTTTACGTCTTGGCCCCCTCGGACGGTGTGTTCGTCTTCTTCCGGTAAGTTCTGCCTCTGTAATAACTGCAAGTCGGGAATTTGTGAGTACAAAACCTCGTTCTAACGATCCAACAGTTATTTGACCAGACGGGTTTGAAAAATTCGGCGGTTCAGAGGATCGCTGTAATTCAATACCTTCTTTTGCCATGTTTTCGGTCAACCGATTTGCTGTTCCATCTCCATCTGCGACAAGTAGTACTTGGTAACCATCTGACAACAGTTTTGATAATGATTGAACTACGCTTTCTTCTCCTCCGGCTGAGCGACTCCAGCCATGTGCTGAGACTATGGATGACTCAGGTCCTTCAGGCGTAGCAGCTATAGACCAACGCGGTGAATCAGTGTGTTCAAGAAGGCGATCCCACTTTGTGTGAAGTTGAGGGAATTCGTTATTTTCTGCACCCCACGTATCCGCAAGTACTGCGACAAGATCTGCTTCTTCAGCACGGAGATCTAAAATTCTGTCTCTAAGTCTTTGTGGTTCGATCAGAACTACGATTCCATTATCTCCGATGAAATCAAAGAGAACTTGCTCTTGGGGAGTAATCCACGGAAGCCAAGATTCCATCCCATCAAAGAGTTCACCATTTGTTAAGCGTTCCCATTGTTCACGACCCCACGGCTGTTCCGTTATTAGTTGCTGCGCCCTCTCTTTTACTTCTTCTGTGGGGAGGAGTTCTCTGCAAGGAAAAACTTCAACTTTCTTGTATTCAAGAGTTGATCGCTGAGTAGCTACGCTGAACTCTGTGAGTCTCTCTATCTCATCTCCCCATAGATCTACTCGGATTGGAGCTTCAGATGTTGAAGGCCAAAGATCGATTATTGATCCTCGAACAGCAAATTCTCCCCGGTGTTCAACTTGATATTCCCTTCTATATCCAACTGAAACAAGAGTAGAAATAACTTCGCTTTGATCAATCTCTTCATTCAGGATTAGTTGTAAAGGTTTTCTTCTCTTTGAATATGGTCCTACTTGCTGTACCAAAGCTTTTCCTGAAGCAACAATTACTTTTGGACAGGTCTCCGGGTCAGATAGTTGATGAAGTATCTGCATTCGTCGACCCATTGTTTCTATTGCCGGGCTAACCCTTTCGAAAGGAAGCGTCTCCCAAGCTGGGAACAGTGCCACCTCAGAAGGTTCAAGGAAGTTCTTCAAATCGTTACTCAAACGTTCAGCCTCTGAGCCTGTTGGTACTGCTACTACTACAGGTCGGCGTTCCGCTCGTTCTATGAGAGATGCTAAAACGATGGCTCGGGCGGGTTCGGCTACAGCCAAGGTCGCGCTTCGCCTACCAAAAAGACTGCCTAGGGCCTTTTCGTCCTCGAGACGCTCAAGTAGTTGATTGAGTATCACGAACGGCTGTTAAATCTTGCCATAGCAACATCAATGCCTTCGCTAATTATCGCTTCAATAGCATCGACTGTTTCTTGAATGACGATTGAAAGTTCCTCTTGTTCAACTTTATTCGGTCGATTTAGTACGTAATTAGCACCTTTATTTCTGTTAGACGGTTTACCTACACCAATTCGTATGCGGAGATAATCTTGTGTCTTTAAATGAGCAGTTATTGATTTAAGTCCGTTGTGTCCTGCTAATCCTCCCCCAGACTTAATTCGTAAACCGCCAGTGGGAATGTCCATTTCATCATGGACGACAATCAGATTCTCCGGGTTTTTGACACCATTTTTTCTCATTAATGCAGAGACTGACTGCCCTGAGTTATTCATAAACGTTTGTGGAAATGCCAGAATGACTCTTTCGCCATCAATCAATATCTCGTTAGTAAGCGCCTGCTCTCTCAACTTTTTGAGAGGAGAATCATGAGCAATTCCTAGTGCTTGAACTGCAGCAGCTCCAACGTTATGGCGAGTCCCGTCATAATCTTTGCCTGGATTACCTAAGCCAACGACTAAGAATCTATTGGATTCAGATGAATTCTTTTTAAATGAGCGTCTCAACATGGCAACCTCTCCAAACCGAGGCTGGACGACAGTGCAAACTGTTACTCTTCAGAATCTTCGGAGTCACCCTGGTCTTCGCTGGAAGCTTCTGCTCCGACTTCTTGACCCTCTTCGCCTTCTTCGCCTTCAGCTGCAGCAGCTTCTTCAGCCGCCATGGCTTCAAGTGTGGATCGAGTGATCATTCCGACCGCAACAGTTTCTTCAGGATCAGCCTCAGTGGTAACGCCTTCAGGTAATCCAATATCTGATACTCGGATCGCATCTCCAACCGTCAAGCTTGAAATATCGACTTTAAATTCATTCGGGATGGACATAGGAGGAGCGTCAACAGTCAGCGAGAAGAGGTTTTGATCAACCATTCCGTTGGCCTGAGTTACCTCTAATGCGTCTCCTATCATGATGACTGGAACATCTACAGTTACTGTCTGATTTGGATCAATGCGAAGAAAATCAACGTGTATCACATCTCGTCTCACTGGATGACGTTGAATATCTTTCACGATACTCATATGACGCTTTCCATCTACTTCGAGTTGGATAACAGCATTCACGCCAGCATCAGTCGTGAGGGCAAGGCGCAACTCTGGCCACTTTACGGATAGGGGTATTGAGTCGTCGCTAAGGCCATAAAGAACTCCTGGAATGCTCCCTGTTGTTCGTAGCCGTTTTGATGTCCGTGTGCCGGAGTTTCGACCGGTATCTGCTGCAAGCACAATCTCTTCCATTGAAAAACTTTCTTATTTATATACAAAACTGTTGTTTCGAATAGATCTTTATCTATTTGTATTAAGACCGATGAACGATTCTAGCGAAGAATTGGGTCATTCCGGTCTGAATCTTTACCTATGACAGATGATCTCCGCCAAAGATTTCGCTTACTGAAGCATCTTGAAATACTGCTTGCAACGCTTCTGCTACTAGTGGTGCTATTGATAGAACTTCTATTAATTCATTGTCGTACCCTTCGGGCATGGGCAAAGTATTGGTAACAAGAACTTTTTCTATTGATGACTCAGCGAGGCGTTCCATGGCTGGGCCAGAAAATACCCCGTGAGTGGTGGCTGCGATCACTCGTTCTGCGCCTTTTTCTTTCAGTTGTTCTGATGCCGCACAAATAGTTCCAGCTGTATCAATCATGTCGTCAACAATTACGCAAGTCTTGCCATCAACATCTCCAACTACTTCTTTTGCTTCAACAGTATTGAAAGCTGTATGGCTTCTACGTTTATGAACAATCGCGAGATCAGCCCCTAGTTGCATTGCGTAACGTTCAGCCACTTTTACTCGACCGGCATCTGGAGAAACTATTGAGATTTCTCCTTCTAAACCTTTAAGTCGTTCTACGAGTACGGGCATGGCCGTAAGGTGGTCTACTGGGCCATCAAAGAATCCTTGGATCTGACCTGAATGAAGATCTATTCCCACTAGGCGACTTGCTCCGGCACTTTTGAAAAGGTTTGCCAATAATTTTGCGGTAATAGGTTCTCGTCCAGTTGATTTCCGGTCTTGGCGCCCATATCCGTAATGGGGGCAAACCACTGTTATTCGTTTCGCCGACGCTCGTTTCGCTGCATCCACCATGATGAGTTGTTCCATCACGGCATCGTTGATGGAGGAGTCCGGTGTTTGGCAGTGAGTCTGGATGATGAAAACGTCACTACCGCGAATGGATTCAGAGAATTTGCAATGTATTTCACCATTGGCGAAATCTTCAAGGTTTGGTTCGCCAAGTTCCTCGCCCATTAAATTTGCTATTTCTGTACCCAAAGATTGACTCACTCGTCCGGCGACTAAATAAAGATTTTTATGGGTAACTAGTTCCATTTAAAGTCGCTTACCTTTGCTAGTGGCTTGTGTATTACAGACTAGGAGCATTTCTGATTCAATCAAATAGGTGATCGGCATCATCAAAGTCAACGAGCCAAGTGCGTCCTCCGCCGACCGAGTGATAGGAACCCCAGCCTAAGAGTTGACGGGCTCGCGGCGGCAACGTGGCCGCGGTCTCTTTATCGATTACTAAAGGACTTGCTTCCTCTGGTCGTAGCCACCCTGCCACGAAACTCACATGCATCCCGTAACGCATTTGTTCCGTAATATTTGATCCTGCGCCATGCACTACTTTGCCGGAGTAAATCATTCCACTGCCAGCCGGCATCACTGCATATGCAATCTCTTCTGGTGGGACTTCCAGTCCTCTAATTACACCTGTTGGACGGTTTTGTGATCCTGGAATTACCACAGTTCCACCATTTTCTTTTGTGAAATCTGAAAGTGCATACATGCAGCTGAACGTTATTTCATGATCTTTACTCATAGCTTCTGGCCAATTATCTTCGTCTCTATGTAAATATTGGGCAGGCTCTGATGACCCAACTACCATAACCTGTCCAGTATTTAACCAGTAGTCTGCACAACTTTTGAGAAGGTAGTGGTCAGATACTTTTATTAAATATTCATTTAAGAGAGCATGGTCTACGAACGCTCGGCTTTTTGCCGCAAGTCCACAGAAACGAACTGTCTTATCCCCATGGAAATCTTCCCAACTTTCTATGCCGCTTTTCGAACCAGGTGTACTTGCCTCTAACGTTTCGGAAAGGTCTTCAATAATTTGGCTAGTTGCTTCCGCCGACAGTAGGTCTCGGATAATGACTGCGCCATCACGCTCTAACGAAGGAATGATTTGTTCAATAGAAACTCCGTTATCGAAAATTTCAAGTTCCGCCATAGATTCATCATGGACCATTTTGGAAAAAGAAGCATCACTAGAAAATAACTTTTGTTTATCTCTGGGAACTAACAGAGTTTCTCAAACGCCAAAAGTATTAATATCTAATACAAGAAAGAAAACAATGAAAACATATTCACTAAAACTTTTAACCATCGTGTTACTAGCTTTCTCTTTGTCCTGCTCCTCCACGTCAACGTCTGACACGTCAGCTGTTTCTGGAAACACTTCCACGTCAACCACGAGCACTACATCAACGACAACAACGTCGACGTTTGTTCCCCCGTCAACCTCAGAAGATCCAGACCCTCTCGCTCGTTGCGAAGCTCTGCTACCAGAGTGTGGTTACGGATGGGATTCTTCGGTAGGAACATATGTAGATCTTTGGGATCTGTCTGAAGATGGTTCCGAATGGGTAACGAAAGAAGAGTACATCGTTGAACCTCAGGCTCGCTGTTTAGGTTTCGTTGAAACATGCGGTTTCCGCCTCGACGAAGAAACCGGCGAGTACTACGACTTTTGGACTTGGGACTACGGAAAAGATCATTATGTGGATGAGGAACTCATCGCCCCTGGCATAGACCTTCCTACTCGTTACTGGTTCCCAATGCTTTCTACCGGGTTCACCTACGACACTGTTTTAGGTGATTGGGTTGATATGTGGGAACTTTCCGAAGATGGTTCTCAATGGCTCGTTAAAGACGAGTTCGTTATCGATTACAAAGATCGTTGCGAAGCTGTAGCTGACATTGTCACTCTCGAAGAAATAGGCGAACAGATTCAATACCGCTTTGGGACAGAACTAAACGAGGGCGGTTTAGCTGAAGGCGATACGCAAGCTGCAGAGGAATGTGGTTACCGTTGGGATGCTGACTGTTCCATGTACTACAACTTCTGGTACTTCGATTATGGAACTAGCAGCTACATCGACCATGAAGACCTTGGACTTTTTTGGCGTAACGGATGCACCTACGATTACAACATTTCGAGCCTCGTCATAGAACCCTGGGTTGACGACGCCACTGAATACACGTACTGCGAAAATACCCTCAAACCAGCTTTTGGCTGTCTGACCTAAAAGCAAAAAGCACTTCCGTGTTTCGGAAGTGCTTTTTAGTTTGAATTATTTTCAAGTATTAGCTGGCCGGGGAGGGATCGAACCTCCAACCTCTGGGTCCAAAACCCAGCGTTCTGCCAGTTGAACTACCGGCCATTCTGGTTCTGAATCGTACCGCTTCAATAACCAATCACAGAGTGTTTTATTAATTTACTCTTCAATTTATGCAAATTCTGCTTCTTTGCACGATACGGTATCCGCCGGTATGGGATCTTTAATCAAAAAAAGACGTAAACGTATGCGGAAGAAAAAGCATCGCAAGATGCTTAAGCGCACTCGTGCTCAGCGTCAACGCGGCAAGTAAACTATCTTTCTAAATATTCTCAACTTCAGGTAAGTGAGTGATGAGTGAGATGAGGCAACACAAGTTGCCCAAATTTTTCGCATTCCTCTATATGGGGATATCCAGAAAATATGAATGCTTCAATTCCGATTTGTTGATATTCCCTAATTTTTCTCACGACTTGGTCGGGGTCCCCAACTATTGCTGCACCTGCTCCGCTGCGAGCTCTCCCAATCCCTGTCCAAAGCCCTTCTTCCGCGAAACCGTCTTGATTCGAACTTTGACGTAACTCTATTTGTCGACTTACTCCAACCGAACTTGCATCTAACGAACGATTGCGTATCTCTGCTCCAACTCCATCATCAAGTTTGCTCACTAGTTGAACGGCGGCTTTACGGGCCTCCGCTTCTGTTTCTCTTACAATGACATGACTTCGGAGACCGTATCTCAGAGTTCTCCCCTTCTTTGCTGAGCGGTCTGTCATTTCCTTTATTGTCTTGTCAACCTCCGCGACTGTGTCTGGCCAAGTGAGAAACACGTCTGCTTCGGCCGCCGCCACTTCCTTTGCATTTTCAGAAAATCCTCCAAAATAATAAGCTGGACAACTGCCAGAAATAGTCCTGATACGGGGAGGAGAAATTTGTAATTTTATAAACTCTCCTTGATAGTCAATGTCTTGGCCATCAAGGAGCTGCCGTAAGACCTGCATGTATTCGGTGGTGCGTTCATACCTTTCTTCTGAATCTATTTTCTCGCCTGGCAAGTCACTAGAAATAATATTTATGTCTAAACGGCCACCAGCTATCTGATCTATGGAAGCTATCTGACGAGCTAGCTGTGGGGCCCAAACTTCTCCGGTGCGCACAGCAAGTAGCAGTCTGATCTTTTTGGTTTGGTTTGCTATAGCAGAAGCAAAACTTGTGCCATCAATCCCTAACTGATAGCCCGAGGGAAGCAAAATATTGTCGAATCCTTGTTCCTCAGCTTTAAGTACGATCTTTTTGCAATGTTCCCATGAACTTTGCAGTAACGGATCTGGAACGCCAAGAAATTCGTAATCATCATCGCAAAGGGCTGCGAACCAAGATATTTCTAGAGAGTCATGAGTTGGCATCTAGTTCCTCATAACCTCTTCTATTTTTATGGCTCTTCCCTCTTCTATGGACTGATGGGCTGCTACTCCCATAGCCACTGACCATAACCCGTCTTCTAACGAACTTTCCGGAGGAGAGTTTTCTAGAACAGATTTCAAGAAATGTTCATGTTCAATGTATGAAGAACCGTAATGATGCCCTTGGTATGGGATCCCGGAATGAGATGTGATCTTTGTATCTATATTTCCGAGACTATGTTCTCCTCTTATGCCTGTTCGAACCAAGGATTCGGGAACAAGTGCTTCAATTTTTCCTAATGATCCAACAACTGAAATTTCTTCTTGATTATGAGATGCTTCTGCAAACATGCAGAGATCTAGCATGCCGCGAGCTCCCGACTCGAAGTCAACGATCACATAGGCGTTATCAAGAATATCTGGAACGCGGCCGTCGTAACTCTCGTCAAGGTGGTTGACGTCTTGATCACCAGAAGCAAATACTCGGATTGGATTTGATCCAGAAATAAGACGCATCAGGTCAAAGAAATGGCAACACTTCTCAACCAGTGTTCCTCCTGTGTTGTCATTAAATCGGTTCCAATCCCCTACTTTTTTGAGAAAAGGGAATCTGTGTTCCCGTATCGCCACCATACTTATAGGTCCAGCTTTGCCTTCTGTTACTTGTCTGATGAGTTCTGCGATAGCTGGCATATACCTGTATTCAAGACCCACCCAAATCTTTGATTGGTTGCCTGCTTTCTCTATAACTTTTTTGCAATCTGAAACTGTGGTGCATAAAGGTTTCTCCACCAAAGCAGGCAATCCTGTTTCTAGAACTTCTAAAAGTATTTCAGTATGAGTCATATTTGGGGTAGCGATTACCAAAGCATCACATTCCCCTCGTTCTAATAGATCTCTATAGTTCTGAAAAAGTCCAGTTTGAGGGTTCACTATTGATTTGGCGTGATTTAGAGAATTTTGATCGGGGTCTGCTACCGCAACAATCTCTGCGCCCGGAAGGGCTTGAAGATTATGAATGTGTTCGATCCCCATCAATCCTGTACCGATTACTCCATACCGAACAGTTTCGCTCATGGAAGAGGGACGCCTTCTGAAGCTTGGATGATTTTATAAACATCTGCTCTTGTTAAAGACACTTGGAGTGCTTCTGAAAGTTTTTCTAGTCTTTCAATTGTTTGAGTTCCAAGTATCGCAATCGGTGAAGTTGGGTGGGATAAAACAAATGCGATAGCGATAGTTGCTCTATCAACAGATTCGCGGCTAGCTAATTCATCTAGGACTGCCGCAAGTTCTGATGGGATACCTTCTCCGGTAGCCAGGCTTCCTCCTGCTAGTGGACTCCATGCCAGTGGAACGAGATCTCTTTCTGCAGCTAAATCAAGAATCCCGTCACGTAAAGGGCTTAAATGCACTGCTGAAAACTCCGGCTGAACGGCGATAAGAGGATTCCTTAAATGTTCCTGCAATGCTTTTATTTGATTGGGTGAGTGATTTGAAACACCGAGAGCGATGACTTTTTCTTCCTCTACGAGACTGTCAAGCGTTGCAGCGACTTCAGCTGGATGAGTGTACATGTCAGGGCGATGCACTTGATACAAGTCAATCTGTTCAACATTCATACGGCGAAGAGAATCTTCACAAGCCTTTCGGAGGTACTCGCTACTTGAGTTATATGGAACAGGGGGCTGTATCCCTCCCTTGGTTGCCAACACTATTTGGTCTCGTAATTCAGGGCTTCCTGAAAGTACTTGACCTAGAAGTTCTTCGCAGGCTCCAAACCCGTTTCCACCCCAATCAAGTCCGTAAACATCGGCATTGTCTATCAAGTTGATGCCGAGATCTAGTGCTGCTTCAAGTAGATTTGTCGCGTGACCAATATCAGTGTTGGTGTATCGCCAAAGACCTAGAGCTAACGGCCCTACGGGCGGCAAGTCGTCACATAAAAGCCTTGCGTCACTTTGCACTAAGTTCTTATCCATTTTTCCTCCTAAAAAACTCAGCCAAGTTCTTTACTTCTCGAACAGGCTAGACGGAATAGTCTTTACTACTTGGCAGCCTTCTTCAGGGAAACTTCCTTCCACAAACCATGTTGAACCCGATCCAGCTAATTGAGGGATTTTTCCAGATATTTCTGCTAATCGATTTTTGTATTGATCTGCTTCCGGCATATAGCTGAGCAGAGCAGGTTCGAGGTCATTGCCGTTATCCCCCACGGGGCCTCCCATTTCGTCCCAGTGTTTATAAACGGCTGGAGTTGAAACGCCAAATGGCGGGGTGAGGAGAGTAAAAGTTTTTTCAACGAATGGTAGAGGTTCCACTACTTCACCAATTCCTGAAACTTTAGCTCTGCCTCCAACAATGCAGTAAGAGACATCAGCCCCTAGAGACGCAGCTTTGACTAGGTCTGTGAAACCAGCCCATCGAAGTATTGCTGCTGCGTTAGTAGACCCTCCTCCTAAACCTGCGCCGGAAGGAATGTTCTTTTCTAGGCGAATCAAGGCTTTCCTGTTTAATAATTCAAGAGCTTGTGTAACTAAGTTGTTGCTATCTGGCTCAACACTAAATCCTATTTCAGGTCCCTCTATCGTCAAGCCATCTCCATCAGAAATAACTATTCGATCCGAAAGATCTAGGCTTACCATTTCCGCCTCTATGAAGTGGTAGCCATCCTCTCTTTTTCCGGTAATCCGGAGGGAAAGAGTGAGTTTTGCTGGAGATCTCAACTCAGTTTTCATGACGGACCTCCTTTGCTAGATGCACCCACTCGTCAATACTTAATTCTTCCGCTCTTGCTTTTGAATTAATACTAGATTTTTGAAACTCTTCTTCTCTGACCATGTCCCCCAAAGAGCGGCGCAATGTTTTGCGGCGATGAGTGAATCCCATTTTCACTAAGGAAAAAAGAGTCTCTGTGTCAACTGTCGTATCTGTATGTGGCTTTCTTTTAATTCTGACGAGCGCTGAATCAACTCTTGGTCGCGGCAAAAACACAGAAGGTGGGACACGACTCACTAAAGAGGCTTCTGCATAAAAAGAAACTTTCACAGATGGGAAGCCATACGCTTTTGTTTCAGGTCTCGCTACAAGACGATCTGCTACTTCACTCTGGACCATGACCAGCATCTCGGTTATAGAAGGAGATGTATCTAAAATGTTGCAAATCAATGGAACTGAAATGTTGTAGGGCAAATTAGCTACAAGTTTCCATCTCCCACTAGAGGTATAGGTCCCAAAATCAAATTTCATAGCATCTTCATGCAAGATATTGATTTGTTTGCCAGCTGTTACCTCTTTAAGTACTTCAACAAGTTTGTCATCAATTTCTAGGGCTGTTACGTGTGCTCCTCGGTCTTCAAGAGCCAAGGTTAATGAACCCAATCCTGGTCCTATCTCCAAAACTTGATCGCCTATTTCAATTTCTGCCAACTCAGCTATTCGCCTAACAGTATTTGGTTCTACGACAAAATTTTGCCCTAAAGAACGTTTAGGACTTATCTGATATCGATCTAGAAGATCCCGGACTTCGGTCCGAGTAAGGGTCATAACTAGAAGTTACGGCAAAAAGCGGCCGCACTCAGGCCACTGGCCTCTACCCCAGTAGTTATATAGAGTAAGCGCCATCAAATCTTGTTCAGCTGGAGAAGCGTCAATGGGGTCTACGCCTAATAAGTAATGAACTTCAACGTGAGTAGAAATTCCTGCGATGAAATCCCATGTGACTTGACTGAATTGATAGGCGCCTCGATAAGTCCCAGAAGGACTTACTGCTTGGTAGTTGTTAGTTGACTCACACCGTCGTAAATCACTCCATTGCTGTTCCGTCGGTCCATTAGGTGCTGGGGGTACGTAAGGCGGAAGAGTTGTAGGAGATGCGGAACCTTGGGACTCTATATATTCGATCCTCGCTTCTGCAAGTTCTTCAGCTCGTTCGGCTGAAAGAATTTCTGCTGTTTCAAAAATTGAAAGAGCGTCTTTTTCTTTAGCTTCAACAGCGTCTTTTAATATTTTTTGGGCTTTTGCCTCAGCGAGTATCATCATGGCTTGAGTCTCGTCTAACTGACTAGGTCCACTATTTTCTTCTTCAAGAGTTGAAAGAACTATTCCAGAACTCTCTGATGCCTCAGACGCGACAATTGTGGCTGTTGTTGCAGCCAAAGAGGTTTCAGTAGCTCCTGCAGTTGATGTTGCAGAGCCAAAAGAATTTGGATTTTCTAAAACGAGAAGAGGCACTGCAGCGATAGTAGCTACCGCCACTACCACTACTCGCCACCTCTCGATGGTGGTATCAGCTTCCAGAGCTCCGTCCCTTTCCCCTCTGATAGCAATTTTCTAAAATGCTATAGCCGAACAAAAATTTATGAAGAATTGAGAGAAAAAACAAACAGCAAAAAATCGTCGCGCGAGAGTGACCACTCTAAGCGCGAATCGTGCCCGCTTTTAGTTGATTTCAGTAAGCCTGTAGAATCTTTCTGCATTTTGAGTGGTTGCTGTGGCTACTTCTTGTTCAGTGAGGCTTTTGACCTCAGCTATAAGTCGACCTGTGTGAATTATGTTTGCTGGTTCATTTATTTGACCTCTGAGTGGGACTGGAGCGAGATATGGGGAATCAGTTTCTAAGAGTAGTTTTTCGAGGGGGCATTCTTCGATTGCGGCGCGTACTTCTGAAGCGGTAGAAAAAGTAGCTATCCCACTGAAAGAAACGGAAGCGTTGCGAGATAAACAAGATTCAAGTTCTATGGGCCCGCCGGTGAAACAATGGAATACTGTGTGTTCTGGAGTTCCTTCAGCGTCTAAAAGAGAAAACGTTTCATCCCAAGCCTCTCTTGTGTGTATTACTAGTGGCATCGATTTTTTATTAGCTAATTCAATTTGCTGTTTAAAAACTTCTTTTTGTTCGTTTCGCGGTGAATGATCGTAATAAAAATCCAGTCCTGCTTCTCCTACTGCTACTACTTGAGGTGAGTCAAGGAGTTCTTTTAGTCCCTGTGTTCCGTGCGTGGCTTCATGTGGGTGAATCCCCGCGGTAGCCCAAACATTTTCAAAATTTTCTGCGATTTGGATCGCCACTTTACTTTCCGCTAAGTCGGTTCCGACAGTTATCATTTTCGTCACTCCAACTAAATGAGCACGTTCAATAATGGCTTCTGCGTCTTCCCCAAGATGGCAATGGTTATCGAACCATTGAACATCAGCAGCCTTTTTAGTCATTTGTTACTTCGATTTTTGCAAACAAAGGTGTTGGTTTTGGAATCGGTGTTCCAGCGACAACCGGGCTTCTTTCCCAACTGCTGATTGGGCCTAAAATCTCTTCAAGTTTGGTAGTAGAGAAAGGAAGATACGGAGATAATGCCACTCGAACTCCATTAATTGCTTCTAAAGCCGTACTGAGTATCGTTGTTGCGCGGTCAGGATCTTCTTTAGCGACTCTCCATGGTTCTGTAGCATTCAGATAGGCATTAACAGCTGCGGCTCCATCCATTGCGGATCTAAGTGCAGCTCGGATTTCTACTTTCTCTAACTGTTGAGAAGCCTTTAACAACATTGCATCTACTTCAGATAGAACTTTGTTGTCTTCATCCTTTTTATTTCCCGGTGCAGGGACTTGCCCTTCACAAGTTTTGTTCACCATTGAAAGAACTCGATTTACTAAATTTCCCCAAGTCGCTACCAGTTCTTCATTTATTCGTCGAACGATCTCTTCTATTGAAATATCTGTATCGCTCTGTTCAGGGAGGTTGGCTGCAAGCGCATAACGAAGAGCGTCTGGCTCAAACATGTCTAACCCCTCTCCTATCGTTAACCCAACTCCACGGCTAGCAGATGCTTTACCACCTTTGAAAGTGACGTATTGGTTAGCCGGAACATCGGTGGGAAGATTTAAGCCGCCGTTACCTATGAGCATCCCTGGCCAAATAATGGTGTGAAAAGGTATGTTGTCTTTGCCAATGAAATAAAAACTTTGTGCTTCGTCGTTCTCCCACCAGTCTTTCCAAGACTCTGGCTCACCTTGTTTGGCCGCCCATTCTTTTGCAGCAGATAAATAGCCGACTACAGCTTCGAACCAAACATAAATTCGTTTACCTTCACCCAAATCATCGACTGGTATCTCAATTCCCCAATCTAAGTCTCGGGTAATAGCCCGATCTTGAAGGCCTTCTTCTATCCATCCTTTAGAGAAATTGAGTACATGTTTTCTCCATCCTTGCCTTGTCGATAACCATTTTTCCAGAGAATCTTCAAAGTCTGAGAGACGTAAATAGAAATGTTCAGTTGATCGAAGTTCTGGTTCTGAACCCGAAATTTTTGAACGCGGGTTAACAAGTTCTTGTGGATCTAAGGTCCTGCCGCAGTTTTCGCATTGGTCTCCACGGGCCTCAAGATATTCGCAATGTGGACAAGATCCCTCAATATAACGATCAGGTAAAAATCTGTTTACTTCTTGATCAAAGTATTGCTCGCTTGTTCTTTTATCAATGTGTCCCTTATTTAAAAGAGTCATAAATAGTTCTTGCACAACTTCTTTGTGATTGTTGGTGCCAGTAGAGGTATAGCAATCCCAACTGATATCAAGTCTTTCCCAATCTTTTACAAACTCTGCATGATACTTATCTGCGATTTCAGATGGAGTGACTCCTTCCGCGTCAGCTCTAACTGTTATCGGGGTGCCATGAACGTCTGACCCGCTAACCATTAACACCCGATTTCCCATCAAACGCTGGTAACGAGCAAAAACGTCTGCAGGAAGATACGCGCCCGCAAGATGCCCGAGGTGGCGTGATCCAGAAGCGTAGGGCCAAGCCACAGCTACGAGGATGGGGGTATTTGAATGATTCATAACTGTGAGACTAGTCCGCCCTTAAGTCCAGAGCGGTTGAATAAGCACGCCGGCGACTCACATTCAGTCTTCGAGATGCTTCTTCAGCCGCATCTTTGGTGGACACCCCGCCATCAAGTATTTCCCTTAGAACAACTTTGAGACGATCGTCGTCTATTTCTGTGGTTGAATTATTGGCTTCAAGCACGATCACTATTTCGCCTTTTATTTTTTTCTCAACCCAGGCTAAAGACTCTTCTAAAGATCCTCTGAAGATTTCTTCATGTATTTTTGTGAGTTCTCTAACTATGGCTATCTGCCGAGTGCCTCCACATTCTTCATATAAATCTTCCAACGTGGCTTTCAGCCGATGTGGGGATTCAAATAAGACGGTTGTTCGAGTTTCTTCAGCAATTTCTTTAATTCTTCGAGATCGATTTTCCCCTTTTCTTGGTAAAAACCCTTCCATGCACCACCTTTGAGTTGAAAACCCGCTGACCACTAACGCTGAAATAGGTGCGGTTGGACCCGGGATAACTGTTATTTGATGGCCAGATTCAATAACTTTTTTCACTAACCGCTCCCCTGGGTCCGAGATGCTTGGCATTCCAGCGTCAGTAACCATTGATACTGAAAGCCCGTCTGAAAGACAGTTGATAATCTCTCCGGCCGCTTTCTCTTCGGTGTGTGAATCTACACGCAGCATTCGTACACCTGTGATTCCAAAATGTTGAAGCAGGGAACCGGTACGACGCGTATCTTCACATGCGATTACATCTGACCTTTCAAGAGTTTCTAACCCGCGCGGAGAAAGGTCTGATAAATTTCCAATCGGAGTAGCTACTAATGTAAGGATGCCATTCATAATCGGATCTCCAGAATGTCATCAACCTGAACATCCCACCGAAGAGCATTACCTTCATTTGTTTTAACAATTGATTTGGTTCTTAACGGAGAGAACTTAATACGCGATGGGGTCAAAGTTTTTATCTCAAGAATTTTGAAACTTTCGTCAAGAAAAATGAAATCCTCCGATTCCACTCTTCGGAACGTATGGACAAGTTTTGTAGACATGATCAACTGAGTCTCTTCAGATCCTCCCCCACGATGAGGTGACTGCCCTACAAAAGATTCATTTGAGCCTATTTCTATAGAACTAAGAACTTTCTCTTCAAGTAGTAACCAGGGCATATCTAGAGTCTAGATCAGACATTGAATCTGAACTCTAAAACATCCCCGTCTTGAGGACAGTAATCTTTTCCTTCTGATCGAACTGCTCCTGCCTCCCTAGCTTTTACATAGGATCCAAATTCAAGTAACTGATCCCAACGGATTGTTTCAGCTCTAATGAATCCGCGCTCAAAGTCCGTATGGATCCGGCCTGCACATTCTGGAGCCGAAGAACCAGAGCGGAATGTCCATGCACGTGTTTCTTTTTCTCCGGTCGTAAAAAATGTTCGAAGCCCGAGTTGGTGATAAGCCGATCGCACAAAACGCGGGAGGGCTCCTTGTCCTAGACCAAGCCCTTCAAGCAGTTCCCCTCGCTGATCAGGTGGCAACAGTGCTGCTTCAGCTTCAAGTTGAATACACATACCGATGACATCTACTGAATCATGGAATTCATCTTTAATTGGTTTCAAAATGCTTTCAGATTCTGATACCTGATCTTCATCTAAGTTAACTATCGCCAGTGCCGGTTTATTCGTCAGCAAAAAGAACGGCTGCAATTCATGACGTTCTTCACTCGTAAAGTTAGTTCTATGAAGAGGAATGCCCTCGGAAAGCGCTTCGTGGGTTCTTTCTAACAATGCAACTGCTCCAACTAACGTCTTATCGCTTTTCATAGACTTTCTATGCTTCTCAAGTTGCCGTTCCACCGTTTCTAGATCTGCCAAAGCAAGTTCCACCTCAACAATTCGAAGATGCTCTAACGGATCTGTAGGTCCCGGAACATCTGTGTCCTGAAAGGCTCTGAGAACAAAAACAATCGCATCCACTTCACGAATTCCAGCTAGAAATTTGTTTCCGAGACCTTCTCCAGAAGCTGCTCCTTCAACTAACCCACCTATATCGGCAAATTGAACACTCGCTGGAATCACCTTCTTAGAGGCACTCATCTGAGCCAACTGATCTAAACGGTCATCTGGAACTTTTGCTACCCCAATATTTGGATCTGTTGTCGCGAACGCATACGGGGCTGCTAAAGCCCCTCCACCTGCTAATGCGTTATATAAAGAAGACTTTCCTGCATTAGGCAAGCCAACAAATCCAAATCTTTCCATCTCATGCTCCTGTCTGAAATGATTTGTTCTTCCAGCAGGTAAGACTACGCCAGTTCATGCAATAGCCATCAGAAACAGGTAAAAAAACACATGTATCTCTCATTAAGCCGTTAGCATCTTTAGCATGTCAAAGCGAACGTCAAAGAAGAGAGCCAACGCACGGCGTAAAAAGGCTAACCATGGACGTAAACCCAACCTGGGTCGCAATAGTTAAGGTATTTCAAGTTCCAAACTAATGGAAGAAACAAATCAAGAACCAGTACTTGGACGACCTGATTCAACGCCTACTACCCAAATTGACACCTTCTCTGTGGAAGGCCCTGTTGAATTAGTTCAATTTCGGTCTTCCGAATTGACTGCCGTGTGTCCTGTGACAAACCAACCAGATTTTTACACGATTGATATAAGTTACTCCCCCGAATCAATCTGCATTGAAACAAAGTCCTTGAAACTTTTTCTACGAACATTCGAAGGAATCGGCATTTTTGCTGAACATCTAGCCCCTAAAATTGCCAACCATCTAGGCAAAGCAGTGCAAGTTCCGGTGAAAGTAATTCTTGAACAGCAAATTCGTGGCGGCATCATCACCACAGTGACTAGCGTCAGTAATAACTAGCCTCAAAAGCTCCTTTTAAAAGATCCTTTATTACTCCCGCGACTAGCGCGCGAACCTTCCAAGATGTGTAAGGTAGGCAATCTATCCATAATGTTTTCCAAATTAAGGAAAACAAAGTGGATTGTTCTATTAGATATTAAGAGCCCTTTGGGGTTCATTGAGAGGGATTCATGAGTAAACGATTAAGCGTTTTATCTGCCGTCGTACTTGGGTTCGCGTTACTCGCGGGCGCTTGTGGTAGCGACAGTGACAGCTCTTCGAGTAGTTCTTCTGATACT
>JAQWOV010000023.1 GCA_029245675.1 Acidimicrobiales bacterium | reverse complement strand
GTTCCCTCATCAAAAATAGTTATGTCCGCAACCGCTCCACCCTGTAGACGTCCACGTCTTGCCATATCAAAACTGCATTCTCCTAACAGTTGGCTGGGAAGTGCTGTCATCCGAGACAAAGCATCAACAAGAGAAAGAACCTTTTCTTCACGGACATAACGACCGAGAATACGGCTGAAACTTCCAGCACACCGAGGATGATTATTGTGACTTGTTTGAAGTATTGCGTCAGAACCGATCATCATCCAAGGAGCTTTCAGAGCAGTAGTTATATCCTCTTCCGACATCGCAAACGCTGCAGTGAGTAAATTAGCGGAACGAATCGAAGGCCATTCAGACTCCGTTACCCTTTTTGAAGTCCCCACCACTTGTAAATCGTTATAAGTGATCCCAAATTTCTCCTCGAAATTATCAAATCGTGATGTTCCTGCATAAGTAGCCCAGTAAGAGTAAGGGTAGGTGCAGGCAGTGATCAATAATCCACGAGAACGGGCACTTTCGATCTGTTCAATAGCTTCTGACATGCGGCTAGTGCCACCGGTAGAATTCAGATGTTCAATATGGATACGGCACCCTGTTTCCTCAGCGACAGAAAGCGCCTCTTCTACAGCCTGCTCCTGGTTGGAGAGATTCTCTGTATCTCCGCTACGAAGGTGAAGGCACAACGGAACACCATATTCGGCAGCGACGACGCCGTGAGCAATCATTTCTTCTTCTGTCACCCCAATGGTGTATTCCGGCTGTTGATGAATTCCAAGTGCCCCTAACCGAAGATCTGAGTCGGCCAGATCGGTCAAATCTTCAATAGAGACTCCAGGCACCCTAGAAAGATATTCAATCCCTGCCCCAAGAGTGCCACGGTGAGCAGATTGGTCACTGGCCCCTCCATAGTTGATCGGCGGATCAACTGATTCCCCTCGCGAAAGAAAACTTTCCATGGGGTAGTCAATTCCATGGAGGCAAAGATTCGAGGTAACTCCATCAGCTACTTTGTACCACTCGCCGTAACCATTAGTTGGATAAGAAAGAAGGTCTATAAATCCAGGAGAGACCACTAAACCCGTAGCAGCAATAGTGTTTCTCCCGGTTAAATTCTCGAGACCGATATGCGTTATCAAATCTCCATCCACACCGATTTGAGCTTGAGCATCAAAACCGCTTTCTGGGTCAATGACTCGGCCACCAGAAATGACGAGGTCGAATGTGTGCCCTTCAGGATCAACTACCAAATCTGAGTCAAAAACGGGAGGTAATTCTAAAGCTAGTGATGAAGAAGTAGTAGAACTAGGAGCAGAAGCAACAGTAGTGGTGGCAGGGGAGACAGCAGTAGATGAAGACGTCTCAGTTGTTGGAGTTGTTTTGAAAATTTGAGGAAGTTTGCGGAGCATTCCTAGATTTACAGCCCCAAATCCGAGAGCAATCATTAGACGACGACGACTAATAGATTTGGGATCTGGACTTATTGGGTCTTCGATTTCATCATTATCAGACACAGCAATTGACGCTAGTAGCCATAGAGCAATATTTGGTGGTGCCTCCGTGAATACAGGAGTTACTGCAATAGCAGTACTCTGGAAATATGAGAAATAAAGTTGTTTCTTCTGCTCTGATTTTCCTTATGTTATTTCTTGGCATCGGATCGTTAGCTTTCTTTACTGCAGGACCAGAAGAAACATTGATACCAAGAGTCTCTGCTGATCCAGCAACGATTGTTGAACCGAATATAGAAATCAGTAGACAATCTGATCGATCTATCACCTCTTACTGGGGTCTTGGAACATGGGTTGACTCTTACGACATGGATCCAACGTATGTGAACACCCCAACCGTTACCCCTGCAGACATTACCGACATGGCAGGTAGCGGGATTCGTACGCTATATATGCAAGCAGCAAGAAGCGATAGTCGAGCTCGCTGGCCGATAACTGACCCTTGGATACTGACAGAATTTCTGTTAACCGCCCATGAAGAAGGCATAGAAGTAGTGGCTTGGTATCTGCCTAAATGGAATTCCAGCACAGAAGACATCGAACGTTTGCTTGCTCTTTCAGAGTTTGAAGTATTGGGGCATAGCTTTGATGGAATAGCGGTAGATATTGAATGGAATAATGACGGCTTGGAAGGAAGCGAGCGTTCCCAAAGACTTTTCAACCTCAGCAGCGAACTAAGGGAATTTGTTGGAGACGATCCGTTAGGAGCTATTGTCATGCCACCCGTACTTACCGAGGAGATAAACCCCGACTTTTGGCCGGATTTTCCTTGGAGAGAAATAGCGCCAATTTATGATGTTTGGCTTCCAATGAGTTATTGGTCTTTTCGCACAGAAGAACATGCCGATCCTTACTACTACAGCGGCGAAAGTATCCGACTGTTACGCACTTACCTTGGTGACCCTGAAGCCAAGGTTCATGGCATAGGAGGTATAGGTCTAGACGATGGAACAAATCTCCCTGATCCCGGAGAGCCTTTGGCAAGCATTGATGACCTGCAGGCATTCGTTGATTCTTTAATCGACACAAATTCTATAGGAGGTTCAATTTATGATTGGGCTACTACCGGAGAGTATTCGAGACAACAATTAGCGGTTTTATTCGCTGATCTGTAAATTTTTTCCCGCAAATAAGCCCGGATATTAAGTACTTTGTATAAGAAAAGCGTATCTCTGATTGGCCCGCGCGCGCTGGGCGCGTACCCTACTTAAGATGGAAAAAAGTAACCACGAGCCTCAACGGGGTACTTCAACTACATCTTTTGGAGTGGGGCGTCGCGAAAGTCACGACGCTTCAGCTTTCTATGAGCGTTTCAACCCACCGGTTTTGTCAGAAGACGACACGGTAAATAGCGTTGTGGATTTTGGAAACGGTTGCCTCCAGGGCGACGCCCGCAGCATGCATCACCTTCCGGATAATTCAGTTGCGTTAGTAGTTACATCCCCGCCTTATTTTGTGGGCAAAGAGTATGAACTAGCGATCAATGATGACTCTCAAGAAAGCCATATCCCATCCTCTTATGTTGAATATCTCTCAATGTTGCGTGATGTGTTTGCCGAATGTTTAAGAGTCTTAGAACCCGGTGGACGAATCGCAGTCAACGTTGCGAATCTGGGTCGCAAGCCGTATCGAAGCCTCTCCTCAGATGTCATACGAATCTTACAAGATGACCTTGGCCTTCTTCTGAGAGGAGAAGTGATTTGGCAGAAAGCCGAAGGAGCGACTGGTTCTGTAGCTTGGGGATCGTTTAGAAAAGCTGCCAATCCTGTTTTAAGAGACATGACTGAAAGAGTGATTATTGCTAGCAAAGGCCGGTTTGATCGAGCTCAACCCAGTAGCGCACGAGCAGGTAAAGGATTACCACACGAAAGCACGATCACAACAGATGAATTCATGGAAGCAACTCTTGACGTATGGCGTATAGACGCAGAGTCAGCGAAGCGAGTTGGCCATCCGGCCCCATTCCCAGTTGAACTTCCAAGAAGACTTATTGACCTTTACACCTATCGGGACGACTTAGTCTTAGATCCGTTTATGGGATCTGGAACAACTCTCGTTGCTGCAGTAAGAGCGGGAAGGCGTCCAGTTGGTTACGACTTAGAAGGTGAATATGTCGATTTGGCATCGGAGCGTGTAGAAGAAGAACGAGAAAGACTGGCAGAAGGCAAACAGGCTGCTTGGAGACGAAGAGATTTAGCGGAATCAGGAAGCCAAGTTCAGTTTTTCACAAACGAAACAGCGTTAGAGACAGTTGAACATGTTCTTGATCGTGCAAATGAGATAGGCAAGAAAGCAACAGACATAGCAGCGAACATTCTTGAAGAATCTGGATTTGAAATAGTTAAAGAAAAAGCAGTGTGTGGAAAACTCGGAGTAAGTTTCCCATTTTTAGTCACAGATCAAGCCGAAGGTGTTCCTTGGTACGTCGAAGTCTCTGGCGCCTTCACCACCGCTCGACCTGGCATGCGGAGAGCCGATACTTTATGGAAAACTTTAGGAAGAGCACACGTTCTTGCTTCTGACGCTTCAGATAAACCACGTTTACTTATTTTGACCTCACATTTGCCGCGCTCAGGAAGCGAAGGCGATCGGGCTCTAAGAGCGGTAGGGGGCGCAGGGTTCTTTGATGCTATAGAAATGTTTGATGACGATGCAGTTGAGCGTCTGACCCATTATGCAAAAGTCTCTCCTGAAAGACCAGTTCCAGGGTTCTGGACAGAAGAAGATATAGCTAACAAATTTGCTTAATATCTTGCTAATTAGGCAAAGAGTTTTTCAGGCAGCAGAATGGACTATCTCGTAAAAGGATTTTGATGACTGTTACTTTTCCTCAACAGGAAATTTTCAAACATGATGGGCTTGAAATTGCGTGGCTCGATTGGGGAGGAGATGGAGAATGCCTATTTTTACTTCACCCCAACGGATTCTGCGCTGGCGTGTATGCACCTTTAGCTCAACAGCTTCAATCTATGTTTAGAGTCGTAGCTGTTGATTTACGCGGCCATGGTGCCAGCGAAACGGTCATAGATGAGAATAAGTTAGGGAACGATGACATGGCCGCAGATGTGTTAGCGGTGGCGGACCATCTTGGTATAGAAGACTTCGATTTATTAGGTGTTTCTTTAGGGGGCGGCGTATCGATTGAGATAGCAGCTTCAGCGCCAGAACGAGTGAAGGCACTAATACTTATTGAAGCAATCGCTATGCCGGGAGGTTCATTCAATCAGCCAAAAACTGAGGTAGAGAACTCCGAACCAAGAGGACCGCATCCTTTAGCGGTTGGTGCGCGCAAACGTCGGGTTGTTTGGCCGGATCGACAAACAGTAGTTGAGTCATATGGATCAAGGCCTCCTTTAAATACTCTTGCCGCCGAGGCTTTAGAGGCCTATGCCCATTGGGGTTTTAATGACAGAGCAGATGGACAAATTGAACTTGCTTGCAATCCTGAAACCGAAGCAGTGATTTTTGACTCAAATAGGCATGGCCCAATAGACAGTTTCAACAAATTGCCGCTCGTCAAAGCTCCAAGTTCTGTTTTGTATGGCTCTGAAAGTGACCTGGATCCGATCTGGTTTGAGAAACAAGCAGCGATACTTGGCGTAGAGGCAGAAAGAATTGATGGTTCACATTTTTTTCTTTTTGAAGACATTCCACGAGCGACAGAAATCATTTGTTCACATCTGGAGAAGGAAAATAATGAATAGCGATAATTTGCACCCGGTTGAGTTATCAAGTCAGGTCATTGATTCTGGAATAGTCAACCAACCCTTAAATCGTTTCACTCAGGAATTGACAGAAATAGATGATGGTTTAGCGATAGTTGAATCATTCTCTCACTGCTGGATTCAAAAAACTGAAGAGGGCCTTGTTTGTATTGATGCAAGTGGGCCACGTACAGGTAAAGCGGTGGTTGAATCTATGCGGTCATGGTCTCAAGACCCGGTTCACACACTTATTTATACTCATGGCCATATCGATCATGTTGGAGGAAGCGGAGCTTTTTTTGCTGATGTGCAAGACAAGGGAGTGTCTCCGCCCAAGGTGGTGGCTCATGAAGGGGTAATTCCAAGATTTGAACGTTACCGAATGACTAATGGTTGGAATGCGTTTATAAATAAAAGACAGTTTGGCGGAATTAGGCCACTAGCAAACTTTGGTCTCGGAAATACTGTAGAAAGCTTTGTTCCGAAAGACGTAGCTGAACCTGACCAGACTTACAGAGACCAGTTATCCATGAAGGTTGGAAACTGGAATTTTGAACTCCGGCATGCTCGAGGAGAAACAGATGATCATACGTGGGTTTGGGATCCGAACAACAAGGCAGTTTTTGCTGGAGATTTCGTAGCCTGGGTGTTCCCAAATGCAGGCAATCCACAAAAAGTGCAGCGGTATCCAATTGAATGGGCTGCTGCGATGAGAGAAATGCTCGCAGTTGGGGCTGAAAAGATTTATCCGGCTCATGGCTTGCCAATTGTTGGGAGGAAGCGAGTTGAGCAAGTACTTGGAGATATTGCAGAATCTTTAGAACATCTAGCTGATTCCACTTTGGAATTAATGAATGAGGGAGCCACGCTTGATCAAATTATTCATGAGGTGAAACTTCCTGACCATTTACAAGAACGACCTTGGTTAGCGCCACAATATGACGAACCAGAGTTCGTGGTAAGAAATGTCTATCGCCAATTCGGTGGTTGGTGGGATGGAAATGCAGCCAATCTCAAACCTGCTCCTGAACAACGAGTAGCAAAAGAAATGGTTCAACTCGCTGGTTCGGTAGAGACCCTAATTGATCGGGCTTCAGAAGTAGCAGAAGCGGGAGATCTCCGCTTGGCATGCCACCTAATAGAATTCGCTGTTACAGCGGAACCTATTCATGAAGGCGCTCATCGAGTTAGAGCAGAGATTTATTGGCGCAGAAGAGCAGAGGAACGCTCGTTGATGTCTAAAGGCATTTACGCTTCTGCTGCGAGACAGTCAGAGGCTGTTTTTGGCGAAGAGACAGATAGTAAGTCAATGCGCTCAAGGTCGGATAAATAAAAGTATTCAATCTAAGTGAATGTGGCCATCTTTGAGAGTCAATGGAGAAGCCAGATCGTTTACTAGCAAATAGGAAGTTGCTAATCCTGGAGCTGGGCTGGTTATTTGAAAAGCGGAAGAGAAGTGAGCGGCAATGTTTATCCCGATAGAGCTTTCAAGTATGGATGTGACAACAACGTCGAGTCCTGACTCGCGTGCTGCGTGAACAACTTCTGAAGAGGGAACAATTCCGCCAATAGCTGATGGCTTCAGAATGATGCAGTCCACAGATTGTTTGTTTATAAGAGCTGCTATTGCTTGAAGATCGCTTGCAGTCTCATCCGCCGCTATAGGAATATCACAAGCGGATTTAACTTTTTTAAGATTATCTATTCCGGAGGTAGGTTCTTCGACAAATTCAATTGAAAGATCAGACATCCGAGCAAGATTTGAGATTGCTTCTTCTGGAGTCCATGCACCATTAGCGTCTAGCCGAACAGAAACATCGAAACCAATCGCCTTCCGTACCGCCTTCACTAGCGAAATGTCGTGATGAGGTGATTGCGTACCGATTTTTATTTTTATTGAAGTGAAGCCATCGCTTACAATTTTTTCTGCATTTGAAACAAGTTCTTTGGAAGTTTCACCATTTACAAGAACTGAAACTGGTATTTTCACCGGACTTTCAGGATTCAAGTGTTGAGAAAGAGAAATATTTTCTTGTTTTGCTCGTAAATCAAAAAGAGCGCCTTCTATAGCGGCTCTCGCAGTAGGCATAGAAGGGGGAGAGTCTTGACTGTCATCGTTCAGCCAATTCAAAATAGCGCTCTCAGTTTCATCAATTGTTTCCTGGGTGAAACCGGTCATCGGGCAAGCTTCCCCGAGCCCTATGTGTCCGTCTTGATCTCGTATAGAAAGAATGATGGTAGGCCGCTCCGTAAAGGTCCCTTTAGCGGTTGTGATCGGTGTTTTGTAAGACAACAGATGTCTAGTCACTTGGGCATCAACAATAGAACTCATTTTGAACTACCTAAGAATGAATGGACGACTTCTGTGGTATCCGAAAGGTTCTCAAGATGAGTTGCATGACCGGCATCATCAATGACTGCTATAACGCTTTTCTGAATTCCTGAAGCCATTTTCATGGCAAGCCGTCGAAACTTCGAATCATCTTCTCCGACGACTAATAAAGTTTCAGCGGTTATTGACTCTAAATGATTCCATAATGATGGTTGAGATCCAGTTCCCACACCCTGCAGACTGGCTGCTAAGCCTTCAGGGGAATTTTTGAGACGCTGCTGTCGTTGCTTTTCGATAATGGATGGGTCAAGTCTTTTTTGAGAAACAAAGAGGGGTTGCTGCATCCAGCTATCAACAAAAACTTCTATTCCTTCCTCCAGTATTTGATGTGCAAGATCACCATCTGCTCGTCGCCGGACTTCTCGTTCACTCTGAGTCGTTAGACCAGCAGAGGAACTTATTAACACAAGTTTTCTCACTAATTCCGGATACCGAATAGTGAAACCCAAAGCGATTCTTCCACCCATCGAGTAACCAAGCAGATCTACTTGGTTTAGCTCTGCGTCAATCACAAAGGCTCTTAAAAGATCTATGGTTTCTTCAAATCCGTAGAGGGAGTCGTCCTCAAGTACCCCAGTTTTTCCGTGCCCAGGTAGGTCAATTGAATAAATCGTGTTCTTTTCAGACAGACTCAATCCCAAAGGCATCATCGTGGAGGCATCACCTGTGAAACCATGCAAGAGAATCAAGGGATCACCTTCTCCTACCATTTGAAAACAAAGTTGATTCTTCATGTCGCTAAAGATGCGTGAACTGATTGTGTGAGTGATCGATGAATTTCTACATTTGTTTCTGCATCAACTCGTGCATGAATTAAATGAATTCCTCTGTGTCCCACCGAAGTATTTAGGGCGTGAACTAAATCATCCTTATTGGTTACTTCATGAAGGTTTGCTCCGAGTAAAGGCGCTAAATCTGAAATATTTAGATCATGGGGGGTGTGGAATAGACGATTGTAATCAACCTCTGAAGATGCGGAAATTGGAAGAAAGGAAAAAATTCCTCCACCATTGTTATCTGCTACTACAACTGTGAGATTTTGATCAAGCCGGCGTGCAGCCATTAATCCACTTAAGTCATGAAGGAGTGTGAGGTCTCCTATAAATAAAACAGTGGGGGAGTTTGTTGCGTGTGCTACTCCAACAGCGGTTGAGACCTGGCCGTCTATTCCATTGGCTCCACGGTTGGCGTAAATGCTTAAAGGTTTTGAATGCGCTGGAAAGAAAGCATCAAGGTCTCTGATTGCCATGGAATTTCCGACAACTAAAGAGGTATTTGTGGGTAGCTGTTGAGAAAGCGCCTCAACTATGGAATGATCGCAAAAAATAGAATCAGCGGCTATTTCTTTAAGAGAGGTTTGAGCTATTAAGTCAGCGTTCTCCCAACCTTCAGCCCATTCATTTGAAAATTGTGGCGTCCGAGACACAATTCGGGCCCATTCACCGGGATGAGCATTGATTCGATGGGTGACGGCTCCTACAGGATCGGGATGGCGACCAACATGATCAACGCTGAAGACTTGTTTAGGAAGGTTTCTCTCTAACCACAGTCGATATGACTTGGAGGTGGGAAGACCTCCAAGTTGAACTACAAGGTCGGGAACTTGTTGATCTGCCCAAGAGGAACCAAATAGGAGTTCCCCTGTTGCAATAATGTGTGAGTTCTCTATATGTGGTCCACGTCTTAGACCAGAAGCAGGATCTGCGATTAGGGGCCATCCTAAACTTTTAGAAAGATTTGCTATGGCCATAACATCTCCAGACTTTAAGTCCATCGGTCCAGCGACAAATAGACCGTGCTCAACGTCTGGAAGTTCAAAGTTGAAAATTTCTGATTCAACTTTTTGGTGTTGGAGAGGAAAAACTGTCTCAGTGTTTATCTCTGGTGGTTCTAAAGGCTCTCTTAGGGGCCAATTGATATGGACAGGGCCGGGTTCGGTTCCGGTTGATATTTCTACTGCTGAGCGAGCTAAGGACAGGGAGTCTGCTAGTGACTCTGTGTCTACGACTTGGGCTTGTTGAAACCAACGAACATGGGTTCCGTAAAGGTTCACTTGGTCGATTGTTTGTGGAGCGCCTCTGTTTTGTAGTTCGGGTGGACGGTCGGCAGTCAAAACTATTAAAGGTGTGCCGCTATGAAAGGCTTCGATAACTGCGGGTAGGTAATTTGCTGCAGCAGTTCCTGACGTGCAAATAAGTGCAACAGGTTTTTTGGTGGCTTTAGCGAGTCCTAAAGCAAAGAATCCGCCAGATCTCTCATCAAGGTGTATTGAGACTTCTAATCCCTCAGTCTGGTCTGCAGTCACAGTTAGAGGGGTGGATCGAGAACCAGGAGAAACCGCAACGTGTTCAACACCGGAGGCTTGTAGTTGAGCAAAGAAACCTTGTAAGGATTCGTACATTCCTTCTTGATCAGAAAGAATCATGAGTTCTCCTTTGTTGAAGCTACGACTGGGCCCAGCAAAGCACGTAGTTTCACATCAGTTTCCAGTAGTTCTCGGTCAGGGTCGGATCCTTCAACGACTCCCGCTCCTGCATAGAAGGTGGTGCCTTTATTAGTTACGAGAGCTGAGCGTAAAGCCACTCTAAATTCTCCATTTCCGTTTGAATCAAACCATCCGATTGGGCTAGCAAACCAGCCGCGGTTTAATTCTTCGTATTTAGAACGCAGAACAGAAGAGGGGCTAGACGGGTGTCCAGAAACTGCAGGTGTCGGATGTAGAGCATCGATTACCTCTAGCAGGTGAACATTATCTACCATTTTTGCTGAAATAGGTGTGAATAAATGCTGAATTCCATGGAGGCGTAGTAATTCAGGGCTGGCAGGATGTTGTGCATCAATACCAAGGGTGTTAAGCGCTGCATCTATAGCTTCGACTACGACGTCATGTTCAGAGCGTTCCTTTGGGCTTGTCATCAGTCCTTGTCCGAGGACGGCGTCGGTGGCAGGTTCAATATGACGAGGGGCTGAACCAGCAAGGGCGGCCGTATAAAGGTTTCCGTTATCTATAGCGACAAGACGTTCTGGTGTGGCGCCTACAAAAGAAATGCTTTCAGTTGCCACACCAAAGGTAACGCAAGCAGGGTAGAGGTTCCGAAGAGTTGAAAGAAGTGCAGGCAGGTCTGGCTTCAAAGAAGTAGTGATAGATCTACAAGGAACTGCTTTTGTAATCTTGCCGGCATGAATATTGTCAAGAGCCTTCTTGACAAGACGTCGATAATGATTCCGTTCAGGCTTTGAAGACCATAAAGATGGATCAACTTCCGCAGGTATTAAAGGAAAAGGCGGTTTACTTTCCGGAAAGACTGTTGGAAAATTATTTATGACTGTTAACCAACTTCTTCCATTTTTACGAACGACCTGAATAGCGGGAAGAATAACTTGGCCTGCGCCAAGAGAACCCCAGTCTCCTTTAGGGTCTTCGTTTTCGAAGGAAAATCCGGCGGCAACTCGAGGTAGCGGTGCCTCTATGGGGCCATCTACCGATAGATCGGTGAATAGTTTTTTCGCGAAATCAGCAGCGTCAGCGAAACGGTTAGGTCCATGGACACTATGCGTGCATGCATTTCCTATTCCGACCCATGACGAGTCTTCATTAGGATTTTCCCAGAACCAGCGCGAACCAGAGGCCTGAGAAGATTGAAACCAAGATAGAGGATCGCAGGCAGACTCATCCTTGATTTCAACTATTGAAGCGTTTAAGAAAAAATCTTCCGACTGTTCGTTTGCTAGTGCCATTGGCAGGTAACCACCAAATCTTCAGCAATCAAAGGACGTAGAGTCTCTGCAAGCGAGTGATGCTCGCCGTCGTCAGCTTTCTGCAGAGCACGATTAACTAATGTCCGATAGAAGTGTTGTGCCACAAGTCTTGTAACAGCTGGTAGGAGAGTGTGCACAACTTCAACAAGGTCATCCTCTGCTTCTTTTGATTCTCGAATGTGATTATCAAATAAAGCAATCGCCTCATCGGTTATTTCATTAATATTTTTTCCATGCTCGGAGGCCAAAGCGACTAACTTTTCAAGCGGAACGCCAGCGCTACTTATAGCGAGGCCAGCTTTGACCATGGCAACAGCGCTTTCATTGAATCGGGGTGAACCTTTCACGATTACTGGCTGTAGTAATCCGTTGTCGCAGAGCAAAGTGACGAGACTTTCAGGGACACCTGCTCGTTGGGCTACATCCATTCGAGTAAGTGCCGGAACAGCATTTATTAGGGGCTGGAGTTCCGTTACCTGACCTTCAGAGATTTCAGATATTTGGGACAAGGTCAACCCAGCGTTTGCAAGGCGCCGAATTTCAATCAATCGTTCAAGATGGTCCGGGGAGTATTCGCTATGTCGGCCTGTTCTTTTAGGAGGGTTGAGTATGCCTAACTTTTGATAATAACGAATTGTGTCAACGCTCAAGCCTGCTTCGTTTGCTAAAGCATCCACTCTGTAAGAAATTAAGTTTTCTGACATGACACCATTATAGGAGTAGTTACTCTCAAAGTACTTACTCTTATATACGGTGATGTTTACTTAATGCGTGAGAACATGAGACGATATAAATATGAGTTCATCTTCAGAGCCAGTTGACTACATAGATCGCACACGAGAACAATACTCAGCACTCGGATATGAGCCCTACCAATGGGCAGAAAGACCGGAAACTCCTCCTTGGACCCCACTCACCAAACCATTGGCAGAGTCAAAAATTTTACTTGTTGGATCCGGCGGCGCTTACAAAAAAGGTCAAGTGGCTTACCACTGGAAAGATGACACCGGACTACGACTCATCCCAAGTCACCAACCAGCTACCGACGTAAGAGTCACGCACTTCGCATATGACCTAGAACCAGCACGCTCAGACCCAAACATTGTTTTTCCCTTAGATCGACTCAACGAACTCGTAGAAGAGGGATTCATAAAATCTTTAACACCCCAGTCCATTGCATTCATGGGAGGCATCTATTCCATTAGACGAACGGAAGAAGAACTCATTCCTGCCCTCATTAATGAGATCGAAGCAATGGAAACAGAAATAGACCTCGCCCTACTTGTGCCCGTTTGACCGGTATGTCACCAGACCGTGGGTTTGGTAGCACGAGCATTAGAAGCAACAGGAATATCAACGTTAGTCCTTACCGCAGCTCACAGCATCACAAAAGCAGCCAACCCTCCACGGGCCGCGTATGTCGACATGCCATTGGGTTACACGGCAGGTAAACCACATGATGAAGAATTTCAAAAACTATTACTACGAACCGCCTTAGATGCAGGAACTGCTATTGAATCACCCGGAACAGTTATTGACACAGCAATTAAATGGTCCAACGACCCTTCTTGGAAAGAAAGAGCATCAAGTGGACTGAACAATGGTGTTGTCTCATCTGAAGGTGATACCCGTAGTGACCGTACTGACATACCGCAGTATCAAAGCGAAGAAGATCGCGAAGCCGCAGAAGCTTAACCACAAAGTTTCTGAACTCAGAAACATGGAGAGAACAATGCCGATCCATCCCGAAATAGAAGAACACTTACAGAACACTCCACAAGTGTTAGACGACCCAACTGGAATCCCTCCAGAAATAATGCGCCAATTCTACGAAGCCATAGCCCGACCTGGACCTGAAGTCTTTTCAGTAAAAAACCACGTAATAGAAGAACATGACATACCTATACGGATTTACTACCCAGCTGAATCTGCCACCCCTCTTCCAGCGATTGTTTATTTTCACGGCGGAGGATGGGTGATAGGCAGCTTAGAAACCCATGATGAACAGTGCAGATCTATGGCAAATGCAACTGAAGCGATAGTGATTTCAGTCGACTATCGATTAGCCCCTGAACATCCGTTTCCCGCAGCTCCTAATGATTGTTACGCCGCAACATGCTGGGTTGCTGACAATGCTGAAGAGATCGGCATTGACTCATCGCGTTTAGCCGTAGCAGGAGACAGCGCTGGAGGTAATCTCGCCGCAGTGGTGTCACAGATCGCACGCGACGAAAAAAAACCAGAAATTGTTTTTCAAGCTTTGATATATCCAGCCGTTGACATCGACTTAAATCGATGGCCTTCATACCAAGAAAATGCAAACGCACCCATACTCACCAAAGCACTCATGGAATGGTTTTTTCAACATTATGTCGGAGGAACATCTTTCACTCACAATCCCTTAGCCGCTCCAATTAGAGCCGAAGATTTAAGCAATCTTCCTCCTTGCTATATCGCTACTGCGGAATTTGATCCTCTCCGCGATGAAGGAATGGCTTATGCAGATTCACTCAGAAAAGCAGGAGTGCAGGTGGAAGCCAAATGTTTCGAAGGGCTAATACATGCATTCTCCGGCCTTGGAGCAGAAATAGACGTAGCAAGCAAAGCACGCGACGAGATATACCAAGCATTAAAAAAAGCACTTTCTTGACAAGGGTGAAAATGAAGATTCTTTTTGTATGTACTGGCAACATCTGCCGGTCAGCGATGGCAGAGTCACTCTTTAATCACCACGCCCGACAACAAGGGTTAGAAATAAAAGCACATTCGTCAGGAACTAATGCAATTTCTGGCAATAGCGCAACTGATTTAGCGGTTGACGTGCTGGCAGATCGAGGGATTGACCTCAAAGATCACAGAGCTCAACAACTTACTTCTGACCAGATAGTTGACTCACAGATAGTGATCGCTATGACTCGACAACATGAAGCAGCTGTAGCTAAAGAAGATCAGCTAGCTCGCTCTCGAACTTTCCTGACTGGAGAGATATCAAGAATTGGCAGTCAAATCAGACCGTTAAAATCACAAAACCTAGCGGACTGGCTACAAGTTCTAAACGAAGCTCGAGGTGGCCATATGACTACTGGACGGTTACGTGATGAAATCGCCGATCCGTGGGGCCAACCGAGAGACGTCTATGAGCAGACTGCTAAAAGATTAGAAGGCCACATAATCCATCTGGTTCGATTATTGAGCGATGATCAGAGATCAAATGCGTAAGCAGCGCTACCCTTAAAGAGTGTCTGATCGAGTTCGCTTTGCCCCATCCCCAACAGGATTTCTGCATGTAGGTAGTGCGCGCACAGCTTTATTTAACTGGCTTCACGCTCGATCAACAGGAGGAACCTACGTTCTACGGATAGAAGACACCGACGCGGAACGAAACAGGCCAGAGATGACTTCCGGATTGCTATCAGAATTAGAATGGCTTGGTCTTGATTGGGACGAAGGACCTTTTTATCAATCTGAACAAAAAGAAAGGCATCGTGAAGTCGTTCAAGATCTTCTAGACAGAGAACTTGCCTATCTCTGTGATGGAGACAACGAACTAGTTAAAGGGAATCAAATAAGAGACGGGTTAGCCGTTCGCTTTAGAATGCCGAAAAATGAAGTTATAGAATTCGAAGACGTCGTAAGAGGTTCCGTCTCTTTCGCCACAGACGATCTAGAAGATTTTGTTATTTGGCGTTCAAACGGAACTCCAATGTTCCTACTAGCTAATGCTGTTGATGATGCGGACATGGGAATCACACATGCCATACGTGGCGAAGATCTTCTTTCCGGCGTCCCTAAAGTCTTACTACTGCTGCAAGCAATGGATGCGCCGCAACCCACCTATGCGCACTTGCCCCTCTTAGTAAATGAGCAACGCAAAAAACTCTCAAAACGCCGAGACGATGTGTCAATCGCAGATTATCGAGACCGTGGATATCTACCTGAAGCCATGGTCAATTATCTGTCACTTTTAGGTTGGGGGCCACCTGACGATATAGAGGTCAGGCCGTTAGAAGAAATTGTTCAATTATTCGCTATTGAAGACGTAAATAAAGCAGCAGCTTTTTTCGACTTGAAGAAACTTGAGTTCGTTAATGCCACGCATTTGCGAGAACTAAAAAAGAACGATTTTGTAGAACGAGCAAAACCATGGGTTGAAGACAAAGCAGCCCCTTGGCCACCTGACAAGTTTGATGAAGGGCGATATTTAACAATGGTTGATTTAGTGCAGGAAAAGTTACGAACCTTGTCCGATCTCCCTCGCTTTATTGACTTCATCTTCTTAGACGAACCGGTTGATGATCCAGATTCATGGCATAAGGCAATGGTAAAAGCCCCTTTTGCCTCTGAAATACTTGAGGGAACGTTTACTGCTTTAACTGATTGCACATGGGAAACGGAAGCAATCAAAGAAGTTGTTACCAAGGTTGGAGAAAATTTGGGAATAAAACTTGGAAAAACCCAAGCCCCTGTTCGGGTAGCAGTAACAGGAAGAACTGTGGGTCCACCATTATTTGAAACCATGGCCCTTTGCATGGATCGTGAAGAAGTATTAAATCGTATATCTCGGGCCCGATCCCGTTTGTAGGAGAGCTTCATGCCACTTGTCTTAATTAAGGCACTTAAGTGGAGTTTAAGGTGGACGCCGATCGTACTTGTTTGGTTTATCGCTATAAGTCTTATTTATTTTGGAATCACGTACCTCCAGGTTTGGATGGCTTCCGGCTCGGACGACTCTTCACAAGGTGCTGATGCTGCGGTAGTTCTAGGAGCAGCGCAATACAACGGAGAACCTTCACCAGTTCTGGCTACACGACTCGATCGGGCCTATGACCTCTACGAACAAGGATTGGTGCAGATGGTAGTTACAACTGGATCGAATCAACCAGGAGATTTATTCACCCAAGGAAAAGCTGGCTATGACTACTTACGAGAAAAAGGCGTCCCTGATGAACATTTAATCGTCATCGTGGATGGTTCAAGCACCTATGAAGAACTTGCAGCTACTTCTCGTCAAGCCTCCCGATTCGGTATAGAAACCGTAGTTCTTGTTTCTGACTCGTATCACACTTTCCGGCTTCGGCAGATATCTGATGAAGTCGGTTTAGAAGCCACTGTTGCCCCAACTTCTGGAAAAGCAGGTTTTAGCCACCTCATGAGGGAAACAGTGGCAGCTGGATTGGGGCGTATTTTTGGTTACCGCCGTCTAGATGCTAGGTAATGGTGGTGGCTAATGGGAGATACACGTTACGCTTACTGAGCCTTCAAGGTAATTTTCGGAGGTGGTGTAATTGGCAACACAACTGGTTCTGGTCCAGTTATTAGGGGTTCGAGTCCTCTCCTCCGAGCAAGAGGCGGCAAGAAACACTGTCGCTAAGATGAAGATCTACAAAGAAACCTTTCTTTGTATTGTTTAAGCCCCGTTCGTCTAGCGGCCTAGGACGCCAGATTCTCATTCTGGTAGCACGGGTTCAAATCCCGTACGGGGTACAAAATTAGAGCCGACCCGAACGGGTCGGCTCTAGTCGTATCTAAACAGCAGCAGCCAATAAGAGTGCGCACATCCAGAAGTAGTAGAAACAGTTCATGGGAAATGAAGTAGTTAAGACAAGACCTTTAGATCCGCTGCTTGACTCTTTCCAAATAGGGAAAGTGAAATTGGCTAACCGAATATTCTCAAGCAGTCATGCCCCTGGATACAACACTGATGGAACACCGTCAGAAAGATATATCGCCTACCACGAAGAGAAAGCACGAGGTGGGATCGGCTTGACCATGATCGGAGGATCAAGCAATGTTTCTGTGGACTCTGCCTCCCTATGGGGACAATTGAATTTCGGGCAAGATCGAATCATAGAACCCCTCTCAGAAATGACTGAACGTATACATTCACACGGCACCGCAATTATGTGTCAGATAACGCATATGGGAAGACGTAACGTCTCAAATGATGGCGATTGGCTGCCGACCATAGCCCCGTCCTCAATTCGTGAGCCAATGCACAGGGGCTGGCCGAAGGAAATGGACAAGCATGACATAAAGCGAGTCATATCTGATTTTGCAGCAGCAGCAAAACGTGCAGAAAAATCTGGACTAGATGGAATAGAGCTATGTGCCACAAGCCATTTACTTGATCAGTTTTGGACGCCACTTGTAAATAAAAGAACCGACGAATATGGCGGATCAATTGACAACCGCCTTCGTTTTACCTTTCAAATTCTAGAAGCGATACGAGAAGCGGTTGGTGCGGAATTACTGCTGGGGATTCGAATGATCGCCAATGAAGATCAAATAGGTGGTTTAAGCACAGAAGAAAGTAAAGAAATTGCTCAGAAGATAGCGGAGAGTGAGTTTCTTGATTTTTTGAACATAGCGAGTTCCTCGTTGGCTACTGAAGCAGGATTATCAAAAGCGATTCCACCTTCTGGAACTCCGCTTGCTCCGTACCTGCCTTTGGCAGCATCAATAAAAGAAACGGTAGACATCCCAATTCTTCACGCAACACGGATAACAGATGTTTCTTCTGCCCGTTACGCAATAGAAAGCGCTTCAGTTGATCTGATCGGTATGACTCGGGCGCATATGGCCGACCCGCACATAGTGAAAAAAATAAAAGAGGGAAAGGAAGAAAGAATCCGAACGTGTGTTGGAGCTTCATTATGTATCAATCGACTTCATCAAGGCTTAGACGCAGCGTGTATCCAAAACCCTTCAACTGGGCGAGAAACATTTGTTCCTCAATTGGTATCAAAGGTAAAAGATAAGAGTAAAAAAATCGTAATCGTTGGTGCTGGTCCAGCAGGACTTGAATCGGCAAGAGTTTGTGCAGAACGAGGGCATGATGTGCTTCTGCTAGAAGCACAAAGCCAAGTAGGAGGACAGGTAGTTTTAGCCGCTCGGGCGAGTGAACGTCAATCTGAACTTTTAGGAATTACTCAATGGCTGACGTCAGAGATTCAATTACTTGGAGTTGAATTAAGACTCAATACAGTCGCTGAAACGGAAAAAATTCTTTCTGAAAAACCTGATGTGGTGATTACTGCGACTGGAGGATGGCCAGAGAAGCCTCTACTAAACGGGGGAGAAGATCTTGTTGCCACTACCTCTGAGGTCTTATCAGGAGAGGTAAAGATTCCGGAAAGTGTTTTAATATTTGATGATCACGGTTCAGAAAGGGCACTTTCAGTAGCTGAATATCTTCAATCACATGGCGCTAAAGACATAGAAATCATTACCCCAGATCGTTTGATTGGCCATGATCTTTCAGCTACAACTGGTCCGGCTTATCTTGGAATGCTTTATACAAAAGGAGTGAAATTAACTCCGGATCATCGACTCATAGAAGTAAAACGCGATAAAACTAAAATCCAAGCAGTCTTCCGGAATGAATATACATCAGCAACAATTCATCGAGATACACATTTAGTAGTGGTAGAAAATGGGAGTTCCCCTAATGATGAACTTTTCAAAGAACTACGTGAAAGTTCAGTTAATGATGGGGTAACTGATTTAGAAGCTTTACGAATCGGAAAAGCTCAGCCGAGAACAAAAAACGGCTTCACCTTGCATCGAATAGGGGATTCTGTGGCAAGTCGGGATATTGCAGCAGCTATATATGAGGCACGACGTCTATGCCAAAATCTCTAGATTAAGGCGATCAGTACTTTCTTTTCCAATCTTCAGGCCAAACTTCTTCCCCAAGATGCCAATCTTCAGTGCGGAAAGTAAGGCCCGTAGCAGAAGCAACTAATTCGTCGCCAACATGTAAATCAATTTGATAACTCGCGAAACGTCGAGATCGACTCACCTCAGCAGCAGAGGCGACAACTTCGTCTCCAACTTGCACCCCGCGATGGTAAGTGACATCTACTTTCATAGCTAAAGATTTCCTTCCGTAACTATTTGAAGCAAAAGACAAAGCGATGTCACCAAGAGAGAAAAGAAAACCACCATGCCCAACGCCAAGAAAATTGGTGAAACTTTCTGTCAACGTGCTTCGCACAGAAGCTTCACCAGGAGCCCAATCAATACTAGTAACGCCCATTGACTTAGCAGTCGGGTCGCTCAAGAAGATTTGATTCAACTCATTCTTTAAATCCTGTGGGAAATCTTGCACAGTGAAACCGTACCCTTCCCGTTGATTTTTCTCTCCTCGGGGAACGAAGAAAATAGGTTTTAATGCTAGTTTTAAATTAAGGAAGAGATTCAATGACACTAGATGGTCGAAAACTTAGAGCAGCGCAAACCTACTCAGCGATGCATTCAAAGATTCTTGTAGCCGCACGAGAACTTCTTCAAGCCACAGAGTTCATTGATCTAACAATTCCGATGATATCTCAACATGCAAAATGTTCAGTTCCAACTATTTACAATCATTTTCCTGATGGTCTTCAAGATATTTATATAGAAGTGACTTTTTTTACATTCTATGAAGCAACGAATGGAAGAGGTCTTGAACGAGGAAACTTAAAAAGCCGTGACTACCTGCACTTTCTTTTAGAAGGGTTCGCTCAAATAATTCTTAATAATAAGAATGCTTCTACTGCAATCTATGCCTATGCTCCACAAGCTGCAGCCGCTGGAAAATGGGACTCCGATACCTTGAAGCACCTACGTCCTTCTGTTTCAGAAGCTGCAGAAGAGCTTGGACTTCCAATTTCTTCGGAAGAACTGTTTTCCATTATGGCGATCATTTGTCGTGGGGCAGTTGGTTCCTGGATTCTTGGTTACCTCACAGACAAAGAATTGTTTGAACATATTTCTGAGTCTTTCAATAGATCAGTGAAGATAGTAACGACTTAGGAACATCAAGATGAAAGAACCTATTGAGGAAAGCATTGATCTGCGCCAACAAAGAGGAGGGGAACGGTACTTTGCAGTGCATGAATCGATATTGGAAGCAACGGTCCGACTTCTAGATTCGAAGATTTTTACAGACGTGACTATTCCGTTGATCGCAGATGAAGCAGACTGTTCAGTACCTAGTATTTATAACCATTTTCCGGATGCGTTGCCTGCAATATTTGAAGAAGTTGCAATGCGTATGAGGAGCGAGGGATTTAAATTAAATCAAGAAAAAATAGATAAAGCTAAAGGAATGCAAATCCTTGAGGAATCATTAAGAGGCCTTTGTGAAACTTTTGTGAGTCATCGGAATTTTTCACATGCAATGTTTTCTTACGGAAATTATGCAGCAGCAAAAGGTGGTTGGCTCCCAGATACCGCTGTGGAATTAGAATCTCTTTTTGAAAGAGCGGCACAAGATGAAGAATTGCCGGCTTCACCTCACGAGTTAGCTCAAATGACAGCTGTTATAGCTAGGGGACTCAACCACTATTGGGCTCTCCTCGGTATCAGCGATGAAGAATACAAAAAACAATTCCTACGGTCAGCTGAAATGGCAATCAAAGCTTTGAGTTAAAACTTAGGGTAGGCCTGCATGTGACGCGTCGACTTCATGCGTCCAGATATTGCCGCTCCCGGAACCAGCTTGGTTAGGGCCTGAGGAATCAGCCGTCAAAATAAACAGAGTTTTTCCATCCTCACCACCCAGCATGCAGGCGAACGGAACCTGAGGGGTTTCTACCTCCTCAAGAATTTTTCCGCCTTTAGCAACGCGTACAACACGCGGTGTTGAAGCATCGGCAAACCAGATTGTCTCTTCAGAATCCATAGTGCATCCATCAGGGAACATTCCTTGAACTTCGGCCCATAAAGATGGTTCAGAAAGAGAACCATCCTCATGTATAGAAAAAGATGTGTAGCAACCGCCGAAAGTCTCACCAACTATTAAAGTTTTCTCGTCCGGAGTGATTACAGAACCATTAGGAAAAGACAAACCATCAGCACCTACTGAAGCATCTCCTTCCGGTGTCACATGAATTATCACGGTTTTGCAAAACTCACCTTGCCCGTCAAGATCAAAACCAAAATTTCCGACATATGCGTGACCATTAGAGTTAACAACCATGTCGTTGCAATGCCAAGTAGCTAATCCTGAAAGGTCGGCATGAACAGAGACCCCATCAGAACTGACACGCAGAACTTGCCGATTAATCATTGAAACAACAAGCATTGAACCATCAGGCATCCAGCCAAGGCCAGAAGGTTGGTCATCTAACGTGAACTCAACATTTCTTTCGCCATTGAGATCGACAGAGTAAACCGTTCTTTGGTGAAAATCCGAATACCAAAGCCGCCCGTTATGCCAGCGCGGTCCTTCGCCGAAATCAATACCGCCAATCAAGTGCTTCATAACGCTGGGTTACCTCCCAAAAAACTGGTCGGGATGAGAGGATTTGAACCTCCGACCCCCTTGTCGGACTTACTTTGAAGTCCTACGTTACTCCTAATAAATCTCACATTTGAGGAATGCCTGTCAAAACAGGATCGAGAATACTGTTAAAACCTCTAAATTCGATATCTGTGCTGAGCAGATCTCCTGAATCAGGAACTACTAAATCGCAGACATCTTTAATATTTTCATCAAGGAGTTCTGAATACATCGAAGCATTCGAGAGCGGACCCTGTTGATGAGCAGAAACCCCATCTTCTAATTCCATTAATCCTCGTGCTTCTCTTTGTGCAATACGGTACCAGTCCCAGTAATAGGCAATATCCAAAGTTGGAGCGAAATGGAAAGCATGATTGCTCATTTCTAATGCATTATGGTACATCGTTGTTTCAGTCTCAGTGAGATCATCTTTGCCTTTCCATGCCCAGAAAGAATCTTCCAAATCTTCGGCGTTCAAAAGGGCTTCTTCTAACCAATCAGAAATGAAACCGCAATACCTTTCTTCTCGCAGTGGATCGGTAGTGGACGTTGTAGATAGTTCAGCTAGCGCGGCTTCAGATTCAGCTAGCGCGGCTTCAGATTCAGCTAGTGCGGCTTCAGATTCAGCTAGTGCGGCTTCAGATTCAGCTAGTGCGGCTTCAGATTCCAGCGACTTCGTTTCAAAATCAGTAGATGTAGTAGTCGCTTCTTCGCTAGAACAACTGCTTAGAAATAAAGCCAGTACCAGGCAACTGATAGCGATCTTAATGAACTGTTCACGAGAGGTAATTTTTTTCATAATTAATACTTTTCCATAGGTTATGTAAAACAATCAAATGAAAAAGTCATCTCGTCTTATTAAGGTGAGTGTTGGTCGGGATGAGAGGATTTGAACCTCCGACCCCCTGCTCCCAAAGCAGGTGCGCTTCCAGGCTGCGCCACATCCCGTACGTGTTATCTGTTCCTAAGAGTTTAGGGGGGCGATCAGACAGTACAGACAGTTCTACGGTATGCTTTTCAAATAATTGCTCATAGAAAAACGTTTATAACTGGAGACTCTGTATGTATTTGCGCCGTATAACATTCGTCATTTTGACAATATTGGCCACATTCAGTGCCTTGTTAACAACCCCTGCTGGAGCAGTCGAAGCATGGGAGTTAGATGAAACAGAGTGTGCGGCATACCAATATAACTGGACTCCAGAAGAGGGTTGTGTCGATCCAACATGGAATCCTGAAGCTGATTGTTTGGAATATGGCGGTGTCTGGAACGGTGAATCGTGCGAATATCCCGAGTGGGATCCTGAAGCTGATTGTTTGGAATATGGCGGTGCATGGAACGGTGAATCGTGCAATTACGACGACGGGTCTCTGGAATCAGCGAGTAATGAGTCAGATTGTTTAGCTCGCGGTGGCGCATGGGATTCTGAATATCAATACTGCTACGAGGATGATGGTTCTATTTGGTCGGCTCGAAATGAGTCAGATTGTTTAGCTCGCGGTGGCGCATGGGATTCTGAATATCAATACTGCTACGAGGACGATGGTTCTATTTGGTCAGCTCGTGATGAAGTAGCCTGTCTCGATCGTGGTGGCAGTTGGTATCAGGAACAAGATTGGGGTTACTGCTATGAGGATGATGGTTCGGCTTGGTCAGCACGTGACAAAGCGACCTGTTTAGATCGCGGTGGAATCTGGGAACAAGACGGTGATTGGGGCTACTGCTATCAAGACGATGGTTCCATCTGGGAGGCTCGTGATGAAGCAGCCTGTCTCGATCGTGGTGGCAGTTGGTATCAGGAACAAGATTGGGGTTACTGCTATAAGGATGATGGTTCGGCTTGGTCAGCACGGACTGTAGAGGATTGTTTCGACCGTGGTGGCACTTGGGAACAAGAACAAGACTGGGGTTACTGCTATGAGGATGATGGTTCGGCTTGGTCGGCTCGAAATGAGACGGATTGTTTAGCTCGTGGCGGCACTTGGGATTCCGACTATGAATATTGTTTTGAAGATGATGGTTCGGCTTGGTCGGCACGGACTGTAGAGGATTGTTTAGCTCGTGACGGAATTTGGGAACAGGAAGAAGACTCGGGTTACTGCTATGAGGATGATGGCTCAGTTTGGTCGGCTCGAAATGAGAAGGATTGTGTAGATCGTGGCGGTAGCTGGGATCTTCAGTACGAATATTGTGAAGACGATTCTTACTATGAAGAGTGGGACCGAGGAGAGACAACAATCGGTGAAGATGGCTGTGAAACAACAACCTATATGGATGGAAGCACTGATTGGTGGTGTCCAGATGGAACATATGGAGGCTCATGGACAGATGAATTCGGCAACACTGAAATCTGGACAGCTCCTGAAGTCCTCTATGATCCAGAAACTCGATGCACAACTGAAACTTATGATGACGGAGGAATCTTTAGATGGTGTGAAGACGGTTTCAGTTCTTGGACTGACCCTGATGGAAATACCGAAGTATACGAAGCTCCCGTTGAAGAGATACGAGCAGATGGGACAATCGTATATACCTACTCAGATGGAACAGTTGAAGTCATCGGAAATGATGGATCTGTAAGAATTACATGGCCAAATGGTGACTGGTATGAAGAAAGTTATTTAGCGGATGGTTCACGAGTAGAGAAATACTCTGATGGGTCACAAGTCATTGAACAAACTGATGGAAGTTATCAATACACAGATCCTTCTGGGGAAGTTTCCAGCACAATAGCTGTAGGTGAAGGAGATGCGACAGGATGGATGACTCAATTTGAGGACGGAAGTACTTTCATCACCTATGAAGACGGACGAGAAATATATGAAGATGCAAATGGTTACACCTCTGAGACAGTTGTTGACGCTAAGGGCATTAGAACTATCACTTCCAGTGACGGTTCGGTGATGGTGGAACGTCCAGATGGATCATTTGATCATCTCCACCCTGATGGAAGTCGAGATGTCGCGATACGCAACGATGATGGGGACCTCGTCATTAATTATGCGGATGGGTCAAGCCAAGTTATTGGATTCGATGGCAGCAGCACGTTTATTGATCCATTTGGAGTGCAAACAAAAGGCATGGAAGATGAAACCGGAAGAAACGTAGAGTCATCTAGTGACGGTTGGTCAGTAAGTGCTTCTTCAGACGGAAAAACTGTAGTGATTACAGGACCAAATGGAGAAGTGGAAACTGCTCTTGTGGGTGACGATGGTTCAGTAGTAAAAACATTTGAAGACGGATCTATAGGCCGTTATTTCCCAGAAACAGGGCAAGTCACATATACCAGCACTTCTGGGGATACTTACAGCATGAGAGTAGATAAAAACGGGAACATAGTAGGAGCAGATGATTTCGGATCAACCTATGAGTACAACCCAAGAACAAACACTACGAACGTGATTGATGCTGAGGGCAATGCACAAACTAGCGAAAGAAACGCTGATGGAACCTACGTAGTAACTCTGGCAGACGACACTGTTATTGAATTCAACGCTTCAGGAGTCGCGTTAGGCATCAATGAAAACGAAGTTTCAGAAGATGAAGAAATTTTGATGATCTCACTAGGAGATGCATGTCAGAATTGTGTAAAGCAAGCAACTTGGGACAAAGAAGAGTTCAAATTGGAACTTGATTTTGGTGATAACAACACCACTACTACCCAGTTGAGTGCAGATGGAGTTATCACAGTTGAAACAGATGAAGGAACTAGAAGCTACGACCCAGCCGCTGGTGTGACAGGTTCATCAACGGTAACAAAAGTCGCAGGTTCTATTAGTGTGGCTGGAAGTAATGGGGGTCAAACTAATATCTCGGAAGACGGCACTACAACTGAAGTGACTGATGCTAATGGTCAGCAGGCAACTGCTCTCGTTGACGAAGCTGGCATCAAAGTTGTAATTGACGGAGTTGAATATGTTTTCCCATATTGATCAAAACTCAATAAACGTTAAAGAAAATAAGATGAGAAAAAAACTGTTTCTCGCTTTACTCGTCTCTGCATCTTTGATGGTTGCTGCTTGTGGTGGGGGTGGTGATGAGGAGGTAGAAACCTCCGAAACCGCATCGGATGCAACCGATACGTCTTCTACCGACACTTCAGATATTGGAGAAACACCAGAGCCAATTTCAACATGCGTATTAGAGGTTAATGCTGACTGCAGTGGGGCAAATTTTGCGGGACAAGACCTCGCTTCGGTTATTGCTCCAGGAGTCGACTTAAGTGGAGCCAACCTGACAGGCGCTATTCTTGACGGAGCCTTGATGGTTGGAGCAGATCTAACTGGAGCAGAATTAGGCGGAGCTTCCTTAGCGCACACCAATCTTGCTGCTGCAACACTTTCTCAAGTCAACGCTCCTGGAGCAGTATTTTTCGAGACCAACCTGTCTCATGTAGACCTAACTCAAGCAGATCTAAGCACAGCAATATTTCTACAAGCGAACTTAAGGTCGGCTAACTTAACTGGATCGTTTATTGAAGGTCTAATCGATAGAAGAACTTTTAAATGTGCAACCATCTGGGCAGACGGTTCACTAGATAACACTAGTTGCCAGACAAGTAGCAGTTAAAAACTAAAACTACTTGCCAGTAAAGTTACCCTTTCTGCGTTCTATAAATGATGCAATACCTTCAGCAGCATCCTCGCTAGAAGCCAGTTCTGCTTGTTTGGGGCCAAAAGCAGCAATAGAAGCAGCTTCACCTTCCATGGCGTAAATTAACGAAGAAGCTTTTGTGGCTTGAACTGCCAAAGGCGCTCCTTCACAAATAATTTCAGCGATCTCTACTGCCCGATCAGTTTCAGTTCCTGCAGGAACAATCTCTTGAACCAGTCCAATCCGATAGGCCTCTTCAGAGTCAAATTCATCTGACGTCAACAAGTGATACATCGCATTACCCCAACCACCTCGTTCAACGAACCGTATGGTTGCCCCTCCAGTAGCGTGAATACCTCGAAGAGGTTCGAGTTGTGAGAAGCGGCAATTGTCAGCAGCAATCACGATGTCTCCAGCCAACATGAGTTCAATGCCAAGAGTGAAAGTTATTCCTTTAACAGCAGAGATGATTGGTTTTTTACAGCGTCTACCCAAAGCGGTTGGATCAGTTTTACCTTCGCCGCGACCTCTCTCATTATTTTTCATACGCTCAGAAAACTTGGGCAGATCTAATCCTGCAGTGAAATGATCTCCATGAGCAAATAAAACACCTACCCAAAGGTCATCATCATTATCAAGCAAGGTGTAGGCATCGACCAGTTGATCCATCATGTGAGGAGTAAATCCATTGAGTTTTGCTGGACGATTAATTCCCATAAGGAGAATTCGATCTTGTATTTCTGTTGTGATGTTTCCTTCGGCGTTATCCATAAAAAAGGTCTACAGCAGTAAAGGAGTTCTTGCCACGACGGGGGGAGAGTTATTTAGCCTCTTCTGCTTCCAGCAAAAATGACTTTAGATTAATTCCACTCGCATAGCCCCCTAGATTCCCATCACTACCTATTACTCGATGACAAGGAATAAGTATTAGAAATGGATTCACCCCTAGCGCAGAACCAACAGCTCTTACTGCCTTGGGATTCTTTATCAAAGCCGCCAACTCACTGTATGAAAGAGTGGAGCCGAAGGGAATTGTTAGACATGCATTCCAAACGTCTTGTTGAAACGAAGTGCTATTACCAAAGTCAAAAATTAGACCCGAGTCATCATGTTCTTTACTCCAAAGCGTTAAAGCCTTCAGTAATTTTTGGGGAAGAGAAGAGATTTTTTCACAACCGGCACCAGTGAAGTCTTTAGTTTTTTCACAGAACTGTTTCAACGATGTTGTTTGAGTGAGAGCACTTCCAGTTATTCCTAATTTGTTGAAAGCGATAAACATATTTCCGAAAGGTGAGGAAAATTCAGCAATTTTATTCATCAGGGTTTTAATTCTCTTCGTTTAATCCCGTACGAACAATAACTAGTGGACAAGGGCTGTGATGAGAGATTGATTGGCTTACTGATCCAAGTCTTAATCCAGAGAATCCTCCGCGTCCCCTGTTCCCGACAACTAGCAAATCCG